>PNJU01000018.1 GCA_013822015.1 Candidatus Puniceispirillum sp. | reverse complement strand
ATTTTGGCCGTGAAGGTGAAACGCAGCATTTCTCCCTCAAGATCATCCGAAAAGGAAAGGCCGCTGGTCCAGATGCGGGTCGGGCTGTTTCTTTTGTAGAAGACGGTCAAGGCGATATCAAACAGCTGTTGGTTTACGGCGGCCAGGGTCAGGAGATCTTTATTTGATGAGAGGTTTTGCGCCATACGCGTTAAAACCTCAGGAGGCAAATCAAGAAGTACAAGAGATGCCTCTTGCGCCATCTCTTCCTCAGGTGTCTCTTCTTGGGACACCTCTTCTTTTTTAATCTTCTTGGGGGTATCTGCGTCTTCGTGCGTGAGTACTTCAGCTAAACGCTTGGTGCCATGGGGCGCCTGGCTGGCGTCCTCCATGCTCTGGCTTGCGAAAAGCGTGGTGCTTGTTACAAGACAGATGGCGAGTGTTTTGAGTGTGAGATTCACTTTTACTGTCCTTGTGTGGGTTGTGTTTCTATTGGATCGTGGGGGGGCTTACGCTTGAGGCGTGTACTTTCTCGCAGATAGTGTGCTTTCTTTTGTGGGTCTTGTTCATAGGTGGCGGCCTCTGCGTAAACCTTAGAGGCGTAATTGCACGCGTGATCCGTGGGATGGCTATCTTTTTCAAAATAGAGGTCGAGTAGCTGCGCACTTGTGCTCACGTGAGACGCTTTTTCATCAGGCTCACTTAGATGCTGGGATGCTTCATAATAAGCACTGACGGCATGGCTTAGGTCCACCACAGTTGGCGTTTTGTTTTTGTCCAAATAATTGCCCCACCACTGAGCACTTTTGAGCGCGTATGTGTCTTGTAGGGAGGCTCCCTCAACATGAAGTGCGGTCATTAAGTACGTCAGGGCAACGCCTTTGGCATGAGATGCATTTGCCGCATCGGATGTATTTGGGGGTATGATGGTGGCAAGAAATTGATCGCACAGTTTGGCTGCTTTCAAAAACGTTGCCCCTTTTTGCGCAGGATCTGCGTCACAACTGGCTTTGCCGCAGTATGCGCCGACAGCGTTTTGCGCGTCTAGAACGCTGGGGTTAGGCACTAACGCAAAATACCCATCCCAGAGATCTGCACTTTTGGTCAAGAGTGACGTTCGCACCGATGCATCCAAGACCATTGCAGCGGTATGGGCATAGCTGGTGGCCGCCTCTCGCATGTCGTCAGGGGAAAGCGTTTCTACCTGTGCGATAAACTTATCCCACAACCAGGTGCTTCTGACAGCCCAGAGTCGCTTATCCCTTTCAGTAGGTACTGCGTAGGTTGCACGCATATAGCCAAGGGCGGCCGCCTTGAGGTCGTCTGGCGTTGGTTGGTGCACTTGCGCCAAATACGTCTGCCAGACCTGTGCACATTTAAGAAAATATGTGTTTTTGTCCTCAGTCGTTATGGGGCAAAAGGATACGTTAGCATAGAGGTGTGCCATGGTCCTGAGGTCTTGGGTCGTTGGATTTGGGACACGTGTGTGATACCTGTCCCATACCTTTGCGCTGGCGATATAGTGGCGCGTTTTTTGGGTCAGATTTTTCTCCAAGTGCCCAGCAAGCTCGTGGATTCTTGCAGCTTCATTTAATTCTATAGCCGTCGGCTCCGGCGTGCGCTTAAGATATTTTTTCCAAAACTGTGCGCTTTTTGTGGCGTAACGTGCTTTATTGTCGTCGTCCTGCGCAATAAGGGCCGCCTCACGGTAACCGACCGCGATATCCCTGATGAGGTGGGGATCTGGGATGTTCTGATCTTCAAGGGCGCGCTCAAACTGCTGCGCGCTTTTTGCAAAAAGGGAAGACCTGTCTAAGGCAAAGATGATGTTCATTTGTTGTGCTGCATTCCCATAGGTTTGCCCTGCAGCTATGTGTTCTGCCTGTGTAAGCGCGTCAAAGGTTTCGATTACCTCATCCCAAAGTTTCGTGCGCGCGGTCAGATTTAGCGCGTTGGCGACGTCCCTTTTGAGCAAAGCGGCTTTATGCATGCGCGCTTGCGGACTTGTGAGCAGAGGAAAGCGTGGTGCTGTATAGTGCGCGAGCTGCGCGGGCGATGTTTCAAAGTTGCCTTTGATGTAATGGAGCATATTGGCAAAGAGTTTGTCGCCATCTCCAGAGTCGTTGCTCACCGGGAAGCCCTTGAGGGAAATTGAAGAGGGCTGCGCTTTTTTCAGGCCACGCAGAAATGTCCAAAGGGGCGTGTCTTTCAAAGAGCCCCCCTTGGACGTGAAATTCTCATGGGTATCTAGTAAATTCTTAAAGGCCAGAGCATCATTGGCGTGCTGGTTTTTGTACATGACAAGCATCGCACCCATGACGTGGGGCATGATTTTGGCAACGAACGCAAAACGTTTCATTTGACCTTCAAAATCTGAATCAAAGGCCAAGGCGCTTGTCCAGGTAAGAGAAGGGCTGTTGTTTTTTAAATAAACTTGAATGGCCGTGGGTCTGAGGGTGATTGATGTGAGTGAAAAGGAAAGAAGATCATTATTTTCTAAATAGTGCGCGATTTGCGCGAGAATTTCTTTAGGCATCTTTTCCAGCTGAGATAAGTCCTCAGAGGTATTTTGCACATGCTCTTCATCCGTATCTGGGTTCGTACGGTGTTTTTTGGATGACGTGTTGTCCGTCAGTCCAAGGGTGCCTTGAGCGCGCTTCGCGCCATGGGATGCCTGACTTGGATCCTCATGTGGATCCGTTGCCAGGGCGTTTGTTGCCATAAATAAAGACGTGCTGGACATTAAAAGAACAGTCAGTCTTTTTGCAAGTAATTTACAGTTCAGTTTCATTCTTGTCGCGAATCAGTTAAACGACTCCATGATTCTTTTATGGCCATCATTTCCAAATTGTCAATTTTTTTTTGATAAAAAAGCGAAGACAATGAATCAGGATTTTTTTAGATGCTTATGGCGCAAAAAAGGGCACGCATTGCGTGCCCTGTAAATTTAGACGACGTGTCCCAGGGTGGGGGTGGCGCTCACCTGGCCGGACTTTGAAAGCCGCAGGGTGAAAAGAAAGGCCAAGAGGGAACACACAAAGCCAATCCACATGGCCCGGGAGAAGCCCCCCACAAAGGCCTTAGCGATGTGATCGAGCAAAAGAGGCACGTCTTGGGAGGCAAAGCCTTCAAAGGTGTGCTTTTGCGGCTCGACCTGGGCGATGAGACTTGCCAGGGTTGCGTGCTGATCCGCTGACAAGGGCGTATGCCCTTTTGAAAGGCTCTCAAAAAGAAACGTGCGCCCCCACAGCACCACAAGGGAGGTGGATGTGATGACGCTGAGGGTATTTCCGCCCAACATAAACATGGTGTAAAAGCCTGAGGCAACATTCAGGTCCTCAGGTGGCACTGATTGCAGCATGGCCGTGTTGCAGGCTGCAAAATAAAGACCAAGACCCATGCCAACCAAAAAGAGCGCAAAGCATACAAAGGGGAGAGGTGTGTGCTGGTTCAGCTGCGCCATGGCCACAAAACCAAGAGCCGTGACAGCGCATCCCCACAGCATGGGCGTGCGCGCGCCAAAGCGGTCGGTCATGCGCCCACCAATGGGAGACAAGGCCCCCATGGAGACGGTCATGGCGATGAAGATGAGACCTGTGTCACGGCTGGAGAGCAGGAGGGTGTTTTGGAGATAAAGGGCCACCAGCACAAGGACAAGGGCGTAGTTAATGGCCATGAAAAACTCTCCCAGTGTCGCGCTCATGAAGACCTTATTTTTCAGAAGATGTCCGGGAACCAGAGGGTCCTTAGAGAGGCGCTCGCGCAGGATGTAGGCGGCCAGAAGGGCGGCGCTTACACCAAATGCGGGGGCAAGGGTCTGCCACGAGGCACCAGCTTCCTCAATACGGTTCAGGGTGAAAAAGAAAAGGCCCATGGCGCACATGAGCAGCGTAGCGGCAAGTCCATTGAAAGAGGGCTTATGCGCCGGCTCCTCGTCCTTGGGGGCAAATTTTAAGAGCACCAAGATCACCAAAAGGCCAAGGGGAATATTGATGTAGAAAATCCAACGCCAGCTTAACAGGTCAATCAGAAAGCCCCCCAAGGTCGGGCCGGTGGCAAGGCCAAGCCCAGCAAAAGACATGACAAACCCCATGGCAAAACCTTGTTTTTCCGGAGGCGCACTGGTGAAGATGAGAGCCCAGGCGGGGGATGTAAAGAGCGCCGCCCCCACGCCTTGGAGGACGCGCCCGCCAATGAGCGGAAAGAGGGTATCGCTTACACCCGTCACGGCGGAGCCCGCGACAAAAAGGCTCAGCCCTATGATGAGGGCGAGGCGCTTGCCGAGAAAGTCCGCAAGGCGGCTGGCTGGAATCACAAGTCCCGACCACACAAGCACGTAGGCGCTCAGGAGCCACTGAAGGTCAGAGAGGTCCGCCGCAATTTCTTCCGACACAGGGCGAATGGCCATGTTGACGGCGGTGTAATCGATATTGAGAAGATAAATTAGAAGGCCAACAGCGCACAGAATAAGCCATAACCTGCCTGTCATTTGAGTGGGTTGCATGTGAAGGCCTCCATTTCAATTGTGTGGCTCGACTGTAAAGAGGGATTTTTTTCAAGACAATCCACAATCGGTGGACGTGGGCGATTTTCACAAGAAAAAAGAAAATGTGTCCGCCCAGACACAGTGAATCGTGAAAAACCTTGCCTTGGGCCAAGAAAATACGCTATGAAAAGGGGTCTTTTGAAAAGGAAATACAATGCTGCGGCGCGGATACAATTGGATGTTACAGTTTGCGGGGCGCCCCAGTGCGCCTTGGGTGTTGGCAGCTGTATCCTTCGCCGAGAGCTCTTTTTTTCCTCTGCCCCCAGACCCCTTGTTTATTGCCATGCTTGTGGCCAACAAAAAATCTTATTTGCGCCTGGCAACCTTGTGCACGGCGACCTCCGTCGTGGGGGGGTTTTTGGGATATTATATTGGTTATGCACTTTATGAGACGTTTGGGGAGTGGATTGTCCAGACCTACGGCATGGACGCGGCCTTTGAGAAATTGCGCGGCGACTTTAACCAGTGGGGATTTTGGATCATTGCCCTGAAGGGGCTCACACCCATTCCCTATAAGATTGTGACCATTGCCAGCGGCGTGTCTAAGCTGGATATGTTGACCTTTGTGAGCGCCTCCTGCATCGCCAGGGGTTTTCGCTTTTTTACCCTTGGTGCGCTTCTTTATCACTTTGGCGAGGATATCCGTACGCAGCTGGACAAAAATCTGGGATTGATTACGGGTGTGATGTTTGGCGCCCTGATCTTTGGTTTTGTGATCATTAAGTACTGGTCCGTGGTCACTGCGTTTTTCTCCTCCCTCTTTTAACGAAAGCGTGCTAGCCTGTTTTTTGCACTAAAAGAGACAAAGAAACAGATGCTTGAGCGTTTTTTTTCCGGCCCCGCGCCCTTTATTTGGACAACTCTGGCGTGTTTTGGCGCCCTCGCCTTTGCCTATATCCTTGAACATCATTTCGCGATGAAGCCTTGCGCTTTATGCCTTTACGGGCGTTACGTGCTCATGGCCTTAGGAGGCTTGAGCCTCATCCTCTATTTTGTGCCCAACTTCCACAAAATAGGTCTTATGGTGCTCTTCATGGGCTTTGTGGGGAATGCGTCACTCGTATTCTATCACGTGCTTGTGGAGCATCAGATCGTGGAAGGCCCCAAAACATGCCGGGTGACAAATAAGGCCAAAACCGTTGAGGAATTTTTGGCCCAGGCAAAGACCATAACCGTTGTGCCGTGCGACAGGCCCCAGGGGACACTGTTTGGTGTGTCCATCACGACCTTAAGTTTTCTGTTTGCTTTGGTCATGAGCGCCTACACGGGTGCGTGCGTTTGGATAAGACAAAGGGGGCCAAGTCATGACTTACTTCACAGCTCCAGGTGAGCGTTCGCCACAGGAAGAAATTGCGCGCATGATCCGTGTGAATCACGCGGGTGAGTACGGGGCTCTGCGCATTTATGCCGGACAGCTCAAGGCCCTTGAAGGTTCTCCCAGTGCTGAAACAATTGCCCACATGAAAGAGCAAGAAGAGGCGCATTTGGCTTATTTTGAGGACGCTGTGCGCGCGCGCCGTGTGCGTCCGACGGCTCTTTATCCCCTGTGGCACGTGCTTGGGTACGCCCTTGGTTACGCCACCGCCGCACTGGGCGAGAAAAGCGCCATGGCCTGTACGGTGGCCGTTGAAGACGCCATTGACGCCCACTACGCAGAGCAAGAAACCTATTTGGCGTCCATGCCCCAAGAGAAGGATTTACAAGAGGCAATAGCCCGCTTTCGCGCGGAAGAGCAAGAGCACCGTGACACGGGTCTTGCCTTTGGGGCCAAAGAGGCTCCTGCATACGGGCCCCTATATCACGCCATTAAGGGGGCGACACGCGCAGCCATTTGGCTCTCGAAGCGCATATAGCTAACCCCTTGTCATTTCGGGAGGCGTCGTTTGTCGCTCGTGTATACTTTATACACGTCGCTTACCTCACTCCTGTCCTGAAACGAAAGTGCTATAGCTGTATAGGCAGTGGGCGTGTTAAGGAAATATTAAGCCCCTCGGGCGTAGGCTTGTGGGGTTGATACATAAAAAAACACCCTTGGCACGCTTTTTGCATTGTGTGCCAAGGGGACATGAACAGGGATAAGGTAATGGTGCGTTACGGCTTGCTAGTGATGCTGTGGTTGACCCTTGTGGGTGAGGCGCCCTGCGCCCAGTTTATGAACAGTCGCTTTGGTGCCCACGAGGCTTGTGCCATGAATATTGCCTTGACCGAGAAAACCAAAGGCATTCCGCGCCATCTTTTAGGTGCCATCTCTAAGGTAGAGTCTGGACGCAAAGATCCAGCCACGGGCAAGTTTGTGGCGTGGCCCTGGACCTTGAACGTTGAGGGGCAGGGGTATGTTTATCCCACAAAAGAGGCGGCCATTGCGGCGGTGCGTAACTTTCAAAGGCAAGGTAAGCGCAGCATTGATGTGGGATGCATGCAGGTAAATTTGCTCCACCACCCCAACGCGTTCGCGTCCCTAGATGAGGCCCTTGATCCGCGCCGCAATGTTGCGTATGCGTCAGAGTTCTTGATGGACCTCAAGAACAATCACGGCAGCTGGAACATGGCTGTGGCCCATTATCACTCGGCCACAAAAGCCCTCCACGAGCCCTATCGTAACCGCGTTTATGATGTATGGAACAAGGAAAAGCGCACGCCAGACGCAAGGCATTCCCTTTTGGCGGAGCGCTATGATATGGGCGCGCCCTTGCGCCCCAGGAACGCGGGCGCCTATATCCTGAATGTGCCGGCAGGCAGTTACGCAGAGCCCGATCACCGAAGATCCGTGCGTGTTTCAAGGGGGGAACGTGAAAACGCCCATGATCATTTGGCGCGCTACCGGGCGCGTGCAAAGGCGGCCCTTGAGCAAGAGCCAGCGCCCGCTCCCCCGTCCCGGGTTTCTGCCGGACCACGTGTGATTCGTATTTCGTCCGTCAAGCAAAGCGGGTCCCAGAGCCACAACACCCTGCGAGCCCAGGCAAGGGGGGTTCAGCGTAAGCTGCAAGCGCCTTCTTTCATAAACGGGTAAGCTCTCCTATTGATTTTGTTCTTCCTGTAGCCCTTGGAGCGCCTTCAAGCAAAGGCCCGCATCCTTCCAGCCACATCCGTCACAAATGGTGTGAAAGTCCTCCTCACTCAATTGCTTAAGGCATGCTTTGGCCTCACCCCAGGTGTAGGTCTTACCCTCTTGCCAACCCAGGACCCGGGCGTGGCGGGTGTCCAGGCGCGAGATCTTTTCCTGCTGGGTGCATAGGTGGTCCCGCCGCAAGGGGCAGGGCGCACACACATCATCGGTGATGGACGTCACCGTGATGGGGACGTGGTCACCATCTTCGGCGCGCAGGCGTTTTACAATCTTTGCAAAGTTGCGCACAAAGGATGGAGAGTAGCCTTTTCCAGAAAAGCCCAGCGCACACAGAAAATGGTGGGGACGAAAAACGACAGGGGTGTTGTCTTCCATAGGGCGCTCCGTATTAATCTGGCACCCATCTTGTCACAAACCGTATAAGAATGCTATCTCAGGAAGAAGTGCGCTGCATGTCGTGTATTTCAAGAATAAAAACAGGAGGATAGCAAATGATAAGGGCGCTTTTGATTCTTTTGATGATCGTTGGATCTGCGCGTGTGCAGGCATGCGCCACCGAAGATGGGGGGCTTTGCTTGGCAGGGCGTCCCCACCATGAGCAATACGACTTTTTCAAAACCACGCGCGAGCAAGGGGCGGCAAGCCTTACCCAACTGCCTTGCGACCAGTGCGATTGGGACAGGACCTGCACGGGACAGGCCCATCGCCTCGACAGGGTGGTCCATGAGGCCTGTGAGGATGAGTCCTGGACCTGCACTGAGACTCCCCGTGGCGATTATTGCTGTCCAGCCGTGGCATATCAGGCACAGCTTTTGAGGGCACAGACTCTTGATCCAGAAGTGCGGGAGCGTTTGGATCTTTTGGCAAAGTCCTACACGACCCCCTACCAAGGGCGGATTCGTTTACCAAAGGTGGAGGACATGCTCGCGCCCATCCTCGGGCCCTATAAGGGGTGGACGAGTAACATAAACCGAGCGCGCGTCGCCCCTGAGCTCGTTTTTTGCCGGGCCGTTTATGGATACTTTTGTCAGGCCCTTGTGGACGCGCTTTTGGCACGGGGCCCCATAGGGCAGCTGTCCTTTGCCTCCGTTGGTATTCATCCCCTTTTGATTCCCGCCTTGGAAGGGTTTGCAAGGCAAGGACAGGGGCCAAGGTCCTTGTCCTTTGGGGCAAGGCACCTGTGCCACTGCACGGATGAAGACGCGTCGCGCCTCAACGCGGCGGTGCGCCAAATGCCATTTTTAACATACGTGACCCTTTCCCGCGATTATGTATCGCATACAGATGAAGAGGCCGTAAGAGTGCGTCTTTTGAAGGAGATCCTCATGGGTACTTCTGTCAAAGGCCTTGTTCTTTCTGGCCCTCCCAAGCACTGCTGTGCGCCACACGTTGTAGAATGGGGCCCCTCTCGCGTGGTGAGGCAGACCAACAATGAAGCAATTGATTCGGCCACCGTTGAGGAGTGTGTTTATCCCCTTTCCCTCAGTGCGGGTGAATGTCAGGTGTTGGAAGAAAGCGCCCTTGAGGCCTTAACGCTACGGGTGCCTGAGCTTGATGGCCGACTCCTGGCGTCGGTGCACTTTGGTCAATTTCTGAAAAATACGAAGACGCTCAAGTCACTGGCGCTGCGCGGCGGCGCCAGTGGTGTGCCCCACGTGGACGGGCGCGCTTTTGTGGAGAGCTTCCTGGGGAATGCCTCTCTTAGGGCCTTTGGCCTTGACGCAGAGAAAATCCCCAAGGATTTCGGCCTTACAGACGCAGATCTGGTGGCTATTGGGGCGCATGTTGAGAGAAATAGAGCCAGACTTAGTAGTGTTGTGATTGCCTAAGTCGCTCTTGACGCTTGCACCTTTGCGCATGGCAAGAAAGAGTCTTCATTGAGAAAGTGATTGCTCTGTGACG
The DNA here is from genome assembly GCA_013822015.1 of Candidatus Puniceispirillum sp. Classification (GTDB taxonomy): domain Bacteria; phylum Pseudomonadota; class Alphaproteobacteria; order Caedimonadales; family UBA1908; genus JACESU01. Next base: position 1,074 of record PNJU01000018.1, on the reverse strand, counting down.
ACGTATTGTTAAAGCAAAAACGATAGGACAGACAATGGGAACAATGCGCTTCATTCTTTTTGTGGTCTTGGGCATCATCCAGCTCCATGCGTGTGCTACCCCAGACCAAGAGCGCGCGGAGGCGGCCAGTTTCTTTGAGGTGGCCCGCCCTATGGGACACCCTTGTGCGCGCTGTAACGATGACAAAGACGGCTTCCACGGTCAATTGAGCGGGCGCCTTGACGGCCTCACAAGCAAGGGCGTTTCTGCGCAGTGTGGCGGGGGCGGTCCCCATGGCTGCGTTTCCCCTCAAAGGGATTTTTTGGACATAGGCCTGCCGTTGCCAGACGACTATGCCCAGATTGACGCGTTGGTGGGGTTGTACGCCCCGCGCAGCCAGGGACGCATTGCCTTGCCCAAGATGGAGAAAATGCTCTTCCCCCTGATGGAGCCATTTTTGGAGGGGGCGAAAATACGCACGCTCGAGGCGGGGGAGCTGATTTTTTGCCGCGCCGTTTACGCACATTTTGCAAGGGAGCTCGTGAACGCCCTTGTCACCCACCCAAGTCTTGAAGAGCTCTCCTTTGTGTCAAAAGGCTATCATCCTCTTTTGTTGCCGCTTTTTGAGGCGTTTGCAAAGTATGGAAAAGGACCTAGGGCCCTCTCCTTTGGGCGGCGGCATATATGCCGGTGCGACGATGATGGGTGCGTACGTGTGAACGCGGCCCTGGGCCAAATGCCGTTTCTGACCAGCGTCAGGTACAGCGCCTTCTGCGGAAATACCTTTGCAAAGACCCCCTCGGTTTCAAAATTTCTTTCCATGTGTTTGGAGGGGACCTCTGTCACGCACCTGTCCCTGCGGGGCGGCCATGTGACTATGGACGCGCCGCTGCTGCTGGGTCAGGGACGTTTTCAAAAGACCCGTGATCCCTGGGCCCAAGGGGTCACGGGTGGGCTTGGCCTTAAAAAAGAAGAGTGGCAGGTGCTGCAAAAGAGCGCCCTTACGCATGTGACATTTTACAATCCCCAGACGGGCAGAAATCTCATGGCATCAGACTCCTTGGGCACTTACCTAAAAACCACGCGTACCCTGCG
>PNJU01000017.1 GCA_013822015.1 Candidatus Puniceispirillum sp. | reverse complement strand
TTTTTTTCTTGCATAACTACTTTTTTTTGTATAGGAGTGTAGCTCAATTGGCAGAGCGTCGGTCTCCAAAACCGAAGGTTGTGGGTTCGATTCCCTCCACTCCTGCCATTTAGTGTACGGAAAGTAACGAGAGAGCAAATATGGCTAAAACAAGCCCAGTGGCATTCCTGAAGCAAGTGCGTATGGAAATCAGGAAAGTAACCTGGCCCACCCGCAAGGAGACCCTTGTGACAGCGGTGATGATCTCAGTCTTGGCGCTGATTGCGTCTATGTTCTTTTTGGCGGCTGACAGCCTTGTTGGATATGCCTTAAGTTATCTTCTCAAGTAGGAATAAAAAATGACGAAGCCCCGTTGGTATGTTCTGCATGTTTACTCAGGTTCTGAGAAGAAGGTAGCGGAAGCTATTTTAGAGCAGGCTGAGAAAAAAGGGTTGCGGGATAAGATCCTCCAAGTTCTCGTACCAACTGAAGAAGTTGTCGAGATTAAGAAGGGCGAAAAAGTAACGTCCGAGCGCAATTTCTTTCCCGGATATCTTTTGGTTCAGATGCACCTGCAGGACGACTCTTGGCACCTGGTCAGCAATACGCCAAAGGTGACTGGCTTTTTGGGAAGCGGCGGCAAGCCCTCCATCGTGAGTGAGGCTGAAGTCAAGCGCATCATGTCCCAAGTTGAAGAGCAGCACGAAATTGCGCGCTCCGCCCTTCTGTTTGAAGTGGGTGAGCAAGTGCGCGTCAATGATGGCCCCTTTACATCCTTCACAGGCCTTGTGGAAGAGGTTGATCAGGAAAAAGAGCGCCTCAAGGTGTCCGTTTCCATTTTTGGTCGTCCCACGCCTGTGGACTTGTCCTTCTCCCAAGTGGAGAAGCTCTAAGGTTTTAAGACGTCCTCCCCGTGGTTGGGGAGTGATCTGCGGAAGAGGCGCCACCTCGCACCGCAACTTCTTTTAGAAAGGAAGAAATAGATGGCAAAGAAGATTGTTGGCTACATTAAGCTGCAGATCCCTGCCGGGGCTGCGAACCCTTCTCCACCCGTGGGTCCAGCCCTGGGTCAAAAGGGTCTGAACATTATGGAATTTTGTAAGGCTTTCAACGCACAAACCCAAAATCTCGAGAAGGGTGTTCCCATTCCCGTCGTGATTACAGCTTATGCGGACAAGTCTTTCTCCTTCATTATGAAGACACCTCCCGTGACGCACTTCTTGAAGAAGGCTGCAGGTCTTTCCAAGGGATCACAAACCCCTGGTCTTGGCTTTGCAGGAACCGTCACCATGGCGCAAATCCGCGAGATCGCAGCCCTTAAGGCGCCCGATCTCAATTCCAACGATGTGGAAGCGGCATGCGAAATGATCAAGGGATCCGCCCGTTCCATGGGCCTGAAGGTGGAGGAATAAAAGATGGCGAAGCTAGGAAAAAGAATCCGCAAGGCTTATGAGAATCTTGACCCGACACTGGTGCACGATCTCAAGGCGGCCATTGCAACTGTTAAGGCGCGTGCCACAGCAAAGTTCGACGAGACCATTGAGCTCTCCATGAACATGAACGTGGACCCCCGTAAAGCTGACCAAAACCTTCGCGGCATGGTGTCACTTCCACATGGAACAGGTAAGACTGCACGCGTTGCTGTTTTTGCCCGTGACGAAAAGGCGAAGGAAGCTTTGGCTGCTGGTGCTGACATCGTGGGTGCTGAAGACCTGATGGAGCGCATCCAAAAGGGCGAGATGGACTTTGACCGTTGCATTGCAACACCTGACATGATGGCCATCGTTGGCCGTTTGGGTAAGGTTTTGGGTCCAAAAGGCCTCATGCCAAACCCTAAGCTTGGTACGGTGACGCCCGATGTAGCAGGTGCTGTAAAGGCTGCCAAGGGTGGTCAGGTTGAGTACCGCACAGAAAAAGCGGGTATCTTGCACATGGGTATTGGTAAGGCAAGTTTCTCTGATGAAGCGCTCCTTGATAATGCCAAGGCACTGATCTCTGTGATCATGAAGGCTCGCCCAGCGACGGTGAAGGGAATCTTCCTGAAGAAGGCACACCTTGCCTCCACGATGGGTCCTTCAGTGCTTCTGAGTGTTGAAGAGCTGACACAGATCTAAATAAAAGAAATTCCCCGAAAGGGGAGTGTGGGACTTGGGCACTTTCCAAGTCCCGTGGTCTGTCCAAGACTGCAGGGCGTGCAAGCGCGTAAAAACCTGCACAGACAGAAAGATTGATTTTGGTTTTACCTACCAAGCAATCCTTCTTGGACAGTGTTGAACCTGGTGGGGGACATGTCCCCCGTGTTGAATGGAGAGAACCGTGGAAAGAAACCAAAAGGAAGCATTTATTGCTTCACTTCGTTCTTCCCTCGAAGATGCCTCTCTCGTTGTTGTGACACGCCAAAGTGGTTTGACTGTGACGGAAACCCAAGCGCTTCGTGGCAAGATCCGTGATCTTGGTGCGACATACCGCGTGGGAAAAAACACCCTCACACGTCTGGCCATTGCGGGCACAGCAAACGAGCCTTTGAGTGACCATCTGAAGGGACCAACGGCTCTTGCGTGTTCATCAGACCCGGTGGCAGCTGCCAAGGCAACCGTCGAATTCGCGGGCACTAACGATAAGTTGGAAGTGCTGTGCGGCGTTTTGAACGGTCAGTTCTTGGATGCATCCGCCGTCAAGGCCCTGGCAACATTGCCATCCTTGGATGAGTTGCGCGGGAAAATCATTGGCGTTCTTCAAGCACCTGCGAGCCAAATCGCTCGTATCGCCTGCGAGCCTGCTGCACAGCTGGCGCGCGTGTTTGGTGCTTATGCCAAGAGTTAATATATAGGAAAGCTTGTAGGAGTATAAAATGACTAAGTTAGCAAAGATTGTAGATGAGTTGTCATCTTTGACAGTATTGGAAGCCGCTGAGCTTTCTAAGCTTCTCGAAGAGAAGTGGGGCGTAAGCGCTGCCGCACCTGTTGCCATGGCAGCAGCGCCAGCCGCCGCAGCAGCACCTGCTGAAGAGAAGACTGAATTCGACGTGATCCTGGCAGATGCCGGCGCGAAGAAGATCGAAGTGATTAAGGAAGTTCGTGCGATCACAGGTCTTGGACTTGTAGAAGCGAAGGCTCTCGTTGAGGGTGCGCCAAAGCCTGTTAAGGAAGGCGTTTCCAAGGATGAAGCTGCACAACTCAAGGCAAAGCTTGAAGAAGCTGGCGCTAAGGTTGAGCTGAAGTAAGCTTTATCTACTAAAGACTGGACAGCACACTGGGTTTTGCCGGAAGTAACCGGCACGGCCCGGTGTGCGTCTGTTTACAAAAATGTGGCGGGTGACACCACACTAAAAACGACCTCAGTCCACTCGCGGTCGCGTGGGCTAGGAATTTTAAACAATGAGTTACGTGTGAGGGGTGACGGATGGCATCAAGTCTGGCGGGTCGCAAGCGTCTGCGCAGGAGTTTCGAGCGGTTGAAGGGGGCAATTCCTTTGCCCAACCTGATTGAGCTGCAAAAAGAATCATACGAGAATTTTTTACAGAGGAACACGTCCCAAGACAAGCGTCTTGATCAAGGACTTCAGGGTGTTTTTCTTTCTGTCTTTCCCATTAAGGATTTTGCAGGCAAGGCTCAACTCGAGTTTGTGCGTTATGATTTTGGTGAACCTAAGTTCACGGTTGAAGAGTGTCGTCAGCGCGGCGTGACCTACGCGGCGCCATTAACGGCGACGCTGCGTCTTGTTGTGTGGGATGTTGATGAGGCCACAGGTGCCCGGTCCATCCACGACATTAAAGAGCAAGATGTGTATATGGGGGACATTCCCCTTATGGCGGAAAATGGCACCTTCGTCGTCAACGGCGTTGAACGTGTTGTTGTGTCCCAAATGCACCGCTCCCCAGGCGTGTTCTTTGACCATGACCGCGGTAAGACACATGCCTCCGGTAAGTTTATTTTCTCCGCTCGCGTTATCCCCTACCGTGGGTCTTGGCTGGACTTTGAATATGACAGCAAGGACCTTCTTTACGTCCGCATTGACAGGCGTCGTAAGTTGCCTGTCACGACCCTTCTCATGGCGCTGTCTGACACAGCGACGGAAGAGCGCTGCGTGAAGGAAAATCTCTCCTCCACGGATCCTTCCTTGCCCTTTGATATCGTGGGGATGACCCGCGAGGACATTTTGCGCGCGTTCTACGGTATTGTGACCTACACAAAGACCAAGAAGGGCTGGACAACACCATTTGTGCCAGAGCGTTGGCGCAGCGTGCGCCTGGCAGCTGCCTTGGTTGACGCAGCCACGGGCGCAGAGGTTTTGGCCGCAGGCGAAAAGATCAATCCCCGTATTGCGAGGAAACTGCAAGCCGATGGCTTGGAGACCATTCTTGTTTCTGCCGATGACCTCGTTGGCCGCTTTGTTGCGGGTGACCTTGTCAATGAAGGCACGGGTGAGATTTATCTTGAGGCAGGAGACGAGCTCACGGCTGAAGGTCTCGAGACACTTGGTAAGGTTGGCATTGACTCCCTTGAGACACTTGCCATCGACTACATCCAAGTAGGACCGTACCTGCGTAACACCTTGGCTGTAGACCGCAACATGTCCAGGGAAGACGCCCTTATTGACATTTACCGTGTGATGCATCCTGGTGAGCCACCAACACTGGAAGGCGCGAAGGGGCTTTTCCATGGTCTCTTCTTTGACCTTGAGCGTTATGATCTGTCGGCCGTTGGTCGTGTAAAGATGAATGCGCGCCTTGGCTTTCCCACTAACGATGACTCCGTGCGCACATTGAAGCGCGAAGACTTCATCCAGATCATCCGTATCCTTCTTGATTTGAAGGATGGCCGTGGTGAAATCGATGACATCGACAACCTCGGTAACCGCCGCGTGCGTTCCGTTGGCGAGCTCCTTGAGAACCAATACCGTGCAGGCCTAGCCCGCATGGAGCGTTCCATCCGTGAGCGTATGGGATCCGTTGAGATTGATACAGTCATGCCCCATGACCTTGTGAACACAAAGCCTGTGTCCGCGGCGGTGAAGGAATTCTTTGCCTCATCCCAGCTGTCCCAATTCATGGATCAAGTGAACCCACTGGCAGAAGTCACTCACAAGCGTCGCCTATCGGCCCTTGGACCAGGAGGTCTGACCCGTGACCGCGCAAGCTTTGAGGTGCGCGACGTTCACCCAACCCACTACGGGCGTATTTGCCCCATTGAGACCCCTGAGGGACCGAACATTGGTTTGATTAACTCTCTGGCGTCCTATGCCCGTGTGAATAAGTACGGCTTCATCGAAAGCCCATACCGCCGCGTTGTGGACCGTCGTGTACAGGATGAGGTTGTGTATTTGTCCGCCATGGAAGAAGCACGCCACACCATCGCCCAAGCGGACGCAAGTCTTGATAAGGACGGCACGCTTCTTGACGACTTCGTCAGCTGCCGCCGCGCCGGAGACTTCACCATGGCGCCATCGAGCGACGTGGACTTCATTGACGTGGCGCCAAAGCAGCTCGTGTCCGTTGCGGCGTCGCTGATTCCGTTCCTTGAGAACGACGATGCGAACCGTGCACTTATGGGCTCGAACATGCAGCGTCAAGCGGTACCCCTTCTCCAATCCCAAGGACCACTTGTGGGTACGGGTATGGAAGGTATGGTTGCGCGCGACTCTGGTGTGACTGTTGTTGCCAAGCGTGATGGTATTGTGGACCAAGTTGACGGTGCGCGCATTGTTGTGCGTGTGTTTGAAAAGGCGTCAGAGTCTGGGTCCGTTGTGGATATTTACAATCTGCAAAAGTTCCAACGCTCCAACCACAGCACTTGTATCCTGCAAAAGCCCCTTGTGAAGCGCGGTGACCGCGTTGTGGCCGGGGACATTTTGGCGGACGGCGCTGCGACGGATCAGGGCGAGTTGGCTCTGGGTCGTAACGTTTTAGCGGCTTTCATGTCCTGGAACGGTTACAACTTTGAGGACTCCATTATCCTGTCTGAGCGCCTTGTGAAGGACGATGCCTTTACCTCTCTCCACATTGAAGAGTTTGAGGTGATGGCCCGCGACACAAAGCTTGGCCAAGAGGAAATCACACGTGACATTCCCAACGTGGGTGATGAAGCCTTGCGCCATCTCGATGAGGCGGGTATTGCCACCATCGGTGCGGAAGTCGAGCCCGGTGATATTCTTGTGGGTAAGGTGACGCCTAAGGGTGAGTCCCCTGTGACCCCTGAGGAGAAGTTACTGCGCGCCATCTTTGGTGAGAAGGCGTCTGATGTACGTGACTCATCCCTGCGCGTGCCACCTGGGGTACGCGGAACCGTTGTGGAAGTGCGCGTGTTCTCCCGCCGCGGTGTGGAGAAGGACGAGCGTGCTTTGGCTATCGAGCAAGCAGAGATTCACCGTCTCGAGCGCGACCGTGACGCGGAGCGTGCTATCTTAGAGCGCGCGACCAACGCACGCCTAGAAGAGATTCTCACAGGTCAGACCGTTGTAAAGGGCCCCAAGGGCGTGGAAAAGGGTATGGTCCTGACGAAGGAACTCCTGGCAGAGCTTAAGACAGGTCAGTGGCGTCAGATCAGTGTCGGCGACGACGAGATCATGCGTGAAGTTGAGGCGCTTAAGTCTCAGCATGATACAGACGTGGCGGCTCTCGTGAAGCGTTATGACGACAAGATCGACAAGGTCCGTCGTGGTGACGAGTTGCCCACGGGTGTGTTGAAGATGGTCAAGGTCTTTGTGGCTTCCAAGCGTAAGATTCAGCCAGGCGACAAGATGGCTGGCCGTCACGGAAACAAGGGTGTGGTGTCCTACATCGTGCCTGAGGAAGACATGCCTCACCTCGAGGACGGTCGCCCCGTGGACATCATCTTGAACCCTCTTGGTGTGCCGTCCCGTATGAACGTGGGTCAGATTTTGGAGACGCACCTTGGATGGGCGTCCGCAGGCCTTGGACAGCAAATTGCCCAGATGCTTGGCGCCATGCACGAAGGTGAGAAGAAGCCTGAAGAGCTGCGCACGCTTTTGACCTCCTTCTATCCAGATAAGGATGATCAAAAGCATCTCAAGGACCTCAGCGATGAGGATCTGGTAGAGATGAGCATGGGTCTGACAAAGGGTGTTCCCATGTCAACGCCGGTGTTTGATGGTGCCAGCGAAGCCGATGTAACCGCCATGCTTGAGCAAGCGGGTCTGAACACCTCAGGCCAGGTGACCCTCATTGACGGGCGCACAGGCGTGCCCTTTGAGCGCCCTGTGACCGTGGGTTACATCTACATGCTGAAGCTTAACCACATGGTTGATGACAAGCTCCACGCACGTTCCGTTGGACCCTACAGCCTTGTGACGCAGCAGCCGCTGGGTGGTAAGGCTCAGTTCGGTGGTCAGCGCTTTGGTGAAATGGAGGTCTGGGCCCTTGAGGCGTACGGCGCGTCCTACTCGCTGCAAGAAATGCTCACCATCAAGTCCGACGACGTCTCTGGACGTACGAAGGTCTATGAAGCCATTATCCGTGGCGATGATGCCTTTGAGTCCGGCATCCCAGAGTCCTTTAACGTGCTTGTGAAAGAGTTGCGTTCCTTAGGGTTAGATGTGGACCTCGGTCGGGATATTGTGTGAGGATCATGAAAAGGGGGCCGCTTCCGGGCGGCCCTAGTGCAAGTTCGGCACGAAAGCGGGAGTTCAAATGAACAAGTTAATGAACGTGTTTGGTCAAGTCAAAAACTCCGATAGTTTTGACTTTGTAAAAATTTCCATTGCCTCACCTGAGCGCATTCGGTCTTGGTCTTTTGGCGAAGTAAAAAAGCCTGAGACCATTAACTACCGAACCTTTAAGCCAGAAAGGGATGGCCTTTTCTGCGCGCGTATTTTTGGTCCCATTAAGGACTATGAGTGCTTGTGCGGTAAGTATAAGCGTATGAAATATCGCGGCATTATCTGCGAGAAGTGCGGCACAGAGGTGACTTTGGCCAAGGTGCGCCGTGAACGTATGGGACACATTGAGCTAGCGGCTCCTGTGGCCCACATTTGGTTCACAAGGTCCCTTCCCAGCCGTGTGGCAACCCTTCTTGACATCATGATGAAGGACTTGGAGAAGATCCTCTATTTTGAAAGTTATGTGGTGGTGGAGCCAGGCCTTACCCCCCTCACACGCGGTCAGCTGCTGACGGAAGAAGAGTACCACGACGCCCTGGATGCCCACGGCGAAGAGGCCTTTACAGCTGGCATTGGTGCGGAAGCCCTCAAGATCATGCTGGGCGACATCGAGCTTGAAAAAGAGATCGTCTCCTTACGTGAAGAGCTGCGTGAAACGCGCTCCGAGATGCGCCGCAAGAAGATCGTGCGCCGTCTTAAGGTCATCGAAGGGTTCCTCGCATCCGGCACTGATCCTAAGTGGATGATTTTGGACGTGATTCCCGTGATTCCCCCAGAGCTGCGCCCCTTGGTGCCGCTTGAGGGAGGTCGCTTTGCAACCTCTGACCTCAACGACCTTTACCGCCGCGTGATCAACCGTAACAACCGTTTGAAGCGCCTCATTGAGCTGCGCGCGCCCGACATTATCGTGCGTAACGAAAAGCGTATGCTACAAGAGTCCGTGGACGCGCTGTTTGACAACAGCCGCCGCTCACGCCCCATTGCTGGCGCCAACAAACGGCCTCTTAAGTCCTTGGCAGATATGCTTAAGGGTAAGCAAGGTCGTTTCCGTCAAAACCTACTTGGTAAACGTGTTGACTACTCCGGTCGTTCCGTGATCGTTGTGGGTCCACAGCTCAAGCTTCACCAGTGTGGTTTGCCAAAGCGTATGGCGCTGGAGCTTTTCAAGCCCCTGGTTTACTCGCGCCTCGAGCGCTATGGCCTGGCCAGCACTATTAAGGCTGCCAAGCGCATGGTTGAGCGTGAGCGTCCTGAGGTTTGGGATATTCTTGAGGAAGTGATCCGCGAGCATCCCGTGCTTTTGAACCGCGCGCCAACCCTTCACAGGCTGGGCATCCAGGCCTTTGAGCCGACGCTCGTTGAGGGTAAGGCCATTCAGCTGCACCCCCTTGTGTGTACCGCTTACAACGCGGACTTTGACGGTGACCAGATGGCGGTGCACGTGCCTCTGTCCATTGAGGCGCAGCTTGAGTCCCGCGTGTTGATGATGTCCACCAACAACATCTTGCACCCTGCCAACGGTCGCCCCATCATCATCCCCACCAAGGACATTGTTCTAGGTCTTTACTATATGACCATGCAGGTTGACGGTGAGCCAGGTGAAGGCATGACCTTTGCAACTGTGGGTGAGATCGAGCAAGCCTTGGCAGCAGGTGAGGTGACCCTTCACACGAAGATTCGCGCCCGCTACAAGGGTGTGGACTTAGAAGGCAATCCCCAAACCAGCGTCATTGAGACGACGCCTGGACGCATGATTGTGTCTGAGATATTGCCCCGTCACCAAGAGGTCTCCATTGATCTTGTGAACAGGCTTTTGACCAGCGCCGAGATCAGCCAGGCCATGGACGTTGTTTACCGTCACTGTGGTCAAAAGAAGACGGTGATCTTTGCGGATAAACTTATGGGTCTTGGCTTTAAGTACGCGACCCTGTCCGGCGCGTCCTTTGGTAAGGATGACCTCGTGATTCCCGAGGCCAAGGCTCACCTTGTTGCGGAGACGCAAAAGAAGGTTGGCGAATACGAACAACAATACCTTGATGGATTCATCACCCAGGGTGAGAAGTACAACAAGGTGGTTGACGCGTGGGCCCAGTGTTCTGAACAAGTGGCTGTGGAGATGATGAAAAAGATGTCTTCCCCGCACCGCGAGGGTGAGAAGATCAACTCCGTTTACATGATGGCCCACTCTAAGGCTAGAGGTTCCGTTGCTCAGATGAAGCAGCTGGCGGGTATGCGTGGTCTTATGGCTAAGCCAAACGGCGAAATCATTGAGACACCAATTATCTCCAACTTTAAGGAAGGTCTCAACGTCCTTGAGTACTTTAACTCGACCCACGGTGCGCGTAAGGGATTGTCGGATACGGCTTTGAAAACAGCTAACTCCGGTTACCTCACACGGCGTCTTGTGGACGTGGCCCAGGACTGTGTCATCACCAAGGAGGATTGCGGTACAACCCGTGGTATTACGGTGCGTGCAGTGATGGAAGGATCTGAGGTTTTGACACCTCTGTCCGAGCGTCTTCTGGGACGTACCCTGGCTGCGGATCTTCTCGATCCCATCACCGAGAAAGTTCTGGTGCCTGCAGGAGACATCATTGAGGAGGCGCACCTCGAGATTTTGTCAGAGACAGGTGTCGACGAGGCCTACATTCGCTCCGTGCTGACGTGTATCTCCACAGAAGGCATTTGCGCCGCATGTTACGGCCGTGACCTGGCGCGTGGGACACGTGTGAACATTGGTGAGGCTGTGGGTGTGATTGCAGCCCAGTCCATTGGTGAGCCTGGCACACAGCTGACCATGCGTACGTTCCACATTGGTGGTACGGCCCAGGGTGCGACGGAGCAGTCTAGCATTGAGGCAGGCCTTGACGCAGAAATCCATGTGGAAAACCGCAGCGTTGTGATCAGCAGCGATGGAACCCCCATTGTCATGGGTCGTTCCTGTGAAGTTGTCCTTAAGGATACCAAGGGACGTGAGCGTGCCCGTCACCGTGTGCCTTATGGCGCACGACTGCTGGCCGATGAGGGCACAAGCGTCAAAGCGGGTCAAAAGATTGCCGAGTGGGATCCCTTTACCCTGCCCATTATTACGGAAAAAGCTGGTCACGTGTACTTTGCGGACCTGGTGGAAGGTTTGTCCTACCGTGAGTCCACCGACGAGGCTACAGGTATCTCCAGCCGCGTTGTAACGGACTGGAGACAACAATCCCGTGGTGGTGACTTGAAGCCGCGCCTTCTCATCCGTGATGCCAAGGGTAATGCCGTGAAGCTTGATAGCGGCGTTGAGGCCAGGTACTTCTTGCCCGTAGATGCCGTTGTTGTGGCGGAAAACGGTGTGAAGGTTGATGCCGGTGACATCATCGCCCGTATCCCACGTGAGTCCTCCAAGACCCGCGACATTACGGGAGGTCTGCCACGGGTAGCTGAGCTCTTTGAAGCGCGTATTCCAAAGGACTTCGCCATCATCAGCGAAATCGATGGTCGTGTGGAGTTCGGTAAGGACTATAAGGCAAAGCGTCGTATCCGTGTGGTGCCAACAGACGAGAGCATCGAGCCCATCGAGTACTTGGTGCCCAAGGGACGTCACGTGACGGTCTTTGAAGGTGACTTCGTGAAGAAGGGTGAGCTTCTTGTGGACGGTAACCCTGTGCCACATGACATCCTGCGTATCTTGGGTGTGGAGGCCTTGGCGGCTTACCTCATCGACGAGATTCAGGAAGTATACCGCCTCCAGGGTGTGCCTATTAACGACAAGCACATTGAGGTTGTGGTGCGCCAGATGCTCCAGAAGGTTGAGATTGAAGAACCGGGCGACAGTACCTATCTCATGAGTGAGCAGGTGGATCGTCTCGAGTTTGAAGCCACAAACCTTGCCCTTGAAGCAGACGGGCTTCGCGTTGCCACAGCACACCCAGTTCTTCAGGGTATTACGAAGGCTTCGCTCCAGACGCGTTCCTTCTTGTCAGCTGCCTCCTTCATGGAGACAACCCGCGTCCTGACGGAAGCGGCCGTTGCTGGCAAGGTGGACACTCTCGTAGGTCTGAAGGAGAACATTATCGTGGGTCGTCTCATTCCAGTTGGAACGGGATCCTACATTAACCGCGTCAAGGAAGTGGCTCACAACCTTGACGAAGCAGACATGCCAGTGGGTGAAGACTCACCGGAGATGCTTGAGATGGCCCTGGAAATGGAAATCTCTTCCATGGACGGCGTCTTTGACGCTAACCAGGTTTTGTAAGGGGGGTGCATGCCAACAGTCTTGACACACGCCAAGGCTGTGCATATGATGCGCCCACAGTGTCTAGAGTACGAAGGGGTGCGCGGTGTGCGCCGCGAACCCTTCGTACTCCGCATTTGAAAGAAAGGAAATGGCTCCATGCCTACGATTAGCCAGCTGATTCGCAAGCCCCGTCGCTCGAGTCCGCCCCGTAATAAGGTCCCTGCGATGCAGGCAAACCCACAAAAGCGCGGTGTGTGTACACGCGTAAGCACCACAACACCAAAGAAGCCTAACTCGGCTTTGCGTAAAATCGCTCGTATTCGCCTGACCAACGGTCACGAAGTCACGGGTTACATCCCCGGTGAAGGTCACAACCTCCAAGAGCACTCTGTGGTGCTGATTCGTGGTGGTCGTGTGCCCGACCTGCCCGGTGTGCGTTATCACATCATTCGTGGTGCTCTGGATACCCAGGGTGTTTCCAAGCGTCGTCAAGGTCGTTCCAAGTACGGTGCGAAAAGGCCTAAGTAGGAGTCAATATGTCACGTCGTCGTTCCGCTGAGAAAAGAAAAATCCATCCAGACGCAAAGTATGGGGATCTCGTTCTAGCAAAATTTATGAACTGCCTTATGATGGCAGGGAAGAAGTCCGTTGCTGAGTATATCGTTTATGGTGCCCTGGAGCACGTGCAGACTAAGACAGGTACTGATCCTGTCATGCACTTCCGTGAGGCCCTTGAAAACGTAAAGCCAGCTGTTGAAGTACGCTCACGCCGTGTGGGTGGTGCGACTTACCAGGTTCCTGTTGAAGTGCGCCCCGACCGCGCTCAAGCTTTGGCCATTCGTTGGCTGATTAATGCCTCACGTTCACGCTCTGAAAAGACCATGCGTGACCGTTTGGCTGGTGAGCTTCTTGACGCCCAACAAAACCGTGGGGCAGCCGTTAAGAAGCGTGAAGATACACACCGTATGGCGGACGCAAACAAGGCATTTGCCCATTTCCGTTGGTAGTTTGAGAAGGTAAAAAACGATGTCTAGAAAAACTCCTCTCCAAAAATACCGTAATATCGGTATCATGGCCCACATTGATGCGGGCAAGACAACCACAACGGAGCGTATCCTTTACTACACAGGAAGGTCCTACAAGATTGGAGAGGTGCACGAAGGTGCGGCCACCATGGACTGGATGGAGCAAGAGCAAGAGCGTGGTATCACCATTACGTCTGCTGCGACAACCTGTTTCTGGAAAGACAACCGTATTAACATCATCGACACACCTGGACACGTTGACTTCACCATTGAAGTTGAGCGTTCCTTGCGCGTGCTCGACGGTGCTGTGGCGGTGTTTGACAGCGTGGCCGGTGTAGAGCCCCAGTCTGAGACTGTATGGCGTCAGGCTGACAAGTACCACGTGCCACGTATTTGCTTTGTGAACAAGATGGACCGTATTGGTGCGGACTTCTATCGTTGCGTCAGCATGATGGTCGATCGCTTGGGCGCAAATCCTGTTGTGTTGCAGCTCCCCGTTGGTTCTGAGAGCGAGTTTTCTGGCGTCATTGACCTGATTGAGAACAAGTGGATCCGTTGGAAGGACGAGGCGTTGGGCGCTGAGTTCGCTTACGAAGAGATTCCTGCGGACTTGAAAGACAAGGCTGCCGACTACCGTGCACAAATGATCGAAAAGGCCGTTGAGTGCGATGATGAGGCCCTTGAGGCGTATCTGGGTGGGGAAGAGATTTCTGCCGAGACACTGAAGAAATGTCTGCGTAAGGGAACCATCACCGGTAAGCTCGTGCCAGTTCTTTGCGGATCTGCTTTTAAGAACAAGGGCGTACAGCCTCTTCTTGACGCTGTTGTTGAATACTTGCCTTCCCCGCTCGATATTGGTGCGGTATCCGCAACGAGTATTGACGGCGACGAGGAGATGGAGCGTGCGCCAGACGACGCCGTACCTTTCTCCGGCCTTGCATTCAAGATCATGACCGACCCCTTTGTGGGCTCGCTGACCTTCGTACGTATCTACTCAGGTACGCTGGACGCAGGTTCCTACGTCATGAACTCCGTTAAGGACAAGAAAGAGCGTATCGGCCGTATGTTGCTTATGCATGCGAACTCCCGTGAAGACATCAAGCAAGCCCACGCCGGTGACATTGTTGCCCTGTGCGGTCTCAAGGAAACAACCACCGGTGATACACTGTGTGATCCTTTGAAGCCAGTTGTGCTTGAGCGCATGGAATTCCCAGAGCCCGTTATCGAGGTTGCTGTGGAGCCGAAGACAAAGGCAGACCAAGAAAAGATGGGTCTGGCCCTTGCGCGCCTTGCATCAGAGGATCCTTCCTTCCGCGTGACATCTGACACCGAGAGTGGCCAGACCGTCATTAAGGGAATGGGTGAGCTTCACCTTGAGATTATTGTGGACCGTATGCGTCGTGAGTTTAAGGTTGAGGCCTCCGTAGGTCAGCCACAAGTGGCGTACCGCGAAAGCATCACCAAGAAGGCAAGCATCGACTATACCCACAAGAAGCAAACGGGTGGTGCGGGTCAGTTCGCGAAGATCAGCTTGGACTTCGAGCCCCTGGAGCCCGGTTCAGGATTCGTCTTCGAGAGCAAGATCGTTGGTGGTTCCGTTCCTAGGGAATACATTCCCGGTGTTGAAAAGGGTCTGCGGACTTCCTTGGACAATGGTGTGATCGCAGGATTCCCGCTCATTGACTTCAAGGCCACACTTACGGACGGTTCGTATCACGATGTTGACTCCAGCGTCATGGCCTTCGAAATTGCTGCACGCGCGGCGTTCCGTGAAGGTATCCCCAAGGCTGGTCCAAAGCTTCTGGAGCCCATCATGAGCGTGGAAGTTGTGACCCCTGAGGAATATATGGGTGACGTTATTGGTGACTTGAACAGCCGCCGTGGTCAAGTATCAGGCATGGACAGCCGTGGAAACGCACGTGTTGTGACTGCCATGGTGCCTCTGGCCTCCATGTTTGGCTACGTGAACAACCTGCGCTCACTCAGCCAGGGACGTGCACAGTACACCATGCAGTTTGACCACTATGAGCAAGTGCCTCAAAATGTTGCGGACGAGATCCGTGAAAAATACAGTCGTTAATTTGAGTAAGAGAAGGGAAGGATAGA
>PNJU01000016.1 GCA_013822015.1 Candidatus Puniceispirillum sp. | reverse complement strand
CATGCCCGAAATTATGGAGACCATGCTCATACTGTATAAAGGTCAACACCCAAACACCGTGTTTACGTTCAGGAGCCTACTGAACAAACACAGCGCCCTCCACTCCATGGGGACCACCTTGAACGAAACAGCTTTGTGGACTTTTCTTCGTGGCCTCAAGAAAGCGCTCCCTTCAAGTTTGCCCCTCGCGTCATTTTCTCTTACGGACGACGCGGGTGACGGAGACAAGGTCTTTGCCAATATGCTCCACTATATCAAAGACAATTTCCAAACAAGCCCTGACGCGCTTACAGCCTACGAAGCACCCAAAAATGAGCGTTTTCTTAGTCCACAAATGCGCCTGCACGATGTACGCTTGCTCAAAGAGCAGCTGAAAACCACACAAGGTCACAGAGAAATCGCCGCGCTCTGGGACAATATCATTCAAACCTGTGACATCCTTACACGCGAGGAGGCCCTTGATGCTGCCAAAGCTTATGCAGCAGTCGCACGCAACTCAATGGACATGGAAGAACGCGCCATCTTCTTTGAAAAAAGCGCGCAGACCTATGCGCGTGTCCTCAAAATTGAAGCCTCTCCTCAAACCTTAGAGGCCGCAGCAACCAGTTTCCGCGATGCGGGTTTTTCTGCAATGACATCCTCTGATAAAGCATTTTTCTTTGCAGAAAGCGCGCGGCTTTGGGATCTCCTTATTGCACAAGAACAAAATCCAATGCGCTTATACTTGACGGAGGCAGTTTGTGCCCATGAGCTCATCTTAATGAACACACCAGACACCAACAAAAAAGCAATCCACTATAACGCAATGGCCAACCATTTGAAGAAATGCTTAGCGCTCACAGAAAAGCCAGACATAATGGACATAAGAAAAGCAGCGTTGGCGCATTATAATGGCGCCCCATCTTGCGCGAATGTGGGGGATCAATACGCCGCCTACGCCAGTAGCGCGGACTTTTGGGACCGTTATCTTGCAAACATCAAACGCCCCGACGCGGGCGACTTGCACCGCGCTTGTCAGGCCTATGATAAGCTCGCACAGCATGCCCCCACGCCGGAGGAAAAAGCACACGCATCCCTCAAAAGCGCCAACCTTTGTGACAAATTACAAAAGAAATTAAAAGCGCCTGATGCAAGCGACTTGCGTGACATGGCGTCCGTTTATTGTAGAGCCGCCATATATGCGCGCGTGGACACAGATAAACAATCCTATGCGCGCAAAGGCGCCAGGATGTGGGACAAGTACTTTGCAAAAGCAACAAATGCAGACCCACAAACACGCGCCCTCGCATCATCCCTTTATGAACAAATGGCGTCTTTTGCAAAAACACCAGGCGCAAAGAACCGTTACCTTGAAAAAAGCGCCTCCCTCAAGAATACGCCTGAGCCAAATCAAACTGAAGCATCCCCCGCACAAGGGCATTAGAAAATGACATGCACCCTGAGAACACTCGCCATCTGTCTTTTGACAACGTCGACCCTTTGCGCAAGCCCCGGGGTGGAGGAAGCCAGCCAGGCGCCCCATGGCACCAAGCGTCCGGTAAGCTTGCAAGAGCCCACAAGCACAGATTCGTACAAGAAAATGAAAGTGATTTCAGAGCCAGCTGCCCAGCCTGAAGAACAGCCCGTTGACGTGTTCCCCCTCACGGCTCTCTCCAACGAGTTGCTATTTCAGGTCTTTTCTTTCTTACCCAAGAGGGATTTGATATCTGTCACGTGCACGGGCAAACACTTCAAGGAACCGGCGTTGACATACGCCCTTATTCAGGATTGCCCCACCCGCGTGTGGTCATCGGCCTTAACCTTTACCCAAGATCTTGCTAGCGAAAGACAACACCACACCTTTGTGACGCAGGTCATGCCACGGGTCATGCACACCATACTCGAGATGTACAGAACCCAAGATAAAAAGATCTTCCAGGATTTTAAGAAGGTTCTTAGAACCCACGACAGATTCGCTTCCCATCAAGCTTTGTTAGGAAAAACGCCTCTGTGGCAGTTTTTAAGGACGATCAAAAGCGCTCGAAGAGATGACCTGGACCCTACAAAGTTTTCCCGTCCCGAGAAACTGGGCGATGGTGACCGTGTGTTCTTGAATATGCTCCTCTATATAAAGGCGAACTTTGGTAAAAGCCCGTGGGATCTTGACTTTTATGACGCGCCAGCGCTCCCCCGCTTTCTCAGCCCCCAAGCCCGCATGGAGGCCCTGGCACAGATTGAACTGGAGGAGGCTGTGCCACAGATTGGAGGTTCGATGGAGGAGCGCATTAAAACGTTCCATTTGCCCACATCTTATGAGCTCATCCGAGTGGCCCAAGCGTACGAAGACGCCATGCACGAAGAAAACGACGACTTTGATGAAAAAGCAAGGTTTGGCGAAAAACGAGCCGAGTTTTATGAACGTGCCCTTTACGCCGAGGAAAATCCCCGTGCCGCCTTATTTGAAATGGCCGCAAAAGCCCACCAGGACGCTGCATATTATCCCACAGACCCTTCTCAAAAAGCACCCCACTACATCCAAGCAGCTACCATTTGGGAGAAGTATCTGGGCACGAAAAAAAGTCAAAAAGTTGATGTTTTAAAAGCCCTTGCGTGGGTCTTGACCCAGGCAGCGCTTTACGCGCCAAGCTCGCAAGAAAGTGCGGCCCTGCACACAAAAAGTATTGGATATTGGAACCAGCTCTTCGAAAAAGGCACACAACTAAACCTGAGGGAAACCGTCAGCGCAGCAAAGTCCTATGAGGCTGCGGCCCAAACTGTGGGCGCTGGCACGCCTGAGCAAAACCGATATACGCACACAGCTGCTGCGCTTTGGTATCACTATGTGACCACGAAAAAGAATCCCGTCGTAGAAGAGTTGATTCAGGCAGCAAACGCCCTGTACCGCGGGGTCTTATGTGACGCAGACCCAGATCAAAGGGCCCTTTCTATGATGCGCAGCGCCCAGTGCTGCGATCGCCTCACAGACGAGCGAGGTATCCCAGATATTTACTGTCTTTGGGTGATGACACGCGTCTACCGATCTGCCGCAACCCACGCACCGAGTGAGTCGGAAGCACGCAGCTACGCCCTTAAGAGCGTGAAGCGCCTTGAGCAGTATTTGTTACGCCGCCCAGAGCCCTCTCACGAGGAATTACGCGTGCAGATCACTACCTATTATGAGGCTTTTTTGACCCTGACAGACCCGGTTGAGAAGATGCAATACCTCGCGAAAAGCCTTGCGCTGTGTGATGCGTATTTCGCAAAAGACGAACAACCAGGCGAGCGTGCGCGCACATATGCCTCGGCCATTTACGCGCAAGGCGGCGACCTCACCCCAGATCCAGCTCTCAAAGCCCTCTACCAGCAAAGGAGTGACGCGCTATTAGGCACGCACACCCCCAAGCCCCCCATGTAATTACCTAACATCATGACCCGTAACCAACCAAAATAGAAGAACATGAAACCACTCTTTGCCATACTGACATCCTCTCTCCTTGCAACTACGCCAGTTTTTGCCAGCACAAACGATTCCCCCATGGGCCTGTGTGAGGCAACCCACAGCGCTACCTCCAAAAGCGCAAAACGCACACTCAGCGTCGCCTTGGGCCAAGAAGACGCCCTAGCGCAAAAGAGAACACGAGGCACTGAACAACCAACGCCACCGCACCTCTCTTCCCCCACACTCTTGGGCACACCCGCGGAGGTGCTGTTTCATCTCTTCTCTTTCATGGGAAAGGAAGATTTGGCGTCTTTGGCATGCACAGGTAAGGATTTTAAAGACCTCATCCTCACCTACCAGCTTAACAAGACAAGCCCCACCCGGGTGTGGTCATCGGCCTTAACCTTTTGTCAGGACGCAGAGTGCGAAAAAATGCGCGCTCTCTTTGTGCGGGATGTAATGCCACCCGTCATGGAGGCCCTTCTTGTTGCATTCAAGACCCAAACCCCTCATGCGTATGCCCACCTTTGGTCGCTGCTGGACGATTTCGCCGGACTTGAGTCACACGGTCAAACGTTGGGATACAGACCTTTGTGGCAGTTTATATATGGGCTCAAAGGCGCGGCTCCCAAGGACGTAAAACCAGAGAACTTTTTCAAAGAAGGACCTATTGGGGACGGAGACAGGGTCTTTCTCAACCTTCTTCATTACATCAAAAACAATTTTGAAAAGGAGCCCAAGGATCTTCCAGCCTATGACGCACCCCGCAATCCAAGGCACCCAAGCCCCCAGGCGCTTATGCACAAGGCGTCTTTGCTGAAAGCAGAACTTCCCCTTGCGCAAACGCATACTGAGCGCGCAAAGATTTTGGATGAGATCTTGGAAACCTTCGATGATTTTACGCCACAAGAGCTTGAGAGGGCCGCACAGGCTTACAAAGAAGCAGCTCGGGAAAACGATGGCGCGCTCAGACGCACCCTCTACATAAAGAGCGCCCGGATGTGGCGTGCACTTTTTGCCCAGGTGGCGGTCCCGGCTTCGTCTGTGCGAGAGGCTGCCCTTATCTATCGCAATATCGCGGCATTCTCAATCACAAACCAAGAAAAACAACGCGCCTATGCCGAAAGCGCCGGGCTATGGGACGCCTTTCTCAACCATCAAGACGCCCCCCACGCTCAGGACGTGCGAGAGGCTGCCCTGGTTCACCACAGCGCTGCCTATTACACAACAAACGACGCCCAAAAAGCTTATCACTTTGCACAAAGTGCCAACCTATGGGACACCCTTATTACGGACTTTTCGCAGCTAGGCCTGTCGGAGCTCAAGGACGCAGCCATCGCGTACCAATGCGCCGCCCAGTATGCGCAAGATCCCCGCGCGGTTGGCCCTAGAAGTATCAAGTCTGCCAGCTTTTGGCGACTGTTTTTAGAACACGCCCCAAATCCAACGGCCTTTGAGTTTAAAGAGGCGGCCTCTGCCCAATTAAACGCAGTTCCTTATGCGGCAGATGAGGTGCGCCGCTCCCTTTACTACCGCAAAAGTGCAAAGTTCTGGGACGGGTACATTGCCGAGCAAGAACGCCCCGACCTTTTGGAGATGAAAGACGCCGCAGCCGCGTACCAGGGAGCTGCCTTTTCCACTCAAAATCCGCTTAAGAAAAACGGGCTTTTCTTAAAGAGTGCAAAATGGTGGTTACTCTACCTCAACCAGGTCAAAAACCCGGATTTGATTGCCGCTAACCGAGCGCTGAGCGTCTTTGAGATCGCCATGTCTCTTACCCAGGATCCCCTGGAGCGCTCCGCCATGAAAAGACTCATAAGAAAGTTGCAAGCCATGAACGTCACGCATCAAGAGGCGTGGGCCACACGGCAGTAGCCAGAGTGATCAGGATTTCCCATGGAACCTAAAAACACTTATGGAGGTACGCAGCCAAGGACCCAAAACAAATGTGCTTCTTGGCTGCGCAGTCTCCTTTAAAGTGTTATGCAAAAAAAATTGACAATATGCCAAATAAAGATTATATCCTTTTAGAATTTCTTGAACTTAAGAAGCCTCAAGTGAAAAAGATTTTTGGATCCTTTGCTCTTTGTCTTATGGCAACAACCCATGCTCTTTCAAGTATGGGCGAAGAAGAGTTCCCGCGTCCCACATCTGTAACCGGTCACAAACGCCCGCATGCACAAGAGGGTCGCACAGGCGCATCCACGCCAAAGGTGCAACGCGTAAACCCTGATACAAAGGAAACGTCTACACAAGAGCTGTCCACGCCTTCGTGTCTTGTGAAACTCCTCCCCTACGAAATTCTTACAGAAATTGCTGCATATTTAACCAATGAAGAGCTCCTTCATTTTGCTTCTACAGATCAGGATTTGAGAGCACTTTTACTCCCCGCCTACTTCACAAAAAACAGCCCCACTCGCGCCTGGACCAGCGCCCTTGTTTTTGGCCCTGACCTACAAGGACGCAAAGATCACTTCACCTTCGTTGCTAAAATCATGCCCAAGTTGATGCACGCGGTGCTCACCATGTACAGGTGCCAGACCCCCGCACACGTCACATATTTCCACCACCTTTTGGAGGAGCACGGCACTTTTTCCACCCAAGGAAGAGCTTTACAAGAAACACCTTTGTGGCAATTTCTCATGACCCTTGAGGGCGCCGACCTTAAAAGCCTTCCCTTTGACAGCCCCTTCTCTAGCGGCGAGGCGGGTGATGGTGATCATGTCTTTTTCAACATGCTCCACTACATCAAGAATAACTTTGAGCACGATCCCACAACCCTGCCATTCTACACAGCACCGCGCATATTTGGTCGTAGAAGCCTTCAAGAGGGCATGCACGAAGCACACGCTTTGATCGCGCATGCCAGGGCGCAAAACGATTATGCCGCACGCGCACAAACCTGGGATCAAATTCTTACGACCTGCACTATTCTCAAGACCAGTGAGCTGCGCACGGCCGTGCTGCACTATACCCAAGCGGAGCATGCCACCTCGGATGAAGGCGCAAAATATACCCTTTTGACAAAAAGCATGGACATGTGGGACGCGTATCTCAAGAGCATGCCTCGCCCAGACTCCCAAACTCTGCAGCTAGCGGCTAGTACCTTTCAAAAGGCCAGCTCACCTCTTCTTGGGCGTGACATGCAAAAGACCTACATGGAAAAAAGTGTGTCTCTGTGGGAAGCATTTTTAGCACAAGCGCCCAACCCGAGTGCAAACATAATTAGCATGGTGGCAAATGCACACACCAATCTTTCCTACCTCGAAGCAGATGCAGCAAAGAAAATACGTCTGTTGCGAACAGGAACCGCTCTTTGGGAGCGCTGCACACACCCCCTCAACAATCCGCAGCCCCTGGCACTCTCACAAGCTGCCGCCGCGTATTCCAGCCTGGGCGCACACACGTCCCATCAAGGGGAGCGGGCATCTGCTTTTTTAAAAAGCGCGTCCCTTTGTGCAAGGCACCTAAATCAAGTCGAAAATCCACCCCTTGCTGACTTTAGTATCGCTGCCACAACTTACACCTTGGCAGCGCTTTACGCGATAAACCCTACAACTGCGACCACCTTCCATCTCGAAAGCGCGCATCTTTGGGATAGGTACCTCGTGCACACGCCCGCGCCTACAGCCATAGAGCTGTACGGGGCCATGAGTTCTTATCTCAATGCGTCCAAGCATTCAAGAAATGGTCCTGCAAAAAAGGTGCCGCTCGATAAGTGTGTTACGCTCTATAATGAGTATTTGCGTCAGGGCAACCTACCCACACAGCAACTTCAAGAGAAGATGAATGAGGTGATGGCGCAGATGGCGCTGTGCAACCCCGAGCGTCAAGCGCGGCGCGCTCAACGACCCGACGCGGCCACTAAAAAGATGCCCCCGAAGAGCTAAGAGCATGTGTGCACGGATCCATAAAACGTCCCCCCGCCTTCTCCTGGCCAGCGCCTTATCTGGCTTTGGGAGTCACCGTGACAAAGAAACATTTTCAGGTCACGGGCGCGCGCAAGCTGAGATGCGTTACTGCGTCGGCGACTTGACGCCCAAGAAACAGCGCGTGAACCCTGATACTTGCCGCGCCCACATGCCGCCGCAGTCCTTCTTGCCCTTGGAAGCACTTCCCAGCCAACGCATCCACTTAATTCCAGGGCACTTCTTTCACGCTTTTCTTTTGCTCCCCGACCTCTCTCAAACCTTTGACGCGTTCCTGCCCAAAGGGGGCGCCCAGCGCGCGCAACACGCAAAACCCTCCCTATTCAACGCAAACCACCCGCCACACCGCATGAGAATGAAAATGAAACACGCCCTTAACGTATTGGTCATCTGTCTTTTGTCGACCACTTCCCTGCTGGCAAGCATGGGGGAGGAAGGCGCGCCCCAAGAAGCGGCGTCCTGTGCGCCCATCACGGGCAAGAAGCGGTCCTATACGCACGCGTATAAAGGCAAAGAAGACGACCAAGAAACCACCAAGAAGCAGAAGGCCAACCCCGGGGAAAAAACGTTGGCGCAAGAGACCACCTCCCAAACGGTTGTTTTCTCCAGCCCCCTTGAACTCCTTCCCAATGAGGTTCTGGTCTACATCTCCGGCTTTTTGCCAAAGGAGGATTTTTTCACCTTTACCGAAATTAACAAGCATATACGAGAGGTTTTGTTTTCGGCCTATTTTCAGGGCGCCACTCCCCCACGCACCTGGCGCCTGGCCCTTGACTTTGATGAAGGGACTCGCCGCGGTGCATCAGGGCTCGTTTTCGAACATGTTGTTATGCCGCGTGTTATGGAAGATCTTCTTGTGGTTTTCAAAAGCCAGAACACCAACCGAGTCTTTGACTTCATAGACACCCTGGAGCACTTTGAGGATTTCACCCATCAGGGTCAAACCTTAGGGCAAAGCACGCTGTGGCGTTTTATGAGCGGTATTCGCAAAACAAACCCACATTTCCTTGATGTGAGTGAATTAAACGCCCAAGCAAACTTGGGTGACGGAGACGCGCTGTTTTTAAACATGCTTGCCTACATTAAGTCGGATTTTACCGCAGACCCAAAAACCCTCGCGCATTATCGAGCCCCCGCCCGTGAACGTCTGCACAGCCCCCAAGAACGCTTGTATCACGCAGACCAACTCCGGCATGATCTGTCGGCCCTCACCACAGACACGGCCCGCGCCTTAAAATGGGATGAAATCCTAAAGGCTTTTGATTATATTGATCATTCAGAAATCAACCTCGCTGCAAACACCTACTTAAGTGCTGCCAAGGCTGCCGTGGAGCCCGGGCAAAAATCCGCGTTCTTCGCCAAAAATGCCCAGCTTATTGAAAACGCGCATACGGACCAGTGCACGGCAACCCGCACCATCATGTACCATCTTGCAAAAATTTATCATGACGCGGCCCATCATGCCCCTGGCATGAATGATAAAGGGCGTTACTATCTTAAAAGCACCCAGTGGTGGGAGAAATACTTTAAAGATGTTGCTGCCCCCGCCCCAGAGGCCTTAAGGCAAGCAGCCCTCACATACCACGCAAGTGCGAACGCTCTGCGCGGCACACATCACCACACGCCGCTTATGGTGAAAGCCCGAGGACACTGGGACGCTTATTTGGAAGTAGTGCCTCATCCAGCCGTGGAAGTGACCCGGGACGCAGCAAGCACTTATCTGGACGCATCTTTTCTGACCTCGAGTGACACGCAGCGCGCGTATATCCTGAGAAAGAGCCTTGCGTTGTGGGAAAGTTACCTCGCGCGTCACGAGAATCCAAGCACGGATGACATGCGTAAGGCGACAAATACGTATTTGCAGACCGCCCTTGTAACCGTTGCAAAATCTGAACGCTTGGCGCTTCTGGAAAAAGGTTTGGCGCTCACCCAGAGATACCTACCCCATGTAAGCACGCCCACATGGGGTGATGTAACCCTGCAGGCCCTTATCCACTATGAAACTGCCAGCGCCCACTCAAACGCGCCACAGCAAAAAGAACACTTTCTCAAAAGCGCCTCCTTTTGGTTCGCCTTGGGGGGTCATACCCAAAGAATGACCCCCGATAATCTCAAATTGGCAGCCCTTGCCTACCGCCAAGCGGCGCTACACAGTGAGGACCCTTCACAAAATCTGGTTTATTTGATGAAGGCACACGAGATGTTTGGGCGTCATCTGGCGGCGCAACCATACCCTCAAAAAATGATTGTAAGCTATGCCCATGAGGTGTCTGGGCTCTTGTCGGCCATAGGGCAAAACCTTGCCCTCAACGCACCCCAAGACGCGTTCCCCCAAGGCCTTTAATATGTTGAACCGTGAGTAAATAAAATGAAACATACCCCTATAATTTTGACCATTTGTCTTTTGTCAACCACCTCCCTTTTTGCAAGTATGGGGGAGGAAGACGCGCCCCAAGAAGCGCCGTCCTGTGCGCCCATCACGGGCAAGAAGCGGTCCTATACGCACGCGTATAAAGGCAAAGAGGAAGACCTAGATACCGTCAAGAAACAGAAGGCAGACCCCGAGGAAAAAGCGCAAGAAGCGGCCTCTCAAACGGTTGTTTTCGCTAGCCCCCTTGAACTCTTGCCCAATGAGCTCCTCGTCTATGTATCACGCTTTTTGCCACATCAGGATTTCCTCTCCTTTGCCGCAATGAACAAACATACGCGAGAGGTTTTGTTTGCTACCTATTTCTCAAACCCCATCCCGCCCCGCACCTGGCGCCTGGCCCTGGACTTTGACGAGATTGCCCGCACCGGGTCAACGGGGCTCATTTTCGAGAATGTTGTGATGCAGCGAACTCTGCGCGACTTCCTGATCATGTTTAGGGGCAAAAACGCCAAAAGTGTGACGGATCTAAGAAGCACCCTTACCACATATGGGTCTTTCACATATCAAGGGAAAATCCTAAGCCAAACGCCGCTTTGGCAGCTCATGGAAGACGCCGATGCAAACAATCCACAGGCCCTTGACCTAACTAGCCTGCCAGCACAGGACAATCTTGGCGACGCAGACGCCCTGTTTTTAAACATGCTGCACACGATCAAGGCCAACTTTAGCGCAGATCCAGCCACCCTTGCCCATTACCGGGCACCCGCGCATGACAGTCACACGAGCCCTCAGGCACGCCTTTATCATGCAGATTCCTTAAGGCGCCAGCTCCAGCATATAGAGGACGCCATAGAACGCGCCTTAAAGTGGAACGAGATCTATGACGCCTTTCCCTACGTTGACCCCAAGGAGATTATCGGGGTTGCCAGCGATTACTGGAGTGCAGGATGTGACGCAGAGGACCCAGCCCAGGAGGGCATGTTTTTGGGAAAAAGTGCCCACTTTTATGACCTCTTGTACACGAGCCTCTCAGAGCCAACCGTTCGGCAGGTTATGAGCGTTGCCAGTCTTTACCAGTCGGCTGCCCAGGTTATGGAAAACAAGGACGATAAAAGACGTTACTATCTTAAGAGCGCCCAGTGGCTTGATCGGTTTTTCTTAAATGCGCTTGCGCCAGACCCCGAAGCCAACAGGCAGGCAGCCCAGACCTATGACGCCGGTGCAAAGGCGCTCTTTGGCACACCCCACTACGCCCCCCTTGTGCTGAAAAGCAAAGAGCGCTGGGATGCCTACCTGTTCCAGGTACCCAACCCTGGCCTGGAGGAGACAAAAAGTGCTGCCGATGTTTACCGCAGAGCGTGCGGTGTTATGGCAAACAAAGTTTTTGTCTATCCCACATTGATGAAGAGTGTGAATCTTTGGGACAGTTACCTGGCGCGCCAAGAAAACCCAAGCGTAGAGGACATGCGCGGAGCAACGCATGCCTATTTGCAAGCCTCCCATACCAGCCTGGTAAAGGCCGAGCGCTTTGCCGTCTTGCAGAAAGGTTTGGCCCTCACACAAAGGTACTTACCACTGGTGGGCGAGCCCACCTGGGTTGATTTAAAACTCCAAGCCATGCTGCACTATGGCATGGCTTGCGCCCACACAGATCCGTCGCAGCAAAAAGCCCACTTCCTCGCAAGCGCCCCCTTTTGGAGCGCGCTCCAAAAGCGAGCTGGATCATTAAATCACACTGAGGCCAGACTATCGGGGATGGCTTACCGACAAGCGGCCCTCCACAGCGACGACCTATCCCAGAAACTGGCTTACTTAGAAAAAGCTAACGAAATGTTTACGCAGTTCCTTGCCAACGAAAAAGAGCCCGAAAAACTGATTGTGTCCTACGCGCGCCAAGTGTCAGGCCTCCTTCAGGTCTTGAGGCTAAGAATGGAAATCCAAGCGCCACAAGATGCGCAAACACAAGGTCATTAATTGATTGAAAGATGAGTAAGTAAAATGAAGCACACCCTTCAAACCCTGCTTGTCTTTCTTTTTGCGTCGAGCTCCGTGATGGCAAGTCCCTGTGAGGAGGCAAGTCAGGGACCTGCAACAGGTCACAAACGCCCGTCCATGCGCGCCAATCTCCACGAGCGAGGCACACCGCCCAAGCGCACAAGGGCGTCAAAGAGAAACGCGCAAGCGCTTGAGCCGTCCCTCCTCTGGGGAACTCTGCCCGATGACGCGCTTCGCTTAATATCCGCGCATTTGAGCGACAAAGATCTCCTGTCCCTGGCCGTGGTAAACCGTGCAACCTATGAGGTTCTCTTGCCCCGTCTTCTCGTCAGAGACTGCCCCAACCGTGTTTGGTCATCGGCGCTAACCTATTCTGCGGACACGTCGGGTGAAAAAGACCATCACTTTTTTGTGAAGAATGTCGCCCCCTGCGTCATGGAGGCGCTTCTTATCACCTATAAAAGTCAGAGCCCCACAGCCTTTTTTCACTTTTCATCCCTGCTTGCTCAATTTGGGGAGCTTGAATCCCACGGCTACAAGCTTGGCGACAGGTTTCTGTGGATCTTTCTCAAAGAGCTCAAGCTGTCCGCCCCAAAGGACTTGCCGCTTGCAACGTTTACCCTCAAAGACGCCTTCGGGGATGGCGACCGGATGTTTCTCAATCTTCTCCATTATATTAAGAATGATTTTGAAAAGTGCCCCGCATCGCTTCCGGCCTATGACGCCCCCCTCAATCCAAAATACCCAAGTCCCCAGATGCGTATGCATAAAGCTGGCTTCCTGAAAAAAACAATCACACCTCACCTTGACGAACAAGAGCGCGTCAAAATCTGGGAAGAAATCCTACAAACCTTTGATTACCTAACGCCCGATGAGTTGCGCCAAGCCGCCACAGACTATGACATGGTCTCTTTTCAAGACATTGAGGACGCTAAAAAAATCATCTACGCCCAGCAAGCCTCCCGTTTGGGTGAGCGCGTCCTGACCCAAGCCAGTGATGTCAGCGCCCAGGACGTGTCCCGCGCAGCTTACTTCCACAAAAGTGCGGGCTTTCATGCCACAAAGGATGAAGACAGAACCACGCACTTTTTGCGCAGCGCTGCGCTTTGGGATCGCTATTTTGCCAGTGGCGTCGACTACAGTGTTTTTGAGCTACGTGACGCGGCCGTCCTTTACCGCGCCGCCGCCATCTTTGAGACCTCTCAGGAGGGTAGGTGCGCCCAATACCAGAAAAGCGCCAAATTCTGGGAGCTTTATTTTTCCCTGGTGGATAACCACGAGCTTCATGAAATACAAGAGGCTGCCATTGCCCACCACGGCGCGTCTTTTTTCCTCCTGGACGCGCCCTTGGCCACATGGCACATGGCCAAAAGCGCCCAGCACTGGGACGCTTATTTAGACAAGTCGCCCCAGGCAAGCCGAGACGATATGAGACTGGCAGCCATGGCTCACCTACGCTTGGCCTCCCTTAGTCAAGATGCGGGACAGCAACGCCTTGCTTACGGATCCAGCGCCCAGATGTGGCACACCTATCACAGCCTTACACCCCAGGCCCCAGCCATAGATCTCTTGCACGCGGCCATTGCCCACACAAGCGCCAGTGTGATAGCCCTTGACGAGGACACGCGCCTTACCCAGGCCATGGCAAGCATCCGCTTTTGGGATCGTTATTTTGGCGCAGAGGAAAATCCACCCTCCCACGACGTTAAGGCAGGCGCCATTGCCCACACAAATGCCGCCCACCTCACCCACGCACGCTCTGAAAAAGCGCGCCTTTTCGTTGAAAGTGGACGCCTATGGCGCCTCCTCTTCAACGAAAATCTTTACTCCCCTCCTGAGGATCTTTTGGACGGGGCGTACGCGTTTATGAATGCGGCCCTGCACAGTGATACAGCGCACGAAAAGGCCGCATTTTTCCTTGCGTGTGGACGCACGTGGTATACATACGAGCGTGAGGTTGGAGCGCCCCATGTCCAGCACGCCAAAAATATCGCCAACGCCTACGCCAACGCTGCTGTTTATGAAGAGAGCCGGGAGGTAAAGGGGTGGTACTATCTTAGAAGCGCTTTCTGGTGGGACAGGTACAGGGCTCATCAAGAAAACCTCACGCCGTGCGAGGCGCGTGACGCAGCCCATGTCTACTACAATGGCACTGCCCACGCGCCCGGCGCGCGCGGTGCGCTCCTCATGAAAAGCGCGTCCATGTGGGACATCTTTTTTGGCAAGGGCGAGAGCCTACCAACCCATGATCTTCTTGTGGCGGCCAACGTGTACGCTTTCGCCATGGACCATACCCAAGAGACCCAAGCGCGTGAAACTTATCTGGCCAAAAGCGCCTGGGCCTGGACGGCTTATTTTGCCAAGAGGCCCGAGCCCAACAGGGCATTAATTAACAGCGCCCGCAGCGTCTACACCCAGGTGTCGCCAGGCGTCACAGACCCGGATCGTATCCAGTTTTACCATACCCTCATGACGTACTTATCCCACCTCGAAAGCCAGATTGTTGAAGGAGCTTAAAAATGAAACAATCCCTTAAAATACTTGGCATTTGCCTTTTATCAACCACATGCGCCCTGGCCAGTGTGAACACACTGACCGAGGAAGAGACCCAAGGCGCGCGCGCGGCTCACAAGAGGGCCCTGGAGCGCGGGCAAGAAAGCGGCACTTCTCCCAAAAAACAACGGGCGCAAAACACTGGAGACGCCCAACAAATCAGCAACACAACACCCACAACAACGACAACGACAACGATAACAACCTATACCACTGAGGTGAACCAAGCCCGCCACTTCCAAGAAAATAGCCCGACCCATGTGTGGAACACAGCCCTTGCCTTTGACGACACCCTTGAAGGCCATAAACGCCGCTATGAGTTCACAGCTCGTATCATGCCCCAAATTATGGAGTCTATGCTGGTGATGTATAAATGCCAACGTCCTGAAAGCGCCCTGGCCTTTCGTGATGTGCTTGAAAAACACCGCGGCTTTTCCTCCATGGGTAAATCCTTCCAAGACACCTATTTGTGGTCGGTGCTCATGGGCATCAAGAACACGCACGCCAAGCAGGTGCCCACGGCGTCTTTTCAAAATGTGCACCTGGGCGACGGAGACATGGTCTTCCTCAACATGTTGAGTTACATCTGGTTCGATTTTACGAGAGATCCCGCAGCCCTTTACCCCTACGCCCCGCCCAAGTCTCAGGCTTTGAGAAGCCCTCAAGCGCGTATGCATGAGGCGTTTATTCTAAGACAGATGGCCATACGTCAAACAAACGCCCTTGAAAAGGCCAGACTCTGGGACAGCATTCTATCAACCTTCGATTTCCTTGAGGGAGTGGAGCAAGTTCAAGTGGCCAGCCTTTATGCCGTTGTCGCCAACGAAGCCCAAGACAAAGCCACAAAAGCCAATTACTACTTAAAATCTGCGCGCCTTTTAGAGCGCAGCCACCATGAGCAAGAACATGGTGATCCTGAGGAAGTGAAGAATATCGCCATGACCTTTGCCAGCGCAGGCGCCAACTTCTTGGAAAAGCAAGACAAAGCCGCCGCTTACTTGCAAAGCGTTCAGTGGTGGCGGGCGTATTTTCACCTTATGCCGGATCCATCACCCGAGGTTTTGCGTGACGCCGCACGCACTTTTTTTCAAGCGTCTTCCGCCATGGTGGACCCCTCTTTGTGTGTGACGCTTATCATGGAAAGCACCCGTTATTGGCAACGTTTCCTTGAACAGACAGACCACCCCCAATACCCACTTGTGCGTGAGGCTGCCAAGGTTCATTTGGTTGCAGCCACGGGCGCACAGGACGTAACCGACAAGATCGCCCTTGCCCGCAAGAGTATTGCGCTATTGGACCAGTATGGGGGTCTTCAAAAAGTAGAAGACGTGAAAGACCTTGATACGCTTAAGCTCTTAGGGCATGCCTACAGTCAACTGTCTTTCTTTGCAACAGACCCTGCCGAGAAAAAAGAATCTTTGTTCAAAAGCGTTAAATTCTGGGAAGCCTATCTGCGCAAGGAAAAAAACCCAGCCTCACCCACCACAAAAATTGCTGCAACGGTTTTTGCAAATGTGGCACAGGAAACAAAAAACGAAATCGCTCACACCGCCTATGTGATGCGAAGCGCTGAGCTTTGGGTGGCGCACTTGAAGACACTCAAAAAGGAAAAGAAAACACCAGACAGGGCCTCATTCAGCTGCGCCGTTGACATATTTGAACAAGCAGCCCAAAAAGCGCCTGAGGACACATTGCGCGCTGCCTACGATAGGTTGGCAAAAACATATAGACCGAAACTTGGCGCAAAAAAGTCGTAAAAGGCACGACGAAATGCAAGGGGGGCGGTACAATGCGCCCCCCCTTCAAGATAAACCTGGCACATCCTCCGAAATAAAATTTGACAATTTTAAAACGAGGCCCATTAAAGAATCATGGAGTTGTTTTGAGACTTAAACAAAGATGCGGTTAACAAGAAAACATAACCAAATAAATATTACAAAGCAAGGTGTATCCCCCCAAACAAAGAGCGTAAAAATCATGCACACACACTTAAGAACCCTCGCTGCCTGTCTTTTGACGTCGGCGTCCCTCCTGGCAAGCCCCCATGAGGAGGCAAGCCAAGCACCGACCATGGGGTGCAAGCGGTCACTCAGCATGCTTGGGGTGGACGACGGCTCTTTCCTCAAAAAACAACGCCCCAGCGCCCGCGCACCTGAGGACATTTTTCCTTTGGGGCGGCTACCCGCCGACGC
>PNJU01000015.1 GCA_013822015.1 Candidatus Puniceispirillum sp. | reverse complement strand
TTTCTTTGTATTTAACGTTTACATATCACCTCACTCTACAATTTCTTTTATGTTTAATCCCAAGAACAGCCATGTGTCTGATTGCATAGCCGACTTTACTCTCTCAAAACCCGTTGCAATCATCTTCCTGAAATGAAGGGGCTATATTGAAAAAAGTCAAACTATTGGCAGTGCTTGCCACGATGATCCTTTTCAAGGGTTACGCGTGTGACGGTATAGATGATCAACGCAGTGATTCTAGCGCTATTCAACCATCTATGCGTGCAGTTGCTGAGTCGCAAGATGCACAAAGGCACTTAGGGACGGGACTTGAAGAAGTGTTTTCCAATTTCGAAGGCTTAGAGGATCTCTTTCAATACCTTAGACATCTTCCAGGCACTACGCTGCATGCACGCGTGCTGTGTCCACAAAAGAGAGCATGTTGGCCGCTCTTTTGAATGTCTCTGTTGATGATTGAGTGCGTATGAATTTAGCGCCACTGCCAAACCAAACCTGTACCTCTGAAGAGTCGGAACCCCACACATCCACTGTTTGTGCGGATTTATGCGAAGAGCCTATTTACGCGCATCCTGCGTCACCTGATGGTAAGCCTCCAGCTGTCTCCCAGAAAATGATGAGTGATCTCACTCAGGCAATAGTTTTTTTTACAGATGCACAGCTGTGCTCCAAGAATTGAGCACACGGAGGCTGCTCGCTTACGTGAAGATTTGAAAAAACAGATTATGGAGTAACGTGCGACACGTGCTGAGTTAAGAGCGGTTTACTTCTACCGAGGACGCGCAGTGAGAAGGCTTAAGGCCTGCACAATATATTCAAAAGAGCCGTTTAGTTCAACGGATCAGGAGCAAGCCGATTTCTTGAAATCCTTAGAAGCCCTTGAAAACATGATATGCCCAGTGGATAGTAACTTGCCTTGTCCGGAGTATGCCAACCCTTTGTGCGATGAGGATCATCTTTCTCAGTATGTTGCCGGTACACGTTAGCGGCCTATGTAGAAAGTCGTAAGGATGGGCTCAGTCTTGGGCTATTTCTATTTTTCTTGAGAGCAAGAAAGGGGCATCAATAAGGTTATGTGAATATGTGGGATTAAGTCCCATGATGGCTAGTACCCCAAATGGTGTTTTATAAAATCAAAGACGATCATCAGCCCATTGGGGTTTGTGACGCTGACGAAACTTAAAGCCAAAATCAAAAAGCCGTAGGAATATCCGTTGGCCCGCCATGTGAGTCTCTTCAAGTTGTGAGCGCCAAGGGTGCTACTCGACAAATAGTGCGCGTTTACTTTTCCCTCAACCCACGCAGACATCAGGTAAAAGGGTGTCATTACGATGGTCATGCTCAGGACAACAAGAAGTGCGCGCACAAGAGGATTTGCCACAAACTGACCATAGTTAAGAGCACTGGCATGGAGATATAGCCACACTGTGCCAATCACCCGGCCTATACCCTGATTGAGTCTGAAGGATGTGGCTCCCATGGCCGACCAAAGCAAGTACAGCTCCATCAAGATGAGGGGGATGGCCACGCAAAGGGCACCGGCCAAGGTCGAGACGAGATTCGACAGCGCGATGGCCTTGAAGTTCTCTCCCCAAGGCAAGTCACGCAAGTGAAACTTGAAGACGATGGTCTCGATCACAATGATGGGAATCAAGAAAAAGAGGGTGTCTGGGTAAATGATCATGCCCAAGGGTACACCGCCATTGGCAAGACACGGCGTGACCATGATAAGACTGCAGATAAACAGAAAAACAATGTTCAAGGTCTTCTTGCCAAACGCGCTCCCTCCTTGAGTCTAGGGCGTTTGGCGCAGGTGAGCAAGGATCTTAGGAGACACGAGTGCCCCATGGTCTCTATGCAAATCGGTCAATCGAGCCCTTTATCTAAAACCCTGTATCCTCGAAGATCTTTAGTGTAATTGCCACGCAGCGGAGTGTCCATGGCGGCAAGGGAATGGAGAAGATCCTAGATTTGCATTTTTTCTGTCTTGGGCAACAGTGCCGTTTTTTTGAGCCCCTCAACAACTTCTTTGCGCGCGCCAGGGTCCTTGATAAGGCCAAGCCTGGCGACCACTCGTGTAAGCGACGCCGTATCCAATTGACCTTTGGAAAAGAACACCCGAAGAAATGGCTGGTCTATCAGCATGGCAGTATGATCTCTTATGGCACTGTCTTGTATCTGCGATAACGTCTTCCATAAACCCATGGTCAAAGGGGCTCTCTGGGTCTGGGGGGCAAGCCCTCGTGTCGCGTCGAATAAGTGAGGTAGTGTGGTGTGCGCGAGGCGGTTCCGGCTGAGCGCTTCGGGCGCACTCAACAACTGCGCACATATGTCTTTCGTGACGCCCTGGGCCCTGGGAGAGACTTGCCCGTCAACCACAAGGGGGAGCGAGCCTAGAACGCGTGAAAGACCGCCTTGTAGGAGGTGCGCAATCATCAGGGCTTCTGACTCGTCCTCAAGGCCTAGCAACTCTGAGATGATTAGTACTGGCCACAAGGGGTCCTGGGTCTCCTTTGAAAGGGCTGCCATATTCATGGCATGAACAAGCTTGTAGCCGCGCGTGCCAGGTTCGTGCAAAACGGCGAGCATGGCTTCTTCAAAGTCCCCTGGGAATTTTTCACGCGTTATGGAGAGGTACTCAAGGACCTCTCGCCTGACTTTATGGTTTTCGTAGCCAGATATGCTTTTAAAGACTCTGGACACTGTTTCCCTATCCTCCTGCAGGATCCCATGGGTCTTTTCTATAAAGATCTTGAAAGTATTTTTGTCGAGAAGATTGAGCGTGCGTAGGCAAGCCGTGATGTCTCCAGTATCTGGTTCGGTAAGGCTCTTTAAAATGAAGAAAGGGCTCAGCCCCGTCGTGTTGATGGCTAAGAATTCTTTAAGGTTGAGATGTTCCAGCAAGAAACGCAGGCGCCCGTGTTCTTCAAGGGCGAGATCTTGAATCAATTGTTGTAAATCAAAGTAATCAATGCCGCGGTGAGTACGGGTAAGATCTATCATGTCATGGGTCAGAAAACCGGCGACCTCCAGGCTCTTTTCGTGGGTGGTCAGGGGCAGGGTGAGCCCCATTGCACGTATGAGAAGCGGACCGTCTGGACCCTGAGCAAGGCCTGGTTTAAGGGATGCAAAAAGGGCAGCCTTTTGTGCGTCAGTCCCCAAGAGTTCCATGGATGTTAGCGCACGTTCCACAGTCTCGACCACGTCTGTAGCATTACCAATGACCGGCTCCTTTCCCGAGAGTAAGAATCTCAGATAATGAGTCAGGACGGCTTCTCCACCCTCAAGGGCCAGAAAGAAGGCGAGGTCTTCCTCGCACTGATGTACGAGCTCTTTGTGTGCGTCTGACAGGCTTTGAACGTAAGGAGTCGTGAGATAATGCTGCCACAGCGCTTCAAGGGATGTGGCAGTCACACCCATAGGCAGACCCTTCTTCATGATCTCGTCGACCTCGTGCTGCGCATTGAGGATGAGGGTGGCCGTGGCTCCCGGAGGTAAATGGTCCAGTTGCGCGGGATCCATGAAGAAGAGGGCTCCGCCCATAAAGACCGTGCCAGGGGGAAAGGTGTTTTTAAGGGCGCTTAAGTCCTCAACCCAGCCGTGGAGAGCAACCCTTTTATTGTGAGTAAAATGTGCGTTCTCAGGCATGCCCGCCAAAAATGCGTTCGCTTTATGGGTGGTGACCCGAACGGGCACGTGGGCGTCAACAATATCCCTTGTCCCTTTGCTGACAGCGCGAACATCCTCATGTTTTTCAAGGTAAGAAAAGATCATCACAAGGAGCTCGGTTGGGAGTTGTCTTAAAGTGCCAAGACCCGCCTCATCAGAGGGCATGGATAGCGTGAGATTGTGAAGCGAGGGGATGGCGTCCTCTAAATCCGCGTCGTGGGCTTTATGTTTTTTCGCGCTGTCCCCCTTCATGTGGCCTTGTGGGCGTTTAGATTTTTTTTCACCCATTATCCGCGCCGCTTTGGGGGTGGGCGCCTGGCGCTGCCTTTTGTCCTCGCCCTCAAAGGCACCTGGAAAGGCTGGCGCAGCAGTTGTGAAGGTGGTCGCCATAATAGATGCGCCTAAAAGAATGCGTTTCATCATAATAAAAATCCATTAGGTTCATATTTGACTGAATACACATTCTTTAGAGTACAGTTTTTGTGTTAATTGTTCTTTAAAGAGGGGGGCTTGATCAAAAGTTCATTTCCCATGGGAGGGCAGGGTAACGAGAGAAGTAATAGGGCCTGGGATTTACCATGGTTTTGTGGGCCTTATGCCCCGTGGCAGAACCATACAACGTCTTCCCAGGGGCCTGGGTCTTGTTTTCTTGCTGCAAGGCGCGCTTGCCAGGTGCCGGTGTGAATTTCAAGTTTGTGGCCATCGGGGTCTAGGAAATAGAAGGAGTCACCGGGAGAGGTGTTGTCTTTGTAAGAGGCAAGACCTGCGTTTTTGAGGCGGGTGACGAAGGCGTCAAATAGGTCTTGGGGGACGGAAAACGCAAGGTGAGTGTTGCAGGGAGAGGGGCGGCGAACACCTTCCCGGTCCCAGTCAAGACTGAGCCACAACTCTCCTGGCTTGCCTTTCTCTCCAACAAGGAAGTACGCGCTTGCCTTTGACCGACACAGTGGCGTGAGGCCCAGAACGTCTTTGTAAAAGGCAAAGGAGGTGTCCATATCACTGACCACGAGGTTCATATGATTGGCGCCTGTGATCATGGCGCGCGCTTACCCTCAGGCAAAGACCCTTCCAAAGCCAGGCGTGCTGCTTTCATAATATAAACGTTTTTGCGCGTTTTGGCGCTTTGCCATGCGGCGTGCAAAGTTTCCTCGGCGTCCTTGTTCTCGCCCATTTCCAAGACGCCCAGAGCCTTTTGGAAAAGGGCGCCAGGATGGGCGGGGTCAAGGATGAGAGCCCGCTCGGCAAGGGCCATTTTTGGGGGGGGATCCTCGTTCAGCTCCGCCAGAAGCACCAGCATATCTGGCTCGTCCCCGTAGCTTTCCATAAAGGCCTCAAGGTGGGCAGCCACGCGCGTATCTTCACCGCGCAGGAGATATTTTCTAACCCGCGCCATGGTTTTGATGTGGGCCGCTACGCGTCTGCCTTTGGCTGTTCCCTTAAAATAGATAAGGGGGGAAAAGGAGACGCACACGCAGACAGTGATAACGCAGAAAAGGATGAGAGGGCTCATGGGAGTCCTTAAGAAAAGCGCGCCAGAAGATCTTGGGCTCGGGGATCCTGGGGATAGCGTTTCAGGTGCGCCTCAAGCACGTCTTTGGCTTTTTGCGTCTCACCCAAATTGCCATAGGCGCCCGCTTTATTGAGGGTGGCGGCCGAATACGTTGCCATCTCCAACATCGCCTCCATGGGGCGCACGGTATGAAGACCAATGAAGGCGCCCTGGCCGCTCAGGACACTTTGGGAAATGCGCGCCAGGCAAAGATCCGCCCAGCGAATGGCCTCATGGTCGTTGGGGTTGGGGCGCATGAGATACAGGTTGGACAGGGCGCAGGCGATATTGCGCATGGAGGATGCGTCGCGGCGGTCCTTGGCTTGGGCATAACCGTCAAGGTAGGTGCGCTCAGCCTCTTCCCACTTCTCTTGGGTGGACAGGGCATTTCCCAGGTTTGCAAGGGCGTCAGGCGCGTGTAGATCCAGGGCAAGGGCCTTGCGGCTGTAAGCCTCTTGACCTGCCGGGTTTCCCGCAAACCCCTGGCTCATGGCAAGAAGGCACAGGACCTCCACATCCTTGGGGTTGGCCTTGAGGTAGTCCTCATAGAGGGTGAGCGCGTGGGGGATCTTATTTTCGCTCAGCGCCCTTTGGCCTTCATTGAGTATGTCTTCTCGGGTCGCGGCAAAGGCGGATGTGGCAAGAGATGTTAAAAGAGCCAAGGCAAAACGAGCACGCATAAAGGCACCACTGTTGATCAAATGTCCTACAAAAATGTGCCCGATTTTGGCGAGCCGTGCCACATAAAAGAAGGGCTTTGATATCCGTGTGTACAAAAAAATATGGAATATGGAATAGTGTGTTGCTCGTCGTTCGTACTTAAGAGAGTCGTTTGCCAGACATTATTCTTCTGAAAAAGAGTGCTTCGGTTAAAGATTTTTGGATCCGCCCGTTTTTAGCGGATGACCCCTTCTAAATGCAGGGGCTGTCTTTTTTGTGAAGACGTAGCTCAAAAACGAGGGAAGATATTTATGGGCGCGGCCCCTTTTGCTTGCATCTTTGTGTGAAAAACTCTAGAAAAAGAAAGAAGCACACAGTCCCGCATATGTCTTATCCGCCCGTGAAAGTGATAAAAAAGAGCTCTCTTATTGTGACCATCATGACCGCCCTCGTTTTGGCGCTGGGTGTGAAGATTTTTGGTGTGGAGCTTTTCCGAGTATCCTCTACCTCCATGGCGCCGACGCTGCTCCCTGGAGACTATGTTTTGGTGGTCAAGGGCGCCTACGGATACACGCGCCACAGCTTTCCCTGGGAGATGTCCTTTCGCGACACACTTATGCAGCGCGATGTTTCCCGTGGGGATATAGTTGTTTTTCACCAAAGCGGTGCGCCGTCTAATCCTTGGATTAAGCGCGTGGTGGGGTTGCCTGGTGAACGTGTGCGTATGATGGCGGGCGCTGTGTGTGTGGACGGGGCGACGTGCCCCCTTTTGACGCATCCTTTTACGCCGTTGCATGAAGAGATTTTACCCGAGGGCGTGCGTTATTTTGTGACATGCAGCCCCCAAGACACGTCCAGCCAGCGTGTGCCAGAAGGCGCGTATTTTGTGCTGGGGGACGCGCGGGATAATTCAAAGGACAGCCGTCATATGGAGGTAGGGCCCATTTATCACACCCAGCTTTTGGGACAGGCGCGGTGGATTCTTTGGTCATGCGCGCCGCAAGGTCCTTCCAATGAATCCTTTTTTCCCCGCGTGCGCTGGGCGCGGTTTTTTACATCTTTGACACATAAGAGTCCATCATTATGAGCTTTGACGCCCTTTACGCTGCCCTTGGTTACCGTTTCAAGGAAACGGCACATTTGAACCGGGCGCTCACACACATCTCCCACCGCACAGCCCACGCCCGTGACACCTACGAGCGCCTTGAGTTTCTAGGCGACCGCGTCCTGGGCCTTGTGGTGGCCCAGATGCTTTATGAACAGTTTCCAGACGAGGAAGAAGGGGCTTTGGCCAAGCGCCACGCGGTGCTTGTGAGCAGGGAGACCCTTTTGAAGGTGGCTGATACCCTGGGGCTGGAGGCTCTTTTGAGGGTGGCCGCGTCCGTGCGTCAAGCCAAGCGCGGGCACTTTTTAAAAGCCGATGCGTGTGAAGCTGTTTTGGCGGCCCTTTATCTCGAGGCGGGATTTGAAGAAGCCGCCCGGGTAATACGCCGCCTATGGCAACCCCATGTGAGCGCCATGGATATGGTGCCAGAAAACGCCAAGTCCCTCCTGCAGGAATGGGCTCAGGAGCGCGGGAAGGGGCTGCCTCAGTACGCCCTTGTCTCCCGCTCAGGTCCTGAGCATGCGCCCCTGTTTGAAATGGAGGTGACCCTGGGTACAAAAAAAGCAAGCGCCAAAGGCGCCTCCAAGCGAGAGGCTGAGCAAAATGCGGCAAGTGATCTGTTAAAGGAGTTACAAAAATGAGTGAGAGTCCAAACACACGGTGCGGATTTGTGGCCGTTGTGGGCGCCACCAACGCAGGTAAATCAACCCTCGTGAACCAGCTTGTGGGCGCCAAGGTCACCATTACCTCCCGCAAGGTGCAAACCACCAGGCGGCGTATTTTGGGCATCCAAGTGGTGGACAACGCCCAGGTGATTTTCATGGACACGCCCGGCCTTTTTACCCCCAAGACAGCCTTTGAAAAGACCATGGTGAAGGCGGCGTGGGCGGCCATGTACGATACGGATATTATCCTCTTTTTATGGGACGTGCGCATGGATATCACCAAGGCCGACAAGGCACTCAGGCGCATGGAGGGCTTGGGTAAACCCGTTTATCTGATTCTCAACAAGATTGACCTTGTGCCGCGTGAGACGCTTTTGGCGCTCTCAGCCGCCTTTAACGCCAAGTTTGCCTTCGAGAAAACCTATATGATCAGCGCCCTTTTCAACCAGGGAGTCTCTGACTTGCTGGCGGATTTGGCCCACCTCATGCCCGAATCCCCCTGGCACTTTCCTGAGGATCAGTTGTCGGATTTGCCCCAGCGTCTTTTGGCAGCGGAGATCACGCGGGAGCATTTGTTTGACCGCCTCCACCAGGAGCTTCCCTATTCATTGGCCGTTGAGACGGAAAGCTGGGAGGCCTTCGACAACGGGGACCTGCGCATCGCCCAGGTCATCCACGTGGAAAAGCAGCCCCAGAAGATCATTGTGGTGGGTAAATCTGGCGCCCGCCTCAAGGCCATTGGGCAACAAGCACGGGCGGAGCTTTCTGAGCTTTTTGGATGCAAAGTGCACCTCTTTCTGCACGTGCGTGTCACACCGCGTTGGCGTGAGGACCGCACCTATTTGGCAGATCTGTGCCTTGAGGATCCAAAGGATCTCAAATGACATGGGAAGACGAGGCCATTGTCCTAAGCGTGCGCGCCTTTGCGGAAAAAGGGGCCCTGGCCTGTCTTTTTACGCAAACCCACGGCCGTGTGCTGGGGTGGCTTAAGGCGTCCTCTAAAACCAAGGGGCGTAAAGAGTTTGAACCTGGCACCTGTGTTGCCGCTAAGTGGTCCGCGCGCCTTGAGGAGCAGCTGGGCATGTGGCGCTTGGAGGCCCAAGAGAATGCTTATCTTGCCATGTTGCTGGCAAGCCCCATGCGCCTTGACGCCCTTCAAAGTGCGCTCAGCCTTGTGGAGGCCTTTATGCCGGAACGAGAGGCGCACGGGAGGCTCTACGGGGCGCTGCGCACCCTTTGCCGGGCGCTGGGCGGGCGCGAGGGCGCCTGGGAAGACGCCTACTTTGCCTTTGAGTGCACCCTTCTTGAGGCGGCGGGCTTTCGCCTGGATCTGACCACTTGCGCCGCCGGTGGGCCAGTCCACGATCTTTATTACGTGTCTCCCAAAACCGGGCGCGCCGTGGGGCGTGTGGCGGGTCAGCCCTGGGACGCAAGCCTTTTGCGCCTGCCGTCCTTTGTGAAAGAAGCGCGTCCCGCGTGTTTGCCTGGACTTTTGGAGGCCTTGGGTTTGACACAGTATTTCATGGAGCGCTATATTCTTCCCCATGGACACAGCGATACCCTTCCCGTAGCACGCCTGCGGTTTTATGAGCAACTGGCTAGAGCGCGTTAAGACACAAGGACAAGAGAACCATTATGACCCATGATAAGAGCGGACATATCCAAGACACCCCCCTGCATGAGGCCTTGGGAAAGCGTTACTTAAGCTACGCCTTGTCCACCATTATGGCGCGCTCGCTTCCCGATGTGCGTGATGGCCTGAAGCCCGTTCACCGGCGTATCCTTTACGCCATGAAGGAATCGGGCAACACCAGCGAGAAGCCCTACCGCAAGTCCGCCAGCGCCGTTGGGTATGTGATGATGAAATATCACCCCCACGGAAACGACCCCATTTATGAGGCTATGGTGCGCATGGCCCAGGACTTTTCCTCCCGCTATCCTTTGGTGGACGGACAGGGCAACTTTGGAAGCCTGGATGGCGATAACGCGGCGGCCATGCGGTATACGGAGGCGCGTTTGTCCACCTGTGCGGGGGCGCTGCTTGAGGGTATCGACGAAGAGGCCGTTGACTTTCAAGACACCTATAACGGGGAAACCCAAGAGCCTTTAGTCTTGCCGTCCGCCTTTCCCAATTTGCTTGCCAACGGCGCCACTGGTATCGCAGTGGGTATGGCCACCAACGTGCCCCCCCATAACGTGGCAGAAATTTGTGAAGCGCTGCTCCTATTACTCAAAAAGCCGGCCGCCACCACGGCTGAGATTTTAGAGCTGATGCCGGGCCCTGATTTCCCCACGGGCGGCATTGTGGTGGACAGCCGCGAGGATATTGAGGCGGCCTACGCCACTGGGCGCGGA
Organism: Candidatus Puniceispirillum sp.; assembly: GCA_013822015.1. Lineage (GTDB taxonomy): Bacteria > Pseudomonadota > Alphaproteobacteria > Caedimonadales > UBA1908 > JACESU01. The sequence goes on along the minus strand of PNJU01000015.1, from coordinate 9,040 downwards.
AGTTTGCGCGTGCGCGCCCGGTGGGAGCGTGAGGACCTCAAGGGGGGCCTTTATCAGATCGTTGTGACCCAGATTCCATACCAAGTGCCCAAGGCCCGCCTCATTGAAAAGATGGCCGATCTGTGGACAAAGAAAAAACTGCCCCTTTTGTCGGATATTCGCGACGAATCCACAACAGACGTGCGTCTTGTGCTTGTGCCCAAGGCACGGACCGTTGATCCTCAGGTGCTCATGGAGTCCCTCTTTAAGGTGTGCGACCTTGAGACCCGTTTCCACATCAACATGAACCTCCTTGACCACGGCCGCGTGCCCCGTGTCATGTCGTTGAAAGAAGTGCTCCAGGCTTTCCTCAACCACCGCCGTGAGGTTGTGTGCAGGCGCGCGACCCACCGCTTGGGCCAAGTGGACAAGCGCCTTGAAATTTTAGAAGGGTACCGCATCGCCTATCTTAACCTTGATGAGGTGATTCGTATCATCCGCGAGGAAGATGACCCCAAGGCCCAGATGCAAGCCAAATGGGGGCTGACGGATTTGCAGGTTGAGGCGATTCTCAACATGCGCCTGCGCGCCCTGCGCAAGCTAGAAGAGATCGAAATCAAGAAGGAGCACGAGTCCCTTTCACTCGAGCGTGAGGAGCTCATCACCCTTCTGGCCGACGAGGGGCTGCAGTGGAAAAAGGTCGCGGCGCAAATCAAAGAGATTTATAAGCGTTTTGGCCCCACAACGCCCCTTGGCGCCCGTCGTACCACCTTTGAGGCCAAGCCCCAGGTCAGTGAGATGCCCCTAGAGGCCTTTGTGGAGCGTGAAAGTGTCAGCGTTGTGTGCTCCCAAAACGGCTGGATCCGGTCCCTTAAGGGACACAATCCGTCGGAAGCTGACCTGAAGTACAAAGAAGGGGATGGCCCGCGGTTCCTCCTGAAGGGCGAGACCGTGGATAAGCTCATCATCTTTGCCAGTAACGGGCGCTTTTTCACCGTGGGGCTCGATAAGCTACCCGGCGGGCGCGGGCACGGGGAGCCTTTGCGCCTCATGATTGACCTTGATCCCCAGGACGAGATCGTGGACATGTTCGTGGCCACCCGGGAGATGATTGAGAAGGAGCGCCTTCTTGTTGTGTCCTCCAGCGGGCGCGGGTTTGTGGTCGCCCTCAAGGACGTCTTGGCCTATACCAAGGGCGGCAAGCAAATTCTCAATGTCACAGGGACGGCTAGGGCAAAGAAGTGCGTGATGATGACGGGGGACGCCGTTGCCATGGTGGGCGAAAACCGCAAGCTTCTGATCTTTATGCAAGAAGAGATCCCGCAAATGAGCCGTGGCCAGGGCGTGCTTTTGCAGCGCTACCGGGATGGACGTATGAGTGACGTGATTTGCCTGACCTTGGAAGAGGGGCTGTCTTGGAAGAGCGGGGAGCGCACCCGCCACGAGCAAGATCTGCGGGCGTGGCTTGGCAGGCGCGGCCAAAGTGGGCGTATGCCTCCTGTGGGTTTTCCCCGCACCAATACATTCATATAGGCTAGTTATTGTTGTGCGCTTGCTTGATGCGCTGGACGCCTTCCCAGGTGAGGATGTCGTCTAAATTCTGCCACCTGGAGTCTTTCCACTGGCCTGGCTTGATGGCGCGCAGGTGATCATAAATCCCCTTGGCCCTGTCACTGAGCAGGCCTTGCGCCTCTTTTTGAGCGAAATAATCAAGGAGTGTGGCGTGATACTTGTGGGTGGCGTTGTGATGATACCAATGGGGATCGCAATCGGGGTATTCCTCGTTCATGTACGCGCCCTGCAGGCGCTCTGCCAGGGTATATGTACGCTCCTCATCTTGAGTGAGTGAGGCGTGCACGTGGGCACAGGTCAGGGTGCAAAAAACATAGGCAAAAAGACGTGTCTTCATAGAAAATTTTCCTCGTTTAATGCTCGTCTTTCAGGGCAAAGAGGCTTGCGCCCAAGCAAAGGGGCGTAAGCGTCAGGCTTACACATAAGAGACCAGCGCAGGCGACTGGCAGTGTCTGTGCCATATGCCCCAGCATCATGAGGGGCAGGAGAAGCGGCAGTACAAGGCAAGGGCCAAGCAACCCCGCGTGTCGGGCGCCTAGGCTCACGCAGGTGCTGACCATCAAAAGGGCCACTACGCTTGGCAGGGACAAAGCCCATGTGAGCATCAAAAGATGTGAGGGCGCATGCGTGCTCAAAAGTGCACTTAAGACGCTAGCTGCGGCCAGGAGCGCCCCCCCAAAGGCCAAAAAACCCATGAAGCGCACAAGAAGGTACACGCCCATATGATGGTGACTTGCGCGCATAAGGGCCAGGGTGCCGTCATTCAGGTCAGCGCGCACGCTGGTAAGAAGGGAGTTCTGGACAATCAGCACCACAAGCGTCCACAGAAAAAACCCTTGCGCGGCCTCGGGGGCATTGGGAGCAATCATGAACCATCCACCAAGAAAGATGACGAAGAACACAAAAGACGCAACGAAAAGAGTGCGCTGTCCGCCAAGGTCCTTAGCAAAAAAGCGCCACATCATCACTCTCCTGTTTGAGGCGCGCGTAAAGCCCGGCCTTGGAAGGGACAAAGGTCTCAAGGGCAAGGTGCGCGCATGCTTGAAGGGGCGTGTGTGACACGAGGGCGGTGACACCTCCTTTTTCTTCCTGGAGCGCCAGAGCCCGCAAAAGGATCTCTTGGGTGCTTACGTCCAGTCCTACCAGGGGCTCATCGAGAAGCCACACATCGGCGCGGGTGAGAAGAAGGCGCGCCAGTCCCACACGCTGTTGCATGCCAAAGGAGAGGGTGCCAACGGGCACGTGCCAGACACGGTCAAGGCCAAGGGCCTCAAAATGCGTGCTTTGCAAGGGTGCGCGTACGCCTGAAAGTGTGTGCCAAAAGCTCAGATGATCCTTGGGCGTAAGGTGCGCCTTAAGGCCCCGCCTCACGCCTACATAACACGCATTTTGGCAGGACAAGGGGGCGCCATCCCAGAGGACGCGCCCTTTTGCCTTTGGCGCAAGGCCCGCCATTGTCTCCAGAAGAGTCGTCTTGCCAACGCCGTTGGGTCCAGTGATGAGGAGGCGCTGGCCGGGCTTGAGTGTGAGGGATACGTCCTCAAAAAGGACCCGGCCGCCGCGCGTAGCACTCAAGGATTCAAGGGCCAGGGTCACGCCAGGAGTCCCCCCAAATCCCCCAGCACCCGCGCCGCAAGCTTGATGCGCACGGCAGCCTCGCGCAGATCCCCCTTGATCACAAGGCTCTGATCCGGGCGCACGGTGATGGCGCCCTTCTTGGACAAGACATACCCAATGAGGGCGTCGGGGCGCGGGAAGGTTTTGCCTCGAAAGTGGAGGCTGAACCCCTTGTCACCCATATCAATTTTATCCACATGGGCGTGTTTGCAGGCAAGCTTAAGCTTCATAACGTCAAATAAGGTTTGCGCCTCCATCGGCAAGGGGCCAAAGCGGTCCACGCACTCAGCCAAAAGATCGTCGAGTTCAGGCACGGTTTTGGCGTAAGACAGGCGTCTGTAAAACCCAAGGCGCACACCAAGGTCTGGGATATAGTCTTGGGAAAGCATGACGGGCAGCCCTAAATTCATTTGCGGCGACCAGCTTTCTTCATAGATCTCTCCCTTTGCTTTGGCTTTAACGGCCAGCACTGCCTCTTCCAACATTTGCTGGTAAAGCTCAAGTCCCACCTCGCGCACGTGGCCGGACTGCTCTTCTCCCAGCAAGTTTCCTGTGCCGCGCAGATCCATGTCATGGCTGGCCAGCTGGAACCCTGCACCCAGGGTATCAAGGGTTTGCATGATTTCCAACCGCTTTTGCGCCATGGTGGACACGGGCTTATGGGGGGGGGTTGTGAAGTAAGCGTATCCGCGCACCTTCGCGCGCCCCACGCGTCCGCGCAGCTGGTAAAGCTGCGAGAGACCAAAAAGATCCGCCCGCCACACAATGATGGTGTTCACGAAAGGCAGATCCAGGCCCGACTCAATGATGTTGGTGGATAAAAGCACGTCCGCTTGTCGGTCGCAAAAGGCAACCATGGCGTCCTCAAGGTCCTTCGCGGCCATTTGTCCCGTGGCGGTGATGATCTTGAGATCTGGGATAAGACCAAGGAGGGTCTCACGCACGCTCTCCATGTCAGACAGGCGCGGGCACACAAAAAAGACTTGTCCCGAGCGGGCACGCTCACGGGCAATGGCTTCGCGGATGATGAGGCCATCAAAGGGGGTGACAAAGGTGCGCACCACCAGACGGTCGAGCGGCGGCGTTGTGATCAGGCTCATGGAGCGCATGCCGCTTAAGGCCATTTGCAAGGTGCGAGGAATGGGCGTGGCGCTCAGTGTCAAAAGGTGCACGTCCGGATGATCGGCTTTGAGTTTCTCCTTTTGCTTCACGCCAAAGTGCTGCTCTTCATCCACGATCATGAGACCCAGATCCTGGAAGGTTGTCCCCTTGCCAAGGAGGGCGTGTGTGCCGATAACCACGTGGACCTTGCCTGAGGCCAGGTCCTCTTTGATGGTCTTGGCGGCCTTTGGCGTGATAAAGCGCGACAGCTGCGCCACGCGCACGCCAAGTCCTTCAAAGCGCCGCATGAAGTTTTGAAAGTGCTGCCGCACAAGCAGGGTTGTGGGGGCAATGACGGCGACTTGACGCCCGGACAGGGCCACGATGCACGCGGCGCGTAGGGCCATTTCTGTCTTGCCAAAGCCCACATCTCCGCACACAAGACGGTCCATGGGTCGGCCTGAGGCCAGATCCTCGATGATCTCCTCCATGGTTTGGAGCTGATCGTCGGTCTCGGGAAAGGCAAAGCGCTGGCAAAAGGTAGTAAAGCCCGCCTCGTCTGGCGCGAGGGCCTGGGTGTGCACCACCTCACGCTGGGCCGCGACCTCCATCAAGTGGTGGGCGATGGCAAAAAGATCGCGCTTGACCTTTTCACGGCGCTTTTGCCAGCTGTGTCCGCCCAGTTTATCTAGGGTGGCACCTGCGGCCTCTCCGCCATAGCGGGTGATCATCTCCAGGTTTTCCACGGGCAGAAAGAGGCGGTCATCTCCTGCGTAAGTGAGGAGCAGGCAATCATGGGGCACCCCGCCCACGGTGATGGTGGTCAGCCCCTGGTATTGTCCAAGGCCATGGTCTTGGTGGATGACGAGGTCGCCTTGGGAGAGGGCGCAGGCCTCCTCAATAAAAAGATCCGAGCGGCGTTTGCGCCGGGCGCGCGTCAGGCTGAGCTTGCCCAAAAGGTGAGAGGCGCTGATGACAACGCGGGCCTCGTCCTCAAAGGAGGCGCTTAAGGGGTAGGGGATAAGGGCCACCCGGTGGATGTCCGTGTGGCGCGTCACGGCGCTTGGCGCAAGCTCTATAAACGCCGCATTCTGATGGGTTAGCATATCTTTGAGAGTGTGATGCTCGCTTTCCAAGGCCCATGCCAGACACAAGGCCTTTCCTTGAGAGCGCGCCCGGGCAGCAAGCGCCTCTAGGCGGGCAAAGGCAGGCGTATCGTCGGTCCAGGTGAGGGGCTTGGAGGCGAGGCTTACGGCGTCTTCTTGGGGACTGTCATAGGCGCCCATGATCACGCAAGGATGCGTGTGTGTCACTGCCTCTGCTTCCTCAAGGGGCATGAAATGGGAATCATAGGGCACGGGATAGTAGGGGTTTGGGGAGGATGCGTCACCTTCCACGCGCGCGCGGTAATGTTCATGAATCACCTCCAGCTTTTGTGCCATGAGGGTTGTGGCCTCATCACTCAAAAAAACGGGCGCGTTTTGGGGGAGGTAATTCATAAGAGACGCAAGGTTGGGATAGAAAAAAGGCAGCCACTGCTCCATTCCAGGGTGGGCTTGCCCTTCGCTAATGTGGGCGTAAAGGGTGTTGCTGCTTTTGGGCACCCCAAAGGTTTCACGAAACTTCTGGCGAAAGACGGCAACGCTCTCCTCATTCAAAATCACCTCACTTGAGGGCAGGATCAGCACCTCCCCCACCGCGTCCCTGGTGCGCTGGGTCAGGGGATCAAAGGTGCGCAGGCTTTCAATCTCATCCCCAAAGCGGTCCACACGGATGGGAAGCGTATGGTCCGCGCAAAAAAGATCCACGAGGGAGCCGCGCAGGGCAAACTCACCGGGCTCACGCACGGTCTCCACCCTACGAAACCCGCACGCCACAAGGGTATCCGTGAAGTGCTTGTCAGAAATGCTTTGACCCATGTGCAGGTGAAGGGCAGTGTTTTGAAAGGCGTCCCTGGGCGGCACGCGCTGTAAAAGGGCGGCGCAGGTGGTGAGGACGATGTGGGGCCTCTTGTTCCCAGACAGATGAAAAAGCGTTCCCATGCGCGCACCCATAATATCCCTGCGGGGGCTGACCCGGTCATAGGGCACCGTGTCCCAGGCCGGGAAGGTCAGGCAAGCGACGGACGAATCAAGGGTTATTAGCTGATTCTTCAGCTCCTCCATACGCTCCCTGTGGGTGGTCACCACCAGCATTGTCCGCTGACTCTCCCCAAAGGCCTCCAGAATAAGAGGCGCCTCAAGTCCTGGCGCGACGTGGCTGAGGACGCGTTTTGTGCCGAGGTCAAAATCAGAGAAAAGGGCGCTGGACATGGTTTTTTCTGGGGCGTTAAAGGCAAGTGCACCAGACTAGCTTATTTCGTGGGTGAGGTGAAGAGGCATGGTTGGGCTATACTGAACAAAGGCCCAGTGAGGTTGAGGTAAGAGAGATGCACCAGATTATCATTAAGCAACTGGAAGACCAGGATTGGCAGATATGGAAACGTCTGAGGCTTGAAGCCCTGAAACAAGCGCCTGAGTGCTTTGGATCTTCTTATGAGGAGGAGGTCACGTGGCCGGATGCCGCTTTCCAAAAGACGTTAAGCCAGAGTGATGTCTTTGGTGCTTTTAAGGGGAAAAGCCTTATTGCCTGCGGGTGTTTTTGTGTCCTTAACTCCATCAAGACAAAACACAGAGGCATACTTTGGGGCATGTATACGGCCGCACCTTGGAGAGGCAGGGGGGTGGCCAGCTTGCTCCTCGAGCACCTTATCGCGCACGGGAAGATGCGGGTTACACAGCTCCATTTGACCTGCGTGACAAGCAACGGCGCGGCGCTTGCCCTTTACCAAAAACACGGATTTAACATATACGGAACAGAGCCCCAGGCATTGAAGGTAGGTGACAAGTACTTTGACGAGCATTTGATGGTGCGGGTCGTGCATCCATAAGCTAGAAGGCGTGGTCTGAGGCGCCCGTGTCAAAGAACCCAACATAGAGGGACATGGCAGCGCTTTTCGCCTCGTCCAGTGTTGGGAAGTAGATCACTTGACCTTGCTCGTCTCGGACATAGTCGCCCCCGGTGAGGTGCGCGCAAAAGCCTGGCTTTCGAAAACGCTCTCCTGAGAAAATGCGGTAAACACAGTCCATGGACGTGTGAGGGGCAAGAGCTTGCGCCGCGCATGTGGAGGTCTGCGCCTCGGGCATGTCATCTTCTAGGGGGGAAACAAGGGGCGCTTCTTGCCTTGGGGCGCTTAAATCAAGAACGGCGATCAGGGGCTTTGCCGTTTCTCCCCTGAGTGCAACGGACATTTCAAATTTATGAAAGGGTTGCGAGATATCGGCGGCGGCGGACAGCCAGTTGAGTGAGCCCACACAGATGAAGTCATTGTCCGCAACAAGGGCTTTTGTATGGATGCCATCGCGCGTTTCAAAGGAGAAGTGAGGATAGGCTTTGCGCAGGCGTTCCAGATACGCAAAAATGGGCTCTTTTTCTTCCTCTGTGTGGCTGCAGGGGTGAGGCAAGCAAATGAGTGCCATTGACACGCAACGCTCCTCAAGCTCATTTATGCGCTCCTCGCCCAGAAGGCTTTGAAGGCGTTCAAGTCTGACAAAGGGAGAAACCAGGACAATACGCTGCCTTGCACGCTCAAAAACCTCATGGAGCATCTTGTGGTGGGACTCGGGCGTTGTGAGGGTGTAAAAGGACGCGTCCCCTCCAAGGGGGCAAGCCTTTGCGCTAAAAACGCGTGTGTCTCGGAGAAAGGACTGTTCCCCCCGTTCATTGGCGTGCTTGCGGCTTTGGTAAAAGCGGATACATTGCAAAATATCTTTCTTAATGTTCGGGGCATGGGGGCCTTCCATGAAAAAGGAGACATTGCGCCCTCCCTCAAAGGGGGGCCCCAGCCAGTTATAGGAGCCAACAGCCACCAGATCATCGTCGCGCACTACGCACTTGGCGTGGGTTGAGATCGCGCCCAGGCGTGCGCAACACTCCTCAAGATGCGTCCATATGCCATAGGCCTCCCCTAGGAAATAAGGCCTGTTGTCATAATAAATATAGACTTTGACGCCGCGCGTGGTGGCCGCGATGATGGCCTCACCTAAGTCCTGGGTGACAAGCGGGTGGGCGTCCACGCAGAAACTTGTTATGGTCACGGTTTTTTTTGCTGACGCCAACGCACCCTTTAAAAAATCCATATGCTCCTGTGGGGTGGTGAGGGCGCGCACACTCAGGCGGGAGATGGGTGCGTCATCGTCGACGGGAGACGCCAGCGCGTATGTGCACACGCATAAAAAGAGAATAGCCAACTGGCGTATCACTTGGATCATTTTTCGTGCCCACTGCAGTTCATCCCTCATTTTACAGATGTCTTTCTTGTCTGAATAGATCAGTTTTGGATGTGATTGTGGGGCTTAAGGGCTTGCCCTTTGCGCCGACACCTTTGGTAAGCTGTAGGCGCTTGGGTCACGATTTTTAATGGCGCATGGACACAAGGCGCAGCTTATGTGTGTTGCCAGGGTCCTGGTGTCTTGTGGCAGGAGCAAGCACCGTTTCCTCACTTGTGACCTGGGGTGGACAGAAGTCATGGGAGTTTGGTTTTATTTCACCGAATCCGTAGACAAGGGTGGGCAGGTCACGGGCCACGGTGACGGGAAGCGCGCGTTCTTGCACCACAACCGTCAGGGCGTTTTCAAGGCCCCATTGCCACCCTTGTAAGAGGTTTCGGCAGCGCCAGCATGGATCGCGGTAGGTGGAGACCCCTAAGACAACACCTTGAATGTGTAGGGGG
>PNJU01000014.1 GCA_013822015.1 Candidatus Puniceispirillum sp. | reverse complement strand
GATACGCGGCCTCAAGCCCCCCGCGGTGGTACGCCTCCACAAAGTCATAAGCCATGAAGGTCAAGCCAGCTGCGTTCAGGGCGATAACCGCGCCTTCTATGAGGGGCGGCACAGCCGCTAAGAAGAATACATTACGCTCCACAGCGTTTTGGGCGGCGTTGGCGGCGGTATCTGCGTCAAGGTCAAGGAGGGACGCCGTCATGGCGGACACGATACCTGAGATGCCGACGGTGAGCTCCATGACCTCTTCATAGGTGCGCCCGCCCGTGGCAGGGTCGCCTTGAAGGGTGTCACGGCAGATCTCACCCACACATTCGCCCACAGCCGCACCAAGGGCGCCAGCCGCGATGTCCTTCCTGGCAACGGCGGCAGCGGCTGCGCCCACAGCCGCGTGAAGGACCTTATGGGTGATGGGATCAAGGGCAGACGGGGCGCCATCAAGGGGGTGCACGAGGGCGCCAATGTGGGCGGCACCCAGTGTGGACACAGTCCCAGACACAGCGCCAAGGGCCGCGTCCGAGAGGATCTCTTTAACGCCCTTGCCTTCAAAAACCGCTTGGGTTGGTATTTTGGCAAGGCTCAGGCGCAGGTTATAGGCAAAATGCTCACCCAGATCCAAGGAACCCTTAACGGGCACTTTTCCAAACACACCCCCCAGTGACGATGAAACCCCGGCCGTAAGCGCCGCTCCTGCAACGGATTTGAGCCCTTGGGCGCTGAAGGTTTCCTGAAGCGCTTTGGCGGGATTGCCCTTGTTGGCCACAAGACCGTCAAGGAATTGAAGTGTCAGGGAAATGTCGGCGGCTTGCAAGGCTGCAACCGCCCAAGATCCCCCCGCCCCACCAGTCATCATGGACAAACAAATGCCAAGGGCTACCATGACACCGGAACCTAAGCGGGTGGTTGTTTTTTCCCAGGTAAGCGCCTCTTGTTTAAGGCTTTCTACCACCGCGCCCCGTGTGGCCGCTAAGCGCGCGAGGATACTCTGCTTATCCTGAAGGCATTCTTGGGGAACGCTCAAGTGAACCTGGGGAGAGGCGTTACTGCCTTCGGGTGCCTTTAATTCTGGCATCACACCCAAGCGCGGGGGGACGTAGGACACCCTTGAAGATCCCCCGACGCAAACTGTATTGACGACCACGCTTTTAGAAGACTCGGCGTATTGCTCCACGGTTTCATGGGCGGCAGACGTTAAAGCGACTACGGGCGTTTCAAGGGTTATGTTTTGAGGCTTTGATAAATCCGTTGACTCCAAAAGCACCTGACTGTCCGGATCCTGGGACGCAACATGGACCGCGGGCGCATCAAAGGTTGAGCCCATGGGGGCACTCGTTTGGGTTACATGCTGGGAGATGCTGGACATGGGGCCACAACCAGATTGTTTTGAGTGGGTGTGCTCTTTGGTTAATCGGCGGGCAAGTAAGTTTACGCCCTTCTTTCCATAGAGCTTTACAAGAACAGGAGAGGTGAAGTAAGAACCCACATCAAGCACATCCCCTTCCGGGCTTGAAACCTCAACCTGAGCGGTTTTTGAGGTAAATTCACTGGGGATTTGCGTGCTTGTTCGCACCGTTGTCTTGTTCTTTTTGGATCCATGGGTTTCTTCAGCTGTGAGGGAAATGGTCTGGACGTACGTTCCCTTCTTTCCTTGGGCAACAACTTCTTTATGGGCGTCGAATTTTGCACTCTCTAACTGAAGTGTATTGCCTGCACTCACCCTTACTGCGCCGTGAAATGACATAATGGTGCCTGATCCGGGGGCGCGTGTCTCTTCAAAACCATGGTTGGTGCCTTGTCTTGAGGCCAGGGCACTCACGCGCCCATCCCCCTGGGCCTGGAGATCCACATCACCGCCAGCGGCAATTACGCCTGAGCAGTCGAAGGTGCCCGTTAAAAGTTGAATGTGATCATCCGCAATCAGACCCGCTTGTCCCATGCGTCTTGTGACGGCAACGGGATCTTCCCAGAACGATGCGGGCACATAAAGATGGGGTTTGAGGACGTAAAATCCATCCGTATAAAGTGGTTTGTAGGTAATCATTGGAAACGGGCACATATCCATTTCTTCTTCATGGACGGACAAAATCTCCCTCCTTCCCTTGTTCATGGCAAAACGAAGGCCAACCTCTTTAAGCAGGGCGATTTCCTCATGTGTTGTTATGCCACCAATGAGATATCCTGTATTCATGGGGCTGAGTGTGTCCAAATACCAGAGATACTCCAGGAAAGGCTGAGCCGCATTGACAACAACATGATTTTTAAAAAGTGATCTCAGGTGCCCTTCTTGTGTTCCACCAGTGCATAAAATGGCGGCGTTGATATTTGGGTCGATGTACTCTGTTAAAAAGCGCAGACCAAAAAGATATCCGGGATGGGACTGAGGCAATGCGAATCGCTCAAAACCCTCTGGCAGAGCACCGCGACAAAGGGGAGTGAGATAACTCTCGGGCAAGGGACCGCAAAACGGCGCGCCCTCTTCCCCTTGAAAGCCTCTATCGCGCATGTGTACAAGGGCCGTCATGGCTTTTCTTGCCTTCTCATAGGTCACATCAGGATCACGGGTGCGCCCAACTGTGAGGGATGTGCTGGGATGTGTCGTGCCAAAGGCTATAAGGCTTGTACCTGTACTTTGGGACGTCACAGCACTGTAAGGTGTGTAGGTGGCCATAAAAGGCTCTAGATGCGCCAATATACCTGACGAAGAGGACGACGCCATACTTGGATGCGTGCGACCCTGAATCACGAGGGATTTACCGATCACGCCCTTAATATGGGGTGCGGAAATGATACCTGAAGTTTCAAGAGAGTCTATATCTAGGCAAAGCCCTTTTGTAATGGAAAAAAATGCATCCAATTCTTGGACACGCACATCGACATAGGGCCAATTTTTTCCGCCATCATAAAAGTAAGTATGACGAATATCTTCTTGAATGTGGCTGAGCCTTGCACCTGGAGCGGGCGCAAGTCCCCCCACGTGTAGATCTGAGGCTTTATTTATAAAATGCATCCCTGATGACAAATGAAGATCATTTCCAACATAAATTCTTGCAGGACCTGATTTGATAAAATGCTGGCTGGGATAATTATGCTTCACATGGCGCACAATGTACCTTGAGGTAATCTCACCCGTGGCATCATCCTGTTGACATCTATAGACAGGTGATCCTTTTCCGTTGAATTCAGAATTTTCGCTGAGAAGCATGTGAGACGGAAGTCTAGAATTTTCAAAAATTGCTCCGTTGAGACGCGCATCTTGTCCAACATAAAAGAACCCTGCTTGGTTAAGGCCCTCTCTTCCCATTGTAAGATTTAGATTGGCTAGACACAAAACTGTGCCAAAATCATTTAGGAAATCCGCTCCAGCGGTGAGCTCCATATCTTGGGCACTGAACATAAGCGCGCCGTTTGATTTGTAAAAAGCGCCCCCATACGGACGTGAAGATACCGGCAAAGTAGTGGCCACACTCTCTCCACTGATGATGCTCCCCCTCGCACGCACCGTGAGTTTTCCCCTTGAGAGGATCTCTCCATAGAGATTCCACGCGTCGTAACACAAAAGGGTGATGCCTTCTTTAGTACTTTCAAGGATGCCCATGGCCCCTTGGCGGCCATGGGAAAAGTCACCCCTGACATCCGCATAAATTTCTCCTGCTTTGAGATGTGCATAGTTAAAAAAGCGCGAGCCTATGACACGAAACACGTTTTCAATCGTTAGATTTTGATAAATTTTGAGCGCTGCCCCCAGAGTCATGGTGACCGTTTTGGCACCTTCAATAAGATGTTGACTTTGGAGCACAATGTCCCTTGATGAACCGTTGACCTCGAGTTTCTCGCCGGCATAAACGCGCCCAAGGGAGGAAACGTTTTGAAGGGTGAGATTTTCCTTCGCTCTCATGCGCCCATTATTTTCTGTACACCGGGCAAAAACAGAGAGATTATGTGCCCCGACATCAGAAAAATTCTCAAAATGAGAAGACCTGAGTGTCAAAGAGAGAGCGTGGGTAAAGGCGTCACGCAAAACCATATGGACTGCATTCACCTCAAGGTCCGCTTGTATGAGGCGCGTGTTCACATACTGCCAAAAAGGGGTAAGATTTTTCCCATCTGCGTTCAGTGTCAACAGATGCGCACTTTCAAGGCGTCCAATCTTGCGCCCAAGCGCGTGTGCCAAGAAAAAGTGATCTATGGCACTTTGCGCGGTGTAACGCACCAGACCTTCGTTGTCGACGTTCTCAAGGGTTGCTTTTGCACCCTCACCCACCAAGATCGTATCTCGGTTTGAAAGATAGGAGTGGGCGTTCAAACCCAACTGTGCGTGGGTCTTGTCAAGGCTCAGCGTACCCTCATTTCCCCCTTGGAGAATGCGAAAAGGTCCACATCCTTGCGCGTGGATAAACCCCGTATTCTTCAAAGAATCTACACGCACATCTGCGCCTTTAAACGTGATGGCTTTGTCATTGTGGAGTTCTGCAATGTGTACCTTTGCGCCTTGGGACACACTTATTTGCGCGCTATTTGAAACAGAGTATGCCTTCAAATGCGTTTGACCCGACACCTCAAGCTTATGATCGTTTTTAAGGTCGGAGAAAAAAACATTTGCATCTTTCAAGAGGAGCTTGGCGTCATTTTTCGTCTCGCCTTCTAAAGACAGATCTTTGACCCCCTTAAGACTAGCTAATTTCTTGATATGAAACAGAGATCCCACCCAAGAAAGCGCCCGACCAGACCACGTGCTTGACTCTGCCAGAAGGACGTTCCCCTTAAGGTGCGCCTGTTGAATGTTCGCCTTGCCTTTATGGATAAACGCGTTGTCTTGGTCTTGACCGGATTCTGCCAAAAGACGCGTTATTTTGAGATGGCCTGTGGGGCTTGTTTCAAAGCGCTTTGCGTCTTTCCCCAAAGTCACCTGGTCTGAAATGAGCAGACCGCTTTCAACGTATGAGGCAATGTTCAATCTAGACACAGACATTCTCTTGAAATTCAAGAAATGTCCTTCACCAATGAGTGAAAGAATCTCCAGAACACCTTTATTTTCCGCCTTTGAGCCAATATGAAGGGTCAAATCGCCTTTCATGAGGCCCACATTCTTAAAGTTTGCTGCGCGCAAAAAACCCGCCCCGAGGACGGCGCCTGCGTTCTTAAAAGTGGACGCGTGAAGCTGCCAATTCCCCACCAAGCTTTTACCGCCCAGATTATTGAACTTATGCGCAAATCCTGTGACTTTGTGGCTGTCAAAGTCTCCCGTGTTGGTAAAGCTACCCTTGAGTGCAAAGTGGGTCTTTTGAGCTCTTATACAGCCGTTCTTATCCTCTTCTTTAAGCATGCTTTTTCCGTTAACGATGTGGAGATCTCCTCTCAGGGTCAGAAAACGGCTTTTAATGAGATTTTCATTGCATCCGATGGCGTCTCCATCAAGGATCATCCGATCCTTAGCAAGGATTTTTCCGATATTTTTGAAGTGGGTCGCTTTTGTGCTGCTTTGTTTTCTTTCAAAAATGCCATGGACGTGACCCGCTTCAATCTCTCCAGAGTTCAAGAACGCGCCTGAGCTTTGAATGAGAATTTTTTGGATGAGCGACCCATGACGAGACAAAATAAGACCATCATTTTGAAAGGGATGACTTATTAGCGAAACGTGAGAACCGTATAAATGGGCGCGCGCACTGTTGAAAAGCCGATGGTCACTGGTCACAAAAAGGTTGCTTTGCATGCCCAAGGCACCGTAATTATTGAAGAGTTCTTTGAGGTGGAACCCGGCGCTCTTTCCCGTCACCTGACCATGGTTTTCGAAGATGTTTCCAAAGACGCCCACGGACGCAGCATGGAGTTTTCCTTTTTTCCCAACAACACTGCGCCCCACAGACACGTGAAAATTTTCACGACAAAGAATATCACCATCGAGATGGAGGGCACTTTCACGAAAATCCTGCGCACTTTGACCTGCATAGGACATAGATGCCGCCTTCGCAGTGACGGTTGTTTGGGGAGAAATAAGGGCTCTTTTTGCTTTGAAGTCGATATTTTCAACAACAAGTCCCCTTGACCGTTTATGGGCTTCTTTTTTTGAAGGTGATGCGATATCCGCTTCAACATAGTCTGATTGAACATTTAAAGTTGCATTATCTCCTTCGACGGGAGCGCGCAAAAGAACCTGACTAGCGCCCACCACACTCATCTTTGTTTGGATATTTAACCGGCTTAAATGGTTGGTTGTTTTTGTATGAATGAACGCGTTTCCATTGAGGGAAACGTCTAAATCTCCTGTTGCCGTAAACTCACGTTGATTTTCAAAGTCGCCACCCCACACATCGATTTTGCCTTGGCAGTAGAGATGTGCGTCCCCTGCGTTTCTAAAAAGGGGCTCTTGGGTGAGCGCGCCGTCGCCCTCAAAGCGTTTAAGGCCAAGGGAGTGCGACACGTGACATCGTCCATAGTTATAGATGGATTTGGCCGTAAAATGAGCAGCTGCAATATGATGGCTTTTAGGTGCAAGCTGAAGGCTACCAAAGGTCGAAAGACGAAACTCACTGAGAGTTTTTGCAAAGTCCACCTTCACGATACCATCTTTTGCAATTTGCAAGTTCAAGTCAAAGCCCCCAGCGACGCTCTTGATAAGAACTTGATAGGTTGCTTCTTTTGCTTGCTTGTAGAGATCTGTTGGTTTCACGCTGAGGGTGTACGCCTTACCCTCATGGAGAAGCGTATCCTTGTAGGTGCCTTTATTTGTTTGATAGTTAAACGTCTGATCATTGATTCTTAAAGAAAAAGACCTTCGATCGTGATCATCAAAATGCTCGCGCACGATATCAATGTGTAAGGGACGCGCAGCTTGGAGAACTTGCGTGGTGATCAGGTTAAAGACAAGGATATAGGTCACACATCTTTTGAAGATGGCTTTGGGGGAAGTCATGGAAGGTCTCCTGAGTAAAATTAGGCGTTACGTGTAGGGGCTGCGCTGTGTGTGTTGCCGCACACTTTTTGAGAGCACAAAAGAAAGCCGCCATAGAGCTGCGTGCCTTTTGCGGGAATAGGAAAAGCAAAAGCCGCATCAAAGGGCCAGTGGCCAAAACCCTCACACATTTCGTGAATGTGAGGATCATTAAGCGCAATAAATCCTTTAAGGTTGTGGTTCACTTGAAGGTTTTTTAAAACCGTGAGAAGCCCGCTATAAAACCACTTTGTGAGAAAGAGTTTATTAGGGTCTGCCAGCAATACGTTTTCTTCATCAAAGGATACACAGCTCACCTCCAATAGCCCCAGTTGGTTACAGTTTTCTGCATCCACAAGGCCAGCTTTCGTTAAGATGCTCAGCCCCAAAGGATTCACACGACAACTGCCAAAGAGATTGCGTGAGGTGTCTTCATAAACAATGTAAATACTCTCCTGCGTGTCCTGAGGATCGAGTGCACCACCAGCGCGTTTGGCAAACATGCGCGAGAGCTTATCGTAGTGTGCGTGCCTGTTTTTAGGCAATATAAGGGTAAACACTTTAACCTCCCCGTTAAAAAGCGTCGTTATTTCAGTATGTTCGTAAATATCTCACTCCCAAGAAGCCTGGCCCCCCTAAAGGGGAGCCAAGTTTGCAGGGAGGCTCGCGTAAGCGGAGACAGTAAAAACTCCTACGTGCTTTCCTGGGAACCCAAAGGACCCAGAAAACTTAAATCTCCTTCTTTAATCCTCTACCCACATTCATAAATGTGTGTCATTCTAGAAATTAAGTTTTGTGTTGGGTGATTGTCCATACCGAACATATTTATTGTACATCTGGATTGATAATATCATATCTCTCGATAAGATCAATAGATTTTTGAAATTTTTTTGGAGATTTAATGAGTGATAATTTAGCGTTAAAGATCAGAGATTTAATAGATGAAAAGAAACTCTCTGTTATGGCCCTTGAAAAGAAATCTGGATTAAAGAATGGCGCTGTGCGCAATATTCTATCCGGTCACTCAAAAAAACCAAGTGCAGAAATTCTACTCGCAATATCTAGGGTATTAGGCTGCACAATAGGAGAGCTTCTAGATGAGGAAACGGATCCTAAGGATAAAAAAAATGTGTTAAATGAAATTACTTTTAGTAACAAACATCTTTTACATCAAACAATCGATCATATTTTGGACTTTATGAGCCGCAACAATATACCTATCAAAAACAAGGACCTGTATGAGTCTATCGAAAAGATTTATCAGTATATTGAAAGAAAAAGTGGATCTGAATTCGATAAAGAGTTTGCGGATTGGTATTTAGAAGAGCGTTTCTAACGATCGGATGCCAAAGCTCTCATGCGAAAGGGGGCGCGTGTTTGCCATGGGCTCACGGCAAACACGCTCTCTGTCTTAAAAAGGAGCGTCTTCTCTATTACGGATGTCTATAAAGCGCGGATGATCAATGGGAAAACTTTTCTGATGCTTAAGGGCGTAACGCCGTACATTCATCTGATCATTTTGAGCGATATAGGCAATCACCATCTTATGGTAAAGCTCACTCATATCATCAAACGAAAGATGGGATGATATGTGAACAAAAATGTCTTCTGCAAAAAGATATTCTTTCACAGCTTCTTTGTAACGTTTTTGGCCCATATAAGCATCAGCTAGAGCAATATGAGCAACGCCTTGTCGGCGTATAACTTTTGACCTTCCCAAATCATCGTCTAAAATTTTAATTGCTTTGAGAGCTGACTTTTCTGCCTCTTTATGCATGTTCATAGCGCTTTGTGATTGAGATAAATAAACAAGTGTCCGCCCAATAATTTCTTTGTCCTCGTGACCATCTGAGCTTCTCAAGGCGCGGGCATATGCATTCCTACTAATCTCATATGCTTCTTTGCGTAATTTTTCTGCTTCTTTATATTTCTTATCTATACTCTTTATGTCAGCAATTTTCAAAAGCGAGCACGCCATAAGAGATTTTACGAAGTGACCTGCCATTTTGTTCATTGAGGGGTCTTTTTCTAAATCTTCAGAGAGCTTATTTGCAATCCTGAAAGATTCTTCAAAATTTCCTCTGTCTTGCTTTAAAATAACATCTAGTTCCTTAATTGCGGCTTCAAGAAGTAAATCATTTTGACCTTCGTAAAGTGCTTTTGCTTCATCTAAATAATGTTGGGCAGCCTTTATATCTCCCATCCAGTGATGATAAAAACCAAGATTATCACAAAGCAGGAGAATCAATGGATGCCTAACATCTTCTATGTTAGCCTTTTTAAAGGCGTCATAGGCGCGCTTGGACTGAACAAGGGCCTCACGCACGGTCCCGTGCGTTAAAACGGCATTACCGTAATAACTGTAGAAAACTCCAGTTATTGTTGGGTCTGTAATAAGACCGGAATCAAAGAGCTTCTTTATTTTTTCACAATGCCTATCTGCATAGCCGTAATCGCGCACAATAACTTCCGAAAAATAAAGTGTACGAATAACTATCTCTACGGCATTACTAGGGCTCATGTCATCGATATACCCCGTTAATGACTTCATGTGCGTGTAGAGATCAGGATTTGTTTCAAAGATACCTGTGCATTGTTCTATTTTTTTTGGGAAGAGAGACAAGAGCGCTTGAGCATTTAGGTTTGCGGCTTTTGAGAGTGTCTCTTGATCGGCACCCGTCAGCACCACGTCCCTCACGTAATCGTGAATTTTGTATGTTTTATCACCCAGGGGAGAAATGAGGGCCACGTCTTGGATCCTGCCAAATCCAGCAACGGCGCCATCCCCTAAACGGGCGAAGACTTTTTCGATGAGGCTACTCTCAATTTTAGCGGTGTTAAGCATTGAAAGAGCGACGAGTACGGTATAGTCATCGGGGCTTGCAGATTTCAGTTTATCAATGGAAATCTTGATGGCCGTGGACAAAAGAGGTTGCCCTTGCAGCGCCTTGGCTTCCGACTCCCAGTAATCCCTCTTATTCTGCGTGAAGAAGCTGATATAGGCATCAACACTCATATTGGGTGTGGCGTTGATATAAGACGCCGCCTGGAGAAGGGCGAGAGGATGGTTTTCAAGAAGCCTGGCAAGGTGCTGGATTTCGTCGTCGCTGGCGTTCTTAAGGTAATGACGTAAAAAGGTCTTTGCCTCGCCGTCTGTCATAGCTTCAACCCTCAAAACACCCGTGGCACCCCGCTCAGATAAAGACGACACCAACACATGCTTTCCTTTTTCACCGTGTGTTTCGGGAAGGGCTGCTTTGACAGAGGAAAAACCGAGCGCGTTATCAAAAATAAGAAGCCATGCGAAACTGCATGTGCGCAACAAAGTCTTGACATAGTGAGACGCTTCTTCCTTTTTTGAAAAATGCCCTTGTTGCCCATTATGGGTCAGGGCATATAACTTGTTAGCGAAATCCATCATCTGTTCGTCTACTCCCTTTGAGGCATCGAAAACCCATACAACGCGGTACTTCGAAGCATTTTTTCTGGCGTATGCAAAGGTCAGATGACTCTTTCCTACTCCGGACACACCCGTGACAATCACTGGACCCTGTGTCAATTTTTCTTTTAGCTCAACGAGTTCCCCTTTTCTACCTAAAAAAGAGACGTCCTCGATGGGCACATTCCGCAAAGGGGGTGTTTTCGCAAAAGCCGGAATTGCACATGCTGCGATCAAAATAAGACAAAGCTTGTTACGCAAAAAGTGGAACAACATTCTTAACAATTCCTTGATTTTCTTTATAAAGACTAATCTGAATGCGCATTTCTTCGTGTGTGAAAACGGCATTTGCACCAAGAAGATGTCCGATGTTTTCAAAAATCTGCGCTGACATAAAGGGAAGGGCCTTAAACGTGTGTGCAAGCATTCCCTCGTCGCCACACCCACGTCCTTTGCGTTTAACAATTAAGGTGAGACCATTTTTCCCTAGGCTACTGCGCATACACAAAGAGCTTCCTTTGAAACTGTTTTGAATCATGCGGGAAAAGCAACAAATGAGATAGATTTCCAAAAGATAAGGATCTGTTTCAAAAAACATCCCTTCGTGGCAAGCAAAATCTCCATCCAACCTAAGGCCCTTTCGTTTTATGTCTGTATCGAGGAAAGAAAGTGCCCTAGAAGAGGATCTGCCACATTTACAACAGACGTTCGTAAGTCACTCACTTCAAGCTGTTCAACTGCCTTCGTAGAGCTCAGTAGCTCCTTGGCAAGAAATTTCACCTGGCTTGAGGCTTTCTCCTTCTCAAGGACCTCTAGAAGGACCGCGCATAAAGCATATGACTTCTCGAGACGGACAGACCGCTTTGTTTGGAAGAATTCGTAGAGCTCTCTTTGAGAGGTGTTGTTGTACCTCAAGGCACTCAGCGCATCTTCAAGATTAGAAATCACATATTTTTGCTCACCATTCTCCCTCCCAAGGGCCTCTGCTTGATGGGAGAGGGTTTTGAGGCGATTTTCAAAAATTCTTTTTGCTTTTAAAAATGCTGACCCATGGGCGCTTAAAAAGCAAAAATACATTAGGCAGGCACAACATATTAAGAGGAAAATGTGGTTTTTTTTCTCACAGAAAAATGTGGAGAGCGCTTGTTTCTGGGGAAGTGCATAGGAAAGATATACACCTCTTGGCAACTGCAGATTTTCTCGCCCTATGAGTTTTTTTTCAGAAATATGAACATCTTTCACACCATAATAGTTTTCAAAAGAGGTCACATCTACGTGAAGGAGGATTTTACCACCCCCTATGGCAAAACTGTTTTCTGTTGTGTTTTCGTGACCTTTTTTCAAAAAAGCATGAGGCACTTGGGGGGGAAGTGGATCTATACCGTGTAAGAATTGAGCGCCTAAGTTTTCTCGATTTTCACAGTGCGTGAACGCGCGCTCTATCTCGTCGAACAGAGACTTGAGTTTAAGAGAGGTCATGCGCGCATTGTGTTTATTGTCGTGTGTGACCTCCCAAACGTGACGAGAAAACAGACCTATGACACAAAGAACACTCAAGAGGAGAACACTAAAAAGATGCCTCTTTAGAAGAAACTTTTTGGACAAAAAAAATATTATTTTTTGAAAAAATGAAAGTTTATTGCCTTCAACATACATTGATTGCATGGCTATATTTGCCTTTATTCCCTGTTAATAATTTTTATTTCATATAGCAGAAGTCTTTTCTCAAAGTCAATAATATCCCCAAAACAAATTGGAGCCGTTATTTGCCAAAAATTTTTGGCAACAAGAATTGACAATAAGTATTTATGTATTTTTTAATTTTTACTATGTGAGAACAGCGGAGTTTGCGCCTGTATAAAATCATAAAATTCTTTTTTGGTGTTTTATAAGAAAGACAAACTCTCTCGTTTTGGATACCACGATCCCTGAGCCCCACCCCCTCATAAGAGAGATATTTATAAGTATAGTATTCTTAGTATAACAGGTGCTCAAAATGAGCAGATCGATGTGCTCAAAATGAGCAGACGAGAGGGGCGTTGTTTTTAAAGGGTTTTCTTGGCAAGGGATTTGGCAAAAACACACCCTAAAATGTGTGAAGAAAAACGGCTTCAAAAGCGCGTTGCGCTCATATAAGTGCTTCAGAAAACATTAACGAAATACGTACTCATATGGTGTCTTTTTTGTATGAAACACTCGTCTCCTGAGACCTAAATGGACGCTTTAACGTACACACAGGTGAGAAAAGAATTTGCAGAAGCCTGGGAGGATTATCTCTTTTGGCAGAAAACAGACAAGGCGATCCTCAAGCGTATAAATGCCCTGTTTAAGGACATGAAACGCGATCCGTTTAATGGATCAGGAAAGCCAGAGCCTTTGAAATACGATCTGGCCGGATACTGGTCTAGACGTATCAACACAGAACACCGGGTCGTCTACAAGGTTGCAAACGAAACCATCGTCATTGTCCAATGCAGGTACCACTATTAGCGCAGCCCCTGGCAAAGCTGAGTATGGTGAATAGTGCGCGTGTTCGCCAGGCGAACACTCCCCGCAGCAGAGGATGAAACTCTACTGTTTATGCGTGGCCCTTTTATTCAAAATCCCGCTACGGGGCGCCACACAAGCTATCTCGGTGCATACGGCGTGGCTTGAAGAGTATTGCGGCCTTCTCAACATAATGACTAAAAATTAAAAAGAGGCACTTTGAAACTGAGCTTTTTCCTGTGGGAAAAGGTTTAGCTTTATCCACAGGGAAAGGCTTTAACCTATAAAAGAATATATACTTATATTTATATATATAGTGTGAGGGAGTGTTTATGCGTAAAAGGGGGAGTGTTCATGCGTAAAATGGGGGAGTGTTTATGCGTAAAAGGGGGGAGTGTTTATGCGTGGATAAATTTAGAAGCACGCAAATTCTGTGGATAAAACTAAACAGCGAGTTTACTAGTCTCTGGCTGGATTGAAATACCCTTTTCACAAAAAGACAAGTTGACGTTCAGGAGCAGGGCACAAATTGTTCTTGTTGATAATTTTATGTTTTTTTTGAAGTCTTTTAAATTTCCATAGTCTGAACTAAGCTGCTTTGAGAAGGTCTGCCACGATATAAAATAGTTAGTGTGGTTTGCGGTGCAAAAAAAGAGCGGTAGCTGATCCATGTATATAAATCAAGGGCGAGAGGAGAATTTTTGAGTGCCCGCAACACACGCATTTTATTGTTTCTAAAGGAATTTCTTGGCAATAAATTTGGAAAAATGTTCCTTCGTGGCCTGTAAATACAAACCGTGCTTAATGTTCTCCGTGGCGAACTCTTTATACGACAGAAACGAAACTCTACCGTTTATGCGTGGCATAAAGAGATGAAAATTAACTGCACGGCTACAAACTGATGTTCGCCACGGCGAACATGCTATACGGAAGCTTGCTCCGGCGCGACAGTATCTGGATTCCGCTGTGCATAAAAACGCTTCCATGAGCTGAAAGACTTTTGCTGTTTGTTCGCCGTGGCGAACACATCATACGCTTAAAGATAAAGCTCTATAGTTTATTCACAACAGCTCTCAAATCTCATGTTTTCATGATGCTGCGGGACTCACGCGCCATGTGCGCGTTTAAGATCACACTAGGCAATGTTTATGGGATGAGTGTTTATGAATGCTGAGCACGCTGGGTCACGCGGGAGGCCAAAGACTCAAGAATCAGATAGGTAATGGGTGTTGTAAAAAGAGTCAGGAGTTGGCTGACGAAAAGCCCCCCAATAATTGAAATACCCAAGGGCTGGCGAAACTCAAACCCCACACCGTGCCCCAATGCCAGGGGGAGGGCGCCCAGCATGGCTGCAAAGGTTGTCATCATGATGGGACGAAAGCGCAGTAGACAGGCTTCAAGGATCGCTTCTTGAGCTGTTTTTCCTTCGTTTCTATGCTTTACGATGGCTAAATCAATCATCATGATGGCGTTTTTCTTCACGATCCCCATCAACAGAATCACGCCAATAAGCCCCATAAGGCTTAAGTCTGTTCTTGTGATTAAGAGGGCGAGCAGCGCGCCCACACCGGCTGAGGGTAGTGTGGAGAGAATCGTCAAAGGATGTATCAGGCTCTCATAAAGAATGCCAAGAACAATATAAATGGATAAAATAGCCGCGATGATGAGATAAAATTCACCTGAAGAAGAATCTTGAAAGACTTTTGCTGTGCTTTGAAAGGCGCCCATAAGATCTTTTTTGTCGACATGCAGATCTTTAAAAGCCTCCTCGATGCTCCCTGTGACCTGACTTAAGGCGTATCCTGGCAGCAGATTAAAAGACAGTGTGGCACAAGGCATCATGCTTTGGTGGTTGACGGACAAAAGGGTGCGCCTTGGTTCAAATGTTGCAAAGGATGCCAGAGGCACGTCTTCTCCTGAAGGGGCGCGCACATATACTTCATTTAAGGATTCAGGGCGCTGCCAAAAGGCTGGCGCAACCTCCATGACCACATGGTATTGATTGCGGGTATTATAAAGCGTTGAAACCTGGCGCTGGCCGAACGCGTCATACAAAACTTGGTCAATGGCCTCCATGGTCAAGCCATAGGTGGATGCTTTGTCTTTGTTCACGTTAACATAAACCTCCAGTCCATGGTCTTGGAGGTCGCTGTTTACATCCACAACGCCGGGTATTTTAGACATGCGTGTCATGAGCTGGGGAACCCACTGGTGAAGCACCGATAAAGATGGACTGGTGAGTGCGTACTGATACAAACCACCTGTTTGGCGACCGCCCACAGCAACGTCCTGGGCCGAGCGCATAAAAATGTTTGCGCCTTGAACCTGTGAGAGCTTTTTGCGTAAACGCTCCATCACTTGTCCCATGGTGTCCTTTCGTTGTGTCTTTGGGATCAATGTCATGTATATGGTGCCAGCATTGGGCACATTATTTGAGCCGCCAATAAACCCGGAGGCATAACGCACATCCTTATCTTGGGTAAGAATGTGCACGTATTGCACCAGCGCGCGTTTGAGGGCTTGAAAAGAGATATCCTGTCGCCCCTGAACAGAGCAAATAATACGATCTGTGTCCTGTTCTGGAAAAAGACCTTTAGGAATGTAAGAAGCCAGCAAAACAGTTGCGACGACGGCAAGGATATTTATGGAAAAGATCGTGTAACGATGCGCAATGGCCCATGACAGTGCGGGTCTGTAAATGCGCTCACGCACGCGCTCGATCAGACTTCCCCCCTTGGCTTTGGGGCGCTTGAGAAGTTTTGAGCCCATCATCGGGGTAAGGCTAAGGGACAGGAGAAGAGATAAGAAAATAGCGCCGCAAAGCGTGAGGGCAAACTCTTTAAAAAATCTGCCTACAAGGCCTCCCATAAAGATTATGGGAATAAAAACAGCCATCAAAGACACACTCATGGACAAGACGGTAAAGCCAATCTCGCGCGCGCCAAGAAGGGCTGCCTTTACGGGGCGCATCCCACTTTCAATGTGGCGCGAGATGTTTTCAACCACAACAACCGCGTCATCCACCACAAATCCTGTGGCAATGGTCAATGCCATTAAAGAAAAATTATTCAAGCTAAAACCGCTTAAGTACATCAGTGCGAACGTTCCAAGCAGACATAGAGGGATCACAATGCTAGAAATCAGGGCGGCGCGAGCGCTTTGTAAAAAGAAAAACATCACAAGCACAACCAAAACAGTTGCGATCAAAAGGGTGTGTTCGACCTCTTTGAGGGAGGCCCGAATGGTTGAGGTACGGTTCATCACCTCTTGAATTTGCATAGATGCAGGTACGCTGGCTTGCAACGAAGGAAGCGCTTTGCGCACATTATCAACGGTTGTGAGAATATTGGCACCTGGCTGACGAAATATGACAAGCATGACGCAGGGTTTATTATTGGAGATGCCTGCCACACGCAAATCTTCCATGGAATCAACCACATCGGCAACATCTTTCAAACGCACGGCCGCGCTGTCTTTATAGGAAATGATGAGATCCTTATACTCTTTTGCTTTGAAAAGCTGATCATTGGTAAACAGTGTGACGCGATTGGCGCCCTGGGTAAGCTCACCTTTGGGACGCGTGACGTTGGTGGACGACAAAAAAGCGCGCAGATCTTCAAGGTTCAGTTTGTTTTTTGTCAAAGCCTGGGGATCAACCTCCACGCGTACACCAGGCAGTGAGCCTCCCCCCACGACCACGTTTCCCACACCCACCACCTGAGAAAGTTTTTGTTGTAAAATTGTGCTGGCTTTATCAAACATATCCGGGACGGTATGGTGCTCAGAACTCACACTTAAAATAATCACTGGCGCGTCGGCGGGATTGACTTTCCTGTACGTTGGACGCGAGGGTAAGTTTGAGGGCAGATCCGCGGTTGCCGCATCAATGGCCGCTTGAACGTCTCGCGCCGCTCCATCTGTGTTACGTGACAAATCGAACTGTATCACGATGCGCGTAGACCCCAAGCTGCTGGAGGATGTCATTTCATTGACACCTGCAACGCGCCCAATATGACGCTCTAAAGGGGTCGCCACCGACGTTGCCATAATCTCCGGGCTTGCCCCAGGTAGGCTGGCCTGAACAAGCACCGTGGGAAAATCAATTTGCGGTAGGGGAGCAACGGGCAGTTTGTGATAGGCAAGAAAACCTGCAAGGGCAAGAGCAACGGATAGAAGCGTTGTGGCAACGGGTCTTAGAATAAAGATTTTACTCAAATTCATGGGGCGTTGCCTTTTGATTTCAAAGCGCTTTTTGTTCGTCGCGCCAGGTGATCAAAAGCAAGGTAAATAACAGGTGTTGTATAGAGCGTCAAAAGCTGGCTGACGGCAAGTCCCCCTATAATGGCTAGTCCCATGGGTGTGCGCAACTCTGCGCCCGAACCAGAAGCAAAGGCCAAAGGAAGCGCCCCAAGCATTGCCGCAAGGGTTGTCATAAGAATAGGGCGAAAGCGCATCAAACAGGCTTCATAAATGGCGTCTTTAGGTGTTTTCTTGTCCTGTCGTTGGGAGGCCAGAGCAAAATCAATCATCATAATGGCATTTTTCTTCACTATGCCGATGAGGAGAATAAGGCCAATAAGCGAGACCACATTCAAATCATGACCTGTCATGCGCAATGTTAAAAACGCGCCAACTCCTGCGGAGGGAAGTGTGGAAATAATGGTGATGGGATGGATATAACTTTCATAGAGAATGCCCAAAACCAAATAGACGACAATAAGCGCGGATACAACTAAAAGTCCCTGATTGGTAAGAGAGTTTTGAAAAATGCGTGTCACGCCTTCAAAGCGCACAGTCAGGCTTTGCGGAGGAGATAAACGTTCTTTGAGCTTTTCGATGGCCGATACAGCTTGCCCTAGGGAGTAACCATCTTTCAAATTAAATGAAATAAGACTCACGGGGAATTGCCCTTGCCTTGAGATTTCTAAGGGGGCAGTTTTTTGGCTGAATGTGGCAAATGCACCCAGGGGCGTCAAGGAAGGTTTTTGCAAGGAATCTGAGGAAACTGTCGTTTTGAAATAAAGCTCGTTAAGTCCGTCGCGTCCTTTTTGAAATGTGGGAAGGGCCTCCAAAACAACATAGTATTGATTACGTTGCGTAAAGATCGTAGAGATTTGACGCTGTCCATAGGCATCATAGAGCATGTCATCCACAACTTGCATTGTGAGTCCCAGGCGGGCGGCTATGTCTCGGTCCACCTCAACAACGGTTTGCGGTCCATGTCCCTCTTCGTCACTGGAGACATCTTGGGTTTGGGAGAGCGTGCCCATGGCGTCCACAAATTTTTGGGTCCATGTAGTGACCTCTTGATCACTGGGTGAGCCCACGCTCATTTGATATTGTGTTTTTGTAACGCGGTCATCAATGGTCAGATCATTGAGGGGCTGCATATAAAGAGAAATTATTGGAAGGTCCTGGGCTGAGAGGGTGAGTCTGTTAATAACCTCCCTCGTCGTACTTTGCTTGCGCTCCTTTAAAAAAATCTGCATTTGGCCCTGGCTTAATGTCGTATTGGTGCCGTCAACGCCAATGAACGAGGCAACAGTTTGGACATCGGGATCTTGTCTGACCAGGGCCTCTAAGGCTTTCTGTCGTTTTGACATTTCTGAAAATGAAACCCAGGCTGGCGCATCGGATACCCCGACAATAACGCCCGTATCTTGATCTGGAAAAAGACCCTTTGGAATCTCCCAGTACATTAGGAGTGTTAAAAAGAATGTGCCAATGGCCGCGCTTAAGACTGTTTTGGGGCGCGCCAAAAGAAATGCCAGACTTTTGGCGTAGCGCGCGATAAGGCGGTTCAGGGACGACTCAAGAAGACGCTCTAACACTGTTTCACGTCCCTCATGTGGGCGTAGTATTTTGGCGCACATCATAGGCGTCAGGGTTAAGGAAATGACACAGGAAAGTAAAATCGCAACGGAAAGAGTGATGGCAAATTCACGAAAAAGTCGCCCAATGACGTCTTCCATAAACAGAAGAGGAATCAGAACGGCGATTAAGGAAATGGTGAGTGAAATGATTGTAAAACCAATCTGCTGGGCCCCTTTGATGGCGGCTTTTAAAGGGGTGAGCCCAGCCTCAAGGTAGCGTGAAATATTCTCAATCATGACGATGGCATCATCCACCACAAAGCCCGCAGCCACAATCAAGGCCATGAGCGTGAGATTATTGATGCTGAAGCCACTTAAGTACATAATCCCAAAACTGCCGACCAGAGAGAGGGGCACCACAAGGGCGGGAATAAGCGTTGCGCGCACACTGCGTAAAAACAAATACATGACCGCCACAACCAAAAGCACAGCAAGAAAAAGCTCAAAGGTGGCATGGGAAACAGAGGTGCGAATGCCCTTTGTGCGATCGGCCAATACTTCCACTTGAACGGAAGCGGGCAGGCTCTTTTTTAGGGTGGGTAAAAGCTGCATAATATGATCAACAACGGCAATCACATTGGCGCCGGGCTGTTTGCGTACGTTCAAAATTAGGCTGGGAACGCCATCGTGCCATGCAGCAAGCTTGGTGTCCTCTACGGCGTCTTGAACCACCGCGACATCACACAGGCGAACAGGTGCTTGATTTTTATATGAAATGATAGTGTTCTCATAATCTTTTGCGCTCAAAAGCTGGTCATTGGCGTTAATGGCGTAGGACAAAAGCGGCCCGTCAAAGCTGCCTTTGGGTTGATTCACATTTGCAGCCTCCAGGGACGCGCGCACATCTTCCATGGTCAGACCTGTTGCCGCAAGGCGGGATAAATCAACCTGTACGCGCACAGCTGGACGTTGGCCACCGCTTACCCCCACAAAGCCAACACCAGAAACTTGGGAAATGCGTTGCATGAAAAGCGTTTCAATCAGGTCTTCCACCTGGGAAAGGGGCATGGCTTGGGAGGTGATGCTCAAGGTTAAGATGGGTGCATCGGCAGGATTTGATTTGGTATAAATGGGGGGAGACGGTAAATCACGGGGCAAAAAATTCGTCGCGGCATTGATGGCAGCTTGGACTTGTTGCTCGGCCACATCAAGACCAAGGGACAGGTCAAACTGCAGCGTAATGAGCGAGGAACCCATGGAGCTGGTGGAGGTGAGCTGAGAAAGGCCGGGCATTTGGCCAAATTGGCGCTCAAGGGGCGCGGTTACAAGGCTAGTGATGACCTCTGCGCTGGCACCTGGATAGCGCGTGGCCACCCGGATTGTGGGATAATCTACCTCCGGCAAGGCGGAAACGGGCAGTAAACGATACGAGAAAATCCCTGATAAGAAAAGCGCAATCATCAAAAGGCTGGTGGCAATGGGACGCTCTATGAAGATGCGAGACACATTCACTTGTGTGTTCCCTTTGCCACCTCAACCACCGCGCCTTGGGAGAGTTTATCGAGTCCTTCGCGCACAATCATATCCTGGGGTGTGAGCCCTTTTGTGACCACACTTTCATCGCCCGTGTTGTGGGAAGTGACTATGGGCGTGAGCGCCACTTTATTGTTTATGAGCCTGTACACATAATCACCCTTTGGTCCGTGCCCTATGGCGGTTGTGGGAATGACAAGGGCGTTTTTGAGGGTTTGCGTTAAAAGGCGTACACGCACAAACTGATTGGCAAAGAGTTTTTGATCTTTGTTTTCAAACAATGCGCGACATTTAAGGGTGCCCGTTGCCAAATCAATTTGATTATCAAGGAAAAGGTTGTGGGTTGAGGCAAGGGGGGTATCAGAGGCCCGGTCAAAAACATCCACCCGGATCAGTCCTTGCTGGGCTGCGTTCTTTAATATTTGCACATTTTCTTCAGGCGTTGAAAAGGCGACTCCTGTAGGCGTGAGGGTGTTCAAGACAAAGAGCCCATTGGTGGACGTGCTGTCGACAACGTTGCCAGGATCAACAAGGACAAGGCCAATCTGGCCATCCACAGGTGCTTGAATTTTGCAACGCTCTAGATTAATTTGCGCTCCATCGAGCAGTCCTTGGTCCGACGCTAGGATGCCTTCGTATTGTTTGACTAGGACGCGCTGATTCGTGAGAACTTGTTCAGCCACCACATTTGTTTTGTAAAGACGTTCATCACGCATGAGATCAAGGCGGGCTGTTTCAAGTTGTGCCTCGTCTTTGGCAAGCTGACCTTCGTATTGCTTGACCAGTGCCTCATAGGGACGGGGATCTATTTCGGCCAACACGTCGCCTTTGGAGACGACAGCGCCCTCACTAAAATGGACGGCCAAAAGTTCACCAGATACCTGTGGGCGCACAGTGATGGAGCGCAGCGGCGTCACCGTACCAATGGCGCTTAAATAAACGGGGACATCTTTGTGAACGGCGCGCGTGATAATCACACGGGGCGCACTTGGTTTTCGTCCCTCTCCCTTGTGATGAAAAACCCCAAATCCCAATAAAAGAAGCGCTGCAATCACACCTGCTTTAGGCCATGTAAGCTTTATTTTTTTGGTGTTTACAAAGAGCACAGAACGGATCCCTGTCTTATTTTCTTGCACCATTGTACGTGAGGAGTTTTTATTTTGCGAAATATTTTATTTGGCGTAATGCACCCGCGCGCCTTTATCGGATGCGGCGTAAAACCGGGTCATTTATGGCGGGGATATACGGTGTGGCTTTATGATAAGAGGTATTCAACTCTTGGAACAAGAAATCCGTCAATGATCTTTTGCTTGGATTTGCAGAAGGTGAGGATTCACGTCGCACAATCCAAAAAATCCAAGCTTCCTCAAAAAGTATCGCCCTAAACTCGAGGAAAGCGCCCACGCCATCATCACAAGTGGGAAGACTCAGGCCCTCTCAAAACAAAGCCAAGACCTGCAAGACTTCGTCTGGCACCACTTCAATGAGCATGAGAAAAAGAATAACCTGACAAGCCACTATTCACTTGAGCTTTTCATGCACCATGAAGCTGCTCTGTCTAAGGCAAAACCCTTGAGTGCAGCGCATAGAGACCATAAAACAACCCTTGGAGAGCTCTCCCGCCGCATGTCCCAAGACGATCGTCTCATGCAACACATTGCAACCACCCATCCGCACCTTCTTGAAACCATTGCGACCCACGCGCAACATCATGTAAACACGCTGCAACGTGCCCAAAGCCGAGGCATGGATTTGTAAGCCAATGCGGGAGCCCAGTCAAAACAAACAGCTGATAGGGACAGCCCATAGACCTTCCCCGAAAGGAACAACTTGTTCACCCGTATAGGCAACAATACCGATGAACTTTTGGTTTGGCGCGATGTTGTTTCTAAACCATTTGAGATGTTTAAACATGTCGTTGGTGACAACAGATCCCGCCTTCACTTCGATTCCTAGAATGGGCCCGTCATCGCGCTCGATAATGAAATCCACTTCCCGTTTCTCGCGGTCACGGTAATGATAAAGCGTGTAGCTATTTTCTTGTGTGTCCAAAATGGAGGACAGCTGGTTAAAGACGAATGTTTCCATAAGCTTACCATTCAAGTCTCCATCAAGTCTCACTTGATCTAAGCGCCATCGTAAAACTGAAGCCATCATACCGGTATCCGTCATGAAGAGCTTTTCCTGTTTTCCGATACGGTCGTAGTCTGTTTTATGCCATGGTCTAACACGTTCCACTAAATAAAGCGCCTCTAGAGCATTGATATAAGACTCAATGGTTGGTCGCGCTATGGAGAGACTCTTGCAAAGGGAGGCAATATCCATAAATTTGGAGGACCATGCGGCTAATACTTCTATGAGTTTTTTCATGCTATCTTTACGCCTGATATGCGTAATGTCTTTGAGATCACGCTCAATCAAGGCATTGAGGTAATCTTCGTGCCACAAAATTCTCTCTTTTTCGCTCTCTAGATGCAATGCTTCGGGGTACCCTCCCCTAAAGGCAAGAGAGAGATAAGCGTCCTTGTCATAAAAAGACTTTTCTTTTGGAGCTTTCAAAACATGGGGGACGAACTCACCTCGAAACGCTCTTTGAAGAAAGTCAGGTTCCTTTTCATAGAGCTCGCCAATGCTTAGCGGGCGTAAGCGCATTTTCCTTATTTGCCCAGCTAAGGATTCTGTCACACCGGTTAAAGATTGTATATGAGCTGACCTAGTAAGGAGAAAACGTCCTGGTTGTTGGTTTTCATCAACATCTTTCTTAATAGCCTGCAGTAGGCTAGGGGCCCGTTGAATTTCATCAATGATCATGAGTTCATTCCCATGGCGAACAAATCCTTGTGGGTCACTGACTGCGGCATTCAAAAGAGTTTGATCGTCTAACGTACGGTAGATGGCGTGAGGCCCTGATAGCGCTTTGACAAGGGTCGTCTTGCCGCATTGACGTGGCCCTTCAAGAACCAAAACACGTCTCGTGGACAAGGCTTTTTTTATCAAGGGCGCTTGCCAGCGGGGATAGGTCTGATACATCGCGAAATTCTCACTGAGGTGTGCGCTATTTTATCTCATAGAAATCCGCAAAAATCAATGTTCATATGTCGCATTTTTTAAAATAGAAAACAATCTAGAAATCTCACCCCCTTTATCTCAATCAACAAGGGATGATTTAGAGGTGTTCAGCTTCTAGCGTTTATTAAACGGTAGGGCTCTGTTGTAAATAGTAACAAAAGGTGATTTTAAATGATAGAACGTGGAATGGTCAGTTACGGCCCCTATTTCTAAGGACATTTCTTCGAGATCACGATCTAGGAAGTATATAAGGGTTTCTTTTTATATTTTTTAGAGAGCTTATGGGGCTTAGAATTTTCCAAAACGTTTAGCATGCTTTAATTCTGCTATTAATCAATTGATATAAATAAGCCTAATTTTTCTTTTTCTTCAAGTTGCACTAGCTTTTTCGTATAAGATGCGAATTCATTATAATATTCCTTTATAGATGGGAGTTCTTCTAAAATCTCTTTTTCAGAGAATCCCAGTTCTTTCTTAATAAAATTGCACACCTCTTGTTTTTTTAAATGGTTATGACCGAAAACCATTTCCAAAAAGTCTTCAAAGGATAATTTTGAAAATTTATTATTTAATTGTTTAATATCTTCAAACGTCAAAAAACCACCAGCATATGTCACATATTCACTCAGTAAGATCTCCGCTTCTTCCTCCGAGAAGGGCTGGCGCCCTGCAATTGGGACTTCATTATCCGTATGAAAAGCTATTTCGTAAAACTTTTCAAGAATACTAAAAGTTGGATAATAATAGAGCTCTAAAGGTTCTTTAAAATCTGAAGGAGCATTCTTTATATTCTCTTGGTTTGTATCCGAATCTTCCTCACTATCAAGATCATACGCTTCTTGAGTATATTTTGCTAACTCAACGACGGATGTTTTGCCTTTTTCAGTTTCTCGCGCTAGAATATCTGGAATAGCAAAAAAATTAATAATCATGCTCATAGTTATTTCTTCCTAATTTATCCGCTTTGCCGTAAAACTCCGTCGTTGAGGGCGGGGTTCACGCGGAAGCGCTTCTCAATAAGCTGTCTATACGTTTTTCTATCTTACATGGATTCACTTATACCATGAAAATTGCAACCTTCACTTTCAAATTTCATGACAAATTAGGTTTGTTTGAATATTTTGGGCTATAAACAACCAAAATATAGCCCATGTTACGCGGCATCGCGTTGTTCTCTTTGTAGGACGTCTTCTTCGCAGCCGTCTTGAATCGCACATTTTGGCACAAAAGCTTCACAAATGGGTTTTTGTATCACAAGGGGAAAAGTTACCTTTGCGATGGGCAGGCTCACGTACGCCCCAAAGCGATCGAGGCCCATAATGTCAGTGCACTCACAACAGGCTTGATGCGGCGGTTTCAAGGCCGCGACTATCCATGGATAGGACCATAAAGGCGGTCATGGCGTTCTGTGAGCCTTTTAGCATACGCGTGCTTTTTGCTTCCCGCAACAGGCCCAGTGCCGCCAATTTTGCGCTCTGCACGGGTGGCGACTTCTACTAAGAAATCTTCTGTTGTCAGCATGTGGTTGGGCTTTTCGGCGCTAAAGGGCGCACGCTTGCTGAGCCAAGCTGCTTGGTCCGCGCGCTCAAGGGACTCAGCGGCACCCGAAGACGAACTCGCCGGCTGTGTCCTTGGGGTTGGGGTGTGACGGGCATTTTCACTTGCGATGCGCGCGGCTTCTCTCGTGCGTATCATGTGTCCCACGGGATCGCTGGCCCCATCTGCCCCGCGCGCCAGAGCCGCCTCACCCGCCAAAGCCGGTCGTCCCAGG
>PNJU01000013.1 GCA_013822015.1 Candidatus Puniceispirillum sp. | reverse complement strand
AAGGGAGAAGTGTTATGTCAAAGATCGTAAAAAATTTCATAGTCAACGAAGAGGGTGCAACCGCCGTTGAGTATGGCCTGCTCGCTGCACTCATTGCCGTTGTTATCATTGCTGCCGTCACAAGTGTTGGTCAACACCTGCGCAGCATGTTCTTCAACATCGCCAACCACCTCTAAGAAGGCGGAACGCTTTAGGCGCACGTAATTTTAATTAAATATAATTTATTTAAGGGAGAAGTGTTATGTCAAAGATCGTAAAAAATTTCATAGTCAGCGAAGAGGGCGCAACCGCCGTTGAGTATGGTCTGCTCGCTGCGCTCATTGCCGTTGTTATCATTGCTGCTGTCACAAGTGTTGGTCAACACCTGCGCAGCATGTTCTTCAACATCGCCAACCACCTCTAAGGCGTGTAAAGGGCTCTTCCTAAAAGCCCCCGATTTCGGGGGCTTTTTTTTGCGCTATACGCTGGAAATTTGGTGGGCCCGGCAGGACTCGAACCTGCGACAACACCGTTATGAGCGGTGCGTTCTAACCGCTGAACTACAGGCCCCTTATGCTGGCAAGAATGACCAAAGCAGCATTCCTTGTCAAGCCACGCATTCATAACGAGCAACGCAAGCGCCGGCGGTGCAAAGAAAGTACTATCGGCCTCTTTCGTTGATGCGCGCCAAAAAGGCTTCCACCTTCCTCTCCTCTTCTTGGGGCAAGTTTGTGCCTTTCAAAAAAGACGGCCCCACGCGCTTGACGTTCTTGAAGGGCGCAAGATCAAAACCTGTTACCCCCTCACATCGCCCAAGAAAGCCGTCCCCAATCTCCTCCACACCCACAAGCCCTTCTGTGCCCAGGGTTGCAAGACCCTTGCACTCCCAAAAGGCGTATTTCCCGATGGATGTCACGCCCGAGAGCCCCCGCGTGCTCATGTTCTCGATACCCTCAACCAAAGCGACGAAATTGTCTTCAATACGCGCAAGGCCTGTCAGCCCCTCTAAACTGACACGCTTGAGAGTTGACCCATAGAGGAAGCTACTGCCAATGGTTTTCACACCACGCAGTGCCTGTATGTGGAGACTCTCCAACGTGTCATCCTTGCGAAGAAAATTGTTTCCAATCGCTTTAATACGACCAATGGGGTCGAGCAAAATCAGGTGGTGCAGATTCTGTGGCATATCTTCCCACGACAGAGTGAGTGCACCATGGGTCACGAACGTCTCATCGTCAAGACACAGCACCACGCGGTGATCATTTCTTGTGGCAAGCAAGACCCTGAGCCCCTCCTTGTGGGTGCGAAAATATTTTGCGCGCACCACAAAGGTATGGGCGCTCTCTTGCAATATATTAAGATCTTGAGTGTCTTTTTCCTGCCCCTCTGGGTCACAAGAGCCCCCCCATGAAACAAGAGGCGCGGTAGTGCCGTCAACCCCAGTATATGTCAAAAGACGACACCCTAGAGCGTCGGCCTGGGGACTGAACAAAGCGTCACTTACAGAGACGAATGCGCCTTTTAAGAGACGATAAAACAGAGCGCGCTCCATGAGAGGATCTGGGATCTGGGATGCTTCTTTTGCAGACAAAGGATTTGAAAGATAAACGGATAAAGCAGGAACTGGTCCGTGCACACTGATTAAAATCTCATGCCAGTGCTCACACACACGATTGGCGCGCGCGGTGTCCTGGGCGTTGAAGAAGGAGAACAAAAATGCCAGCACCTCTGGGGGTAGTGCTGCAAAAGGACTTAGGCGCAGATCATGCGCTTCCTCCTCTTGCTCACTGGCATGGGCGCACACACCTACCAGTAAAAAAACGACCACAACACGGAAAAACCTTAACGCGCATTCATAATTCATGATCTATCTCATAAATATCAAATGATACTTCTTAATTAGGCTGTGCGGCTGAAAGAGTCAAGGCACCCCCCCTGCCTCTCATCACACCATGCTTGCGCGTTCCCCCCCTTGACGCGGCACGCCTCATCGCGCATCTTCTTGGTGATGTTATTTTGTAAAAGACATACGAGCCATGGCAGGACATTCAAAATTTAAAAATATTATGCACCGTAAGGGCGCCCAGGATAAAAAGCGCGCCAAGACGTTTACCAAAATCATCCGCGAGATCACCGTTGCGGCCAAGCAAGGGGGCGGATCTGTTGAATCCAATCCACGCCTGCGCTCGGCCATCATTGCGGCGCGCGGGGTCAACATGCCCTCGGATAATATCGAGCGCGCCCTTAAAAAGGCCCTGGGCGGCGATGGGGACACGGATTATCAAGAGGTACGCTACGAAGGATACGGCCCTGGCGGCATCGCTGTTATTGTGGAAGTCCTGACCGACAATCGCAACCGAAGTGCGGCGGATGTGCGCTCCAGCTTTAACCGCTATGGCGGGGCCCTGGGCGAGACGGGCAGCGTGTCCTTTCAGTTCAAGCGCCAGGGTGTGATTACCTATCCCACCGCCGTGGCCGGAGATGACGCCATGTTTGAAGCAGCCCTAGAGGCGGGTGCCGAAGATGTGTCTTCCTCCCCAGAAGAGCACGTGATCTCTTGCCAAATGGAGAATCTGGGCGCCGTTGAAGAGCACTTGGGCAAAAAGTTTGGTGATCCTGTATCGGCCGAGCTGACGTGGGAACCCCTTAATACCGTTGATATTACCCTTGATACGGCGCGTTCGCTGATGAAGCTTCTTGACGCCCTTGAGGATCTTGACGACGTACAAAAAGTATTCTCCAACGAGGAGATGAGCGATGAGGTTGAAAAGGCGCTGGAGGAATAATCCTTCAGGCATTCTCACAAGGAGACGGACATGCGTTTTTTGGGCCTGGACCCTGGGCTGCGCCACACAGGATGGGGCGTGATCACCTACGTGTCTGGGCGCCTGTCCTATGTGGCCCACGGGGTGATCAACCCGCCCCAACACGCACCCCTTTCCACGCGTCTTGGCGTGCTGTTTGAAGAATTGAGCGACATGATTGTGCGCTTGACACCTGACGAGGCTGCCGTAGAGGAAACCTTTGTGAACCAAAACCCAGCATCTGCCCTCAAACTTGGCATGGCCAGGGGCGTTGTGCTCTTGGCCCCAGCCCACAGGGGGTTAAGCGTTGCTGAGTACTCGGCAAACCGCGTCAAAAAGGCTATGGTGGGATCAGGACATGCCTCAAAGGAGCAAATGATGGCCATGGTGGCGCGCCTTTTGCCTACAGCCAAGGACGTCACGGCAGACGCCGCAGACGCGCTAGCCGTTGCCATCTGCCACGCCCAGTGGCGTCAAACCCAGGCCCTTTGGGAGAAAGCCTCATGATCACCAAACTCAAAGGCTTCGTGGACGAAATTTCAGACACGTCCGTCATCATAGATGTGAGCGGGGTAGGCTACTATCTTACGTGCTCCCAAACCACCTTACGCGCCCTGCCGGCCTCAGGCATGCCCTGTGTCCTTTGGACCCATATGAACGTGCGCGAAGATGATATTTCCCTGTTTGGCTTCCATAGTCCTGAGGAACTTTCGTTCTTTCGGGTCCTAACCAGCGTTCAAGGCGTTGGGGGACGTGTGGCTTTGGCCCTTTTGAGCACTGGCACGCCCCAGGATATTGCCAAAGCCATTTTGCTGCAGGACGCACGTGCCCTCACCAAAGCGGACGGCGTGGGGCCGCGCTTAGCCGCACGTCTTTTGACCGAACTTAAGGACAAAATGCCGTCCTTTGCGTCCCATGCGACACCAGGCGCACCCTCACCCCTTCAAACACTACGCGCCCCCGCCAATCAGGATCAACAGGACGCTGTACAAGCCCTTGTGGGGCTCGGTTATCGCCCCCATGATGTTGCCCCCCTTGTGGAGCGCCTATATGATGTAGAGTCCCCACCAAAGCTTCAGGAGGTTATCCGCCTTGCCCTTGCACAGCTCTCAAAGGCTTGAGCCTGCCTTGGATCTTTTAGACCCTGTCTTCCTACCCGAGGACATGGCCAGCACCTCGCTGCGCCCTCAAAGTCTTGATGACTTCATTGGGCAGAAAGAAGCGTGTGAGAACCTGCGCGTTTTTGTCAACGCCGCACGCAGTCGTAGCGACGCCATGGATCATGTGCTTTTCTTTGGCCCACCAGGCCTTGGAAAAACCACACTGGCCCACATCATTGCCCAAGAGCTAGGCGTTGGCTTT
Source organism: Candidatus Puniceispirillum sp. (assembly GCA_013822015.1). Taxonomy (GTDB): domain Bacteria; phylum Pseudomonadota; class Alphaproteobacteria; order Caedimonadales; family UBA1908; genus JACESU01. Next base: position 25,285 of record PNJU01000013.1, on the reverse strand, counting down.
CGTGCTACCTCAGGCCCTGTCATTTCCAAGGCAGGGGACCTGGCAGCCATTTTGACCAATCTGCAACCAAAGGACGTCCTTTTTATCGACGAAATCCATCGCCTCAATCCTGTGGTGGAGGAAATCCTTTACCCGGCCATGGAGGACTATAAGCTGGATCTCATCCTTGGCGAGGGGCCGTCGGCGCGCTCTATCCAGATCGACCTGCCGCCCTTTACCCTCGTGGCTGCCACGACCCGCACAGGTCTCCTGACAGCCCCATTACGGGACCGGTTTGGTATTCCCTTGCGGCTGAATTTTTATACGCCCGATGAGCTTTACCGTGTGGTGGAGCGCGCCGCGCGTCTTTTGAATTTCGCCCTAACGCCAGAAGGTATCATGGAGATTGCCAAGCGCTCCCGCGGAACACCCCGCATCGCAGGACGCTTACTGCGGCGCGTGAGGGACTTTGGCACAGGGCGTGGCCCCATGGACGCGGACGCCGTTGACAGAGCTCTTGTGCGCATGGGAGTCGATCATCTGGGCCTCGACGCCCAGGACCTGCGTTACCTCCAGACCCTGGCGACGTCCTATGGCGGCGGGCCCGTGGGCGCTGGCACATTGGCTGCAGCGCTTTTCGAGCAACAAGACACCCTGGAAGAAGTTGTGGAGCCCTATCTCATACAACAAGGTTTTCTGCAGCGCACGCCCCGGGGACGTGTCTTGACGCGCCTCGCGTACGACCATTTAGGGCTCAGCGCGCCTGCCACCCAAGAAGGGCTTTTTTCTTAAGAGCCTAATCTACGACCCTCCCCACGAGAGAATACTTGTGTGAGAGAAGGTAGAACGCCAGCATAAAGATAATAGCCACAACAATGTAGATATTTAGAAAGCCCAAAAGGGACAATTTCCCCACCAAGATCTTAGCTTTACCCACAAAAATGGCAGAAAGCCAAGAGGCAAGGGACAGCCCCCCACTGATGGCGAAGATAGTATTATCACGCTGTGTGATCTCACCACCCGACGTCATTTTCTTGATGATATGGTGATTAATAAAAAAGCCGTTAAGAAGCAGTGTCGTCACCACAATCAACTTTGCACACAACTTCGTATGAGTCATAAGCTGCTCAAAACTGTAAATAATCCCAGCGTCCAGATAGACAATGAGATCGCCACTAAGCATCAAAAGCAACAAGGTTGCGTAAACCACCTGATGCTCAATAAGAAGCCCTTTGCGACTGACTTCTTTTGTCATCATAAAATGAATGTAACTAAAAAGAATCGTTCCGACAGCTAAATTTGATGCAAATATGTGAAAAAGAACAACTACAAACCTGAAAAACTCTTTTTGAAAGATAAAGCCCGATAGCGTTAAGTCCATCCCATGCGCCTTTCATGAGACAAAAAGTACATCTTGTATTATCTCACTTTTGCATTATTTAGTCAATATTATTATTGTTTTTTTGTTTATATATTAGCATTAATACTTTCATATACTTGATATTTACTTACATTGCAGGTCTTTTTCTCATTGATCCCTTTATCAACACACAAAAACACCTCAACAATGCAACATAACCAACACAAAATGCCACCAAACATACCTTGACACATGGGTCATTTGTGAGGCGTTCACTTCATTTGTTGTTTTACATGTATTTTTAACAACTTATTCTTAATAGAACTCTATTAAGATCATCTTAGACGGTGAGAACAGGGGGATCACATGATGAAACACATTCTTTTTATGGCGGCATGTGCAGCTAGCCTGGCTGGAAATGCAAGCGCAAGCGCCACGGCTGCGTCGACCGCACACGACATGAAGACAAACCGCGATGTGGGTGTGGCGTCTTCTAGTTGCCCGGCACTGAAGGTCACCGACCCCGTTGTAGCACTGGCTGTGGCACCAGCCGGCGCCAGAGATCTCAACCCTTTTCCGGCGCACCTTAACGGGGCCGTTTGGCAAGTTTCACGCGACGGCAAAGAATGACTCCTTGGGATAGCTACAGACGCGGGTGAAGATCTGCCAAGGATTGATTTCGTTGGTGATGCTCGTGGCAAGTGTGTATCGCTAGAACAGTTTAATGTGATAACAGGATACGAGGAAAGCGACGTGTATAAGTATACACGAGCGGCCAGACGCGCATTATCAAATGATAAGGGTTCGGCTATAAGCAAGAGTAAGCATCCCGCCCCACAATCAACACAGCTCCATACTGAGCAAACAAGAGACATGGCTCAACGTACATGCGAGCCTTAGTTGCTTCGCACAATGTATCTATGAAGGCAAAATACTAATCTTAAATGATCTGAAACTTTTTATGCGGTGAAGCTGCAAAGTGAAAATATCGTCACCCGACGAGACACGTTTATCGTCAGATGCGTGCACAGCTGACCCACAAAACATGACGCCCCCCACTCACTGAGCGAAAGGGGGCTTCCTGTAAAGAAAAGGCGCTTAAAGTGAGTTTGCAACCTTCCTAAAAACCGTGTTGAGTTTGTTACCCACATTGGTCACGGCCACAATAATCACAACGGCCACAAGAGCTGCCAAAAGGCCGTATTCAACGGCAGATGCTGCGTCTTCACTTTTTAGAAATTCTACGAGTAACTTTTTCACGTGCGCCTCCTTATTTTTTTCATTGCACATTTTTTATTTACACCACGTGCGCGGTTCTCTCAATTTAAGATCAAAAAGTATTACTTTTTTATTAAGAAGCACTCAATTCCTCAAAATCCTCAAGACGCGCACCATCACATCATGGGGGTTGGGCTATCGCTAAACATATATAGCGAGAACAGTTTAATGTGATAACAGAAAACGAGGCAAGCGACGTGTGTAGGGATACACGAGCGGCCAGACGCGCATGATCAAATGATAAGGGTTCGGCTATAGAAAACGTACACGAAAAAGCGCTGCCTTGACAGGAACAAGGGATGATCTTAATGTGCCTCAAAGAATAAAGGGGAGCAAAATCCATGAAAAGATTAACAAAACTTCTTCTTATGTCCTTCCTGTGTGCCAGCAGCCAAGGTATTGCGTCGTGCCCGCAAGAAACCTTTGATCAGGCGCATACACAATGCGTGGGACGCTCTTTCCTTGGGGAGGTTTGGGGCGCAGCGAGGCTGTTTATGGGCGACCTTGTTGCACCGTTTACGCCCCATCACCTGAAGACAGGGCTTATTGAGCCAAATGTAGAGGCCCTCCAACGCTTGAGCAAATCTTACGCCGCAACGCCCTTGGGTGTGGTGGAGCTGTGCCTCGATCACCCAGCAGAAACCCTTGACATTGTGGGAGCGCTGTTCCTCCCGCCCGCAAAGGGCACGGGGCGTCACCTGCGCAATTTCAAGTTAGCCTATGACACAATCACGGCCATTCCAAATGACACCCAAGGGTGGCGCCTGGTGAAGGGCGCGACAACGGTGTTCACCCTTGCCCTTGCAGCCCAAGAGTTTGATCTTCCAGCGCTGTTGCCAGGTGCTGAGGCACACGCGCTACCACAGCCTCACACAATCTCCCATGCTTTTGGCCCTTTGGTCGCTGGCGGGGAGTGTACCGAAACCATGAGGCAGGATCTGGACTGTGTGCTCAACAGGTTAGAGGAAGGAAGCACCCAAGACCAGCCGCCTTGCCCATCTATAGATTGGCGTGTGGTGAGGTACGGGGTGCGCTATGACGGCACATCAAACAGTGCAGACGACTTGGACTACAATCAGGTTTTTCGCAGCTTCCAAGCAAGCAACAGTCCAACGGTGTGTGTTCAAGGTGCTTTTAACATCTTCGCGCCCGTGTTTGAAATGTGCACCGACCAGAAAAACGTGAGCGTAACCGCCATGCCTTTCACCCTTGAGGACTCCTTGGAGACGCTGCGTGTCGAAAACGATAGGGTATTCGTTGTGGGTGGAAATGCCCAAGAGTGCGCAACAGACTACGCCGCGCCTGCCGTTCCTGTGGACCCAACTCATACCGTATGTGTCGCCGTTCCCAGCCCAATTGCAAAAGGTTATAATCCAGGTCAGACGCTCGTTATGTGTTTAGACCCATCGGGACACGTTGGGCTGAGGGGCCTTGCGCCGGACGAAGCACACCCCTTGGACATAGACGCCTGGTCCCTCACGCTCCAGGGAGGCTACAAGGTCCTGGAAAACACCCCTGCTTTTTTAGAAACGCTGCGCATTCCCACACGCCAGTGTGTTGCGCACCCTGGATCTTCTTGTGCCACACTGGATGAACCTGCGCCCGCCTCCGCGCATTCACACACGGCTCCTGATGAAGGACAAGGCCTTGCTTACGCGCCCGAGGAGTCGGCGTTTTCCTTAAACCCAACAGATCATGCAGGCTTCGCAGCTGCGCCAGCAACCGCAAAAAGCCCCAGAACCGAGCGCGCACAAAGCAAACGCATTGGCCGCAAACTCAAACGGCTTCAAAGGGCTGCAAATCACATGGACAGTGGGTACGAAAACCTGGGCATACCCTCTAGCCACGAGGTAGACCAGCTTGCAGAGGTGGCGCAAACGCTTCAGTAAAGGGCGGCCCACTTCCTGAATCTTCACTCAAATGCTTTGTATGCGCTTTGCAACAAACCAAGATGAGCAGCGGATATGGAGCGCTGGCGCGCCAATCCTGAGACCTCACTATGGCGCGCATTATTACGCAGCCTTTGTCATAGATCCAGAGGGGCATAATATTGAAGCAGTTTGCTTAATATAAAGCCAATCCAAAGACCCATCACCAGCATTTGATATAAACACGTGCGCGCAGCAATACCGTGTTCTGGCGTCACAACCGCATCAAAAGATGAATAAAACCTGAATATTCACAGCGCGCCTTCTCACATGTCTTCAACTTTTGACAAAAATTATTTGACAAAAAGGGAAGATGTCCTTATATCAATATCACCTGGTTAAATAATTGAGATACCAAATATGCTTCGCTCTCTTTCTCTTGTTGCCCTGATGGGCATTTGTGTGGGCACACCCTCCCAAGCAAAAGTCAATTTTTCCGTGGATGAACGCGGCTTTGAAACATGTTATGAGTCTTTCATCAGCCAAGTGCGTCCAGGTGTGCCCATTTCCACAAAAGCTTTCGCAGCCATTGCTGACGCGCTTGAGGAAAAAGGAAATGTGTTGCAAAAAATGAGCGCCCGCGAGAACCAGCGTGTGGTGCTTGACCAACGCAAGCGCAAAGCTTTCATGGACAATGTTCAAGGAAAAGGCCAAGCAAATAAGCGTGCGCGCTTGGACAACGATTTTTTTCAAAAGCCTGCTAACGTGCCAGCAAATGCTGAAGCAGTTAAGCCCGCACATAGAACACAAGGACGTAAGCGTGCCTGGCGTGTGCGCTATGACGAGAAACTGATCGCGCCAGTGGCCCAGCTTCTTGCCCCCCTGGACGCCATGGATATCATTGAGGAAATGTTCACACCTGTCCCACGTAACATCGTGTTTCTCGCGAACCAAACAAAAAACCAAGAAGCATCTGACCAAGCGCAAAATTCCCGCAAGAGGCAACTTGTAAGACAAAACGCCAACGTTGGAACGCACTTCGCGCCTCTTAAAAAGACTTTGAACCAAGAAGCGGCACAAAACACCCCAAGACCTTCAATGGATCAACCGCTCTCTCTCGTTAAATCACGTATCTCCTTCTGGGAAAACGTTTCCAAATAACACATTCAATGAGAAGGGCTTTTCTTGTGCGAGAGAAGCCCCTTTCACAAAAATAGCCTCTGTTAACATTTCTTTGATGTTATCGGTATACACTATCATATCACAATGGTGTTAACGGAGGCATCGCATGCACTTATTCCAAAAAGCCGTCATCGCATCGGCATTGCTCTTACCCCTTACCCTGACACAGTTACAGGCGTCCGCAACAAGCACGTCGACGCAAACCGCGCCAACAGATGATGCAAAAAAACCCATTTCTCGGGCTGACAAATTAAAGCAGCTTCAGCGCCTTTCCACCATGGGAACAGCCAAAGATCTAGGGTCCTTTGGTGAGGATTTTCAGGGCGATTGCCCCACCCTTGTTTCCAACCAAATGCTCACTACTCTCCTAAGCACCCCGGTCACAAAAAAAGAGCGGGGGGGCTTTGGGTTCGACTACTTTGAAAAGCAAAACATTCATTATGGTGGAAAAACATTTTCAGCAAATATAAAAAATGACTCTTCATCAATATTCTTAATGCAACTCAAAACGTTAAAAACTCACACCTTTGGAGCTCTCTCAAAACGAGAAGAAATCCGAGATCAGGACACCAACGCTGTTAGAAAAGGCGCTTCACTGTGCAGATACCAAGTTTTTCAGGCGAGCGACGAAACAGCTTATATAAAGCTTATGCAACATCTGGCTGAAGGGTTAAAATCAAAATCCTACGCCGATTTCTCGGCCCTTCAAAAAGACATCGTGAAACAAGGTGGCGAAGCAGTCGGCCTTGAGGGCACCCTGAATGTTGCTGTCTCTCAACCTGGTGGTTGATCTGGCATGCACGTAAATTCAAGTGTGAACACCTGAGACCCGTCAAGATCTCAGGTGTTTGTTTGCGTGCTAGGTCTCTAGGGTCGCGCACAAAAATCACCTTTTCGTATCCGCACACATCCCTCTTTGTGCTAACATAACACCTCGTAAAATCAACTCATCGCGCCCCATGTCCCAGGCAATCATTTTTGGATCCTCCCGCAGCTTTGGCAAAACAAGAGCTGTCATCGACGATCTTTTAAGCCCTTCGAAAATCAATCTTTTTGATCTGAACTCCTACAAGATCAGCCCCTTTGACTACGACCACGCAAACCGCCATGACGACTTTATGCCACTGATTGAGCGGCTCCTCCATTACGACACCTGGATCATTGCCACCCCCGTTTACTGGTACAACATGAGCACCCAACATAAGATCTTCTTTGACAGGTTCAGCGACCTTTTGACCATTCGAAAGGATTTGGGGCGCCAGCTGAGGGGGAAAAAGCTCTTTGTCATTGCAAGCTTTGGGGACTCGTACCCTCAAGGGTTTGAGGATACGTTCAAACAAATTTGTGATTATCTTGGCATGGCGTATTTGGGATCGAGCTTCTTTTACAGTGGATCCGTCAACCAGGAATACCTCACCAACAATGCCGCCCAAGCGCGCCTTGTGAGTGAAAGACTTAGCATAAACACCCCATAAAAAGAGATCAAAACAGTCAACAAATACGAGCGCGAAAATGTGTCAGACACTGCGCGTCCCCTTATTATGTGGGGCCAAACAGGTGAACTTTACTGTCCACATCTTGCCACCCCCATGCTAGAATAAGAACAGTTGCAGCCAAAAAATGGGCCCATGACATCCGCGCCGCGTATTGCGCCGTCCCTGTTATCTGCTGACTTTGCGTGCCTGGGTGAAGAGGTTAAGGCCTTAACTCAAGCTGGCGCGGACCTTGTGCATTTTGACGTGATGGACGGGCATTTTGTCCCCAATATCACCGTCGGCCCCGGGGTCCTTAAGGCCCTAAAGCCACTCACCCCCCTCCCCTTTGACGTGCACCTCATGATCACGCCTGTGGATCCCCAAATCGACGCCTTTATCGACGCGGGTGCCGACATCATCACGGTGCACCCCGAGAGCACGTTTCACCTCCAGCGCACCCTTGCCCACATTCGCGCGCGCGGCGCCAAAGCCGGGGTCGCGCTCACCCCAGCCCAGGACCCGGCGTTTTTACGCTGGATTTTGGATGACGTGGACTTGGTTCTTGTCATGACTGTCAACCCTGGCTTTGGGGGACAAGCCTTTTTGCATACGCAGCTTGCAAAAATCATCACCATCAAAGACTTAATCGGCGCACGTCCCATTGATATTGAGGTAGACGGGGGGATTACGCCCGAGACAGCTCCCCTGGTGCGGGAGGCGGGGGCAAATGTGCTGGTTGCGGGCACAAGCATCTTTAAAACAAAAAACTATACAGGGAACATCAACGCGTTGAGGGAAGCATGAGTTTATTCTTACTAGGCCTGACAGGCTCCATTGGGACGGGGAAAAGCACAACGGCGAAAATGCTGAGCCGGCTAAAGCTGCCAATTTTTGACGCAGACCGCGTCGTGCACCGACTCCTGGGAGAGGACGAGAGCGTCATTCAAGCCATCACAGAGCTCTTTGCTGACTGCATGAAAGAGGGCCATGTGTGCCGAGCAGCCCTTGGAAACCGTGTGGCGCATTCCAAAGAAGATCTGCGTGCCCTCGAAGACATCATACATCCGCGCGTCCAAGGGGCTTGCCGTGCTTTTATCAGCGAGTGCCGCAATAATGGAACCCCGCTCGCGGTCCTTGAAATCCCCCTTCTGTACGAAAAAGGATATGATCTCTTGTGTGACAAGGTGATCGTAACCGTGTGCCAGCCAGAGCTGCAACGCCAGCGTGTCATGGCACGTCCCGGCATGACCCAGGACAAATTCGACATGATCTGTGCAAACCAAATCAACAGCCCCCAAAAGGCAGCGCGCGCTGATTTTGTGCTGGTGACGGACGACGGAGAGCTTGCAACTTTCCGTGGATTGCGCCACATTCTGACGCAGATACGCTCCATTGAAGAAAGCCCCCATGCGCAGCATTGTTCTTGACACAGAATCCACGGGCCTTGACCCCAAAAGCGGGCATCGCCTTGTCGAAATTGGCTGCGTAGAGCTTCACCACGACGTGCCCACGGGCAGCGTTTACCATGTCTACCTCAACCCTGAGCGTGATATGCCCGAAGAAGCCTTCAAGGTGCACGGGCTGTCGGAAGCCTTCCTTGCGGACAAGCCCCTTTTCCATGAGATCGCCGAGGATTTTCTCACCTTTATAGGTGAAGATCCCCTTATCATTCACAATGCACGCTTTGATATGAAGTTTTTGAATGCGGAGCTTGAGGGCGTTGGCCGTGCGCCACTGCCTTTCTCAAGGGCCATCGACACCCTTCCCATGGCCAAGAAAATGTTTCCGGGTGCGCCTGCCAACCTCGACGCACTATGCCGACGTTTTCAGATTGATAACTCAAGCCGCACCAAGCACGGCGCCCTTCTGGACGCTGAGATTTTGGCCCAAGTTTATCTGGAGCTCATTGGGGGTAGACAAACAACCATTGCCCTCGGGGGTGCGTCTTCTTCCCAAGATCAAGGGCCTTCCTTACAAAAAGAGCGCTCCAAGCGGCAATGGCCTGAGCGCTCTTTTCCTGTGAGTGAAGAGGAACTACGCGCCCACGCGCAGTTCCTCCTTAAAATTAAGCATCCGCTTTGGGAGCAAGTGTAGCACCAGCTTCTTGGGCCATTTGCTGTTGTTGTTGCGCGTAAATCGCCACAAAATCAATGGGCATAAGGCTGAGCGGCGGATATCCGCCCTCACGGGACACGTCCACAAGGAGCGCGCGCACGAAGGGGAACAAAAGCCTTGGCCCTTCGATCATCAACAGCGCGTGGCGGTGCTCGTCGGGAATTTGTGAAGAAAGCGTGAAGATACCTGCGTAATCCACCTCTGCCACATAAACTGTCTTGTCTTTGTGTTGTGCGTTGACGGAAAGCTTCAGGGACACCTCAAACACGTGCGCGTCAAGGGGAACAGCTTGAATATCCACAGACACAGCCGCCTCAGGCACGCTATCAAGGGCGCGCAAACTCTCAAGGGGGGAGGGATTTTCAAAGGTCAGGTCCTTCAAGTACTGGCCGTTAATAGCCAACAAAGGCTCCTGGGAAGCCGCCTCTTGTGCGCCGTTGGCGATGGGGGAATCACTCATGATTTCTCTCTTTTCAATGTTGTTCTCTTGTGTTGCATGACGGCTTTTTTCTGGCCGCCGGACTTCGGGTAGTATAAACTAGGCAAGTGTTGTGTCAAACGGTGTCGTCAATGGATTCTCAATCTGATTTTTTGGAGCTCGTCATACTGGGCGCCATTGCTGCTTTTCTTATTTATCGCCTGGTTTCAACCTTGGGGCAACGCTCTGGATTTGAGCAACCCCGCACGCCCTCCCCGAGCTCTGCCGCCGCGGAGGAACCCATACCCCTTGACGCGCAGTACACGGACTTTGAAGAAGTCCCCGTGGAAGAAGCGAGTGTTCCCAAGGAGCATAAGGCCGCCATTGATGCCATTAAGGCCGTGGACCGCGATTTCTTATGGTCTGACTTTATGGAAGGCGCAACGTCTGCCTATGAAATGGTCCTTGAGGCCTTTGCAAAGGGCGACCTGGCTACCCTAAAGCAACTCCTGGCCAAGGACGTGTACACAGACTTTGCTGCCGCCATTAAAGAGCGAGAAGCAAAAGGACACGTGCTGCAAACGACCCTTGTGCGTGTGGGGGATATTACGTGCGAGAATGTCTCGCAACAGGGCGCGCTCACGTCCATTCGCCTGCGTTTTGCCACAGAACAAACCCATGTGGTGCGCGACAACAAAGGCACGATTGTGGAGGGTAATCCCCAATTGGTTGAGGAAATTGTCGACATTTGGACTTTCAATCGCAATCTGAAATCCAAAAATCCCAACTGGACCCTTGTTGAGGTGGAAACCGAAGCGTGAGCGACCCCAGTCTTTTAAGGCAGGAGCAAGCATATGGCGGTGGCGTACACTACGCGCCAGTGTCTTTCAAGGACCTACCTGGTTGGGAGGGTGACGCCTTTGGGGACGCGCTCCAAGCCTTCCACCACAGTGCCACATTCTTTGGGCAAAACGCCCATTCTTGGGCCACCACACGGCAACTGTCCCAGGAAGCGCTCCATGCTTGGCAAGAGGCCTCAAAGGCCCTCATGGAGGCAGGCAGTAACGGCCCACAGGCCCTCAAGAACGCACTCACGCGCCACCTGGCGCCCTACCAGCTCATCACCCCCGATCAGGATAAAGAAGGGATTCTCACGGGGTACTACCATCCTGTGCTTAGCGCCCGCCGCACCAAAGACGCCCGCTTCGACACACCCATCTTGAGACGCCCCCATGACTTGATCCTTGTGGAAGACGCGGGCGGCTTCAATCCCGCGTGGGAGGGCACACGCATTGGTGGACGCGTGGAAGGGGGCACGTTGGTGCCCTACTTCACCCGCAAAGAGATTATGGCGGGGGCCCTTGATGGGCGTAACCTTGAGATCGCTTGGGTTGAGGATCAGGCGGAAGCCTTCTTCATGATGGTCCAAGGATCGGGCACGCTTCTGTTCGAGGACGAGCGCACCTTAACTCTTGATTACGCCGCCACCAACGGCCACCCCTATGCCTCCATTGGGCGTGTTCTTCTGGATCAAGGTGCCCTAGACCCAGAGCGTGCCACCGCTAGGGATGTGAAGGATTGGCTGTGCGCCCACCCCCATGACGCGCCCGCACTCATGGCTCATAATCCATCCTATGTGTTTTTCAAAGAGGCGGACAAATCCTTCGCCCCTTGCGGGGCCCTTGGCACCCCCCTCACGCCCCTGCGCTCCTTGGCGTGCGACCCGCGCTATATCCCCCTAGGGGCACCCGTCTGGGTCAGCGCAGCGCGCCTCCCCTGGCAAAGCGCTCCTTTCTCCCGCCTCTTTTTCGCCCAAGACGTGGGCGGGGCCATCAAAGGACATATCCGCGCCGATCTTTACTGCGGCGTGGGGGAGGAGGGCTTTGACCAGGCAAGTGATCTCAACCACAAAGGCGCCTTATTCATCCTATGGCCACGGGTTTTGGGCGCCCCCCATGTGCGCTAAGAAAAACAGACCTCCCCGGCTTTTAAGTCCGGCCCAAACGCGTCAGGACGATACCCATTTGTGGCATGCGGTCAAGGAAAGCGTTAAGCCCCTCACACGCCGCACAGAAAAGGTGTTGGCCCACGCGCCCGTGCCCAAGAGAACGTCCACGTCATATACCCTAGACTACGCCTTCGAAAACGAGGCGAGTCTTCCCCAGGGCCCGCCCATGGCGCGGGCAAAGCCGCCCAAAATTGCCCCCCAAGCGCGCATTGACCTCCATGGCCTGACCCAGCGCCAGGCTTTTGAAGAGGTGCATCAGTTCATCACAAAGTGTGCAGAAAAAGGCCTGCGTGAGGTGCTCATTATTACAGGCAAAGGTCTCAAAGGCGCCCCCACGCCTGGTGTTTTACGGGCAAGCCTGCCGGGCTGGCTTGAGGATCCCCTTCTGCGCCCCATGGTGGGCTCCTTTTCCCACGCACGCATTTGTCACGGGGGAAGCGGCGCCTTTTATGTATTCCTCAAAAAGCCTAAGCCCCTTGCGCTCTAATCTCTCACATCCTCCCCATAAACACGCAGACTTGTCATCCCAGGGGTGAATTCCTGAAGTTTTTCCACAACGGACACAACATCCGTCACCCTTGCCTCGAGCTTGCGCCTGGCACGCCAATACCCTTCCACCCAAGAGACCTCCTCAAAGAACCTGGTCATCACATAGTGGCATTGGAGCGGCATCTCCTTCTGGGGGCAAGCGTGTAAAATCTGATGGGCGTAATGCCCTTTCAAGCGGGCAATGGCTTGGGCGCAGTCGGGACTTAGAAGCGCAACCGTAGCATGACCATAAGTCTTGCCATCAAGGGGGCGGGCGCTGGAGTCAAGGGCAGCAACATCGCGTTCGTATGTACGTGTCAGGGGCGCGGCTTTTGCAAAAAGAACCACGAACTCCTTGAGGACCTCGCAGGGGCTCTGCGTTTCATCCAAAAGACGGGGGTCTTTTGTTGCGGCGTGAAGCGCAGCAAGGTCTTCCCTAGGCACAGGAGCTTTATCCAAACACGCCGTCGACATCATCTGCATCGCAAGCGCTTCAAACCGATCAAGGTCCTCTATCGTAAAGACGGCCCACGTTGGCGAGCCAAGGACGATACCAAGAAGCGCTATCCCTACAACCCAAAATCGTCTCACCTGCATAGCGCCTCTCCTTTTTTCAATTTTTGTTCCCATGAGTGTGCAGGAACACCACTGATAAAAAAAGGAAAAAAAAGTTTGCACATACACGCCTGTCATTTTCGTTTGGCGTTTTGACAAGGCGTGCTATAACCCTACATGTGATAGACCAGACCATGCGGAGACGCTTTTCCATGACTCAAGAAACATCCTTTAAGGGTGATTTGGTTCGCCAACTGGCTGAAATTTTGAACGATACACACCTCACCGAGATCGAGTATGAGGTGGAGGACTGCCGCGTACGTGTGGCAAGGCAAGTGCAGGTGGCCGCAACAGTGGCAACCGCACCCCAGCACGCCATGCCCATGGCCCACAGCGCACCCGCCCCAGAGACGGTGGCAGCTGCGCCAGCAGCCCCCCAAGACCCCGCCCATGACCCAGACGCGGTCAAGTCCCCCATGGTGGGCACGGCCTATATGTCCCCCACACCAGGTTCTGCTGCCTTCGTGAAAGAGGGTGACACCGTTACCGAGGGACAAACTCTTCTTATTATCGAAGCCATGAAGGTCATGAACCAGATTAAGTCACCCCGCGCGGGCGTGGTGAAGAAGATCTTCGTGAAAGACACCGACCCCATTGAATATGGCCAACCTTTGATTCTTGTCGCGTCTTAAGCGCCCAAGGAGGACCCAATGTTTAAGAAGATTCTGATTGCCAACCGGGGCGAGATCGCCCTGCGCATCCATAGAGCTTGCCGCGAGATGGGGATTCGCACCGTTGCGGTGCACTCCACGGCCGACAGCGACGCCATGCACGTACGCTTAGCTGACGAGAGCATCTGCGTGGGCGGTCCAACGTCGCGCGAGAGCTATCTCAACATGCCAGCCCTTTTGTCGGCAGCGACCCTGGCAGGCGTTGACGCCATCCACCCTGGTGTTGGGTTTTTGTCGGAAAACAGTGAGTTCGCTCAAATGGTTGTTGATCACGACTTTGTGTTCATCGGCCCGTCGGCAGAGCACATTCGTATCATGGGTGACAAGATTCTGGCCAAGGCAGCCGTTGAAGAGCTTGGCATTCCCGTCGTGCCCGGCACGCCGCGCCCGGTCTCCCCCCAAGAAGAGGGGATTTTTGACATGGCCAAGGAAATCGGGTACCCCATCCTTGTGAAAGCTGCCGGTGGTGGTGGTGGCAAGGGCATGCAGGTGGTGCAGGCTCCTGAGATGCTGGAAAATGCCCTCACCATTGCGTCAGCCGAGGCCAAGGCCAACTTTGGCAATGAGAGCGTGTTTATGGAGCGCTATCTCAAGCATCCCCGCCACATTGAGATTCAAGTTTTGGCGGACCACCACGGGAACGTTGTCCATTTGGGTGAGCGTGACTGCTCCATCCAACGCCGCCACCAAAAGATTTGGGAAGAGGCGCCCTCCCCGGCCATTTCCGCCGCCCAGCGCATGGAGCTTGGCAACCGCGTTGCCGATGCCACCCGTCGCATGGGGTACCAGGGCGTGGGCACCTTTGAGTTCCTCTATGAAAACGGTGAGTTCTTCTTCATCGAGATGAACACCCGTATTCAAGTAGAGCATCCCATCTCAGAGATGATCACAGGCATTGACCTCATTCGCGAGCAAATCCGTGTGGCCACCGGTGAGCCTTTGGGTTTTACCCAAGACGATATCACCTTCAAGGGTCACGCCATCGAGTGCCGCATCAACGCCGAGCACCCCGCGACTTTCCTGCCAAGCCCAGGTAAGATCACAGCCTATCACCCACCAGGGGGCCCCAACGTACGCGTGGACAGCGCCCTTTATACGGGCTACAGCATTCCCCCTTACTATGACAGCCTGATCTCAAAGCTTGTGGTGTGGGGCCGGGACCGGAACGAGTGCCTTATGCGCCTAAGGCGCGCCCTTGAGGAGTATGTGATTAGCGGCGTTGAGACCCTCATTCCCTTGCACCAAGCTTTGGCACATAACGAGGACATGCAAAAAGGTACCTACGACATCCGCTGGCTTGAGGAGTTCCTGGCAAAACAGAACGCGTCCTAAGGGCGCGTTCCTACCCGCGAAAGACAGTACGCGCCAAGACAAGTCCATTTACTTGGCGCGCACCCGCCCCAAGAAGGGCTTTGGCGCAAGCGCCCAAGGTCGCACCCGTGGTCATCACATCATCCACAAGCAAAATGCGCTTATCCTTCACCTGGGCCCGGTGTCTTTCAGGCACATGGAAGGCTGCCGCCACATTGGTGATGCGCTGGACCTTTGACAAATGTCCCTGGGACGCCGTGCGCCGCGTGCGCTTCAAAATATGGGGATCCCAAGACGCGTCTTCTATAAAAGAGAGCTCCCGGCACAAAAGGGCTGCCTGGTTATAACGGCGTGCCAAAAGACGGCTCCAGTGCAAGGGCACAGGCACCATGATGTCCGTATCTTTCAAAAGGTCTGCTCCGCGCAGGGCCATCCACTTCGCCATCATGGGCGCCAGAGACGTGCCATCCCCGTGCTTAAAGCGCATGAGGAGGGGCCTGGAGACGTCATCGTATACAAGGGCGCTGCGCAGCGCTCCCGGCAGGGGACGCTCTTTCACACACGCGGCGCACAGGGCGTTTTCGTCCACAAGATACTCAAATGGCCGATCACAAGCCGCACAGGCCGGATCCGTGATAAAGGTGACCTTGGCCCAGCACGGACCGCAAAGGCTCTGGGGTTCACTCACATCAAGCTTGCACATGGCGCATCTGGGAGGCAGTACAAAATCCAAAACCGGTCTTGCCATGCGCCCTACAATGCCCGATGTTTTCACGATGCTTGCCTCATGTTGTTCGGTTTAAAGATACCCGTGCTTTGGGAGGAAAAGACCGCGTCCTCAATGATGAACTGCGCCTTATCAACCCCTTGCCACGTATTTTTCTTAAGGTTACCCAGAATATGGAGGGCTTGGTCCCGCCCCACAAGGGCGCGGCCTAAATCTGTCCCCATGCACCGAAAGGCAATGGCGTCGCACAAAGCGCCGGAGGCGCCGCGCAAACGGCATTTCAGATGGTCTTGGCCCACGGGGAAGGCGGACTCAACCCACACATTTTCCAGCACAAAGCGGGGAGAAGGATTGCCCTGTCCAAAAGGCTCAAGGCGGGACAAAGCCTCAATCAGGGTCAAGTGACACCCCTCCACGGTTAAGACTCCGTCATAAAGGGCTGTGGGGAGCGGCTCGTCCCCAAGAGTTACAAGACGCTCCTCACAAAAGCCGTGGAAGTCCTCCACCTGGGCGCGGGTCAGGGACAACCCTGCCGCCATGGCGTGCCCGCCGCCCCCAATGATCAAGCCTTTTTGTTTGGCTGCGTGGACAAGACCACCCAAAGAGATACCTGTGATGGAGCGCCCCGATCCCTTGCCGGCCTCATCCCCTTCCCAGAAGCTGAGGGCAAAGGTGGGCTTGTGGTACTGCTCCTTGAGGCGACCAGCCACAATGCCGATGACCCCTGGATGCCAGTCTTTACTGCCCACAACAATCATGCGCTTGTCCAGCTGCTCAAGGGCTTGCTCTTGGGCCTCAAACAGCGCCACCTCTTCCAGGGCTTGGCGTTCAATATTGTAACCATTCAGCTGCTGGGCAATGGCGGCGGCCTCGATGGCGTCCTGGGTGGTCAAAAGCCTTGCGCCCAGGGAAGACTCCCCCACGCGCCCGCCGGCATTAATGCGTGGCCCCAGCACAAACCCAAGCGTATAAGCACTGGGACGCTCCTTGAGGGCGCACAGATCCATAAGGGCGCAAAGCCCTGCATTGGTACGACCGGCCATGACTTTAAGGCCCTGGGAAACAAAGGCGCGGTTGAGCCCCTGCAGGCGCACCACGTCGCACACCGTCCCAAGGGCCACCAGATCAAGAAAATCCATGAGATTTGGGAGCGGCCGCGCAGGTTCGTTCTCGCGCACCACGCGCCACAGCCCCACAAGCACCACAAAGGTCACCCCCACTGCCGCCAGGTGGCGCAGATCGTCCTGATCCTCGTCCAGGCGGTTAGGGTTCACAAGGGCACACACATCGGGCAGGCGCGGCTCCGCCTCATGGTGATCAATGACAATGACGTCAAGGCCGAGCTCTTTTGCCCGCATGAGCGGCTCAAAAGCCGTCGTGCCGCAGTCAAGGGTCACCACAAGGTGTGCGCCTTGCTTGTGAAACCGCTCCATGGCAGCCACACTTGGGCCATATCCATCTTTGAGCCGATCGGGAATATAAATCTGGGCCGTAACGCCAAGGGCCGCTAGGGCGCGGTATAAAAGCGCACTTGAGGTGGCCCCGTCCACGTCATAGTCTCCAAAGATCACAATCTTTTCGCGGCGACGAACGGCCTGGTAGAGGCGCTGGGTCGCAAGGTCCATGTCTTTGAGGGTAAAGGGATCGGGCAGAAGATATTTTAAGCGGGGTGTGAGAAAAGCGTCTGCGTTCTCAGGGAGCACCCCCCGCGTTGCCAGGACTTTTGCCACCAGGGGATCAAGATCCATACGCTGGGCCATGGCCAGGGTTGCCAGGGTGTCCCCTTCCCTCTCATGCCACACGCGCCCCTGGAGGGACAAGGATGAGCGCGCCTCTTCCATCCTCACGCCGCCTCAGCAAATCCAAGACGTAGCTGGTCCCACACGCGGGCAAGGGAGGTGACCAAATCCTCGATCATCTCCGGCGTATGGAGGGCAGACGGCGTCAAGCGCAGGCGCTCCGTCCCCACGGGCACCGTCGGGTAATTGATGGGCTGCACATAAATCTTTTCTTGGGTCAAAAGGCGATCGGCCAGCTCTTTACACAGGGCCGCATCCCCCACGGGCACCGGCACGATATGACTGGGATTATCCGTGAAGGGAATACGCTGGGCGCGCAGGAGCGCCTTCAAATGGGCCGCGTTGCGCATGTGGGCGGCGCGCTCGGCGTGGGAAGTCGTCAGGTGCCGCACGCTTGCCAAGGCGCCCGCCGCAATGGCCGGGGGAAGCGATGTCGTAAAAATAAAACCCGCCGCAAAGGACCGTACAAAGTCCACCAAATCCTTGGATCCCGTGATGTATCCACCGATCAGGCCAAAGGCCTTACCCAGGGTCCCTTGGATGATGTCTATTTCAGCCGCAATGCCCCTTTCCTGGGCAATACCACCGCCGGTGGGGCCGTACATGCCCACGCCGTGCACCTCATCAAGATAGGTCAGCGCGCCATATTTTTTGGCCAACGCGCAGAAATCCTCAACGGGTCCAATATCGCCATCCATGGAGTAAACAGATTCAAAGGCAATGATTTTAGGAGTGTCCTTGGGGTATTCCTTCAAGCACGCCTCCAAATGTGTGGCGTCATTATGGCGAAAGATCACCTTTTTTGCGCCCGAGTGGCGGATGCCTTGGATCATGGACGCGTGGTTCTCGGCGTCGGAAAAAATAACGCATCCGGGCAGTTTTGCGCCAAGGGTCGACAGCGCCGCCTCATTGGCCACGTATCCTGAGGTAAACAGAAGTGCTGCCTCTTGCTCATGGAGAGACGCGAGTGCCGCCTCTAAGTCATTATGTACGGGATTGGTGCCCGAGATATTGCGCGTTCCACCGGCTCCCGCGCCGCACTTCTCCAGCGCCTCTTCCATGGCACGAATCACGCTGGGGTGCTGACCCATACCCAAATAGTCGTTCCCGCACCACACGGTGATGCGCTCGGCCTTGTCACCCCTGTGCAAAAGTGCGTGGGGAAACTCACCCTTCAAACGCTCAAGGGGCGCGAAGATGCGGTAGCGTCCCTCTTGTTTGATGGTCTCTAAACTCTTTGCAAAAAATGCCTCGTAATCCATGGCGCAGAAAAACAAGCCTCTTATGGTTGCCATTGACCTTAAAATACCATTTAATCAGCCCAAGCGGGTGAAAATTTTCAAAGGCGCACGGCACACATGATTCCTCAAGAAGAGACCCAAGACGCCCTCTCGGTCAGCGAGCTCTCTTTTCGCTTAAAAGGCCTGGTGGAGACCCAGTTCTCCCACGTCTTTGTCAGGGGCGAGATCTCGGGCGCCAAAGCCCATTCCTCAGGGCACCTCTACTTTGCCCTCAAAGACGCTCAGAGTGTTTTGGACTGCGTGTGCTGGCGCGGCACCCTTTCCCGGCAAGACATTGCTCCCCAGGACGGCATGGAGGTTTTGATCCATGGCAAGCTTACAACCTATCCCGGGCGCTCAAAATACCAACTGGTGGTGGAAAGTTTGTCCCTGTCCGGTGAGGGAACCCTTCTTAAACTTCTGGAGGAGCGCAGGCGTCGCCTTGCCGCGGAAGGTCTGTTCGATGAGTCACGCAAACGCCCTCTTCCCCTTTTGCCACAGACCATTGGCCTGATCACCTCGCCCACGGGCGCCGTTATTCAGGATATTTTACATAGACTTGAGGACCGTTGCCCCAGAAACGTTCTGGTGTGGGGTGTGGCAGTCCAGGGTGAGCGCGCGGTGCCCGACATCATCCGCGCACTCGAAGGCTTTAACGCGCAAGATTTTCCCTTACCCCGCCCAGACGTTTTGATTGTGGCACGCGGCGGGGGCAGCTTAGAGGACCTCTGGGCCTTTAATGATGAAGATTTGGTGCGTGCCGTCGCGGCGTCGCGCATTCCGGTGATTTCCGGCGTGGGGCATGAGCCGGACGTGACCCTCATTGATTATGTGGCGGACTGGCGTGCCCCCACACCCACGGCGGCGGCCGAGCGTGTCGTACCCGTGAAGCGAGATTTGCTGGGGGCCCTTGACGTTCACATGAAGCGCCTTGAGGCGGGGCTCGCGCGCCTGACGCGCGAAACGGAGCAGCGTTTTGATGAGCGCGCCGAGCGCTTTCTGCGCCTTGGGCCCGCAACACTGGAGCGCTTAGAGACAACGCTGACGCAGCTAGGCAAGCGCCTCAAGCGCCCGGAAGATATCCTCGCCCAGTCAGAGTTGCGTCTCGAGGGACAAGGGGTGCGCCTTGGGCACGCCGCTCTTCGCCTTTTGAGTGATCGCGGCGCGCGCCTCGAGGCCCTTTCTGGGCTGCTTGCAAGCTATTCCTACACCCATGTTCTCGCGCGCGGTTTTAGCATCACCCGGGACGCGTCTGGCCGTGTGATTAAATCGGCCGCAAAAGCTACCCCTGGCATGAATGTGACCCTCACCTTCCATGACGGCACAAAGGACGCGGTGATTGCGGGGCGTGCGCCAAAAAAAGCAAAGGCCCTCAAAGAGCCCTCTTCGGCCCAGCAATCCCTTTTTTAAGTGAGCTCTGACAAAAGGGTATCGAGTTCCTCATCGCTCATCTGCGCCAGCGGCTTGAGTGTGCTGCCCCCCTGCCCCACGCGCCCACAAAAAAGGCCCATTTCTTTGCCCCACAGCTCCAGCGCTTTGAGCGCAACGGCAAATTGCCCTTGCTCAAGGGCGTGATGGGTGAGTGCGCGCAAAAGATCCAAAATGTCTTGTCGTGGATTTTGAGTGCCCGTTACGGAAAGTGTCAAAGGAGGAGGTATCTTCTTAGGCGGCATTGTGTCGTCACGCTTGGTTTTACATGACGCCCATTGAAGGGAAAATGGTCTTAAAAAGAAAAGGGGGCGCGGTATGCACCCCCTTCTCAACGCGAAAAACGCGTCGCTTACTTTGCTGCTTCAGCTGGTGCTGCTGCTGCGTCTGCTGCAGGTGCATCAGCAGGAGCTGGTGCTGCTGCGTCAGCTGCTGGTGCTGCTGCGTCTGCTGCTGGCTCGTCTGCTGCAAATGCGGATACAGAAGCAAGCATTGCTGCTGCCAAAAGAACGTTCTTCAACATGGTTGTCTCCTTAAAAAGACGTTTTTTACAAAAGTGCCTTGTTACAATATGCACTTTACTCCTCATCAACGTGAGTCGATGGTAATTGTACTCCTATGCTCCCACCTCGTGCAAGAGCAAAAAAACATATTCCCTTTCAGGGCATTAGCTTGGCGTCAAGCGGCCGGGTGAATCATGTCATCCACACGCACCCAGGCGTCAAATTCGCTTTCCGTTAAATACCCCAGCAAAATGCCAGCTTGCTTGAGGGTTGTACGCTCAACAAAGGCCTTCTTGGCAATTTTTGCGGCCTTGTCATAACCGATGTGGGGATTGAGGGCTGTCACGAGCATGAGCGACTCGTCCACAAGCGCTTTCAGGCGCCCTTCATCGGCCTCAATGCCCACAACACAGTTATCCGCAAAGGAGCGGCATCCGTCGGCAAGCAAGCGCACGGACTGCAAAAAGGCATTGATGATGACTGGCTTGAAGACGTTAAGTTCCAAGTGACCACTGCTGCCCGCCACCATGATGGTTGTGTGATTGCCCATCACCTGGGCCGCGACCATGGTGAGCGCCTCGCACTGGGTGGGATTGACCTTGCCGGGCATAATGGATGAGCCTGGCTCATTGGCCGGCAGCACAATTTCACCAAAGCCACACCTGGGTCCCGAGCCCAAAAGACGCACGTCATTGGCAATCTTCATGAGCGCAGCCGCAAGCGCGCTCAAAGCGCCGGACGCATTCACAAGCGCGTCATGGGCCGCGAGGGCCTCGAACTTATTGGGCGCGGTTTTAAAGGGCAACTTTGTAATGGCCGCCACATGCTTTGCAAAGACCTCCCCAAAGCTGGCACGTGTGTTAATACCTGTCCCCACGGCTGTACCGCCTTGGGCAAGGAGATAAAGATCGGGCAGCACGCGCTCAATACGCATGAGGGCCGACTCCACCTGCGCCCGGTAGCCGCCAAACTCTTGGCCCAAGGTCAAGGGCGTTGCGTCCTGGAGGTGCGTGCGCCCCACCTTAATGAGGTTTTTAAAGGCGTGCTCTTTGGCAGCAAGGGTGCTTGCCAAGTGCTTGAGACTGGGCAAAAGCTCCGCCACAATTTGCACCGCCGCCGCAATATGCATGGCCGTTGGGAACGCATCATTGGAGGACTGGCCATAGTTCACGTGATCATTGGGATGGACGGGGTCCTTGCTGCCCATGGGCCGCCCCAAGATTTCCAGGGCACGGTTGGAGATCACTTCGTTCACATTCATGTTGGTCTGGGTGCCGGATCCCGTTTGCCACACAACCAAGGGAAAATGATCATCAAGGGTACCCGCAATAATCTCATCAGCCACGCGCACGATAAGATCCGTGCGCTCCTTGGACAAATCACCCAGCTCATGGTTCGCCAGCGCGGCCGCCTTCTTTTGCAAGCCAAAGGCCTTGATGAGGGCAAGGGGCATACGCTCCCCACCAATACGAAAGTTTTCAAGGGAGCGCTGGGTCTGCGCACCCCAGTACCGCGACGCATCAACCTCAATAGTCCCGAGGGAATCGCTTTCTGTGCGTGTGGCGTTTGACATGGGAAGAGTGTCCTCATATTTTTGTAGGTAGATAACCCTATTGTGAGACGAATGCGTGACGGTGTCTACCCATTTTATCCATATGAAAGAAGCCATTGCCATGGCTCAGCAAGCGTACGCACTGGCGGAGGTGCCCGTTGGGTGCGTCATTGTGAAAGATGGACGCGTCATCGCCAAGACCCACAATCTGACCCGCACCAGCTGCGACCCCACGGCCCACGCGGAAATCCTGTGCTTACAAGAAGCAGGGCGCGTTTTACAAAGCGCCTACCTTGAGGACTGCGACCTTTACGTGACGCTCGAGCCCTGCCCCATGTGCGCAGGTGCCCTCTCCTGGGCGCGCATCCGCCATGTGTATTTCGGCGCCTACGACCCCAAAAGCGGCGGCGTTGAGCATGGCCCCAGGGTTTTTGAGCATCCCACCTGCCACCACACGCCTGGCGTCACAGGCGGCATGCTAGAGGAAGAGTGCGTCTCCATCATCAAAAACTTCTTTTCTGATGTGCGAAAAAAACCATAACCCCAGCAACTGACGAACGGCTTACCAGGCTGTCACACCCTCTTACGAACACCAAAAGCATACAAAAATTTGACACGGAGCAAGGAAGTAACTATATAAAGAAAATTAATAAACAGATGTATAAATAAATGTCAAAAAAGCACCTTCTTTTAAGCATTGCTGGCCTGGCAACCATATTGTCAACATCCCCTTGCCATTCAAGTGCCTCCTCAAGCACTTCTGCCGCTTTAAGCGCGACAGAGTTTGAATTCGCCCCCCAAGTGTTTGGGCGCTATGCAGCCTCTAATCTTGATGAAGAGATGCCCTCCCTTGCCCAACTGTATCAGGACGCAGTGGAGCGCAAAAAGCACATCGACGGACTCTTTAGCTTTGTCAGCACCCATGGCATGACAAAGCCTACGAAAGAACTCACAAAGGGTCTGGTCACCTTCCATCAAAACATGAGGTTCGCAGGAGGGATCACACAAAAGTTGCCCGACGACCTGATGCTCATGTCCATTTTCAAAGGCGACTTCGCCGTTGAGCGCGATATGATGACTTACTGTGTAAAGGCGTTGGAACGATTGGCCGCAAACCCCACTCAAGAGCACATCGAAGAGCTGTACGCCCAAACGGTTTATACAACTCGTCTCAATTTACAGAGCCTTGTTGAACGTATGTTCATTGCGCTTCACTTTAAATATCCATCTGTTTTTAAGCATGAAATGCGCAATGGCGTGGTCTCAAAAGCAATTTTCAGAGATGAGTTGCACACAGTTTTAGGCCAAATGAGCCTCGTGGATCTGACATGCGCCACATTTTGCACCAACATGGGCAAGGATAATACGGAACTCCATGAGCGCGACACGCCTGAGATCACCTCGCAAACACGGGGTCTGCTTGCGCTGGACAATCTTAATGAAGATGGCATCATTTTCGATCTCAACTCCTTAAGCTTTTACCTGAACCTTGAGCGCGCCCTTTTGGCTGCGTGCGCCAGCCTTCGCTTTGAGCCCGAAAAGTACGGTTTCCGAAAAAAAATTGAAACCCATAAAGACCGCTTTGTGCTTTCCGCGCTTTTGAGCCATCACAACAAAGGACTTTTGAATGACGCCCTTAAGCGGCAGTACAAACCCACAGAGCTTGCGCTTATCACGCGCAACAAAGAGAAGCTCTTAAAAAGCACCCTCACGGATACTGCAAACGGCGTTCTTGCCACAATGCTTGCAAGGTTGGGGATTGGCTCTGCAAAGACAGCGACTACGTTACCTTCAAAACCGGCAACGAGGGGACCCACGCCCAGAAAACACGTCATCAAAAAAACTAGCCGCACGCCCGCACCGATGCGGGATGAGCCGTCTGTGCTCGCGCCACCCCTTTCTCCTCTCTTGTTCGAGCGTGAGGAGATTGACGTCGACACGCGCCCCCAAGAGGTTACACTTGAGGAGGCGCAAGCACTTGCAGAAGTAGCTGACGCAGATCAAGACGCCGACCTTGCTCAGGTGATGGCAGCAGATCAGGGTGAGGAATTGGAGACGACCCCGCAGGAGACCGGCAGCTCGTCCTCCAGTGCGCTGCGCGTCACCCGCCTTATTCCAGATCTAAGCTCCTACACCTACAAGCGTGACACCGCGTGGACCCCAGAAATTAACATAGCCTCCTATATTTTCAATGGAGCATCATTTCAAATGCCCGGCGCGCTCTTTGACCTTGAGCAACTTAAGCGCATTAAAGAGCTTACCCACCACAAACCTGGGGAGGAGCAACTCCCCAATCTTGCCTCATCCCACTTGCGCTTTCATTATGAGGTAGACGGCACCTCTCGCACCCTTGATTTCATAGGTCGCGCCCTGTATTTGTCTGGCGGAAACCGTTTTCGAAATGACGAGCCTTACCGCACACAAGCGCGCATCCAAAATGCCTTCCATAATGTGCTGAGCGCGCCAGAGAGGCGAGCTTTCCTTACGGAGGACAGGGATGCAAGGTGGCAGCGCCTGACCCACAAAACAACCCAAACCCTCAACAGCTCTGTCGCGACAGGACCGTGGGGCGTCAACTGCGCGGACTCAGAAGGCATTCTGCTCGTGGATTTGGCACGTCAGCTACCACACTATCTGGCCAACCTTGCTGCCCACGCAAGTGCGCCACTGCACATTCAAGGCGTCGTACTGGGCGTATCCACATACCGGGATCCGTGCTGGCGCTGCCGTAACTTACTCCAAGGGTGGCAGTGGGGCCTTGAGAACGCTCTAACGGTTGCAACATACAAGCAAGATCTGCCCATTACCGTTGCGCAGGACATGCCGACCCTGGTCTACGGATTTGGAGAAATTAAGCCCGATTCCCGGGACTTCTTCCCGCCCCGCATGAGCCAAGAAGAAACAGTTTTGTCCACGGCTAGCAAAAGCGATTACGCGAGCAAAACGCACAAGCTGCGCCTTGTCGCCATGCGCCGCTAAACGAAAGGCTTCGGAGTCTGCGTGCCACCAGGGGTGCAGACTCCCGCCCGGCCCCTCCTCCTTTCTTCCTAAAAATTAATAGTTTCCTTATTTCAAAAACAATAATTACCAAATAAAAAATTGAACTCAAATTTTTTTATTGAAAATTGACAAATAAGAACCTATAACAATATTCTGTTTAACTTTATTGAAACATCATGACAACAAAA
>PNJU01000012.1 GCA_013822015.1 Candidatus Puniceispirillum sp. | reverse complement strand
CAGGGTTCGCCCTGGGTGTGCGTACCTTTTACTATACGTACTATTTTTTGCGGGACTATCCCTATGCGTATGCTCTTTCGGATCAGCTGAGGCGGTTTTTGGCAACAGGGAAGGTGGTCGATCCCCTGCTTGTGGCGAACTTTCACAATGCCAACGCCTACATGACATTTTTACGCAAGGGTATGGATGCGGCCCTTCAAGAGCTTCTCCTGGCCAAAGCGTCCTTTGAGAAAATGCCACCCGATCTTGTCCGGCGAGAGCTTGTGATGCTGCTGGGCAATAACTTAGGTTTCAAGTATCACTGGCAAGGGAATTTAGACGCCGTTGAAAAATGTGTGAGAGAGGCTGAAGCCCTTCAAGAGGGACACACCGATATTATGGGGCTGGCCATTGTTGGGTGCTTAAAGGCCCTCCTGGCCCAGGACCGTGGGCACTTTGAGGATTCCCTTCGCGCCTTGAATGACATCATCGCCATGACCGAGAAAGATCCCACAGAGAACAAGGTTGCCGGCCATTACTTCAACTCCTTGAAGGCGTGCTCTCTTTTAAAATTAGCCCAGATGAAAGAGCTAAATGGTCGCAGGGATGAGGCACGTACGCTGCGCCGGGAGGCCCTTACCCTTTCAAAGACCGCCTACGCTCACGCCGTTGAAAGTTCTGGTGGAAAGGATGATACGGATATCGTGGCGCGTACGCTCCTTTATCTTTCCCAGGCACAAAGTGCGTGTGGAGAGCCCAAGAAAGCAGAAGGGTGTGCGCGCCGCGCCATTGCCATATTAGACCGAGAGCTGATGGGGCCTGGCAAAAACCGCCGCCAAGGTGTGGCCTATATTGCCCTTGGTGACGCGCTTTCCGCTCAGGGCAAGCACGAAGAAGCCAGCAAAGCCTATCTCATGGCGGAGGAGATTTTCAATAAGATCTCAACCCACAAAGCCTTTGATGACATGAGCGAGGTGTGGGCGAGACTCGTTCAAAACGCTATTGTGCGTGGTGACGCAAATACCGCACGCCGGTGTCTTAACGCCCACAAGAACACTTTTCATGGTCTCCATCCACGCTATATCATGATGGCCGCCAAGGTCGCCAGCGTCTGATAGAGGCGCTTACAAAAAAGCACGCACCCTGAAAGGGGTGCGTGCTTTTTTATGCTGAGACGATAAAGATGATCGCCCATTTTGTGGGGCGATATGTTTACGAGGGGTGCTTGATGTGCCACCACACACGCTTTGTCAGAACATATAACATGGCCGTGAAGATGCTCAGGAAAATCAAAACCATGACGCCCATACGTTTGCGCGTCTCCATCTCTGGTTCACTGGCCCAGGCAAGGAACGTGACAACGTCTCTGGCCATGTGATCCACCGTTGCAGGCGTGCCATCGGGGTAGGTGACCTGGTTATCGCTTAGGGGAGGCGCCATGGCCGACTGGTGACCAGGGAAATAAAGATTATAGTGCATACCTGGCGCCATCTTAAGGTCGCTGGGCGCCTTTGCGTATCCTGTGATGAAGGCAAAGACGTAATCTGCGCCGTTGGGGCGCGCCTTGACGACCATAGACAGATCAACGGGAAGGGCGCCGTTGTTGGCGTCCCTGGCGGCTGCTTCCGTTGGGTACGGGTGGGCAAAGAAGTCTTTGGGCTCTGCCTTACGCGGTTTCGTGTTGCCGTCCTCACCTACGGGTCCAGGAACCTCATACTCGGCGGCGATAGCCTTGACATCGCTTTCCGTAAAGCCAAGTTCTTTGAGCTTTTCATAGCGCAAATGGGCGGCGCTGTGACAGCTGGCACAGACTTCACGGTAAACTTGGAGACCCCGGCGTAACGCTTGCCTGTCAAAGGTGCCAAAGGGTCCCTGAAAACTCCAGTTTTGGGCGGGAGGCTTGGGCGCCGCGTTTCCATAGCTTAGGGAGGCTCCCAAAAAGACAGCACATAGTGTGATCCAAAGCGTGCGCTTCATGGCTTTATCCCTTCTTCGTTTGTTGCGACGCATGGGTTGCATCGTAAATGCTCTGGGGCACAGGAAGTGTTTTCTCAAACTTTGGCAACAAGGGTAGCGCCAATAGAAAGTAATAGAAGTAGTAGAAGGTCGCCAAACGACTCAAAAGGAGAGCAAGTCCTTCGGGCGCTTGGGAACCTGCCCAGCCTAGCACAAGGCACGATGCCACAAGCAGCAGGAAAAAGATCTTAAAGGTGGGGCGAAAGCGCCCGCTGATGACTTTTGAACGGTCAAGCCAGGGCACAAAGAAAAGGACACCCACGGCACTAAACATCAGGAACACGCCGCCCAGCTTATCGGGCACGGAGCGCAAGATGGCGTAGAAGGGTAAGAAATACCATTCTGGGACGATGTGTGGAGGTGTCAACAGTGGGTTGGCGGGAATGTAGTTGTCAGGCTCGCCAAAAAAATTAGGTGCAAAAAAGACAAAGCCAGCCCACAGCATCAAAAACACACCCAGACCAAAAAGGTCCTTCAGGGTGTAGTAGGGGTGAAAGGGAACAGAGTCTTTTTCTGTCTTTTTCGCCACACCCGATGGGTTGTTTGAGCCGTGTGTGTGCAGCGCCACCAGGTGCAACACAACCATGGCCACAATCAGCATGGGGAAGAGGTAGTGGAGGGAGAAAAAGCGGTTCAGGGTAGGGTTATCCACAGAAAAGCCGCCCCACAGGAGGGTGACAATGGAGTCGCCCACAAGGGGAATGGCCGAGAAAAGATTTGTGATGACGGTCGCCCCCCAATAACTCATCTGACCCCAGGGAAGCACATATCCCATGAAGGCGGTGGCCATCATCAACAGGAGAATAATGACGCCCATGATCCACAAAAGTTCGCGCGGGGCTTTGTATGAACCATAGTAAAGGCCGCGGAAGATGTGAATATACACAGCAATAAAGAACATGGAGGCGCCGTTCATGTGGATATAGCGAATGAGCCATCCATAGTTCACCTCACGCATGATGCGTTCAACGCTGTTGAAGGCATAGTCCACGTGGGGCGTATAGAACATGGCCAGAAAGATACCCGTCACAATCATGATGACAAGGGTGATGCCAGCCAGAGATCCGAAATTCCAGAAATAATTGAGATTGATCGGGGTTTTATAGTTAATCAGATGCTCTTTGGCCATGGCCACAAAAGGCAATCGGTGATCAATCCAATCGATGAGGCCGCCACCGGAGGGTTGTTTTTGCTCTGAAGACATATGGGTTAGACCTCCTGTTGTCCGATGCGTAGCGTGGTGTCATTCAAAAAGGTGTAAGGCGGCACGGGGAGGTTAAGGGGCGCTGGCCCCCGGCGCACACGGCCAGATGGATCATACTCTGATCCATGGCAAGGACAGAACCATCCCCCATAATCGCCTTTGTTATCACTGGGACGCTGGCCGGAGGGGACGCATCCCAAGTGTGTGCATACGCCCACGACAACTAACCACTCGGCTTTTTTGACGCGGTGCTCATCGGTTTCAGGGTCAATGAGTTTTGTTAACGGCACCGCGCGCACTTCTTGGATCTCTTGGGGGGTGCGGTGGCGAATAAAGACGGGCTTGCCACGCCACATAATGGTGATAGCTTGTCCCACCGCAACGGGTGAGATATCAATGTCCACCACAGCCCCGGCAAGTGTGTCTGCGGCTGGGTTCAAGCTGTCCAAAAAGGGCCATACAAAGCTGGCGGCGCCCACGCCTCCCATGGCAGCAGAAGCCAGGATGAGAAAATCCCTGCGTGTCTTGTGCCCTTCTTCAGATGAGGGCTCAGAGGTTGTTTCAAGGGATGTCATAAATGCTCCACCTTGTTAAAAATTATTTTAAAATCCCCAATATATTCATATCATGTTAGGTGTTGTTCATCTAGACTTTTATGATAACCAAACATGGGCAGGGGCAGATTTAGGTGAAGGTGATGAAAAAATATCTCATATGTACGGGACTCATGGCATTTTTGGGCGGGTGCGCGGATACACTGTGTGATAAGGCGCCGCGCCAATGTGGCTCTCCTTGCCCCCACCTGATGCCTGTGGCCATGGACGAAGACACGCTTCTTGCGTCTTATCAAGCCAGCGCCCTTGGGCGAAAGTTAGAGCGAGACAATCAGGTCGCGGCCGCAAGGGTGTTGCAAAATTTGCTGCGCACGGGCGCCTTAGAGGAGACATTTTGCTGGCAACCCCGTGGGGCTTGCGCCGGTGATGTTTTCGGGTCCTTTCGCATTTTTCATCCCACACGTCAAGGAAGCGCGGATTGCATAGATTACCTCCAGACTCTGACCCTGGATAAGGTCTATAAGGCCAAGGGAACGGCGTGTCGTGGGGTCAACGGGACATGGCGCATCGTGGAAGAGATCCCCTATGAGATCCATTGACGGCGCGCGCGGGAAAACGGTTCCTTGCCCTTAAGAAACCTTTGCAAGGCGCCTAACTTTTTGTTTTACGCCCAGGGTTTGTTTGACGATACTGGCCAGGTCCTTCAGGGTGTAGGGCTTTGGCAGGAAGATAATTTCCTCCTCGCAGGTCAGCTTCTCACGGAAGGTGTCCTCGGCGTATCCTGAGATGAAAATGACTTTTAGGTGAGGGAATAGCTCATGGGCACGCCTGACAAGGGTGGGTCCGTCCATGACAGGCATGACCACATCGGTGATAACAAGATCCACCTTCTCGTGACCACTCTCCCACGCGGTTGTGAGGTAATTGAGACCTTCCTCGCCCGTTGTGGCTTCAATAACGTGGTATCCCTTATCCCGCAAAGCCCTTGCTGAGAAAAGACGCACGGCGTCCTCATCCTCGACAAGCAAAATTGTGCCAGAGCCCGTGAGATCCCGGTTTACGATGGCGTGGTGCTTCTCGCTTTCTTGGGCTTGCTCTTTGGCGGCCGCACTGCCTTCATAATGGGGCAAATAAATGTAGAATGAGGTTCCCTCATCTGGCGCCGAGTCCACACAAACGTATCCGCCCGTTTGGCTGACAATGCCGTGCACCGTTGAAAGGCCAAGCCCTGTGCCTGACCCCACTTCTTTTGTGGAGAAGAAAGGGTCAAAAATGCGCTCGAGGGTTTCGCGTGCCATGCCAACACCCGTATCGCGCACCTCAACACACACGTAGGAGCCAGCTTTAATGAGTTCTTGGAAGACTTGCGTGCTTTTTTCAAAGACAACATTTTTTGTTTTGATGGTGATGTCACCGTCCCCACCAAGGGCGTCCCGGGCATTGACCACAAGATTGATGATGACCTGCTCAAGCTGGCCACGATCAACGCGCACTGTGCCAAGGCTGCGTCCGTGGAAGATATTAAGCTTAATGGTAGAGCCAATGAGGCGCTGCAAAAGGAGGGACACATCTTCCAAGATTTCTGAAATATCAACGATTTTGGGTTGCAGAGCTTGCTGCCTTGAAAAGGCAAGCAACTGGCGCACAAGATTGGCGGCGCGGTTGGCATTTTGTTTGATCTGCATGATGTCCATGAAAGACGGATCACTGGGTGCGTGGCGCAAAAGGAGAAGATCACAAAACCCGATCATGGCGGTGAGGAGGTTATTAAAGTCGTGGGCAATGCCGCCCGCCAGTTGTCCTAAAGCCTGGGTCTTTTGGGATTGTGACACACGTGCATGGATTTGTTTGGCTTGTGTGTTATCAAAGATC
This sequence comes from Candidatus Puniceispirillum sp., assembly GCA_013822015.1. Classification (GTDB taxonomy): domain Bacteria; phylum Pseudomonadota; class Alphaproteobacteria; order Caedimonadales; family UBA1908; genus JACESU01. The sequence goes on along the minus strand of PNJU01000012.1, from coordinate 89,041 downwards.
TGAAGAAAGATACCTTTTTCCTGGGCACCTTGGGTGCTCAAGGAAGGATAGTTAAAGGAAGACGCATAAAGCACCACTTCCTTGCCGCTGGCAAGGCGTGCTTCGCAGTGATGGTCCTGGGGTGCGTGGGTGGAGGCGGCTGCCTTTGCCATCATGCGGTGCACATTTTCTTGATCTTTCGCATCGATATAGGTGAGAAAAGGGGTGCCATGGGACAAGCCCTCTTTCTTGAAAAAGGCTTCCTCAAAGGTGCGATTCCAGTCGTGGATATGGCAGCTTGAATCCAAGAGCACATTGCCCGCCGGTGCGCAGTGAAAGAGATTTTCAAGGTTCAGCGTCTTAATAAAGCGACCCGTTGAGAAATTTTGGCGAAAGAAGCGTTGTTTGAGATCATTAATGCTCAAAAAACGCCACAAGAACACGCCGTCCTGGGACAGCGGCAAGACGGAGACGAAGATTTCTTCCTCTCGTCCCCCGTCTAGGATAAATGTCTGGGCGTCGGAAAAAGCACTTTTGCTTTGAAGGCCCTTTGTGCACACGGTATTGAAGTGATTTTTTTGTGTGGGGGCCATGAGGCGTGATACGATATATTCAAAGCCTTTCTCCTCAATTTGAGGAAAGAAGTCCTTGAAAAGTTGGTTCGCAAAAAGGATGCGTCGATTTTGGTCCGTCACAAGGCATGGAAAGATCGCAAGCATTCCGGACAGCGCCTGCCGGCTTTTTGTGAGGGACCTATGGAAAGACCTGCTTGCCAATAGGACAAGTCCCGCAATAAGTGTCATCCCTAGGACACCTGTGCCCACACTGCAGTAAATCCACCCGGGATTTTTGGTTATAAACCATGTGAGCGCAGTTCCCGTTACCAAAAGCCATGTGACGCCAATGGCCAGCATAAGGGCGGGCGCCCCCAAAGCAGGCTCGCTCAGCTTAAGGCTTTTGTAGAGAACTTCAGATCCTAAGATTTTGCGCGGCATCTAAAATCACCCAGACACTTGATACGTTAAGAGTAAGAGCATATTGATTAACAGTGTCTTAAGAAGTCGTAAAGAGATTCTATTTTTTTGGAGGTGACGCATGGGGAAAGTTTTACAAAATCGTTGGGTTCTCTTAACGGGTGCGACAGGCGGCATTGGCGAGGCCATTGCGGTGCGCTTTGCCAATGAGGGAGCAAATTTGATCCTTGTGGACCGCACGTCTCAATCACTGGAATCTCTGGATGATAGGATCGCACCTTATGGCACCCAGACGATTTTGGTGCCACTGGACTTGAAAAATCATGCAGCCATTGATGAGATGGCTCTGGCACTGGCGGGGCGCTTGGGATATTTAGACGTGCTCATTGGAAACGCCGGGATTTTGGGGTCCCTTGGGCCCATCACGCACCAAGACGCAAAAGTCTGGCAACAGGTGCTGGATGTGAACCTGTCAGCCAATTGGCGGTTACTGCGCGCCTTTGATCCGCTTTTGCGTCTGGGCCACGACCCGCGGGCCATCTTTGTGACGTCTGAGGCAGCGCGCGTGCCCTTATCATATTGGAATGCTTATGGTATCAGCAAGGCCGCTCTAGAGCATTTGGTGAAACTGTACGCCCTAGAAAACGACAGGATCTCTCCCGTAAAAGCAAATTTGATCTCCCCGGGTGGGGTGCGCACGCCCCTGCGCACAAGCGCGTTTCCAGGTGAGGATCCCCAAAGTGTTGCCTCTCCTGAGGATGTCATGGATATTTTTGTATACGCTGCGAGCAGTCTTTGCCAAGAAAATGGGCATATTTTTCATGCCCAGGAGCCTTTCCACGAAAGATCTGTGGCTTAGTTAGTCAGGTGCAGGAAGGGTGAAATTTCCCACAAAGGATAGACGAGCATGGTCAGCACATCACTGGTTGTGAAATTTTGAGGCAGGGTGGCTTCGTGGGCCAGCAGGAGATATTTATCTGGTGTCACTTGAGGCTTTAGGCGGTGGTGAGACCGCTCCGCCAACACAACCAAAAGATTGAGAAATTTTGAGCGCACGAGGGCATTTTCGCTGCTATAGGGAATGGGGCCCATGGTGCCATAAAGGGTCACACGCCAGGCGTCTTGTTCGCGCTCAAAGGTGACGGTAAAGGGGACATTTTTGTAAGAAAAGTGAAGATCGGGTAAGGGATGCTCTGCTTCGAAAACGGGGTGTCCTTGCTTGTTGACGGAGATGCCAAAAAGGGTTGGATTTTGAAGCTGATAAGCGGACATAAGATGCAAAAAGAGTGTTTGCGACATATCTGTGTGCACGAAACGGCCCCCCCCTTAACGGCCATATGGCGATGGCACGGATTTTCGTGTACTGTGCCAGAAAGTTCTTAAGAAAAGGATAACGCATGGACACACATACACGTTTTGCCATTCACCGTGAGGGATGGAAGTTTATCATTATTTTCGCGCTTGTTGCGATGCTTTTTGCCACATTTTCCACCGTTCTGGGGTGGGTTGGTGCCATCTTAACCCTGTGGTGTGTGCTCTTTTTTAGAGACCCCCAACGTGTGACGCCTGTGCGGGACGGTCTTATTATTAGCCCTGCGGACGGTGTGGTCAGCGCCATTGCCCAGGTTGAGGCGCCAAAGGAATTGGATTTGCCGGGGACATATACCCGCGTAAGTATTTTCCTCAATGTCTTTGACGTGCACGTGAACCGCGTGCCACTGGGCGGCACGTTGATCAAGAGCGTTTACCATCCAGGTCGCTTTATCAACGCAAGCCTTGATAAGGCCAGCGAGCATAACGAGCGCCAATCCTTAGTGGTTGAGGCCCAAGGCGGTCTTAAAATAGCCTTCGTCCAGATCGCAGGCCTCATTGCAAGGCGTATTGTGTGTGATGTGCGCGAGGGAGACGTTTTGAAGACGGGTCAACGCTTTGGCATGATTCGTTTTGGAAGCCGCGCGGATGTATACTTGCCCGAAGGTATCGCCCCCCTCGTTGTTGAGGGTCAGCGGATGGTGGCTGGTGAAAGTGTGCTGGCGGATCTTTCTTCTAAAGAGACTGCCCGCGAAGGAGAGGTACGTTAACCATGGATGATCAAGCACCACGCGGCGCAGCTGCCGCCTTGAAGGGGCGTCTGCACGGCCACAGTTTAAAGAGCATCTTGCCAAATCTGGCAACTGTGATGGCCATGTGCGTGGGCTTGAGTGCCATTCGCTTTGCGCTCCAGGGGCGCTTTGACTTAGCGGTTGGGGCCATCTGTATTGCGGGCATTTTGGACGCCATGGATGGGCGTTTGGCGCGTTTATTGGGTGCCGCTAGCGAGTTCGGCGCGGAACTCGATTCTTTGTCTGACTTTGTGTGCTTTGGTGTGGCGCCGGGTGTTGTGCTCTACATCCTGTGCCTGAATGCATGGAGCGGATTTGGATGGGCGGCAAGCCTGTTTTTTGCCGTGTGTATGGGGCTCCGTTTGGCGCGCTTTAATATCTCAAGCCGCCTGCCTGACCGCCCTCTTTGGTCAAACCAATTTTTCACAGGCGTGCCGGCACCCGCCGGCGCTCTTCTGGCTATCTTCCCCCTAACGCTCTATTTGGCTTTTGATGTGGAAGGATTTATCTATCCAGGCGTGTGTGTCATTTCCCTTGTGGGGGCGGGCACTTTGATGGTCAGCCGTCTGCCAACCTTCTCCTTTAAGTCGGCCTCCATCCCACGTCCCTTTATCTTGCCCCTTCTCATGGGCGTTGGTCTTGCGGTTGTCGCCCTTTTGAGCGCACCTTGGCCGACCTTAAGCGCCATCACACTGCTTTATATCGCCATTCTACCCTTAGGGCCTCGGTTCTTTCGCAAGCACGTTTCCTCCTCCGAGGAGAAGGAAACCCACGAAGCGCTCTAAAGGAGCGAGAAGCCTGCGGCCAGGATAAGGGTTGTGTAAAAGCACCACGGCACGAGTTTGACTTTTTGAATATCAAAGACCTTCTCGGCAATCTTAGCCAAGGCCAGCGCAATAAGGGCGGGGTAAGCAATGGACAGCGCCCCCCCTAACCAGTGCGCAAGGCGCGTAAAGCCCGACAGTGACACAACGAAACTAATGACAAGGGTGATCACAAGGGAGGCCTTGCGGGGGAGGCGATCCTCTGTGACTTCATGGCTGACAAATTCTGCAAAAAGATTGGTCAGGATGATAAGGGTCGTCAGGCACGCAAGGCCAATGGTTGCGGCCATGACAGGAGTCGCAAAATCGCCAAGCACCTGTCCCGCGATCACCACAAGCATTTTCTCAGGCGGCACTCCCACAAGCATTGGTGCGTACGCCGCACCCAAATACACGAATCCTGCGTAGACGGCGCCCAGCAAAATGATACCGACACAGCTTGCCTTCAGGGAAACTGTCATCAAAGAATCCTTGGAGGGGGAGAGGGTTTGCTGGATCTTAAGATAGGTGATGGTGCTGGCACAAAAGAAGAACGCCGCCAAAAGATCCATGGTCTGGTACCCTTCAGACACGCCAATATGAAAGGCTTGCTTTGCGGTGTGCTGGCTGGGCATAAGAGCGGGTGCATGGAAAACCCCCATGGCAATGATGAGAAGAATGCTGGCAAGCAGAAATGGGGTGAGGTAGTGCCCGATGATGGTCACAACGCGCTTTTGTTGCCAACACAGGGCGGCGGTGATCACGCAAAACAAGAACGAAAAGACAGGCAGGGTGAGCTCTGGCACAACCAGCTGCGTGCCCGCGAAGGCGACAATGATGCACCTTGCGCTGACGCCCACTGGTCCCATGAGGGCCAGCATCATAAGCGTGAGAATAAAGGCAGGCGCGCGACCAAGCTCCTGGAAGAAGGCCGCGCGTTTACCCTCCATCACAATCATACTGAGAAGGCCTAAAAACGGAACAAAAATCCCTGTTGCAAAAAGCCCAAGGGTGCCAAGGCCAAAGTGGGATTGACTGCTTGCGCCAACGAGGAGGGGAAAAACCAAGTTTCCAGAACCAAAAAACATGGAAAACATGGCAAAGCCGGCAGTGACGGCCAGAGTATTACGCTGCATCGTTCATCCTTTTATCAAAAAGGTTTTCTCGCGAAGGAGAGGGGAAAAATAACAAAAAAATGGGTAAGAAAATATGATGGCGCTAGGCGCCAATAATGAGGATAGCAAGGACAAATGTGTTCGTCGTCATAATAAGACATCCTGTCATAAATAGGCGACTCATGTCAAGAAGACTTGCGTCAGGGTCAGAAATAGCGTCTCATAAAAAGAAAAACATGGGAGTTTTCACGTGATGGGTCGTACGCTTTTTTCCTTTATGTGCCTGGTGATGGTGTGGGGTGATGAGCTTTGCTGGGGCGCAATGGACGGTGTTTACGGGCAAGTTGAGGCGGCGCTTAAGGCCCAGTTCGACAAGGATACCCTTGGCGCAAGGTCTGAAAAAGAACGCCAAGTCATTGATGTTTACAAGAAAAGGTCCTTCCAACCCTTGTGGTTAACGCCGTCCGGATGGGGAGGGGCTGTGCCCATTGCGACTGGTGTCCTTAAAAATGCTGACCGTGAGGGGCTTGAGCCAAAGGATTACGCACGCCTTTTGAAGGACGTTGAGGCACTTCCAGAGACCTTTGAGGGGGCCCTCAAGGCCGAGATCAACCTGACCCGCGCGGTCCTTGACTATATTGACGATCTAGGGGGCGAGCGTTTTAACCCCCACGCCGTTGTGACCAATGTGCACCTCAAGCCCGATTCCGTGGACGCTGCTGCCGTTTTGATTGAAGGGTTTGCAGCAGACCCCACAGGCGCATGGCTTGAGCACCATACCTTGCCAGTTAACCAGTATCAGAACTTGAAAAAGCTCCTGGCTGACTTGCGCGCCAAGCAAAAGGACCAAGGGAACCAGGTGCTGTTATCGGCCGATGGGCCTTCTCTTAAGAAAGGGATGACCTCGCCGGATGTGGCGAAGGTGCGCGCCGCGCTTCAGGCACGTGGATTTGATGCGGGCGAGGGAAATACCTTTGACGCAGCCCTTGAGGCGGCTGTAAAAGCGTACCAAGAGGACGCGGGACTTGACGGGGACGGCATGGTGGGTCCGCAAACGCGCCGCTTATTATCCAAGGGACTCCAAGACCGTATCAATCAGGTAATTGTGAATATGGAGCGCTGGCGCTGGATGCCAGCCCGTATGCCCCAGCGCTATCTTTTTGTGAACATCGCAACTTTTACGCTGCAAGGGTTTGATGGCGGAAAAGAGATCCTCGCCATGCCCGTGATTATTGGCCGGGATTACCGTAAAACGCCCATCTTCTCTTCCGTTGTGGACTCCGTGCGGTTTAACCCATCTTGGAATGTGCCCCGCAGCATTGCCGTGAAGGACAAGCTGCCTAAGCTGCGCGTGAATCCCAGTTACTTCGTGGATAAGGGGTACGTGATCACCGACGACAGTGGGTCGGAAGTGGATCCCCACAGCGTGGACTGGGACAGTGTCTCGGCCAGTGATTTTTCCTATCACATCCGTCAACGCCCTGGTTCCGCCAATGCCTTGGGCAAAATCCGCTTTAATGTGGAGAGCCCCTTTGATGTGTACCTACACGACACCTCTGAGCCTGCCCTTTTTGCCAAGAAAGTGCGTACCTTTAGCTCAGGATGCATCCGTGTGAGCCAGCCTGCAAAGCTTGGGGAGTTTGTCTTTAACGACCCATCACAATGGACGCAGGAGACGGTGGCGTCTTCCATGAAGGGGAATGAAACACGCAACGTGCGCCCGCGGGAGGCAACACCCATCTTTATTACCTACTTCACCGTGTGGGCACCAGATGGAGAAAAACCCCAGTTTAAGGATGATGTGTATAACCAAGACGCACAAATTCTTGCGGCGATTCAAAGACGTACACAGGCCTAAGGGGTTTTGAGGGCTTGGCCTGGTCAAGGGGTGGTTTTTTGACTACAATAAGCTCCGTTGATTTCATCAAGGAGTAAGTCAAAGACATGGCCCGCCCGCGCCCAACACCCCCAAAGCAGACCGTTTCATTGGCTTCCGTGTGTGCCCGCTTTATTGGCGCGTTTGTCTGTCTGGCAGGCGCTGCGTGGCTTTTTGCAGCGCTTTTAAGCTTTGAAAAGTCGGATCCTTCCTGGAATACGGCCGTTGCGGGACAAATCCAAAATCTGTGCGGGATTGCGGGCGCCTACGTGGCTGACGCCTTCTTTCAATTTTTGGGCCCTGTGGGGTTTTTGCTGCCTGTGATTTTGACCACATGGGGGGTGAGCCTTTGCGCTAAACGCCCCGTATCCTGGTGGGGCGCGCGCTTGTTTGCAGCGTTTGTGAGCGTTGGTGCGGGATGCCTTCTTTTTGCAAAGGCCGGCACCAAGGGGAGCAATCTTATCGGACAAGTGCTGCTGGCCCAAAGCACGCCCGTCAGTGCGCAGCTAGGGGGCGGATTTATGGCCCTGTTGTTTGGTGTGTGCGCCGTGAGTCTTTTCTTTGCGCTCAATGGTCGTCTCAAGGACTTGCGAGCGCTGACACGCCTTGGGCGCCCCTTTAAGTCTGCGCCAAACCTTGCGGGAGCTGCACAAACGTCCTTTGAACAGCTCTTTGCGCGCGTGCGTGCGCGTGCAAATGACGCAGAGAAAAGACGCATCGAGCCTGGTATGCACACTCACCCAATGCCTGCACAAGAGCCCGGGGTCTTTTTGGACGAAGACGCGCCGCTTTCACCGCACGAAGAGGCTCCCGCCATGGCCATTACCATTGAGCGTGAGGCCCGTCCTGTGTCCGTCAAAAAACCTGCTTCCTCTCCCAAAGCACCCAAGGACACAGGTGCCTTGGATTTATCACGCATGGACGCGTCTTACCAGCTTCCGTCCCTTGAGCTTCTGGCGCCTCCCATTGTGGACAAGTCCGGTGACCAGACCCAGCAAATGCTCCAAGAATCTGCCCAAGCTTTGGCGGTGGTTCTTGATGATTACGGCGTGCGCGGCGACATCACGCGGGTGTGCCCCGGACCTGTTGTGACGCTGTATGAACTAACCCCGGCGCCGGGGGTGAAGTCCTCCCGCGTCACGGGTCTGAGTGATGACATTGCGCGCTCCATGTGCGCGGCGTCCGCCCGCGTGGCGGTGGTTCCTGGTAAGAACGCGCTGGGTATTGAGCTGCCCAATGCGGTGCGCCAAACAGTTTATCTGCGCGAGCTCATGACGGGGCGCATTTTTGATAACAGCAGCGCAAAGCTTGCCTTGGCGCTGGGTAAAGACATTGGTGGAAATCCCATTATTGCGGACCTTGCCCGCATGCCCCACCTTCTTGTGGCGGGAACGACGGGATCAGGTAAGTCTGTGGCCATCAACACCATGATTTTGTCTCTCCTGTACCGCCTGTCCCCCAAGCAGTGCCGGTTTATCATGATCGATCCCAAGATGCTTGAGCTCTCGGTTTACAACGACATCCCGCATCTTTTGTGCCCCGTTGTGACGGAACCTAAAAAGGCTATTTACGCCTTGAAGTGGGCGGTGCGGGAAATGGAGGATCGGTACCGCGCCATGTCCCGCGTGGGTGTGCGTAACATCGAAGGGTACAACGCGCGTTTGTCGGAAGCTGTGGCCAGGGGCGAGGTGCTCTCCCGTCAGGTGCACACGGGCTTTGATCCCGACACAGGCAAGCCTATCTATGAAACCCAGCCCCTGGATATGTCCCCGTTGCCCTATATCGTCGTGATTGTGGACGAGATGGCGGACCTGATGATGGTGGCGGGTAAAGAGATCGAAATGGCCGTGCAACGCTTAGCGCAAATGGCCAGAGCGGCTGGCATTCACCTCATTATGGCAACCCAGCGTCCCTCCGTTGACGTGATCACGGGAACCATTAAGGCGAACTTCCCCACCCGTATCAGCTTTCAAGTCACTTCAAAATTCGACAGCCGTACCATTTTGGGCGAACAAGGCGCTGAGCAACTTTTGGGCCGAGGCGACATGCTCTTTATGGAGGGCGGTGGGCGCATTGGACGCGTTCACGGTCCCTTTGTGAGTGACGAAGAGGTGGAGCGCATTGTGGCTCACCTCAAGGACCAGGGTGTGCCCGACTACATTGACAATGTGACCGATGAAAGCGGTGACGCGCCCCTGGAGTCCTTTGGAGATCCTGAGTCAGGTGCGGACAGCCTCTATACCCAGGCCGTGTCCATTGTGACGAGGGAGGGCAAAGCCTCCACAAGTTTTATACAAAGACAGCTGCAAATAGGCTACAATAAGGCCGCACGCATTATGGAGCAGATGGAAGCGGAAGGTGTTGTGAGCACCGCGAACCATGCTGGAAAACGCGAAGTCCTTGTAAAGGCAGGTTAGGAAAAGAAATGTTCAAAGGTGTAAGGGTTTTATTGGGTGTTTGCTTAGTGGCAGCTGCGTCCCACGTGATGGCACGGGAAGAGCAGGTGGAGCTTAGGAATGAACTCGTGGAGCTCAAGAATGTGGAAGCCTATTTGGATGGCCTGCGCTCTCTCCAAGCAACCTTTCAACAAATAGATCCCGACGGACGGGTGCGTAAGGGAACCTTTTATCTCCAACGCCCCGGTAAAATGCGCCTCAAGTATGAAGGTAGCCCCCAAACGGTTTTGGCGGACGGGAACTTCCTTATTTTTAACAATCCAGATCTTGATGAGGTCACGCAAGTTCCCCTGGACAGCACGCCTGCACAGTTCTTACTGGCCGACCATGTGTCCTTCGGGAAAGATGCATACGTTACTGATTTTAAGGAAAAAAATGGGAAGGTTTACCTGAGCCTTGTGCGCGCCGATGACCCCGATGCGGGACGCCTGACCCTCATTTTCAGGAGCCATCCACTGCAGCTGCAAGAGTGGGAAATTTCAGATCCCAATCAGCGCCCGACACACGTTTTCCTTGAGAATGTGACCAATAACGTACGCCTGGATCCGTCTCTGTTTACGTTTGATCGTGGGCGGTACTAGGCGCGGTATGCTGTAGGGTCGTCCCCTGCAAAAGAACATATACAATGAGGGTCAGAATGCTGCCCGTCACAAAAAGGGCGGCCAGGGACGTGACGCTTTCGTTGTATATGATGCCTGCAAAATATGCACACACACCCAGAAGCCCCATACGCACAGCCGCAAAAGTCGCTGAAACCGTCGCTGCCTCTCGCCCAAAGGAGCGCATGGCCAGGGACATGGCCGGCGAAAAGACCATGGCGATACCGGCGGCTAAAAAGAAAACAGGCATGGTCAGAAGATAAGGATCGTGGGGCGCAAAAAGGGCCATAAAAAGAAAGAAAAGACCACTGAGTCCCGCCATAAGAACCCCGCCCTTGAGGACTTTGTGGGCGCCAAAACGCGCCGTCCAGTGGCTCGCAAAAAGGCAAAAAAGCACGTTTCCTAAGGTGCCGCAGGCCTGGAAATAGCCATAGTGATCCTTGGGTACACGCAAAACATCGATGAAGTAATAGCTTGCTAAGCTGACATATCCCACGATAAAGCCAATCAGAATAGACGGCAGAAGGAGGTGCCCAATGACCTGCCAGGAACTGAAAATGTCTGCGTAGGACCCAAGGACTTGCTTCAGATGAAACGGCTTTTTCTCCTTGAGTGTCTCGGGCAAGAAGGGTAGTGAGATCGCGGACAAGAGAACGCACGCGCCTAGCAAAAACCAAAAGATGGAGCGCCATCCAAAGGCTGCGCTCAGGTGACCGCCAATGACAGGGGCAAGGGCCAAGGAAAAGGTGATCACCATGCCAATGAGGGAGCCCATGCGTGCGAACTCCTCATGGGTGTACCAGTCAAACAAAATGGCCATGACGATAATGGGCGCACCCGCCGCGAAAACGCCTTGCAAGAAACGGAAAAGAAGCAGTGTGTCTAGGGTTGGCGCCCACGCGCACCCGAAACTTGTGATGGCAAAGCCTAAAAGACACACGCGCAACACCCTGCGACGCCCATAGGCATCGGCCATGGGGCCAATGAGCAAACCCGCCAAAAAAAGACCCACGCAGAGGCTGCTGATGGTCAGCTGGAGCGCTTGATGTGTGCTATGGAAGGCATCCACCATGGTGGACAGAGCTGGAAAGTGGATATCGATGGACATGCTCATGAGGGCAACGAGAAGGGCAAGGCGATAAGGCATGGAGCGGGTAGGGGGCGCAAGGCTCATGGGTGATGTGTCCGTCTTTAAAGCTTCGGGATCATATCACATCCTGGGCAAAAGAAGCGTGAAAAGGTGCGCGGTACAAAAGGTGCCCGAAGGCACCTTTTAAGAGATTATATTAGAAGCATTTTGTGAGGGTAAAGTAGACGCGGGTTCTGCCAACATCCAAAGTTTTCCCGGAAGATTTTGTGACGGTGTATACCGCCTTATTGTTGTTGGATCCCGAAACGCCAAGCTTCAGATTGAGCCCGTAATAATCTTCGGGCAAAGTATAATCGATACTGGCGCCGTAGCTGCCATAGCTTGCTTTTGTATAATGTCGGACCTTTTGGTACCCGTAAACCAAGTTCAGGTTTAAATCATCGCGAAAGAGGGGGAACTTCAAAGCACCCTCAAGATACCAGGATCCTTGGGAGTTGCCGTTGGGGGTGAGGGGAGGGACGGCCAACTGATTATTAAAACCTGCCTTGTCTGTGATGGAGTAAGCATAGGTTACTGTCAACCAGCGGTATGTCACAGAGGGGATGATCTCAAAAGAGTTATAGTTTTGGGAAGGAATATCCGATGATTGTCCGCCGGGATACAAACACCATTGTCCGATGATGCGTGCGCTTAAATGCTCATTAAATGTGTGGGCGAAACCAACATAGGGATCAAATTCCAGGCTTGAACTATTGGGGAATCCCGTGTCGCTGATGGATGAGCCCCATACACCCAGGATAAGACCTTGAAGAAAGTTTGAAAGGTCGGCGTCAAGGCCACCCTGGACCGCAGGATTTCCAAAACTTTGGGACTGGCCGCGGGAAATATAATCGGTGGTAAAGGCCACATTTGCCGTCAGCTCAAAGGGCTTTTTCGCCTCTTCTTTTTTTGCTTCCGGTGCACTTTGTATCTTGCGCGAGAAGGGCCTGGGGGGTGCTCAAAAACGCAAGCACACATGCGTTGAGTAAAAATTTGGTTTTGTTCATCTTTTTCCTCCCTTTTATAGTGAACGATTGAGACTGTACACAGGATTTTTGTGTAAAAAAAGCATGCAAATTTCAGCTTTTTCATTTTTTTAGAAACTGTTACATCATTGCCGTTCTGCCCTTGTAGGCTACGTGTCAAAACGCTAGCGTAGGGCAACGTATATATGCCAAGGAGTCATGCTTATGTCGAAACGTCGCTTATTTTGTGTGGCCATTGGGGTTCTGTTAGGTACTAGATCCCTTTATGCCAGTGATCCATTGCAACAGGAGCCTGCACAAGGTGTGTCTTTGAAAGGGTCTGTTTCGCGAAGCGCCGACCCGGCCCTTGAATATCTGAAGAATAATGCACAGGGTTTTACGCCTGCCCTTGCCGCGTCCCTCACGGGAAGCGATACATTTATGCGTGATCCTGATCAAAGTGTACAAGATCTCCTTCATATGACGCTCTCGTTACCTGAGTTGACCTTGGCAGACGCCTGGCATGTCTATGCTTACAAAAGCCACTGGCTTCCAGGGGAGGCGGAGGAATTTATGGCTCAGTGGTGGGATCTGAGCTTGCATTTGCCGCACACGCAAAATGAAGTGAGCGCCCTAAAGGAGCTTGCGCCCCTGATGTTCATGGGGCCCGTGATCAATGCCGTCACGAACGCACGTGCGCCCCAGGACCCAGACCTTGCGGACAATATTTTGTCGACTTTAGAGGATAATGAGGTTCTTACCCTTAGTCAGATGCGCACGCTTATGACGGCCCTTCATGGAAAAAGTGGCGTATGTGTTTTATACAGTGTGGCGTTGTTGGAGGAGCTTGGTATTGCACGTCCAGCGCACTTTCCCTATCACCTAGAATACTTTTCAGGTCTTTGCCAAGAGCTTCACAGGTCAGATATTTTGCGCACCTTCGCGCTGGCCATGCTGCCCCGTGAACTCCAAGCCTGGGATAAATGTGAGCAAATTGAGTGTCTTCTTGAGCATGAAACCCTGGGGCCTGTTTTAAAAGACCCACAAAGAGGTCCGGCGTATCTTCATCATATGCAAAGGCTTATGCCCATCTATGAACCCCAAAGAATGTTCACTTTTGCAGACTTACCTATCCATGAAGTGGGTGAGGCCGTTGACGCCGCCCTTGTGTGGGGGGTGGGGGGTAAGAAGGAGGACGCCGCACCCGAGGAGGGGACTATGCAGGCCATCAAACGTTTAACGTCAAGGCGTTTTGAGCACACCCTTGCCTTGAAAAAGGCGTGGGATACCGGTGCTTTCAAAGGGGATCCTAACGCGGCCCTTTCCCTTGCCCATCACGCGGGGCCTGCTTTTGATAAAAGCGAAACCTGGGATCAGGTGTGGCTTGACGCCCAATCCTTGTCTTCGGTTTATGGCGTTTCCCTCAGTTTCGAGGAGAGCGTTCTGCTGGCCTGCATGCCGCGCGCCTTGCGGCATTCTTTTATGCATGACACGGCGCTCCTGACGTGCGACCTTGGTCAAGGGGAGCGCCAGAGTGTTTTTGAGCATTTTAAAGGGGTGATAAACCAGGATGGTTTATTGCGGGCGCACATCGCAGCCTATGCTAGACGCATGGGCGCCCTTGCGCCCTTTCAGGGGGCTTTCACGAAGGCCCCTGAGCTTGTCAGAGCCCTGAACGCCCTCGAGCGTGTTTCGGAAAATGACTTACCTCTTTTCATTCAGACCATGCTTCCCTTTAAAGAGCACAAGAACTTGAGCGCTTTTATGGAAAAGTGTGCGCTCTTCCCGCCAGCATCATGGGGGGCTATTACCAATCGTTTGCGCACTGATAAGGCACAAAGACCCATCGCCTTCTTGGATCAGCTTGCCAAGGTTTGGCAGGAGCTTCAAAAGCCTCTTCATGGGCCTTCCTCCAGCACGCCTCAAGTACTCCAGGGCGGATGGAAGCGTGAGAAGGCTTTTGTGAGGCGTCTTGCGGCACTTGAATAGGAAAAATTTTCATAATTTTTGTGCGTTCTTCTAACGTATTGGCGCAAGGAGATAATTTCTGTCGTTGTGCGCGCCCGGATGAGTGATATGATGGCAAAGGAGGCAATGACATAAGTGGACACGGTTCTAGCGTAAAATGGTGAGCGACTCTTTTTTTCTACAACAGCTTAAGTCATGTGATCTTTTCCATGGGCTGTCTGCGAATGAGATTACGGAGCTATACGCCTTTATGACCACCGTGCATATCAAGGCGGGAGACGTCTTGGTACGTCTCGGTGATCCTTCAGATAGCTTGCATGTTCTCTTAAGTGGCCGTCTCATTGTAAAAAATGCCCTTGGTCAGGCAGTGGGTCAAATTAGCCGAGGCCAGACCGTGGGTGAGATGGGGCTCATCACCCAAGAACCGCGCTCAGCAACGGTGATAGCCCTGCGCGATTCGCTTCTTTTGCAACTGGATAGTGAACACTTCATGGAGGTTTGCCGTAAGCACCCCAGTGTTCTCTTGGAGGTTGCCAAAACCATCACAAGACGTTTGCAGCGCACCCTCCAGGCAAAGCAAAATTACAGCAATGCCTCCAACATTGTGATTTTCCCAGCGCACCGTGGCGTTAACGTTGGTCTTTTCATGGAGAAGTTGTCTTCCAGGTTTAATCAGCAATTTCGGTACCGTACCATCGCACATCAGGATTTTCCAAAAAACATCTCAACAAACGATCTGCACGGCGCCATCCAAGAGATAGAAAACAATCACGATTATTTGTTCTATGAAGCGGGCGACGATAAGAAATGGCGTGAGTTTTGCTTAGACCGTGCGGACCACATTTATGTGCTTGCTGATGCCTCTCATGCAGGTGGATTTGATCCTGATTTGCTTGACACCATTAAGGGTGTGCAAAATGATATTAAGAAAATGTTGGTGCTGCTCCACGACGGGTGGGGTCCTCCCACAAATACCCAGGACTGGCTCGATCGCTTGTCTTTTTCTCAGCACCATCATGTTTGCTGGCACGAGCAGGGGGACTTTGACCGCTTGCTGCGTTTTGTCAGTGGGTCGGCTGTGGGCCTTGTGCTGGGGGGAGGTGGGACACGCTCCTGGGCCCATGCGGGTGTGATTAAATATTTGTTTGAAAATAATGTTACCATTGACGCATGCGCGGGCACCAGTGCGGGCGCCATTAGCGCAGCCCTCATGCTGGCGGCGCGCGATCTACAAGACTTTCTGGATATGTCGAATTTGCTATCCAGGTCCATGCGGTTTAATGAGTATACCATTCCCTTGGCGTCTCTTTTGAGCTCTAAGAGCTTTACCCACGCCCTGCAGACCATTTTTGGGGCAATAAAGGTTGAAGACCTTAGGACAAGGCTTTTTTGTGTGGCGGCCGACCTTGTGAGTGTGTCCGAGGTCGTCATTAGTCGGGGTCTTGTTTGGCGCTGTCTGCGCGCAACAGCGGCGATTCCCGGCATTTATCCCCCAGTCCATGATGGAGACCGCCTTCTTATTGATGGGGGGGTGGTGAATAACCTGCCCGTTGATGTGATGAAGGATTACTTTGATGGCGCGGGACAGGTGATTGCCGTGGATATTTCCGAGGTAGACGCCCATGAGGTGGCTTATAACTATCCCCTTGATTTGAACTGGCGGTGGATTCTGCGTCACAAAATTTTCTCAAGACGCTCTGACTTTCATCTGCCTCCCCTTGCGGGCACTCTGATGAAAGGCATGGTTTTAGCCTCGGACCTGAAGTCTTTTCGCAATATTAAGCTGAGCACCGTTGCCATTCGTCCTGTTTTATCCGGATACGGGCTTTTGGATTTCTCCAAGAAAGATGAGTTGTTGGCCATTGGCCACGCGGCTGCGGCGGAGTCATTGAAGGACTGGCCAAAGATTTAGGCCGTTTCCTTTTGCAAGATAAAAAGCTCGCCTCTTGCCTGCAAATGTGTATGATACCCAGAAAGTTTATAATAAGAGGGGAAGAAACACATGCGCTCAATTATTCTGGATTGTGATCCTGGTGGGGATGATGCAGTCGCCCTTTTGATGGCCCTATCTGCGCCAAATATTTTAGAACTTAAGGGTGTGACAACCATTTCTGGAAATGCGTCCCTTGAGTGGATTCATACAAATGCCCGCAAGATTTGTGAACTAGCCAATCGACGCGACGTGCGGGTTTTTGCAGGATGCTCCAACGCCCTTTTGCGCCCAGCCGTGAATGCAAGCTTTTGCCACGGCAATGACGGCCTTGCTGGGGCAAGTCTGCCCATGCCCACCATGCCCCTGGAAAAACAACACGCAGTGGATTTCTTGATCCAGAGTTTAGAGGAGGCGAAGGAGCCTTTGACGCTCGCCATGACGGCGCCCATCACAAACCTGGCCATTGCCCTATGTAAAGCTCCCCACATTGCCGATCTCATTAAGGAAGTGGTGTGGATGGGTGGCGCCGTTGGCACGGGTAATATCACACCCGCTGCCGAGTTTAACGCCTATGTGGATCCACATGCGCTCGCCGTGGTGCTTTCGCGCAAAGTGCCCCTGCGCATGATTGGCCTTAATATCACGCACCAAGTGACAACAAGTACGCCTTGGATGGCCAGGCTGCGCGCCCAGGGGACGAATGTCGCCCGGCAAGTTGCCGGCATTCTTGAGGTGGAGGCGGAGGCTGACAAGGCCCGCTATAACCTGGGGGGACGCGCCATCCATGATGCGTGTGTGATCGCAAGCCTCTTGAGGCCTGAGCTCTTTACATGGGCACCGGCAAGTATTTCTGTGTCCACGGAAGACAACGCGTCCCTGGGGGCAACCCTTGTGAGCACTTATCCCTGTCACCTTGATGAAGCTCCCCACACCTGCGTTGCCACCCAAGTGGACGCCCACGGTGTGCTAGAGCTCATTTTGTCCTGCATGGCCTTTTACCGCCAGGAGGATCAAAAACAAGTGGTGGGTTTTTAGAGGGCTCCCCAAAGGAGCCAACGACGTCATAACGGTTTGGTAACGCAGATCTAGATACAAAAAAGGGCCCCCAGAAGGGCCCTTTTTTATTGGTATCTGCCTCTAGTTTGCACCCAGTAGGAGAGTTCCATTTGTGACAGACGCACCCGGAAAAACAGCTGACGCAGGCAACATCTCCAGATCACTCCTAATTGCGCTTACGTTACTGTACTGTGGGCTTGTGGGGTCAAGACACCATGAATGTGTCAGCTGCGACAAAGCTCGTCCTGCGCTAACGCTACCTAAGGCAAATGCCTCACCATAGTGGACCATTGCCTCATCGCGTTCTCTAACCATATGGAACTGGGTGGGAGAAATGAACTCTAAGTAGGGGGTATCATACAGACGCGCAAGGTGCCTATGCGCTCGTGCTTTCTCTTCCTTTGAGGCAGAGGCATTTGTGATGACGGCCTTGTAACATCCGATTGCTTGCCAACGATAGTTTGTGTACGCCGTATTTTTTTGCGTCTTATAGTAATCCCCAAGTCTGATCAACTGTGAAGGCGTCGCGCGGCCATCTTCCAGGTTGCGCTCATAAAGCGCAAGCAGGTTATCACTTGTCTTCGTGCTCCCTTTTTCTAGGTACTGAATCGCGTCATCACGAAAGGCCGACAGGCGCCACGCCCGGTGAAAGGGAAGCATGTCCAGGGCGTACGTAAGGTAGGAGGGGGCCACGTGCTCACCCTCGGCCACAAGGGCCCCGTAGGCGGCGCAGGCTTCTGGAAGGTCAGCTTCTGCCGCCGCGCGCATGTGTTTGGCGGCGCTGTAGAGATCCCCTTCCTTTTGGAAGGCGCGACCAAGGGCGTAGGAGACTTCTGGGTGCCGCTTAACGATCAATGCGCCGTGGTCTGCGACCTTTTGCGTAAGGGACTTTTCTTGCCGGTGCAGCTCGGCAATGAAATCATTCTTGCGTAAATCATGGCTAATGATACTGGGATGATAGGACGTGCCTTTGAGCGTTGGATCTGCGCCGTAGAGGAGTGCGCGCGCACGAAGGGCGTCTTGCCCAACGCGCATACCGCCACCCCACCCACGGGGCTCACCCGCTGCCAGGGCAGGGTTATTGTAAAGGGAGTGTGGGAGCATGGTATTAAAATCAGCCCCCTTTGCGGCCAGTAAATCAATGATCTCAAGGCGATCTTCAAGGGGAGCGTGAGGATTATAAACGGGATGCTCAGGGTCAAGGGCATGGCCCAGGGGATGAACCGGCTGGCGGTATCCCCATGATGTGTGCTCTAAACCGTTTACGTTATCAACGGGTTCTAACCAGCGCGCCACGAGATCCTTCTGGCCCAAAGAAACCGCCAGGGAGAGAGGCGTTGTTTTCCCCACGTTCAGGCGGTTGCCACCTTCAGCCGTTGGACACACATAATAATGGTCGCACACCTCTCCTTGAAAGTCAGAAAGCACAAAGGAGCTTTGTGTTTGTGGGCTATAGGTTTCAACCAGCTCTGTGTCCAACAAGTGCGCCACAATGGCCGCCCTGTCTTCGCGTGTATCGGCGCTCGTAAAAAGCCCATCCACTGAACGTAAAAAGCCCAGGTAGGCACAAAGCGCTTTGTCCGTTTGGGATACTTCTTCGCTCAACTTCGTGCACGCGGGCACGCTGGCAGGAGCTGAGATCGTTATGAGTGATGTAAGTAAAAGTGTCTGTAAACCGTGGCGCAACGTCATGGGGTCCCCTTTTATGATTATGGGTTGCAGATGACGTTTTTTATCAGCGAGATGACAGTATGTCAACATGAAGAAATTTTAAGAAAATCATAGCCTTTAAATGAGTCAGGTCTAGAAATCGTTCACTGCAAACACACCTATGTTAAACAAGTAAAGGCTCCCATTGGCGCACTTCTTGGGTGTTACCGCAGACCCCAGGGCAGTGCCTCGTCGTGTTCTCTTAAAACACCTGCGTGGGTGAGGAGCATGACAATACCAGCGTGCACCGCAAGTGAGGCGTCCCTTCGTAGCAGGTCAGGGATGCGCCAGACCTCTTGAGACATAGGGTGCGGGCCTCCCGGGCCTGGGGGGAGCGTGTCATAGGTGAGAGATGCAAGGGCTTCCATCCCCTGCCCATAAAATTAAACTATTCTCGTGATGAGATGTTGAAAAAAAGAAGGGCCCCATAAAGGGACCCAGAAGGTGTTCATTAAGGAGAATAAAAGTTAGGCGACTTGTGCCAGCGCTTCTTCCACACGTGCGGCTGCTGCGTCCTCATCGATGGATTCAATGAGGGCAATTTCAGCGCACAAACGCTCAAGGGCGCTGCGGTAAATTTGACGCTCGCTATAGGACTGCTCACCGCGGTCGTCCTTGGCGCGGTAAAGCTCGCTTAAAACTTCTGCCACACAGGTCAAATCACCTGAGTTAATCTTCAGCTCATATTCTTGGGCGCGTCTTGCCCACACGCCCTTCTTTGCACGGATGCGGCGTGCCAGGGTGGCAAAAGCTCTTTCCATGTCTTCTTTGGAGCCAAGGCGACGCAGACCTGAGGTCTTTGCCTTGGCCATGGGGACCCGCAATGTCATGCGTGTTTTATCGAAAGTAATCACGAGCACCTTCAGTTCGCAGCCTGCAACCTGTTGCATTTCAACGGATTCCAAGCGCCCCACCCCATGGGTTGGGTAAACAACGAACTCACCACCACTCAATGCCTCAACACCTGACATCATGCCAATTCCCCTCCTTTAAAGACCTCTTCATTTGAACAGTTTCATTTCTAAAAGTCAACTTTTTTTACATTTTGTTAGTAAATCATTAAGATTTTTATTGAAATTAGCCTTCTCGTGACTTATTGGAAAAAATAGAGGCCCGCACTTTATGCGTGCCATGACATTTTTTTTGTGAAGTGAGCAATTCCATGCGTCGTATGATGGCCTATATAATGATCGCAGCACACGTATGCGTGCAGGTTCCGTGTTACGGCACTTCAATGTCCTCAGCTGAGATAGAGCAAATTCAAAGCCACCTTCCACGTGCTCACACGGCGCCAAGTGCTGTGGCACCCCAAGGAGGTTTGTTTGCGCGTTATGAAGAACTTTTGGGAATGTATCGCTTGAGGGAAGGTGAGCTTGCCGGGTGCATAGATGAGAACGCGCGTCTGATTGGGGAGCTGGATACCTTACGAAACGCAGCTCAGGGTCGTATGGACGTCCAAGAAACCCAGGAGAGGCTTCGACTTGAAGAGCGCTTACGTGACGCAAGGAAGCGCTTTGATGAAAGCGAATGCGCAAATGCCTTTTTACAGCAAGAGAACCGCTTGCTCACAAGTCACCTTGAGAAAGAACAAAAGGCACGTGCACGCGAGACGCTGCGCATGCGTGAGCGCGCCCAACAGTATGAGCAAACGCTCCACCAGATGGGACAAGAAAACGCGCGTCTCGACGCAGAAAATAGTGCGCTGAGAAAGAGTGTAAACCAACAAGAGCGGCGCGACGCGGACGCAGCTGCGCGCATAGCGGCCCTTGAGCACGCGCTGAGCAAAAAGCGTGGAAAGCCCGCCACTTCTGCCCTTGCCGACAGACATTTGGCAGAGCAAGCCCGTCAAATTCAAGTTTTGGAAGAGATGCTTGAGTCAACACGCGAACAAATGCGCTCCGTTGAGGTTGCAGGAAACGTCCAGGTAGCGAGAAACCGTGATCTGGTCCGTGAGTATGAGGCTCTCCAGCAAAACAATGAAATTCTGCGTCAGGACATTGTGCGCTTGCAGGAAGAAAGGGACCTCGCCCAAGTTACGGCCCCCCAAGGCCCAAGTCTGGCCGATGAGTTCGCAGCCCTTGGTGAAGGTGCGTTTTCCGCGTCTTCAAACCAAGCTCCTCTTTTTCGCGAGCCTGCGTCTGTGGACAGCATTGATGGGGTTTCCTTGCAACAAGCCCAGAACATCGTTGAGCAAATAGGCCAAGGCCTTGATGAGGAAAGTGCCCAGCGTTTGCGCGCGCACCTTGCGCCTTTGTGTCAGCTGATGAACCAGACGGAAGCAGAGCGGCGCATGGTCCAAGAGGAGTTGGTTGAAGCAAGGTCGCTGCACCAGGAAGAAGTGGAGTCCCTGACGCAGCACCTTGAGAGGGCCCGCCAAGAGGCCGAGGTGAGCGAGGCGCAGTGCGACGGCACACGTGTGGCCCTTGAAGAGGCACAGGCGCAAAATAGCGACTTGCGCCGGGATGTTGCAGAAGCGTCAGCACGCATCCGCGAACTTGAGGCGCAAAATGCGCAACACCAAGAGGCGCTGCGTGAGGCCCGTGACGCCCATGGGGGGGCGCAAGCTCAGCTTGAGAGTGCCACGCGCGCCCTAAGCGCACGTGTGTCAGACCACGAGGAAACCCAGAGACTCTTGGAGGCATCCCGAAGAGCTCTGGTTGCTTCTCAACATGAGGTTGCGCAAGCACGGGACGAATTAGCAGCGGAGCAAAGGGCCCACGCGGCAACCCAGGGTTATCTCGCCACCGCACAAAGTGATTTTGCGGCGGAGCAAAGGGACCACGCGGCAACCCAGGGTCTTCTGGTGACTGCACGGGACGATTTTGCAGCGGAGCAAAGGGACCACGCGGCAACTCAGGGTCTTTTGGTGACTGCACGAGATGATTTTGCGGCGGAGCAAAGGGACCACGCGGCAACCCAGGGTCTTCTGGTGACTGCACGGGACGATTTTGCAGCGGAGCAAAGGGACCACGCGGCAACCCAGGGACTCTTAGTAGCCTCGCAGGCTGATTTAGTGGCCGCAAGGCAAGCCCATCATCTGGCGCAAAGTCAGGGGGGCGTACATTTGGGAACGGCCAATCGTCTCCAGGGGATGCTAGCAGGGTTACAAGCCCAGCACGCCGCATTGGGACAAACCTTTCACACGCATCTGAGTGAGTCACGGGTACACAGTACGGTCCAGGTGAATCTGCAGCACTATGTGAGCGCCCTGGAGGCCAGTTTAGCGCGCGCTCGCCAGGAGCTTGCTGACGCCCAAAGCGACAGGCAGCGCCTCGCCCAAGAAGTGCAGGCTCTACGCCGTGCCCTAGGGGGCCTTAGTCAAGGTCCGAAAAAAGCGGTGATCGCCGCGCAAGCACCACGGTTGGAGGAAGGGCATCTTGCGCGTTTGAGCCGCGCCCTTTCGTCCTTTGTGAGACAAACCCCGGCGGCGCGCACCAAAGGCATGCCCACCAAGTCTGGGGGGCCGTCCGTGAAGGTGTCAAAGAAAGAGGTGCCAAGCCCTGCTGTCGCAAAAAGTGCTTAAGAGGCGCGTGCTTGGGACTTGGTCTCAGGTGCTGCCTGCGTCTTGCCCGTGATAAGGCTTGCAAGAAGACCAATGAAGGCCTGGCTTTCATTCAAGCACGGGACATAGGCAAAGTGGGTGCCCCCGGCCGCAAGAAAGGCCTCGCGGTAGCGGATGTTAATTTCCTCTAACGTCTCCAAGCAATCGCTGACAAAGCCGGGCGATACCATGGCCACCCGCGTAATCCCTTGTGCGGGAAGCTTCTCCAGGGTGTCCTGGGTATAAGGTGTCAGCCACGCCTTGGGACCAAAGCGCGATTGGAAGGTGTGGGTAAAGGTTTCAGGGGTGAGCTCTAAGGCGTCTTGCAACAAGCGCGCGGTTTTGGCGCACATGCAGGAATAGGGATCCCCCTTCGTGAGGCTGTCGGCGGGCATGCCATGGAAAGACGCAATCACCTTTTGGGGGTGCCAATCTAAGGTTTTCGCGTGTGCGGTGATGCTTTGTGCAAGGGCCTCGATATAGCCGGGGTGGTCGTGGAAGGGCGGAATCACCCTTAAGCTTGGTTGCCAGCGCATTTTGGCCAGTACCCGGAACGCTTCGTCGCACACCGTTGCCGTTGTGGCGGCGCAGTATTGGGGATAGAGAGGCACCAAGGTGATGTGGGTGCACCCTTCCTTCACCAGCGCCTCAATCTGTGAGGCCATGGAGGGGTTGCCGTACCGCATGGCCCAACGCACCTTCATGTGGGGCAAAGCGTGCGCCAGCCCTTCCCCTTGGGCGCGTGTGAAGTACCGTAAGGGCGACTCGTTGGTGTCCTCGCGCCAAATGCTGCGATAGGCATGGGCACTTTTGTGGGGACGCAGGGTGAGGATAATGAGGTTCAAAATGGGCTGCCACAAAAGGGGATGGAGCTCAATGACCCGCCTGTCCGAGAGGAACTCCTTCAGATAGCGGCGCACACTCAGCCAGCTTGTGTCGTCTGGCGTGCCAAGGTTTACGATCAGAACCCCTTCTTTTTGAGGGGGAATTGTGGGGTGGCTGGCTGGTTTCATGGGTAATCATCTGATCTCATGTGACGTCATGCCAAGGTAATCCCTTTCGCAACCTTTGTACAGGTTGGGGATGGATCTAAAGAAAAAATCGCACTAGAATAGATGGACATCTTGGGGAGAACTTATCCATGTCATACCTTTACATATCTTGGCAACAATTTCACCGTGACACCCACACACTTGCGCAAATTTGCAAGGAAAAAGGGCCGTTTGAGCGCTTGATTGTCATTGCCAGAGGTGGCCTTGCGCCCGCAGCCATCTTGGCTCAGGCGCTGGATATTCGCATTGTGGATACCATTTGCGTGGCAAGTTATAGTCACAGCAATACCCGGGAGGATTTAGTACTCATTAAGGATAGCCTCCATGGCGGTCAAACAACCCTGGTGGTGGACGATCTGGCGGATTCAGGCAAGACGGCTGCCTTTGTGCGGGAGCGCCTGCCAAACGCCCACATGGCCGCCCTTTACGCCAAGCCAGAAGGGGAGGCAAGTCTGGATAGCTATGTGCACAAAGTCGCCCAGGACAAGTGGATTGTGTTCCCCTGGGAGGAGGCGCCCGAGATTGCCGCCCAGTGGCCGGCCGTGGCCAGCCTTTGAGAGCAGCGCTATTTCTGGCCGCGCCCGGGCTCCCATAAAACGTCCTTGGCTCCTTGGTCGTTGAGGGTGCGTGAGACCACAAAGAGAAAGTCCGAAAGTCTGTTGAGGTAGGGAAGAGCTTGGGTATGAATTCCCTGGGCCGCCGCGTCTTGTTCAAAAAAGGCGCACAGAACCCGTTCGGCCCGGCGCGTGGTGGTGCGCGCCAGATGGGCAAAAGCGCTGGCCTTGGTGCCGCCCGGCAGCACGAAGGAATTAAGGGGAAGGAGCTTCGTGTTGAGGGCGTCTATCTCTTCCTCAAGGCGCGTAACTTGGCGCGCGCTCAGGCGAAGCACAGGGGTTTGAGTCTCCTCAGGGATGCACAGATCGGCGCCTAAATCAAACAGATCATGCTGGATCTGAAGGAGGGCCCCCTTTGCGCTCTCGCCTTCCCCAAGGTGGGACACAATGAGGCCAATGGTGGCATTGATCTCGTCCACGCACCCAATCACCTCAAGGCGCGGATGGGTTTTTGAAACGCGTGTGCCGCTGCCCAGGGACGTTTTTCCTTTATCGCCGCCCTTGGTATAAATCCGTGTGAGTTGCACCATCTTAGGTGTGCTTTGTTAAAAGAAAGAGGGTAAAAAGCAAGATCGCCACGATCTGGGCCCCGACACGCCAGCGCATGAGTTTATTGCTCTGTTGAGGGCTTTGTTTGCCACGTATCATGTTGATAATGCCGGTAATGAGCACGGCCACCGTGGCCAAAAGGGCAAGGCCCACAAGGTATGTGAGAATTTGGTGCATGAAATGAGTTCTCTTTCTGTGTCAATGCCACTACTATAGGGCCAGTTATTTTCCTTGGAAAGAGAGAAACCAGCTTCTGGTGATGGGGTTCCATGAGTGATCTTTTTAATGCGGCCGCAGCCAAAACAAATGAAGACTATAGCGCTAAGGACATCGAGGTCCTTGAGGGTCTGGAGCCCGTGCGCCACAGGCCGGGTATGTATATTGGGGGTACGGACGAAACAGCCCTTCACCATTTGGTGACGGAAATCCTTGATAACGCCATGGACGAAGCGGTGGCGGGGCACGCCAACCGCATTGAGATTGAAATGGACGCCCAAGGTCTTGTGACGGTACGCGATAATGGCCGTGGTATTCCCATCGATCCCCATCCCAAGTTCCCAGAAAAGTCTGCCCTTGAGGTGATCCTCACGACCCTACACTCGGGCGGAAAGTTTAAGGCGGGCGCCTACGAGACATCGGGTGGTTTGCACGGTGTGGGGATGAGCGTTGTGAACGCCCTGTCCGAAACCCTCATTGTGGAGGTTGTGGCCCAGAAGCAGCTTTGGCGTCAGACCTACTCAAAGGGCGCCCCAACAAGCGCTTTGACCCTCATGGGGCCTGTGCATAATCGCCGAGGGACTGCCGTCAGCTTTGCGCCAGATATGACCATCTTCGATGAAGGTGTGCGCCTGCGCCCGGCGCGTCTTTACCAGATGATCCGCGCCAAGGCCTATTTGTTCCGGGGCGTGGAAATTCGCTGGACCTGTGACGCGTCTTTACTGGGCAAGGACGCCGCCACCCCTGCCCAGGACCGCTTTTTCTTTCCGGAAGGGCTTAGCGATTACCTCAAAGAACACCTTGAGGGCAAGGAGCTTCTTACCCCGGATATTTTTGCGGGCGAGGCAGCTTTTTCCGATGGTTCTGGACGTGTGGAGTGGGCCCTTGCTTGGCCCGAGTGGGATGACGGTACGTTCACCTCCTATTGTAATACGGTCGCAACGCCCCTGGGTGGCACCCACGAGGCGGGCTTTAAACAGGCCATCATGCGTTCCCTTCGTGGATACGGAGAGCTTTTGAACAACAAGCGCGCTGCCCAGTTCACCGCCGATGATTGTCTGGGTGGGGCCGTTGTCATTATGTCTGCCTTTGTGAGGCAACCACAATTCCAGGGCCAGACAAAGGAGCGCCTTGTCAGCTCCCAAGTCACGCGTCTTGTGGAGGCGGCCATCAAGGACCGTTTTGACCAGTGGCTCAGTGAGCGCAAGGACGTGTCAGAAGCCCTCATCGAGCATGTGTGCGAGCGCTTAGACATGCGCCTCAAGCGCCGTCAAGCCAAGGAAACCGCGCGCCAGAGTGTGACAAAGCGCCTGCGCCTGCCGGGCAAGCTTGCCGATTGTATGAGCACTCATCCTGAGGAGTGTGAGCTCTTTCTTGTGGAGGGAGACTCCGCCGGTGGCAGCGCCAAGCAAGCCCGTGATCGCAAGACCCAGGCGGTTTTGCCCCTGCGCGGAAAAATCCTCAACGTTGCCTCAGCCACAACGGATAAGGCGCTGGCCAACCAAGAGCTGACGGATCTGGCCAAGGCGCTGGGATGTGGGACAAGCGCCAAGTGCCACCTGGATAATTTGCGTTACCACCGCATCATTATCATGACCGACGCGGACGTGGACGGGGCGCACATTGCAGCCCTCCTCATGACATTCTTCTTTTTGGAGATGCGCACCCTCATTGAAAACGGGCATCTATATTTGGCGCTCCCGCCCCTTTACCGTCTGACCCAGGGGTCAAAATCCATCTATGCCCGTGATGACGCCCATAAGGAAGAAGTCCTGCGCACGACCTTTGCCAAGGGTAAGACAGAGATCAGCCGCTTTAAGGGTCTGGGAGAGATGTCTTGGCAGCACCTGAAGGAAACCACCATGGATGTGCGCACACGCACCCTTTTGCGGGTGACGCTGCCCGATCATTTGGTGAGCTTGGGTTCAAACGATCCTGAGGCCCTTGTGGCGCTGGAGGAGTTTGTGGAGCATCTCATGGGGCGCAAGGCAGAGCGGCGCTTTGCCTATATTCAAAATAATGCATGTCTTGTGGACAGTGTGGATATCTAAGCACGTCTTGCAAGGCGCGCCCGGGTATGGAATAAACAAAATAATGGTTTTGAACAAAAGGAAAGGGGATTTTCCATGGATCGTCAAAAAGCACTAGAGGCCGCTATTACGCAAATTGAGCGTGCCTATGGTAAGGGGTCCGTTATGCGTCTGGGTCAACAAGAGACCGTGGCCATTGATGCCATCTCCACGGGCTCTTTGGGCCTGGATATTGCGCTGGGTGTAGGCGGCCTTCCCAGGGGACGCATTATCGAGGTGTATGGGCCTGAGAGCTCCGGTAAGACGACGCTGGCGCTCCACGTGGTGGCAGAGGCCCAGAAAAAAGGCGGCACATGCGCGTTCATTGACGCCGAGCATGCCCTGGATCCCATCTACGCCCAAAAGCTTGGGGTAAATGTGAATGAGCTTATCGTGGCGCAACCAGACGCCGGCGAGCAAGCCCTTGAGATTGCCGACACCCTCGTGCGCTCGGGCGGCGTTGAGGTGGTCATTGTGGACAGCGTGGCGGCCCTTGTGCCTAAGGCTGAGCTTGAAGGTGAGATGGGAGATTCCCACATGGGTCTTCAAGCGCGCCTCATGAGCCAAGCCCTGCGTAAGCTCACAGGCTCTATCTCCCGCACAAACTGTACGGTGATTTTCATTAACCAAATCCGTCACAAAATTGGCGTGATGTTCGGCTCACCTGAGACAACCACCGGTGGTAACGCGTTGAAGTTCTACGCCTCCGTGCGTCTTGATATTCGCCGCATCGGCGCCATCAAGAACAAGGACGAGGTTGTGGGTAACCAAACCCGCGTGAAGGTCGTGAAGAACAAGGTCGCCCCTCCCTTTAGAACCGTTGAGTTCGACATCATGTACGGTGAGGGTATCTCTAAGACCGGCGAGCTCATTGATTTGGGCGTGAAAAGCGAAGTCATTGAGAAGTCCGGCTCATGGTACGCCTATGACGGTGAGCGCATTGGCCAAGGGCGCGAGGCGGTGCGTGCTTACCTGAAGGAAAACCCTGCCACGGCAGAGGCCATTGAGCACGCCATTCGCGCCAATGGGGGCCTCATCGCCCAGGAGCTTCTGTCTAGCGGCGCCGAAGAAAATGAGGCGTCGGACGAAGACGCTGCGTAAGCAAAAAGGGGGTGGGCCGGTCCCATCCCCCTCGATCACCTACATATTTTATATAGACTGACAAAACATAAGGAAAATCTCCATGTGGACCGTGTCCAAAATTCGTCGTGACTTTTTGTCTTATTTTGAGGCCAAGGGGCATACCATTGTCCCGTCTGCGCCCCTTGTTCCCCACAATGATCCGACCCTTTTGTTCACGGCCGCGGGCATGGTGCCTTTTAAGAACTATTTTACGGGTGCGGCGACCCCTCCCTATACACGGGCAACGTCTGCCCAGAAGTGTCTGCGCGCAGGCGGCAAACATAACGACCTGGAAAACGTAGGCTACACCACCCGTCATCACACCTTCTTTGAGATGATGGGGAACTTTTCCTTTGGAGACTATTTCAAGGAAGAAGCCATTTCCTTTGCCTGGGAGCTTGTCAGCCGTGAGCTTGCCCTGCCCAAAGACCGCTTGCTTGTGACCGTTTACGTGGATGACGACGAGGCTGCAAATCTGTGGAAGAAGATAGCAGGTTTTGGGGACGACAAAATCCTGCGCATCTCGGGCAGTGATAACTTCTGGTCCGCCGGCGACACAGGCCCTTGTGGCCCGTGCTCGGAAATCTTCTTTGACCACGGGGATCACATCTTTGGCGGCCCTCCTGGCACAAAGGATGAGGACGGGGACCGCTTTGTGGAAATCTGGAACCTTGTCTTTATGCAGTATGACCAGATCATGGGGGATGACGGCCAAATTATTCGCGTGAATCTACCCAAGCCCTCCATTGATACGGGCAGTGGCCTCGAGCGTTTGTCGGCAGTGTTGCAAGGGGTCACCAGCAACTATGAGACGGATCTCTTCCGTCATCTGATCCAGGCGAGCCAGGAGTTAAGTGGTGTGGAGGCTGTCGGTGACGCCCTTGTGTCTCACCGCGTGATTGCCGACCATCTGCGTGCCTGCAGCTTTATGGTGGCAGACGGGATTTTGCCTTCCAACGAAGGGCGCGGATATGTGCTGCGCCGGATTTTGCGCCGGGCGAGCCGTCACGCTTACTTACTTGGCACCAAAGAGCCCTTCCTCCATGCCTTGGTGCCCACACTTGTTGCCGAGATGGGGGAGACTTATGATGAGCTTCACCGCGCCCAGGCCCTTATTCAAGAGACCCTGCGCGCCGAAGAAGAGCGCTTTCGTCAGACTTTGGGCCGTGGGCTCAAGCTGTTGTCCCAGGAAACAGACGGTCTTCAAACGGGGGGAACTTTGTCTGGAGACGTGGCGTTCCAGCTTTACGATACCTACGGCTTCCCCCTTGATCTGACACAAGATATTTTGCGTGGACAAGGCAAGGGCGTGGATCTTACGGGCTTCGAAGACGCCATGGAGGCCCAGCGCGCGAAAGCAAGGGCCAGCTGGACAGGATCCGGGGAAGAGGCTGACACCCGCGTGTGGTTTGAGCTTCAAGAGGCCCATGGTGCCACGGACTTTT
Organism: Candidatus Puniceispirillum sp.; assembly: GCA_013822015.1. Classification (GTDB taxonomy): domain Bacteria; phylum Pseudomonadota; class Alphaproteobacteria; order Caedimonadales; family UBA1908; genus JACESU01. The sequence continues at coordinate 59,768 of PNJU01000012.1, read as the reverse complement.
TGGGGTACACAACCTTAGAAGCACAAGGCGTGGTGCAGGCGCTTGTCAAGGACGGGGTGCTGGTGGAAGAGGCGGGTGTGGGCGATACGGTGGCCTTTGTCACCAACCAGACGCCTTTCTACGCCGAGTCCGGTGGCCAGATTGGTGATAGCGGCGAAGCGGTCTCCCCTGAAGGCACACGCTTAGAGATCACAAACGTGACGAAAAAGGCCGATGGTCTTTTTGTGCACCAGGCGCGCGTCGGGGCTGGCACCTTAAAGAAGGGACAGACCTTAACCCTTCATGTGGACGCACACAAGCGTGCGCGCACAAAGGCCAACCACTCGGCCACTCACTTGCTCCATAAGGCGCTTCGTGATCTTTTGGGCGAGCAGGTGACCCAGAAAGGGTCGCTGGTGACCCCTGAACGCCTACGCTTTGACTTTAGCTACGCTGATCCCTTAAGCCCAGATCAGTTGCGCCGCTTGGAGGAAGAAGTCAACAGGGTGGTGCGCCTCAACACGCCCGCCCAAACGCGTCTTTTGTCCACAAAAGAGGCCCTTGCCACGGGCGCTGTGGCCCTTTTTGGCGAGAAATACGGGGATGAGGTGCGCGTTGTCTCCATGGGAGCGCCCGCACATGCGGATTCTTACTCCGTTGAGTTCTGTGGGGGCACCCACGTCAGCGCCACAGGTGACATTGGTTTTTTCAAGATCATCGCCCAAAGCAGCGTAGCGGCGGGGGTGAGGCGCCTAGAGGCCGTCACGGGCGAAGGCGCCCTGGCCTTTGTGCAGGAACGCCTGGATATTCTGGACGGGGCCGCGTCTATCTTGAAGGCGCCTGTGACCCAGATTGCCGCGCGCGTTGAGGGTCTTTTAGAAGAGCGCCGCCGCCTTGAGCGTGAGGTGAAGGAGCTGACCACTAAGCTTGCTTTCGGGGGTGGTTCAGGCGGGGTAAGTGCACAAGCAGCACCAGAGATGGTGGGCGGTGTACCTTTCGTGATGCGTGTCTTAGAAGGCGTCTCTCCCAAGGACCTTAAAGGTCTTGCGGATACCCTGCGCGCCCAAAACCCTCAGGGTGTGATTGCCCTTTTTGGCATCTTTGAAGGAAAGGCCTCCCTTGTCATCAGTGTGGACAGCGCCCTCTCGGCTAAGCTCAGCGCCGTTGACTTGGTGCGCGCCAGCGTCAGTGCCCTTGGCGGTAAAGGGGGAGGCGGACGCCCAGACATGGCCCAGGCCGGTGGCGATAACACGGCAGGCGCCGATGATGTTTTCACGGCCGTGAAAGCCTTTGCGCAAACCATCCTGAATTAATTTTCTTTTTGCCGAAACCCCATGAAAATGCGCTTCATGGGGTTACTCTTTTTTGCAAAATGGTGTGTTTAAGGGGCACTTGCTCAATTATTGCCATATTGGAAAAAACTTGACAAAAACTTCTTTTATGTGTTCAAACAAGTTTCAATAAAACCCATTGGAAAAGAAGTTATGACGTCCATTTTTCGTGCTGCAGTACTCGGTTTAAGTATATTTATCAGTGCAAATGCGTTTGCCAGTCCTTATGCGTCCCCTCAAGAAGAGCTTTTGGGGACGTTTATGTCGGCTGTGCGCGGTGCCAATGCGCCGGATACTTTTGCCCTCGAAAAGGCCCATAATTTACGTAGTGAAACCCAGGTTTTCTGTCTGACACGGGACGCGCCCGCGTGGGATGAAGAAACACAGCCTAGCAACGCGCAACTGCAAACATACATGGCAAAGGTCCCTCACGTCATGTCTTGGCTGAAAGTGAATTTGGCTCAGCTGCCCGAGGGACTTCCAGAAACGGAGCTTGGACAAGCGCTCTTTGCACTTTTTGTGAACGCGCATATGTGGCCTGTAAGCTTAGAGACCCTGGAAGCAAAGCCAGGTCATGTTGTGCCACAAATCTTGACCCTTGCTGCTAAGGAAAAGTGCATCTCCCTTGTGCAGACCCTTCCCTTTATAATGCACCAGGATGATCTTATGTCACATGAGGGAGCCCTTGCCCCCGATGCAGCCCCCACGGGCAGGCACAAGATCAGCGTGCAAGACTTAGTTGACCTTACCCCGGACCAACGTCATGCATTTTTGTATCACATCCGCTATGCCTTTCCTTATTTGAACTGGCGCGATCACGGGACTCTTTACACGTTTTACACCAAGCAAAACCCGGAAAGTCTTCATACTCTTGTGCAGAGTGATTTTGCGCTGACATGGTCACAGGTTATGGGCGGTCGACAAAGTGCCGTGCCGTCAGAGTCTAGCGCTGGGGATGAGCTGGTTGCAAAAGGGTCTTTGTCCTATGACTTGTTGACCTTTCTTGCCCCTGAACCTTATTGGGTGCCACTGCCTGCGCCAAAAAAGATGACACCAGGTGTTTACAAAGGGCAATTTTTTGGCAACTCATTTCTGCCCCTTATGGAGGGCCAGTCCCTGACCATGTGGATGGTGCCCCCTCAACGCTCTGTTGAACTCACTGAGTCTCAGGCGAATTTACAACAGCATAAGGTCCACGGATCAAAGCAGAAGTGCATCCTACAATAGGCCGTACTCTTCTTGCCAAACTTGGAACTGGTCCCGGTAAATAAGGGCCGTGAGGTCCTTCATACGCTCGGGGTACAAAATCCCCTGGAGGTGGTCACACTCGTGTTGGATAATGCGCGCGAGGTGACCATGGGCCTCCTCATCCACAGGTGCGCCCGTCTCATCCACACCCTCAAAGCGAATGTGAGTGTAGCGTGGCACAAGCCCCATGAGATCTGGCAGACTCAAGCACGCCTCCCAGTCGTCGTAGGTTTCATTGGTTAAGGGTGTGATGACAGGGTTCATCAGAACCCGTGGGGGGCACGCTGTGCCGCCCTTACGCTCTGCTACCTCGGGCGCCAACTGGAAGGCCACAATCTGTAGATTTACCCCCAGTTGCGGGGCGGCGATGCCGGACCACGGATTTTTTTCGATCAGCTCCTTAAAAAAAATGCCTGTATTACGGGCACCTTCAAACTCCTTAACTTCTTCGCAATATTTTCTTAAGGATGGATGCCCCATTTTAAGAGGAGTAGTGGTCAATATTTGGTCTTTCATCGTATGCCAATGTGGGTTTATGATGGGGTAAAGTAAAGGTTACATAAGGACGAACGGGGTGGCAAGGATATTGCTTGTAGAAGATAATGAGATGAACAGGGATATGCTATCGCGCCGCTTGGTGCGACAGGGTTATGAGGTCCTCTTAGCCTTTGATGGGGAAGAGGGGGTTGCCAAAACCATCCAAGAAAAGCCAGACCTTGTTTTGATGGATATGAGTTTGCCTAAGATGGACGGGTGGCAAGCCACGCGCGTTTTGAAGTCTCAAGAGGAGACGCGGACCATCCCTGTTATTGCACTCACCGCCCATGCCATGGTTGAAGATAGGGAGAAAGCCCTTGAGGCGGGCTGCGATGATTTTGATACAAAGCCCATTGAGCTTGAAAGGTTACTTAATAAAATGAAAGCGTTAATATCATAGATCATCATGTGTTTTTCCTTGTTAAGAAATCGTTAGTTACCGGTTTTTGCTGCGTGAAAGGTAGTCGGATATGAGTCGCCCTGAACCCAAGACAGTCTTTTATGAGGCGCCACATCTAAGTCTAAAGGCAGCCTCTCTGGCCTTAGAAGAACTTCTTTCTCAAGAGAAAGATATCAGGGAGTCCTTTGCCTTTGTGGAGGAGCTTTTTCCCGAGCCAAGGAGTGCCCTTTGTGCAAAAGATCTTAAAGCCATTGCGGTTTCCATCGACAAGCTCTTTGATTTGGCAGGCAAGCTGCGTGTGGACACCTCCCAAGAAGATCCAAGAGAAGAGTTTTGGAGTGTGGGCAGGCATGACTTGCGCGCCCATGTGGGATGTATTAAGGGGTACGGCGAAATCTTCATTGAAGAAGGGCTGAGCGATCCTAAGGCCATTGCCACCATGGGGCTATTGGTGGAGAAAGCCAAAGCCCTTTTGGGGATTGTTGAGCGTGTGCGCATGGATTCTTATGGCGTTCAAGAAAGCGCCGCCCTCGAGGAGTACCCGTCATGCTTCATTGGTGCCACCTCCGCCAGGGGTGTTATCCTCATCATCGACGATGACGAGGATAAAAGGCGTCTTATCGTGCGCAGACTTCAAGACGCCGGGCACGAGACCATTGAAGCTCAAAGCGGGCGAGACGGCCTTGATGTTTTGAAGAAGCAAAAGATAGATCTTATTTTGCTCGATATTTTGATGCCTGGCATGAGCGGCCATGAGGTTCTGCGGGTGCTTAAAAGCAATCTTCAAACCATGCATATTCCGGTTCTTGTGATCTCAAGTTTGCAAGATGAAGGAAGCGCCATTCAGTGTATTCGTGCGGGCGCCGATGACTTCCTATCCTCCCCCGTCAATCCAACCCTTTTGCAAGCAAGGGTCAGCGCGTGCCTTCTTAAAAAACAGCTTGGTGACACGGAAAAGCAGCAAGCGGAAGAGCTCTTAGCCACGCAGAAACGCCTGGAGGCAGCCCTTGAAAGCATCGATGTGGGCTTTGCCATCTTTGACAGGCACGAGCGCTTGTCCATGGTCAATCAATCCTTCCGGGTCCTTTACCCTTGCGCCCAGGAGGTGGGTCATATCTTTTCCTATGAGTATTTCCTGACGCTGAACTATAACCAGGGACTCTATGAGCCGGAGCGGCGAGGTGTTACCTCGGGAGAGGACGTCTTTCTCCATTGGCTCAAGGACCGTTTGGATCATTTTCGCCGCGCAGACGGTGAGCCATTGCAAGAGCGTCTGACTGATCAACGGTGGATTGAAATCGTGCATAACCCCATTCCCATGGGAGGCACGGCTACAGTTCACAAGGATATTACCTTTCAAAAACGCCGGGAGGAATCTGTTTTACATAGGGCCAATCACGACGCGCTGACGGGGCTCATGAACCGGGCGTACTTTGAAAGATCCCTGGATGAGCTGTGCGCGGAGGAAGAGGAGTTTTCCCTTCTCTATGCGGACCTTGACGGTTTTAAAGCTGTCAATGACACCCTGGGGCACGCCTTTGGGGATTATTTGCTGACAACGGTTGCACGCAAGCTGAAGAGCGTGTTCCGGGAAGAAGACTTGATTGCAAGGCTGGGCGGTGACGAATTTTGTGTGCTTTTGCCGCGCATGCACGCAAAAGACTTCCTCAAGAACGTAGCGAATAGGTGCCTTGAATCCATTGGCGACCATGTCGAGAAAAATGGCGTGCGCGCCCACTTTGGTGTGAGTCTTGGTATTGCAAGTTTTCCCTTCGACGCGCGCGATGGGAAGACGCTTATAGAGTGCGCGGACACGGCTATGTATCACGCAAAGAAAAGCGGAAAAGGACATTTTGTCTTTTTTGGAGACTTGCACGGAGATCATTAACGGCGCGTGTGCACAAGATTGGAGCGGGTGAGGGGAATCGAACCCCCACCTTAAGCTTGGGAAGCTCACGTTCTACCACTGAACTACACCCGCATGCCTTCTTTATAGGAAATACACGTGCCTCTGACAAGGGCTTTTCACAAGCCAAGGCAGGGTTCCATGAGATATTCAAAAAACATGTTAACAGTTTTTTATCATGCCAGTGCCTATAATGAATCGTTTGATATTTAAATGGCGAATAAAATGAAGATAAAAATGAACTACAATATGCTCTTCGTTGTTTTTTTATCCACGTCTGCTTGTGCTGTGGCCCCTTATTCCATTGAAGAGATGCGTGATGCGTCGTCGGATTCGGGCATAAATATGGAGAGAATTAAAGAACAGGCTGTCTATGAAAAAGCGCATCATATTAATGGCATAGGCACAGTTGTTTCAAATTATCGATATGGGCGCGCCATGATCTATCTCAGGGATGTCACGGTCGTGAGGTTTATGGCCGAGATACGCCAGATCAGTCTGACCACCATTGAGGTTCAAAAGCAGATTTACCACCTAAAATATAGGGTAGAATTGCCCACTCACGCGGAAGAGATGCAAATCGCCCACTTAACCGAAGAAAGTAAGTCACTTGCAAGGAGAAAAGATGTCCTGATCAGTGATTCTGCATGGGCTTTGGAAAAAGAGTTTCAATGGCATAAAGCCAATGGAGATGAGATACAACAGAGATATTACTCTGACATCATGACGCAGTTTAAACTTACTGGGCACCAGATGAGCTTCATCCATCCGATACCCATTACTCTCCCATCAGGTTACGTTGCAGGCTGAGCATATGAATCCTTGAAAAGTATCTTTGATATTTCTGGCATTTACAAAAAAATCCTTTCTCAGATACGTTTAAGTGTCATAAATCAATAAAAAATTAATAAAATTGCCTAAAAATTTCCATATCCGTTTTAAAGTGTGGGGAGCTCTGGGCATGCGTGAAGTTACAAAATGGCAATGGGCTCTTGTGCTGGCGAGTTTTTTGGTCCTTGTTGATGATCTCCATGCAAGTGATTGGTACGCATGGGGGTGGGAAAAGCTGGGCTACGGGCAGACGCCTTCGCCCGCATCCTCATCAGTGCCTGCGTCTCCTCCTGGCGTGCATGATGCGTCGACAGATTTTGACATGAATATGGAAGGGGCGCGTGCGCCCAAACCCGCCACCCCTCCTCCTGGCATTGTTCCCATGACAGACAGCATGTTGTTTGTGTCTGTGCCCTCTGCCTCCCATGAGAACGCTGATACACCCCAGAGTCGCATTTTTGGAGATCCAGACGCCTTGCGTCTTGTGCTCGCGCAAAACCGGCCAGGAACGCCCCCTTTGCCAGGAGGGCTCCTTGAGGCTATGGGCACGCCCTTTGAGATGGGGGGCGCGCCGCAGCCGTCTTGCTCCGACGATCGTGAGGATGGTGAGGGCCACGATCTCTTCGATCCCGACGAAGATGATTTGGACGGGCTTGTGATGCCTAGAGCCGCTCAGGACCTTGCGGGTTCCCAAGAAAGTCGGGCGCTTATCCCCGCATCTCACCATCTCATTCTGCCGGCAAAGAATCCAGGCAATACTTCACTTGTGCTTAAAACTTCCCGGGATTTGGACGATCTTTTGGATGAGACGTTTTGCAAGGGCACATACGGCCTTGTGGAATTGACGGCACAGTATCAATTGCCCGATGGGATGCGGACTTGGGTGGAACATCGTCTTATCCTTCACCATGAGTTTACCTCACGGGGACTCATCACTCACCTATGGATAGGCGTGATGACCCAGCGTAAGCGTGCCATACAAGAGCGCATACCTTTTAAAGCCGCCAGGGACGCTGGACTTCGTCTTGATATGACGCCTGAGGTTTTTGCCCAGGGGCTGCAACGTGCGACGATCTCCTACCGCGGGGCGCGTGTGGCGCGCCTTTGTGGGGAAAGCCAAAATGCCCTCCCCCATGAGAGCGTCTATCTGGGCCTTTCAAGGAAAGAGTTTCATGCACTTTTGACGTACGTACGCGCCCATCCTGCCATACCCAGCAGTGCGCTGATGATGGAGTCCCCGCCCTCGCCTTTCGCCCTTGCATCCTCCTCACAGCCTGTCATTGAGGAGTTGGACGATGCCGAGGCTCCCAATTTTCCACAAGGCACCATTTGTGATGATGCGTGCACCAATCCTGCCATACCCAGCAGTGCGCTCTTGCCACTGCCTGTCATTGAGGAGTTGGACGATCAAGAGGCACCACGTTCCCCACAAGTGGTACCCAACGCATGGCAGCCACCACCCCAAGCCGTCGCCGCTGGCTTGGTGGGTTTGACAGCCGCCGCCATTTTGTTCTTTGGGAAGTATTGACGACAATCGAGAGCTGCGCTTTTGTGGATGACGAGGGCGGGCGCCATCTGCTAACCTTCTGACACGATAAAAAAATATGGGGAGCGCAGCACGTGCGATTTGTGAGGGCACTGGTTGCCTGTATGTTACTTGCGGGTTGTCAGGCGCATGAGTGCCACCATGACCCAACGCTGCAAATGAAGGTGAAGGATTACGAGGATCACATACTGGCGCCTCACCCGCCGGCACAAACCCATCCTTTGAAAACCCAAGGGTTGCATAAGCCGTCCCAGCCCAGTGCTTTTTCCCACCGGGTAAGCTTGAATGCCACCCATGACGTGCCCCTAAAGGATCTGATTCTGGAGCTTGCGCGCCAAGCGGGCGCAAGCGTGAGTGTGGCGCCCACTGTGAAAGGTGCCCTTTCCCTCCACATTAAGGATAAACCCTTCATCGACGTGCTCAGGCAAATCTGCGACGGGGCGTCCTTGCGTTATATCCAAAAGGGGGACACGCTTCTTGTTGAGGCGGACGCGCCTTTCGTGCAGACCCACAATATTCAGTTCTTGACCCTTGTGCGGGAAAATAACAGTCGCATCTCCATTGCAACGGACGTGTTCTCAGCCATTGATGGTAAGCAAAACGAACTGGATAACGGATCCAATACCCTCTTAACGGGCAATAGCCGCGCCGATTTCTGGGAGGATTTGAAAAAGAACCTGATGCTGATTTTGCAAGAAGGAGGCGCAGGACCCGTTTCTCCCGATTCATTTTCCCTTCACCCCCAGGCAGGGCTTCTGTCTATCCTGGGCACAAAAGCCCAGCACGATAAAATTGCGCGTTATCTTCAAATGCTGCAAAAAGCGGCCTCGGGGCAGGTGCTCATTGAAGCCAAAATTGTTGAGGTGCACCTGAAAGATGAGTTCAAAAGTGGGATTAACTGGCACTCACTCAAGGGAGATTTTGCGCTTCAAGCCCCCATGGGCTCTGTCACAACACCTGGCCCGTTCAATCCGGACGCCACCCCACCCCGCAATATCTTTACCATTGGGGGCCATGGGCGGCACCTGTCTGGCCTTATCAGTTTTATGCAGCACTTTGGTACCGTGCGCACCTTATCAAATCCGCGCCTCACGGTGATTAACAACCAAGCGGCCCTTTTAAAAGTAGCCACCAACCGCGTTTTCTTCCGCATCAATTATGACCGAGACTATTCCTTTGAAAATAGTTCACGGGAGCGCGAGCATGTTTCCAGCGAGATCCAGACCGTGCCTATTGGTCTTGTGATGGTTGTGCAGCCCTCCATTAACCTTGAGGACGGCAGTATCATCATGACCGTGCGCCCCACCATCTCGCGGGTTGTGGGGGAGAAAGCGGATCCAGCGGTCTCCATCGTGTCCCAAGAGCGTCTCACCTCCCTTGTACCAGAAATCCAGGTGCGCGAGATGGACTCGGTGTTCCGCGTGAACTCGGGGGAGGTGATTCTTATGGGTGGGCTCATGGAAGAGCATGCGGATCACGGCCAAGACGGTGTACCGGAGGTTTCGGATATTCCTCTTCTGGGTAACCTTTTTAAGGGGAAAGAAGATCAGCGTTTTGTAAGCGAGCTGGTGATTTTCCTGCGCGCCACCATCCTCGACGGGACGCCTGCCCCCCAAGGGCAGGACACGAGTCTTGTCGCGGCGGATACAAAGGTCCTGGAGACGTTTACCCATGACCCTCGCCCGTGGGATATGCTAGGCGGTTAGCGTACCTTTTTGAGGGGGTGGAGGCGCTCCAGGGAGTGAGAGATCTCCGTGTGGGTGGGCAGACTGGTTTGCGCGCCCATGCGGGTGCAGGTGAGGGAGCTTGCAACGGCTGCAAACTTAAGGGCGTCCTTGAGAGGGGCGCCTTTATCCAGCTGGGCCGCCAGGGCGCCGCAAAAAGCGTCTCCGGCGGCTGTTGTGTCCACACTCATGATACGCAGGGCCGGGACCTCCCACTCCTCATTGGGGGCGCAAGCAAAAGCACCTTGGGCGCCGAGCGTCACAATACATGTGACGCCGTGGGTGGCGGTGATGCGCTTGGCGGCCAGCGTGGGTGAAATGGCATCAAAGCCCAAGTGGAGCGCAAGGATGGTAATTTCAATCTCGTTGAGCACAAGATAATCAATGGATTCAAGAATTGTCAGCGGAATTTTGCAGGCGGGTGCGAGGTTGAGAAGCACTTTGGCACCGCGCTCTTTGGCCCGTGCAATCAGGGCCCAGCTTTCCTCTTGAGGGACCTCACACTGGACCATGAGAAGGGTTTTATCATGAAGAAGCGTATCTGGCACATCCTGGGCGCTGACTTGGGTGTTTGCGCCTGCGGCTACAACGATGACGTTTTCACCCGTTCCGTCCACGCAAATGGTGGCGCATCCCGTGGGCACGTCTTGGCAAGTGCGCAGATGGTCCGTGTTGACGCGCGCGTCGTCCAGAGCCAAGCGTAGGCGCTTGGCGAATTCATCTCTGCCCACACACCCAAAGAAGTGCACCTCTTGCTCGCAAAGGGACGCGGCAACGGCTTGGTTTGCGCCTTTTCCCCCTGGAATAAGATCGTATCCTGGGCAGACAACGGTATTGCCTGGGCGCGGCATCTCAGGCACGCGCATCACCATATCCATATTGAGGGCACCAAAAACAACGATCAACGGCAAACTCCCTTGGAAATGTGCTTTTTCTGAAGGTACTACATACGCATTTGTAAGAGAATGGTCAACGCTCTATGCGATGACTTTAAAAATATGCTAGTTTTTTTGTATAGATTTTATGGAAATGATGAAATGGTTGACTATCAGACACTTTGCCGCTCAATGATCCTGGGACAGGTGCTGCCGTGCACGCAGGTGAGTGCGCCATTTTTGGCCGGCCTTGAAGATCTGCCACGCCATGAAGCGGTGGCCGATGCTAAAAAATCTCTGGCTTACGCGGACAAAGATGCCCCCCTTGAGGAAGGGCGTTTTTTGATGGCGGCCATGCCTTTTGCGCGTCTTGTGATGGCCCTGAGTATTGGGCATGGAGAGAAAATTCTCGATGTTGGATGTGGGGCGGGCTACACAAGTGTTTTGCTCCATCGCCTGAGTCCTCGGGTCACTGGCCTTGAAAAAAGTGTGGCCCTCATTGAACGGGCAAAGGCTTTTGACGGGGCCCATGGGGACGGGCGTAGTCCTGTCACATTTTTTGCGCAAGAGGATCCACTGCTTGGCAAGGCAGAGGCGGGGCCCTGGGACGTGATCGTGGTGGAGGGGGCGCTGGCCAGCGTGCCCCAAGCCCTTGTGGACCAGCTTAGCCAAGGGGGGCGCCTTGGATGCTTCATCAAAGGAGAGAGAGGATCCCTTTCCCGGGCATTGGTGGTGACAAAAAGTGCGGCGGGTGCGCTGCAAAAAGTACTTTTTGAGGGGAGCATGTCTGCCCTTGAGTTTGATGATAAAGGGGGGGAGGCTTCCCATGCAGCTTGAAGAAATTGACGCCGGTGCCCTTGACGCATTGCTTCACACGTCCACGCCCTGTGTTGTGCTTGATGTGCGTGAGGTTGAGGAACAAGCATCTCGCCCCTTCGCCGGCGCTCTGAGTATGCCCCTGGGTTTGATCCTCGAGCAGATGGATACCCTTGATAAAAGCGCCAATATTGTCACACTTTGTGTCTCGGGAAGAAGATCGGCCATGGCGTGCCATTTACTTCAGGATGCTGGGTTTGCTAGAGTGAAAAACTTAAAGGGCGGGATAAACGCGTGGGACGCGTATTTGGACGCCCAGGATTGATGAATTTGAAAAGAGGTTTTTTGTGCGTAAACAACACCTTTTACTTTGTGCAAGCCTAACGCTTGCCATGTCTTGGGCCCAGCTTTCCTTCGCCCAAAAGGAAAGCAAGGTGTCTACTGGAGTCGTCACAAATGTCCGGCACGACTTGCCCATGGATCACCCTTTTTACAAGGCGTTGATTAATACATACAACACAAGTAACAGCCTTCTTGCGGCGGTGCGCGGGCAATACGCGGCGGCTGAAAGTGTTTCCCAGGCTCTGGCCGGATGGCGTCCGACATTGGTCTTAAATGGCTCAGGGACACGTCAAGGGGTTGAGCAACAGGTTTCTTCTGTCACAACCTTTGGCACGCCCATTCCGCCGCGCGCATACTCAACAAACTACGCTGCCTCCTTGGTGCTCTCGCAAAACCTTTATGCGGGTGGCAGCACTGAAGCGGGGGTGGCAAGCCAGCGTGCGAGTTTTGCCGCAGGGGTCGCGTCATTTACGAACACTGAGCAGCAGACATTGTTTGCATCCGTGCAGGCCTATTTGGATCTTTGCCTGAAGCGTGCAACCCTGGAACTGCAACAAAAAAATGTGGACACGAAGCGCAAAACTTTGGAGCAAACCAGGGCCCGTATGGAAGTGGGCGAATTGACACTGACGGATGTTGAACAGACCAACAGTGATTATGCGTCTGCCCTTGCCCAAGAGGTTGCAGCCAAAGCAGACCTTATCACGGCCGAGGCGACCTATTTTGCAGCCATCGGCGAACAGCCGGCTAAAAACTTGCCTTTGCCCGAGCCTGTGACCCACTTTATTCCCGTGCCAAAGGCCAAGACAGACTTTGTGGATCTGAGCCTTAAGAACGCGCCGGCCATGGTACAAGCCATGCTAGCGGCCCAAGCCGCCAAGCATAATATTGATGTACGGCGCGGCGCGCTTTTGCCTAGCGTTGACCTGCAAGGAAGTTTAGGGCGCAACATAACCTCCGATACAGTGAACCGCTTCTCTGCTGCCGATGCGCGCTCAAACACGGCCTCCGTTGGCGTGCAGGTGCGCATTCCCCTTTATGGGGGATCCGCCGGTGGCGGCAGCGATTGGTCCACCTTCCGTCAAGCAAGGCAACAAGCAACCCAAGCAAAGATCACCGTGCGTGCAACGGAAGACTCTACGCGTCAAAGCGCTGTTTCAGCCTATGAGTCATGGATCTCTTTCCGCGATCAGATTCCTGAGCTTGAAAAGGGCGTAGAGGCCGCGCGTCTTGCTCTTCAAGGCGTGCAACAAGAGTCCCTCGTGGGTGAGCGCACAATTTTGGACGTGTTGACGGCCGAGAACACGCTCTTGTCCGTGGAGACATCTTTGCTTCAGGCGCGCATCCGGTATTTGCAAGCCGGGTTTCAGATGCTCGTGTCCTTGGGGCAGCTTACTGCCGCCGGCCTTGCACTGCCTGTGTCTCCATACCCCATCCAAAGCTATGCCAAGGATGTGGAGGGCTTTATCTTTACCGGGTACGATCCCGAGCGTTAATTTAAGAGGATATGAAAATGACTGGTCAATTTGCTGAGAATCAACGGTCCATGGAAGAGATCCTATCCTCTATTCGGGAAACCATTGAGGAGGATATCCGTGGCGGGCGCCGCTGGGCTGAAACGGCCCTGGGGCCGGCCATTGCTTCCCTTCACCCTGACGGCGCACCCCAAGCGCCCACGGGCAAGGTCATTGAGCTGACCCAGCTTCTTAATGAAGACGGCTCCGTGACAAGTCTTGAGCCCCAAGAAATGAGCTACGCGCCCAGTGCGCCGGCCCCAGGGGCGCCCATTTTAACCCTTGTTCAAGAAGTGCCCGCCCAAGAGCCACAAGAACAAGCGTACGCGCAAGAGACGGCAATCGCTGCAGGCGTGGCCCCGTCTGCAGCGCTTTCTCCCTTCACCCCCCAACAGGAGGCAACACCCATGACTGATACAAACGCTGCTCAACAAGCTGTGGAGGATATTTTTGACGCAGCACCTGCGTCAGAGGCGGCGCCTGTAGAGGCTTCAGCCCAGGATATCGACGATATGTTTGCAGCGGCGCCAGCGGCCACTGTACAGGAGGAAGCGCCAGCACCCCAGCCCGTGCAAGAAGAAAAGGCCTCAGCCCAGGATATCGACGATATGTTTGCAGCGGCGCCCACACCAGCTGCTGTCGTTGAGGAAACCTTCGCGCCCGAGACCCCCCAAGAGATGGCCCAGGCTGTGGACCTCATTTCCCAAGAGACACTGGCGGCATCTTCCGACGCGCTGGCGGCCCTCACGGACCGTTTTGCCTCTGCGCCCAGTATGACATCTGGAGAGACGGGCATTGGTTCAAAGACCGTTGAGGCCCTGATGCAAGATATGTTGCGTCCTATGTTGAAGGATTGGCTGGATGCCCATTTACCTTCCCTTGTGAAGTGGATTGTGACGGAGCAAATCGAAAAGGTCGTGCAACAACGTTTTGGCAACCATAAGGGTTAAGCATCATGCATAAGTCCTTCTTGCCATTGCTGTTCATGGGTTCCTTGTGCCTTCCAAAGGCACAGGCCTTTGAGCTGAGCACAAAGGACGAGACAGGACAAAATGTTCCCATCGAGATTGACGCAAAAAGCGGAATTACATGCGAGCAAAAGGGTCGTGTGTGCACCGCCAAAGGTGACGTGGTTGTCACCCAAGGGGACACAAAGCTGACCTGCGATACCTTGAAGGCCTATTTTCACATGGACGCGAGCGGGAAGCCACAGGGTCTTGAGCGCTTGGAGGCCATTGGCAGCGTCCACATGACAAATACTGTAAAGACCCAGGAAGCACGCTCAAACCACGCTGACTTTTTGGTCGACACCTCCCACTTGACCATGACGGGCGGAGATTTATTCCTGACCATGGGGGACACCCACGTGAGGGCGCGCGATTCCCTTGAGTATTATGATCAAACGGGCCACGCAGAAGCCAGAGGCGACGTGCGGGTTGTGAAAGGGGAAAAGCTCCTTGAGGCGCAGGAGGTGGACGCCTATTTCACAAAAGATAAAGAAGACAAACGCAAGCTTGAGCGTTTAGAAGCCAGGCACGACGTTTTTGTGTCGACCCCTGAAGATATGGCCGAGGGCGATGCGGGCGTTTACACCGACGCCGACGAAGTGGTGGTTTTGAATGGCCGGGTGAAGCTCACGAAAAAAGGCCAAGGGCAAATGGTAGGCGAGCGGGGACGTTTTGACATGAAACAAGGCGTTTCCTTTCTTTTGCCGGCCACGGGGGTTGACAAATCCGCTCCCCTTGCCACAATGGGGCCTTCCCAAAACCAGGGAAGCACTGGCCGCGTGAAGGTACTGTTGCTCCCACAGAAGAAGAAAGACAATAGCGGTGCCTAAGGCCTCGTCCACCCCCTTTGATTTTGACATGCTGAACCAGGCCAGAGGCCTTGAAGCAAAGCATCTCATGAAGACCTATCACAACCGTCCCGTTGTGCGTGATGTGTGTCTGCGCGTCAAGCGCGGCGAGGCAGTTGGTTTACTGGGCCCAAACGGTGCGGGTAAAACCACGGTTTTCTCCATGATCTCAGGGCTCATCAAGGCGGACGAAGGCAATATCTTTCTAGACAGCTATGACATTTCTTCACTTCCCATGTACCGCCGGGCGCGCCTAGGCATTGGTTATCTTCCTCAGGAGGCCTCCATCTTCAGAGGTCTCACTGTGGAGGATAATATTCGCGCTGTTCTTGAGGTGGTTGAAGGCAATGAAGATAAGCGCGAAGACGCCCTGGAAAAGCTCATGGAGGAATTTTCCCTGACCCATGTGCGCCGCTCCTCTGCCATGACCCTGTCTGGTGGTGAGCGAAGGCGCGTGGAGATTGCCAGATCTTTGGCGGGAGAACCGCACTTTATGCTGCTTGATGAGCCGCTGGCCGGCATTGACCCCATCGCGGTCCATGACGTGCGTGCCATCATCAGTCACCTGAAGGAAAAAGATATCGGTGTGCTGATTACAGACCACAACGTGCGCGAGACCCTTGATATTGTCGACAGAGCCTATATCATCAATGAAGGGAAGGTTCTGATGGAAGGTACCCCCCAGGAAATCGTGGCCGATGAAACCGTGCGCCGCGTGTATTTAGGGGAGAACTTCCGCTTATAAAAAGCAGAAGGGGGCGGGCGTTGGCGCTGTCTCAAAAGCTACAGCAAAAACAAATCACATCTCTGGCCCTGACGCCCCAGCTCAGGCAAGCGATTCATCTTTTGACACTTAGTAATCTTGATTTGGCCCAGCATCTGGGCCAAGAGCTTATGGAAAACCCATTGCTTGAGCTGGAAGGGTCCCAGGACGACACCCCTTCTTTGCAAGAAAAATCCTCCGAAGAAGATTGGGAAGACCCTTCCTCCCAAACCCATGAAAATTTGTGGGGAAATGACAGCGACGGAGACCGCTGGGCTGGGGGATTCTCACGGCAGACCGATGAGTATGGCCTTGAGGGGCGTGCAACGGCCCAAGGGGAGACCCTCGTTGCCCACCTCACAAGCCAAATCCATATGCGCTTGAGTGATACCCAGGAAAAGCTTATCGCCGCGCACTTTATTGCGGATCTGGATGAGGCGGGATATTTTGTAACGCCTTTGGAGCATCTGGCAAGTGCGCTGGGTGCGCCCCTTCCCCTTCTTGAAGGGGTTTTAGCGAAGGTCCAGCGCTTTGAGCCCGTGGGGGTCTTTGCACGCTCGGTGTCGGAGTGTTTACGCCTGCAGCTGGCGGAGCGGCAAGCCCTGACGCCAAAGCTGACTCGGTTTCTGGCGCACTTGCCCCTTGTGGGAGAAGGGCGTGTTGAGGAACTCATACGCAAGGCAAAAATCACAAAGGAAGAGCTTGGAAGTTTTTTACAACTCCTGCGTACCCTTGATCCCAAGCCGGGTCTGGCGTTCTCCAAAGGAGACGACAGCGCCCTTATCCCAGATCTTTTTGTGACATGGCACGAGGGTGACCAGCGCTGGGACGTGCGCTTTAACGAGGCAACCCTGCCCAAAGTCCTCATCGATACGGGTTACTACGCGCGGGTGTGGGAAAAGGGAAGCCGCGAAATCCAAAGTTACTTAAAGGAGCGTATGTCCAGCGCCAACTGGCTTCTCAAAGCCCTTGATCAACGCGCCCAAACCATCCTTAAGGTTGCAAGTGTGCTCATCAGCACCCAGGGAGATTTCTTGCGAGAAGGCGTGATGCGCTTGGTGCCCCTTACCCTCAAGGAGGTCGCAAGCACCCTCGACATCCACGAAAGCACCGTTTCACGGGTGGTGCAGAACAAATACATGCGCACGCCGCGCGGAACCTTTGAAATGCGCCTTTTCTTCTCCCACGCCGTTGCCAGCATGCAAGATACAGAAACCCTTGCGGCGGCCAGTGTGCGACAAACACTCGTGCGTCTTGTGGAGGAGGAAAATCCCGAAGATCCGTACTCCGATGATCAGCTGGTTCAAAAAATGGCTGAAGCTGGGGTGGATGTGGCCAGGCGCACCATTTCCAAGTACCGTCGGATTCTCAAGATTCCCTCGTCCTATGACCGTAAGCGCGCCTTTGAGATGGCGCGGCTGTCGAGGGCGAGCTAACTATTTCTTTGTGATCTTCACGAAGGAAAAGCCACGCAACATTTCCCCAGACCCTTCACGGGACGCAAGGCCAATGTCCGGGTAACCCGCATATCCCATATGGTAAAAGATAACGCTTACAAGACGGCTTAAGTTTCCTCCTGCCTGGAAGGTCGCATCAACGATATAGTTGGGGGTAGAGGACCACACGCCGTCCGTGATGGCAGTTTGCGTGCCCCCGTTTCCCCTTACAACATAAGTCGGTATATCGTATGGCTTAAATGCTTCTTTGAATTTATCCGGACCAAAGTACCATGGAAGTGTTTTACGGTCGACGCCTTCAAGGGTTTGGTCAGCCGACACCCCTGTCTTTTGATGGATCCACTGAGGCATTTTTGGAGCTTCGGATGCAAAGTGCACATTGGGTAAATAAACCGAGCCGCCTGACTTGAGGGGGCCACGCAAAATCTCACGCATTATAGGAAGATCCCACGCGATGAATTTTGTGACGCTCACATCACACAAAATAGCGTCTACTCTTTGTGGAAGCGCTTTTCCAAGCTGTTGCCAAAAGTTGATTTTGTTAAAATCAGCTCTTATGAAAGGTGCGTCTGGCGCGCTTCTTCCTGCGCCCGCGGTATCTAGGTCTACATAAATGCGCAGACCTGTTGTGTGAACGCCCTGCATATGTGACTCATGGGGCATGGCGCCAAGGACCACCTGAAGAGGTTTTTCCGGTGCAACTGCTGCCCTCACATGCTCCCAGCCGCTTTCATCCTGGGCGCTGGCAAAAAGGGGCGTGGGTACGAATAGGCTTGCAAAAACAAAATATTTTATCATGATGTTCTCCTGAAAAATGATGATGTTCTTTCGAAAGAATATGGGTGGGATCTTTGCCGCATATTCCACGCCCTCACACCTTCCTACATGCTTCCTGCAGATAGCCTTGTTCCCAAATGAAAGTGTTCCCACTATAGTGTGCATATGAAAAAATGAGTTGCAAAGAGGGTGCATGCCTTATGACGCAATCGCGCCTTATATGAAGGTGCTGGAGGCCAAGGTTGGTTTTTTGCGCAAGACGACAGTGGACGATCAAAGGCGCGCCCTTGACGCGCTGTCGCGCCAGGCGTGCGTGTATGACCTTCAGTACGTGGCACCCCTTCTTTTGCGTTGTCAGGACGGCCTTGCCCACGAGATCGCAAGGCTGGTGCGTACCCTTTTGTGTTCAAAGGGCGTCTGGGACAAGGGGGCAAACCTGTATGCATCTTTCAATTGGTTGCTAGCAGAAGCGCTTATGGAGCGCGCGGACGCCCTGAGCCTGCCTCTAGAGCTTTCGGTGCACATCCTGGGGCTGGCGAGCCTGAATCAAAATGGATACATCCGTCAGAAGGCACTTGTGCGCATGGGGAGCATGCCCCATCCAGAGGCATTCCCCTATATCTTGGTGCGCTTGAATGACTGGGTGGGCGAGGTGCAGGCTGAGGCTGAGCGTGCCTTCGCATCTCTTTTGCCAACCTTGCAGATACAGGACATTGTGCCCTATGGAGGGCTGATTTGCGCACTAGCGCATATGGGCCGGCGCGATCTGACCCATATACGTGCGCAAATCGCGGCCCATATGCGTGAGCCAGTGCGACGTGGGGATCTTATAAATGCCATGGACACTGGTTCTTTAAAAGAGCGTTTGTTTTTGTGTCACATGGTTGGACCTGAACAAGATGTGGTTGAGGCAGCGTTTCACAGCCGCGAGTCCCTTGTGCGGGTGTGGGCACTCACCCAGCTGCCCCAAGATGAAACGTCGCTACAGAGGGTGACGCATTTACTGCGTGATCCGTCAAGCCGCGTGAGGCTAACGGCGCTTCGGCGCGTTCCCGAGACGCGCTTCTTAGAAAAGCGCCCCTTTTTCGAAGCGGCGCTCTTTGACCCAGCCAGGGGTGTGCGAGAGTACGCCACTTTTGTGATGACGCGTCTTGGGGAAACAGACATAGCCTCCCTTTACCGACAAGCGGTTTTAAAAGCGACGCCTCCTTCTCCTGGCGCTTTGATGGGGCTTGCCCAAAAAGGGGTGCCCGGTGACACAGAGATTCTTTTGCCCTTTATGGCGCACCCCAATGGACGGGTGCGTGCGGCGGTTTTGACAGCATGTGCGCGCTGGGGTCTCTTGGAGATGGACGCACGTTTACTTGAGGGACTTGGGGACACAAGTGCCAAGGTACGCCGCGCATGCGCGCTTATTTTGGCAAGAAAACACCGTCATTTGCGTCCGCAGCTTAAAGATCTTGTGATGAAAGCGCCCCTCAAGACGGCCCAAAGCGCCTTTTTTGTCCTTGTGCAGTATGGTGGTTTGGAGGCGCTAGAAGGCATTCTTCTTGCGCTGGCGCGTCCTGACGACGCCTTGCGCCCCCACGCTTGGAAACGTTTTGAGGCGTGGTGGCAAAGGTCCTACACGCTGTCTTTATATCACGTGGACCAGCAGTTGCTGGGGGATATTGAGGCGCGCCTCACTACGCTGCGCACCACTGGGGGTGAGCCTTGCGACAAAGGACGCAGTGCTTGGGACGCTCTGCCCCAATACCTTGCGAGATTACGAAAAAAGCCTTAGTGAGAGAAAAGTGCCATGCCCTCAAAGCCCACCATATCTAGCTCAGCGCAGGTGGGCAGGAAGTCAAAGCATGCGCGTGCAAGCGCTACTCGGCCTTCGCGTGCCAGAAGGGCGTCCAGCTTTTCCTTGAGTGCGTGGAGGTGAAGCACGTCCGTTGCGGCGTAAAGCTGTTGCTCGGGCGTGAGGATTTTCTGTCCCCAGTCGGAGGACTGTTGCGTCTTTGAAATATCAACGCCCAGAAGGTCACGGCACAGGTCCTTGAGACCCTGGCGGTCGATAAAGGTACGCGTCATTTTGGAGGCGATTTTGGTGCAGTAAACGGGGGCGCAGCGCACACCCAGGTTGTGCTGAAGAATAGCCACGTCAAAGCGGGCAAAATGAAAGAGTTTCAGGACGTTTTTATCCTCAAGGAGTGCCGCTAAGCGAGGCGCTTTCACAGGTCCTTGGGGGATTTGGACGAGATGACATGTACCGTCCCCGCTTGAAAGCTGGACAAGACAGAGGCGATCTCTATGTGGATTCAGGCCCATGGCCTCCGTATCGATGGCCACAACAGGCCCCAAGTCGAGGCCTTCGGGCAAATCTGAAGCGTGTAAATGAATGGTGGGAGTCACACAACTGTCCTTTTACATGTTGGTGCCCAAGAGAAGACTCGAACTTCCACGAGCATAAGCTCACTAGTACCTGAAACTAGCGCGTCTACCAATTCCGCCACCTGGGCAACGATTTATACCTATCTTCCCCGCGCGCTCAAGTCAAGGGACAAAAGCACGCGGGGGTAAGAATAAGTGTTATCTGCTTGCCGCTGCGGCTTGGGGAGCGGGCGCAGCGCTTTGGTTTTCTCCTTGGGCCTTTGAGTAAGCTTCTTTGCCATCAAAGGTTTGAAGAAGCTCGATATTGACCCAGCGGTGTTGCTCTTCAATGAGTGCCACAAGGGCACGCACCTGGGCTTGGTCGCAGGCCCCGCTTCTGGCCATGAAACGACAAGACCACAAATCCACAACGTCTGGAGACGTGCCGGCGGACGGATAAATCTGAACGCCGCGGTTGGAGATCATCTTCAGCTCAAAGGCCGATGCATGGGCGATGTGGGTAAGGGAGGATCCAAGGGCCTCACCAAAAAGCGGGGAGTCCAAAAAGATGTCCACGCCCACGACTTTCTTGCTGCTGCAAGGCACAAGATCCGGACGTTGATCAACCTTGGGGATCACGAGGCTCTTATAGTCGCGCGCCTTCCAGGCGTTGGAGGACTTGCCAAAATTCTTGATGATGGTTTGGGTGAAGTCCGTGGTGGACACGCCCTTACCTGGCGCCGCAATATCCTGGGGCATAACGCCCGACTCGAGGGTTGCAAGAACCGCTTGCTCAATGATATTGGCAGCTTCAAACTCTTTGATGTGACGCAGCATCATCACGCCTGAGAAGAGAACGGCAGTCGGGTTGATGGTGTTAAGACCCGCGTACTTGGGCGCGGATCCATGCACCGCCTCAAAGATGGCAATGCCGTCACCAATATTGGCGCCAGGTGCAAGCCCCAAGCCGCCAATGAGGCCAGATCCCAGATCGCTCAGGATATCGCCGTTCATATTGGTGGTGACGATGGCTTCAAACTTGTCGGGGAAACGCACGAGCTGGTGTGCGCAGTTGTCCACGATAATATGATGGGCCTCGATATCGGGATACTGGGGCGCGATTTCCTCGAAGGTTTTCTTGAGCATGCCTTCGGAGAACTTCATGATGTTGGCCTTTGTGGCACAGTGCAGGGTCTTGCGGCCCTCTGCGCGTACAAACTCAAAGGCCAGGCGCACGATTTTCTCACATCCCTTGCGGGTGATCAGCTTCAAGCACTTAGACACGCCTGGTGTGGACATATACTCAATGCCCGCGTAAAGGTCTTCCACATTTTCGCGGATAATCACAAAGTCGATGCCTTTGCCTTTATAAGGACCATCCACACCGGGGAATTCTTTAATGGGGCGAATGTTGGCATAAGTTTCAAAGAGCTTGCGCAAGGTCACGTTAGCGCTCTTCTCACCAAAGCCGACAGGTGTTTCGAGGGGGCCTTTGAGCACAAGACGGGTGCGCTTAATGGAATCAATGGTTTCTTGGGGGACGCCAGACGCGATGCCTTTTTTGAAAACTTCTTTTCCGGCTTCACACACTTCCCAGTCAATTTTGACGCCGCTCGCATCAATAATGGCCTTGGTTGCGCCCACGACTTCAGGACCAATACCGTCGCCCTGAATCAGTGTGATATGATGTGTCATCCTTTTATCTCCCGTTTATGATTATCTTTTTATCTCTTCAAGTATAGCGAAGGAAAACATCCTTTTAAAGCCATGCAAATGCAAAACAACCACAAAGTGCCCCCGATGGCACACTTTTTCTTGAGCTGTGGCCAAAAAGAACCTATATCAAAGGGGTAACCGGAATTAGGAGTTCCCTATGACGACTCAGCGCGCCTCACAAAATGTACAAGGTATCCTTTGGAAGATCGCAGCGTGCGCAGCCTTTGCTGTCTTGAACGCCATTGTCCATTATCTGACGGGTGGGGCGGGGGATAAGAGCGCGCCCCTACCGGCGGCGGAAATTGCATGTTTGCAAAATGTTGTGGGCTGCGTCCTGATGGTGCCCTTGATGCTGCGCGGGAAAGGCCTGGCCTTTTTTCGAACGCAGCATATCGCCATGCACACCGTGCGTATTCTTTTCGGTGCAGGCGGGATTATTCTTTTGTATTTGGCCTTTGCAGTCATGCCCATTGCCAAGGCCGTGTCCCTGGGGTTTTTGGGGCCCATCTTTACGGTGATTGCGGCGTATTTTTATTTGAACGAGCGCCTAGGTCCCTGGCGCATGTTTGGTATTATCCTGGGCCTTGTGGGCGCCTTTTTGATCTCGCGCCCAGACGCAGAGTTCATGCAGGGGGAGTTGAAAAACATCTGGGCCTTGGGTCTGCCCCTGGGCTCAGCTGCCTGCTTTGCGCTGTGTAAAATTGTGGGGCGGGAGCTGACCCTGCGCGGTGATTCACCCGCCCTGTTGACGGTTTATCTCCTAGTTTTTATGGCGCCTGTGTGCTTTGTGCCGGCCTTGCCCACGTGGGTTAGCCCGACCCTCAACCAATGGGGATGGCTTGTGCTTTTGGGCGGTGTGGCAAGCTTTGCCCACTATAGCATGGCCAAGTCCTTTGCGTGCGCCGAGGTTGTCTATCTCACACCTTTTGGGTTTTCAAGGTTACTCTTTAGCGCCGCCATTGCCTACGTCGCCTTCGGACAGATGCCCAAGACCCATGATTTCTGGTTGGGGACACTGATTGTGTTCATCGGCACCCTTGCCATTTGCTGGGAAGAGGAAAAAGAGAAAAAGAAAGAGCGCGTCCCTTTGCCACAGGAAGCCCTCGCCACGCGCGCGTAAGGGTGCTACCCTGACAGGAGAACAATAAAGAAAACAGGGATGCACAGGGTGAAGCGCGTCATTCACCATCTTTCGCAGGTCAAAACCCACGTAAGTTTTGGCCGCGTCAAAGCCTTAACGGGTCCCCTTGCCCATGTGGTGGGCCTGGAGGAAGACGCCCTTCAAGGGGCGTTGTGCGAAATTGTTCCCAAGTCCCATCCGCCAATACTGGCCGAAATTGTTGGTTTTTCAGGAAATACTGCCCTGGCCATGCCTTACGCGGCAGGGGAAGGTGTGGGCCCCAACTGTGTTGTGCGCTTGAAAGCGCCGACGCTGGCCATCTATCCCCATGAGAGCTGGCTTGGGCGCGTTGTAAACGCTCACGCAAGTCCCTTGGATCGCCAGGGACCCATCGCCCATGGTATGCGCGCTTATCCTACGCGTGCCTCGCCTCTGCCGGCCCACAGGCGGGGCCTTGTGAAGGAGCGTTTGGGGCTGGGCGTGCGTGCCATTGATACCTTCATGACCTGCTGCAAGGGCCAGCGCATGGGCATTTTTGCAGGGTCTGGCGTTGGAAAATCCTCTCTCTTGTCCCAAATTGCACGCTTTACCCAGGCCGATGTCATTGTCATTGGCCTGATTGGGGAGCGCGGGCGTGAGGTGCGGGAATTCATTGATGAGCAGCTGGGTCCCGAAGGCATGAAAAAGTGCGTGGTGGTTGTGGCCACCTCCGACGAGACGGCGCTCACGCGTCGCCAAGCGGCCTACACAACGGTCACCATTGCGGATTTTTTCAGGGATGAGGGAAAAGAGGTCCTATGTCTGATGGACAGTGTGACCCGTTTTGCCATGGCCCTGCGTGAAATAGGTCTTGCGGCCGGCGAGCCTCCCGCAAGCAAAGGATATACGCCCAGTGTTTTTGCAGAGCTCCCACGGCTTCTTGAGCGCACAGGACCCGGTCTTGAAGACAAAGAAGGTTCCATCACGGGGCTTTTCACGGTTCTTGTAGAGGGAGACGACCACAACGAGCCTATTTCAGACGCTGTACGCGGTATTTTGGACGGCCACATTGTCCTTGACCGCATCATTGCACAAAGGGGGCGTTTTCCCGCCATCCATGTGCCCAAAAGCTTGTCACGTATGGTGCCAGGATGCTTGTCGCCGGCAGAGCGCGAGATTGTGGTGAAGGCGCGCTCTCTCCTGAGCGCCTACGACGAGATGGAGGATCTCATTCGCCTAGGCGCCTATAAACGGGGAACGTCCGCGGATGTGGATGAGGCCATGCGGTTTTATCCAGCTCTGGAGGCCTTTCTTGCCCAGGAACTTCACGATCAGTCGGAAATGGGGGAGAGCTTCATGAACCTTGCAACGCTTTTGGACGGTAAGGGTAAATGAGTACGCAAAAAGCCCTCAAGAAACTCCTGCGCGTTCAGACCCACGAGCTTGATGTGCGCAAAGCCCTTGTGGGCCGCTTAAACGCGCGCTTAGAGGCGCTTCGCGAAGAGGATGCCAACTGGGCGGCAAGCCTCATGGATGAGAAAAAAGCCCTTGAGAGTGACCCCCAGTGGGGCGTGGCCTATTTGCGCTACGCCCAGCTTGTGGAGAAAAAGAGGAAGCAACTGGATGGTCTCATGGGGCAGGTCGAGGACGCCCTGAACAGGGAGCGGGATTTGCTGCGCGGGGAATATGCTCAGGTGCGCGCCACTGAAAAATACCTCACCCTTCAAAGTGTGCGTGAGGAAAAAAACGCAGAAAAAGAGCTTCAAGCCCTTTTGGATGACCGGTTTGCAGGAAAAATGGGAAAAAAAGGCCTTGAGGAACTTTAAGGGCACCAGGGCACGAGTGAGGTTTTTCTCAAACGTGACCTGGTGTTTGATGCCTATCTATTTTTTGTGGACCCAACCTGCAAGGTCTTTGCTTTGCGCGGGCCATCACCCAAGATGCCATAGGACGTCCATAAATACCTGAGACGACCCTGGTGCGCACGGGGCTCTACAACAAATTTATCTGGGTTGGCGGTGCGCGTGAGGCCATTTCTCACGAAGGTCTCTACATAGGGCGCAGCGTCCTGTTTACCCAGGCGTATCACCAGATTCTCCATGTGCAACAGAGTGCCCAGCGGCAGGGTAAGGCTTTGTCCTTGTGGCAAGTCTGACGTGACCCACTGGGTGCGCACGTCCGCAAGCTGATCATCCATATATCCCAGGGAAAGCTCACTTAAAGATGTGAGCTCGCCAATCCATTTGGGCACTTCTGTAACATGTGTGTGAGTGATCTCGAGGGTTTGTAGCTTCTTAAGCTCACGCAGGGTGTTTGGTAAAGCCAAAAGGTCGTGGTTACGTGTAAGGGACAGGGATTGTAGATTTGCCAGTGTGTTGATGTCCTCGGGTAAATTGGGAAACTTCATGGTTTCTAAACGCAAATTACGCAGGTGTTTGAGGGGCGCTAGGGACGTGAAAGTGGCCCTTAAGGGTGGGCTTTGTCTGGGGCTTGCGTGCCTTTGATTGTGAATGGGATAATAACGTTTGCCCGAAATGGCAAGGGTGACCAGCTCAGGCAGCGTCTCTCCTATGCCTTTAAGGAGCGTGTCATCAATCTTCAAAGCGCATCCCTCCATGTGGAGTGTGAGGAGTGTTTTAGGCAAAAGCGCCGGATCAAGGACCGCACAGTTTCGAAGCTTGAGGGCCGAAAGGGAAATATTGGTTTCAATCTTTTGGAGTGCGCGCAGATAGGGGTCAGGATCCTCGCTGACGATCTTGAGAGAGGCGCCCTGAAACGTTATGCTGTCTTGATCTTTTGCCTCTACAAAGGTCAAGGCCCTATCCCCTGGAGAGGTACGCAAGAAAGTCTCCAATTCTTCTAACAAAGACGCGTTTGAGGGGTGGGCCAAAAACTGGGCGCATAGAAGTATTCTCAGGATGGGAAGTTTTTTTGTGTTTTTTAACATTGTCTTGTCTCCTGTTGTGTAAGGGGTTTAAAAATCTTTTGCGCAGATCTCCCTTTATTTTCCCCGTATGCTCTTGGCGATATAGGACAACGTGCGATGTTTTTTGCGTAGAGGGACCTGGTAAATGCCAGTTTCGTCTATGGTCGCAAGGCCAGCGCTCAAGGGGCTTTCAAGGTAAGGCATGGCCGCATGGGCATTCATGTGAATGATGAGGCCCTGCATTTTTTTCACAAAACCCTTTGGTAAATCAAAGGTGAGGTTTGCGGGCATGCCACGATAGGTTTCCTCGTGCACGAGCCCTATGGTGTGGGATTCATCGGGGATTTGAGCTAATGCATCGTCGATATAGCCTACATAAAGCTCGCTGAGGCTTCTCATGTCCGTGATCCACTCAGGAAGGGCGTGGATGTGTGTATCCGTAAGATCGAGTGTGGTGAGCTTTGTAAGGGCTCTCATCTTTGTGGGCAGTTCGCTCAAATCATAGTTGTTGCGCAGTCTGAGCGTCTCAAGATGTGAGAGGCAGCTGATGTCCTCAGGCAGGTGCGTGAATTTCATAGTCTCTAGGCGCAGTGTCTTCAAGCCACTTAAGGGCGCAAGGGTTGTAAAGGTTGGTCGCAGGGGTTCATATCCATAATCAACGCACTTGGAAAAGTTGTTTTTGTAAGCGTCGGAAACGATGAGAGGAAAGTAGCGCTTTCCCACAATCACAAGGGAGCTCAGTGCCTTGTGCGTGCCAAGCTGCGTAATAAACGCATTATCAAGAACAAGGTCGCATCCGTATAGATTGAGCTCTTCAAGATCGGGGCTCAGAAGATCTAATGGCACGTGATCCACACCAGCCAGACTCACGCGTTTGGCAAGGGGGTACGCTTCCAGAAAGGGTCGTGCTTTGGGTCCCCTTACCTCTAAGTGATCTCCCGCCAGGTTCACCTCATAGGTGTCATTGATGTGCCTGAAGGAGCGTGAACGAACCTTTTCACCACCGGAAAGGTATGCCTCAAAGGCTTTGAGCATGGGTCTTAAATCATCCACCATGTCCGCGAATGAGACGGATCGCGGGGAAGGTGTGGTGCATCTTGAGCCAGGTGAGATATAGGAGCTGCAGGGGCTGGGAGAGCTTGAGGAATAGCTTGTGCTAGGAGAGCTTGTGAGGGATTCCAGTTCTGAATCTGTGATGCTGCGTGGACTTGAGTCATCTATTGCGCTGGCATAAAGATTCGCAATGGATAAGCAGTTTAAAAAATTACCGATAAGGCATAAATTTAAAAAGGTCTTCTTCATGTCTGTGAGACTCCCATTTTTTTAAAAATTAAATAACTATTTGTAAATAAGTGATAAATTAAAATTTGACGATTTTATGTATCTCCTTCTGTGGCCACGTTGGCAATAAAAAGTAAAAAAAGGGCAAAGGAAAAGGTAAGGAAATATTTTTTTGCTTGCGTAGGGCGCGAAAATACCCTACAAAGAGCGTACTTCTTGTCGCGGGGTGGAGCAGCCCGGTAGCTCGTCAGGCTCATAACCTGAAGGCCGCAGGTTCAAATCCTGCCCCCGCAACCAATTTTCACATTTTTTCTACAAAAATCTCTCCCTTTAAACGATTCACTATTTTCGCAGGTCCTCGTCCTCGCTTGTGAGGGCTAAGCGTCTCTGATCCCAAACAAATTGTGACATCCTGAAAAGACTTATCGGCTTTTTGGGAGATACGGTAGAGGTGTAGAGCCTTTACAATGGGCGGCGCACATTTTTCGTGGGCACGCGTTCATTCTTGCCGTGGGGCACTATAAGTACGGAGTCTAAACCTACCTAATAAAACACCCGCGATCCAGGAATTTGGTCACTGTGTTTATATGATAGGTAAAAATATAAATTAATTGACAAAAAGACACCGCTTTGTTAACTGAATAAACGATTATTTATTCATTTGAAGGTAGGAGCGGTCGTGAAGTTTAGGAAATTTTCCCCCCTTATATTATCCCTTATTGTTATTTTGTACCAAGGCGCTACCTCATCAGCACGGGCGACGCATGAGGATTTTGTGACGGGTGAGTCTTATTTCAAACAGGGAAAAGACCACTACGAGCAAACAGTTGCTGGGCAATTTCGTCCAAGACATCAAGCCATGACAGAAATGGATTTTCTTTCCCTTATCGGCACCCTTGAGAAAGAGAACAATTTACGGCGTCCCTTTCACCTCAAGTTCACAAGTGCCGGTGATGGGATAAGTTTGATTCTGGCAGTATCCCAAGGACATGCCATGGAGCTTAATCTCTTTCTGGCCATTAACGAAGCCTTTGTGGATATTTTTGACACAGGCAGCTACGTTTATCAAAATGCCAAGTATCTGCGTGCTGATTTGGAAAAAGCAAGAACCTACTTCGCCCAGGCTGCTTTGTTTTTAAAAGGGGCACAGTATATTTGTGACCATGTTTTGAAGGGAGAAGAGGGCACGTTTCATGAGGATCGCATCATGAAAAATATGAGAAATACATCCTATACCCCTGCAAGTGAAATCAACGAGAAGATAAGCGCTTTCGTCAGTGACAGAGTGCGCTATCATGATTCAAAAGTAAGTGTTGCAGAATATATTGCATATTACTCAAGTGTATATTATGATGTATTTGTAAATAGCTATCATTATATTGATGCGCACCTTTCAAGTAAAGAGGCCAAAACAAGAATGATGCTCAACCGTAAGCAAGAAGGGGGGCTAAAAGACTTCACCTTCGAGCTGACAACGGCTCGCTTGCTGGATATGGCAAAGTTGCCTGTGTTTACAGAGGAAGAGAAAGAGCCACAGGCCCTTAGTGCACCTTCAAACAAGAAGAAGCGCAGAAAGAAAAAGCGTAACCCCTCAAGTGCGTCCGTGGCGAGCGAAGCATTGTTGGTGACGGCGTCCCAGGACCCTTGCGACGTCTCCTTGCCAGAAAAAAGTGCTCCAGCCGCTCAGGTTGATGCTTTGGCTCTTACACCTTTGGCCCAACAAGTTGCGCAGTCCTCTTCCACGGACGCCGTGACTCCCGTGCGTCCTGTAGATGAGGAAATTGAGCCGGTTATATCCTCTACAGGCGAACAGGCGGTGCAGGCACCCATTGACGCGGGAGGTAAGGGCAAGGAAAGGGATACCGTAAACGCAATAAGCGCTCCCCGTCCCCAAACACATCAAGGTCCATCTCGATTGCAACGCCTCAATGCACTTTTGGATGAGCACGATGGCGGTCCCCATGCAGGCATGAAGCCCAGAAAATTTCTACGACTTTGTGCAGCACTCAATGATGCTGGTTACTTTTCAGGCTTTACTGCCAACCAAAAAGAAGTTCGCGTGAAAACGGACCAAAGTGTGAGTGTGCTGCACATTGAAAAACACAGCGCCAACCGCAGAAGTCCTGGCGTGTCCGCCAACACCGCAAGAAAGCTTCAGGAGATTATTGAAGGATTGAAGCAGAACCAATCTACGTCATAAGAGGCACGTTTTTGAGGGGGGGGTGGGGACACGCCCCCTTCGTTTGTGGGAAGGGGGATCCCTATCACGTACGTCGCAGGACCATTAGGTTTCCCACGCACACTTGCACAGGTTTATCTTCTTGATTGAGGGTTGTGGTTTTGACTTTAATCACGCCTTGGTTTGGGCGCGACGTGGACGCGCGCACCTCTAAAACCTTCGTCTCGGTGCGAAGCGTGTCTCCTGGACGCACAGGTCGCACCCAACGCAGCTCATCAATACCGGCCCCAATCACGCCGCCTGCGGGGCAAAGTTCTCCCTCCACCTGCAGCTTCATGGTAAGGGACGCGGTCATCCAGCCGCTTGCTGCAAGCCCTTGAAAAAACGATTTTTCTGCCGCTTCCTCGTCCATATGAAAGGGCTGTGGATCATACATGGCGGCGAAATCTTTGATGTGCTGGGCTTCCACAACAAATGTGTTTTTCGAACAAAAGACCTGACCTGGCTCAAAATCTTCGAAATAATGCTGATCCATGATGTTTCTCTCCATGTTTTATTTTTTATAGTAACAGAAAAAAATGAAAGAGGCCTTTACGGGTTATGTCTCGTGATCTCTTCTATGATGTGCGCCATGTCCTTTTGGGGATCTAAAACAAGCGGATCTCTTAACTGGTGGCGGAACCACGTGTTTTGCCGCTTGATGTACTGTCTTGTGCGGATAAAGGCTTGGGTGAGGGCTTCCTTACGCGACATGGTGCCTTGGACGAGAGCGAGGAGTTCTTTTGCGCCCAAAGCCTGCATGAGGGGGGCCGTCTCTAGGTTTGGATCCATGGCCATGAGGGCCTCCATTTCTTGGCGGCTTGGGTCAAAGACCGCCTCTAGGCGCGCTTGCGCGCGCTCAAGGAGCTGGTCTTTAGGGCGCACGGCGTAGATGATCTTTGCCTTTGGTGCAAGGGGCTGCTGGGTGGCTTTCTGCCAGAAGGCGAGGGGTCTTTGCGTTGCCAGATAAACCTCTAGGGCGCGCTGGGCGCGCTGAGGATCCTTGGGGCATGGGCCAAGGACATCCTCTCCAACTTCGTTCCAAAGCCCTTGAAGAGCTGAAAAACCCTGTGTCTCGTAAAGGGTGCGTACGTGTGCGCGGGTGTCTGGGTCAATCGCGGGCACGGGCGCCAGACCTTCTAGGAGCGCCTTGATATAAAGGCCTGTGCCCCCCACAAAAATGACGGGGCGCCCTTCCTGGGTGAGGCGCGCAAGAAGAGGGGCCACGTCCTCCAGCCACCTGGCAACACTATAGGTATCATGGGGACCTAAAAAGCCATAGAGATGGTGGGCAACGTGTGCTTCATCTTGGGGGGATGGCCTGGCGGTCAAAAGGGGAAGATCCTTATAAACCTGTAGGCTGTCGGCGTTGATGATGACGCCGCCTATTTCTTTGGCAAGGCCCAGCGCCAGGTGAGATTTGCCCGAGGCCGTGGGGCCCACAACGCAAAAAACGGGGCTCACCCCTATGCCTCAAAGGCGGCGCTTAAGGTGCCTATGACCTGGGTGAGAAGGGCTTCATCCATGCACTGTCCCATGATGCGCACCAGGGGTTCTGTGCCCGATGGGCGCACAAGGAGCTGGGATCCTTTTCCTAGGCGTTCTTCAGCCTCGGCAATGGCGTCCTTAATATGGGGCGCGTCCAGAATCTTTTTGTTCTTCAGGCGCACATTGCGCAAAATCTGGGGGACGGGTTCAAAGACATGGGCGACCTGGGACAGGGGTGCTTTTTCCCGGCACATGACCGCAAGGACTTGAAGGGCTGCGATGATGCCGTCTCCGGTGTGGGCATAGTCCGACAAAATAATATGCCCAGAGGGCTCCCCACCAAGGATGGCGCCCGTCTTATCCATGAGGGCGGCCACATATTTGTCGCCCACATTGGCGCGCTCGAGGGTGATGCCTTGGGAGGTGAGAAAATGGGCAAGGCCCAAATTTGCCATGACGGTGCCCACGACAACCGGGCACGTGAGGCGTCCTTGACGTTTCCAAGAGCTGGCAATGAGACCCAAAACCTGGTCTCCATCGATGATGCGTCCCGTCTCATCGGCCATGATAAGGCGGTCTGCGTCCCCGTCCAGGGAAATGCCCAGATGTGCCTGGGTTTGGACAACGGCGTCCTGCATGGCCCGGGTGCTGGTGGCGCCCACATCTTGGTTAATGTTCTGGCCGCTGGGCTGGATGCCTAAGGGAATGACTTCGGCGCCTAGTTCCCAAAAGACGGCCGGCGCCACGCGGTAAGCTGCGCCGTGGGCGCAGTCCACTACAATGCGCAGACCGTCGAGGCGCAAATCCTCAGGAAAGGTACGCTTCACGGCCTCAATATAACGACCAGACGCGTCTTCCAGGCGGCGCGCTTTGCCCATTGTGTCGGCGTCGGACAGCACATGGTGGAAGTCCTCCTGCATGAGGGCCTCGATGGCCTCTTCGTCGGCCAGGGAGAGTTTGCGCCCATCTTCATCAAACATCTTGATGCCGTTATCGGCGTGGGGGTTGTGGGACGCGCTGATCATGACCCCAATGTCGGCGCGCAGGCTTGGCACCAGCATAGACACCGCCGGCGTGGGCACAGGTCCCAAAAGCATCACATCCATGCCCATGGCGATGAAGCCCGCGGTGAGCGCTGGCTCAATCATATACCCAGACAGGCGCGTGTCCTTGCCAATGACCACCAAATGGCGGTGATCCTTGCGCCGCAGGTGTCTTGCCGTTGCGATGGCGATTTTTGTCATCATGTCAGGGGTCATGGGGGGGATGTTCGCCCGCCCCCGAATGCCATCGGTACCGAAGAGTTTTGCCATGGAGTGTCTTATGCCTTGTCGTTATCGTTGTCGTTATCTTTTGACGGCGCTTTTGCCTTGGGCGCGCGCTTCGTCGTCTTGGCGGGTGCCTTTGCGCTTGCGCCCTCTTTCGGTGCGGCGTTTTTGGAAGGCAGAGAGCTCTTGCCCTTTAAGGGGGCAGAGGCCGTTCGCTTCGGGGGATTACCCGCCAAAAGCTCCTCAATTTCCTTACCTGTAAGGGTTTCGTATTCAAGAAGCGCCAGCGCCAACGTTTCCAGATCATGACGTTTTGTGTTTAAGATCTCTTGAGCCTTTGCGTAGCCTTCTTTGACAAGGCGCGCCACCTCTGCATCGACTTTTTGAGCCGTGGCTTCGGAGATATTCTTGGACTGGGTGACGGAGTGGCCTAAGAAAACCTCTTGCTGAGCCGGATCTGCGTACATGATGGGCCCCAGGTCACTGAGCCCCCAGCGGGTGACCATGTTGCGTGCCATTTGGGTGGCCTGTTGAATGTCTGAAGAGGCTCCTGTGGTGACGCGGTCATGACCAAAAATCAGCTCTTCCGCAACACGTCCTCCCATGGCCACAGCCAAATCCGCGTGGATTTGTAGCCTTGATTTGGAAACACTGTCTCCTTCTGGCAAGCGCATGACCATACCAAGGGCGCGGCCTCTGGGGATGATGGTGGCTTTATGAATGGGGTCTGAGCCTGGCATATTGATGCCTACAATGGCGTGCCCCGCCTCGTGGTAGGCGGTGAGACGTTTTTCCTCGTCGCTCATGGCCAACGTTCTGCGTTCGGCGCCCATAAGCACCTTGTCCTTTGCATTTTCAAAGTCGAGCATGGTGACAACACGCTTATTAAGGCGCGCGGCCAAGAGGGCCGCCTCATTGACAAGGTTCATGAGGTCCGCGCCGGAAAAACCGGGTGTCCCACGGGCAAGGGCTTCCACGTCTACATCCGCGCCAAGGGGCACAGGCTTCATGTGTACTTGTAAAATTTTTGCACGGCCCGCTACGTCAGGTAGCGCCACAACCACCTGGCGATCAAAGCGTCCTGGGCGCAAAAGAGCCGGATCCAAAACATCGGGACGGTTGGTGGCGGCAATCAAAATCACACCTTGGTTGGCTTCAAAGCCGTCCATTTCAACAAGAAGCTGGTTGAGGGTTTGCTCACGCTCGTCATTTCCGCCCCCAAGTCCCGCGCCGCGGTGGCGTCCCACCGCGTCAATTTCGTCGATGAAGATGATGCAGGGGGCGTTTTTCTTGCCTTGTTCAAACAAGTCTCGCACGCGGCTGGCACCCACACCCACAAACATCTCCACAAAGTCAGAGCCCGAGATGGAGAAGAAGGGCACATTGGCCTCGCCTGCGATGGCTTTGGCCAGAAGGGTTTTACCGGTACCGGGAGGGCCCAGCATTAAAACGCCCTTGGGAATCTTACCGCCCAGCTTTTGGAACTTACGGGGATCCTTGAGGAACTCAACGATTTCCTCCACGTCCTGCTTGGCCTCTTCAACGCCCGCTACATCGGCAAAGGTCACCTTGGTTTGCTGTTCATTCAAAAGGCGTGCCCGGGATTTTCCAAAGCCCATGGCGCGGTTGTTGCCCGACTGCATTTGGCGCAGGAAGAAAATCCACACGGCCGCAATAAGGATCATGGGCAGCCATCCTAAAAGCGTGGACAAAAAGGATCCGCCATCTTCGGGAGGCTGAACGCTGTAGCGCACCTTGCCCGCGTCCATCTGCTCGATGAGCATGCGGTCCTGGATGGGGGCGTAGGTTGCAAAGGCCTTGCCGCCGGAAAGGGTCCCATGGAGGGTCTGTCCGCGCATGACGACGCTGTCTACTTTTTTATCCTCAAGGAAGGTTTTGAAGGTGGAGTAAGGAATTTCTTCCATGTGCGCCTGGTCGCGCCCGCTTTGGATAAAACTGAAAAAACCAAAGGTCACAATGCCTAGGATGACCCAAAGAAGAATGTTTCTGTTGAAGGTATTCACGGGTTTGGTTTTCCTTATCTCTCAACCGATCAAAAGTGCGCGCGCACACGCTGTCGAATTATGGCGCGAGAGGGGTACCTTCTTCAAGGATTTCTTTCAAAAGTTGACGAGAAGGGGCTTTTTTTGTGCGTAGGGACGCCTCACACAGGCGCCTTGCTACCCAGGCAAGGTCATGGAACCCCCGCGGGGTGCGCGCCAAAATGTCCTGAACGAGGGACGGCGGCACCTTGATCTGGCGATCGGAGAAGCACTTATAGAGATAGGCCGTGCGGCTATGATCGTCGGCCGCGTCAATGTGAAAGGCAGGAAGGGCCAGGAGCCTAGAGCGCAAATCGGGAAGAACAAAGGGCAAGTCCTGGGCACGGACATTGCTTGTGAGCAAAAGAGGTTTACCCAGTTCCTTGACGATATTGAGAAGATGGAAAAGGGCTTCTTCATAGGCGCTTAAGTTCTCCAGGTCCTCAAGGACAAGGGCCTTTGCCTGCGCAACCTCCTCCATAAGGGTTTGTTGATCAAGGCATGCCTTATCTAAAAAGGTACTCCCGTGATCCTGGGACCAGATATGGGCCAGATGGGTTTTGCCGCACCCGGCGTCTCCCCACAAAAAGCTAACACGCGCTCGCGCAGCACTTGGTCCACACAGGGCCTCATAGGCAAGACTGTTGTGTGGTCCCACAAAAAACGAGTCACGCCCATAGCAGGGCGCGTGATCCAGCGGCAGGGTCAGTTGAGCCATCTTGGTCATGGGATATAGGCGCCGTCACCTTGGTAAAGAGTGCTTTCTTTGTAGCGCGCAACGCCAAAGCGCACAAGCACGCCCACGGCGCCGGCCAAGGGAAGCGCGAAAAGAAGGCCAATGAAGCCAAAGAGGATACCTGCGGCTAAAAGGGCGAAGATGATCCATACGGGATGAAGGCCAATGCGGTCGCCAACAAGGCGTGGCACCAAGATGTAGGACTCAACAAGTTGCCCCACAAGGAAGGTCACACCCACGCATCCTGTCATAAACCATCCGGTATGTTGGGTCAGGGCCACACCCAAGGCGGCGCTGACCGCCACAAAAAAACCAAAATAGGGTACAAAGGCAAAAAGCCCCGCAATAAGCCCAATGGTGAGTGAAAACTTGAGCCCCACAATGCCCAGCACCACCGTGTAGTAAAGGGCAAGGGTTAAGCACACAAGGGCTTGTCCGCGTGCATATCCCCCAAGGACCGTATTGATCTTGGCCGCAAGCTCTCGCACGGTGGGGCCAATGGCGGGAGGCAAGAGTGAGTTCAGGTGGGCCATCATGAGGGGCCAGTCCCGCAGCACATAAAAGGCGATAATGGGCGTTAGGACAATGAGAGACAAAAGGTTGGCCAAAGCTAGGGTATTGCTGAAAAGCCCAACAGCCAAGCGCAGGGCCCAGGAGGCGACATTGCTGAGTTGCTCATGGAGGGATTGGTTGAGGGATAAAATGCTTGGGTCAATCTTGTAAACGAGAAGGCGCTCCACAAGGGGAGACAGGGCGCCATAGACCTTTTGGCCGTAGCTTGGCAGCATAATAGCCAGGCGCGAGAGCTCGTTTTTCAAAAAGGGGAGCGCCACAAGGAGTCCGCCGACAAAAATGACGAAAAACAGAAAGACAAGAAGACCTGCGCCAATGCCCCTGGATAGGCGCTTGCCCTCAAGCCTTGTGGCCAGAGGATTGAGGAAGTAAGCAATAAGAAGCCCTGCCACGAAGGGCAGCAAAATCCCGCTGACCGCGTAGAGAGAAAGGGCCAAAAGCCCCAAGATGCCAGCCCAAAGCCAACGGGTTCTAAGATTTGCCACTGGCACTCTCCTGATTCATCATTTTGATCCACAACTTCACATAAAAAGCGCCCGATAAAAACGTTGTCACGCCAACAATCCAAATCATGGTGTTGGCCAAAAGTGGCTGTGTCTCACCCAAGGCTGCAAGCCCTAAAAGCAGCGCCAAAAGGGCAATCTGGGCGGCGGTGTTGAGCTTGCTGATGAAGAGGGGCTCAATGGAGAGCTCCTTATCAAACAGGAGAATCAAAAGGGAGCCCGCCACAATGAGGACATCGCGAAAGACAACAAGGATCACAAGCCACAAAGGAACAAGCCCCAAAACCGACAGGGTTACAAAGGCCCCCACAAGGAGGGCCTTGTCCGCAAGGGGATCAAGAAAAGCGCCCAGCTGCGTGCGTTCTTTGAGAAGCCGGGCAAGGAGTCCGTCCAGAAAATCAGAGGCGCCGGCAATGCAAAAAACCCAGAAGGCCTCTTCCATGTGATCCGTTAGGCACAACCAAATGAAAAGGGGTACGCACAGAAGTCGCCCAATACTAATCAGATTGGCGTAGCTCATCATTGTCTCCGGCTGGGGCTAACGCGTTTTGCCTATCCACAACAAAGCCGCCGTTGGTCAGGGCCCTGGCCAGGGCATTTTTATTGGCGGTGGGCTTCACAAGAAGGGTTGCCCGCGTCTTGGAGAGCGCCTTGACCGTAACCGTGCCAACACCCGGGAAGGTCTCAAGGCGTTGCTTAATACCCATCCAGGTGGCAAGGTCCGGGAAAGAGACGCCCACAACCAGGCCCTCTTTGTCTTGGGGGGGGATGGGCAGAGTCTCAGGCGTTTTGGATGAGAGAGCTGGTGGATTTTGCACAAAAGCGGTCAAAAGGGGAATGGCTGCTTGCATGCTGGCAGCCGTATCCTTGCCCGTGGGAAGCGTCTTTGTGTCCTGGGCAATGAGGCGCTGCTCATCAAAAAGGGCGAGGTTTAGAACCGTGGTGCCGCTGGCGTCTTCTTCGAAGGCAGCAACAACCACAAAGGGTGCTTCGTAGTGGGTGCGCAGGGCGTAAAGACCTTGGGCAGATGGCTTGCGCGCGCCTGCCAGATCCAGGGCGTCCATGTCCGTTAAATCACCCGCTGGTAAAATCAACAGAGGTGACAGGTGTGTGTCGGCAGCCAAGGTATGCAGCCAAGGGTTGTCTTCTTCCCACAAAAGCATCTGCCCTTGGGCAAGAAAAAGGGGCACCACAACGGCGGGGCGGCTTGTGAGTTCGCGTGCGGGTAAAACGGGCGTGGTTGGTTCAAGGGGAGCTTCCTGTGCGGGCAGGGGCAGGGCGGCCACATCATCGTCGTCGCCCCCAGTCATCAGTTTTTGAAACTCCGCTTCCTTAAAGGCGATGGTAAAGGTCGCCATGTAGCGCGTGGAGGTAAATTTTTCCTGTGTTATTTCAATGTCTTTGACAAGTTTATCAATGTCGCTTGCCTTAAGACCTGTAAGCTTTGCCTTTACTTCAGGTGCCACAGCGTCCGTTTCGGCAAGGCGTGCAAGGGCGGTGCTCTGGGCTTCTTCCACGGCTTTAAGGCGCGCTTGGGTCGCGTCAGCTGCAGAAATATCGACTTTCACATCGGAGATGACGTAAGGGGTATCAAGGGCGTCGGAGGCCAAGAGATGTGAGGAAAGGACGAGGAAGGCCACCCCCATACACAGCAACATGCGGCGCAAGAATCGTGTCATGGTTGTAGCCCTCCCCTTTTTTGAGGTTATGTTATCCTACAATCTCTAGTCCTGAAAAGAAAAAGCTGATTTCTTGGGCAGCATTTTCCAAAGAGTCGGATCCGTGGACGGAGTTTGCTTCAATGGACTCGGCAAATTCCTTACGGATGGTACCTTCCGCCGCGTTGGCTGGGTTTGTTGCACCCATGATGTCGCGGTAACGTGCAACGGCGTCATCGGCCTCAAGAACTTGCGCAACGATGGGGCCGGAGGACATGAACGCGCACAAGTCATCAAAGAACGCGCGCTCTTTGTGAACGGCGTAAAAAGCCTCGGCTTGGGCGCGGGAAAGGAACATACGCTTTTGCGCAATGATACGAAAGCCTGCTGCCTCGAGCTTGGCGTTGATAGCACCCGTAAGGCTGCGCGCTGTGGCGTCTGGCTTAATCATTGAAAGAGTGCGTTGTACTGACATCAAGTGTCTCCTTAAAAGTTGTTTTAACGAACGGTTGCGCCTGGCGATGTGGGCACTTCCCACACACCTTGCGCATTTTGTTTCCAATAGGCCAAGTGATACCCGCGCTCTTTATAGACGCGCCACCGATCACGTGCCTCCATGCGTGCACTATCGTCGCTTGCGTCAAAAAGATCAAGACACCGTGTAAATGAAGTGCCCTCAGGCAAGACTTGACCATCACACAAAAGAATCACACTGGCCCCATTAGGATTGTCAAAATCCGTGGTGAGCCAAATGGGCTGCTTGTCAGGGGATCCCTCTTTACTGGTGCCGTGGGGCAAGAAAGCGGCAGAGGCGTAGGTCCAAAGCACCGTATTGAGATGGGCGAGGCGCTCGGGATCGCCCATGTGCAGAACCGCGCGCTCGCCGCTGTCAAGGACGCGCTCAAGAAGCTTGGCGCATCCTTTTTCCAGGGGTGTTTTCTCCAAGTGATAGAACCGGACCTCCACGAAGGGTTATCCTTCGTAGTGGGTGCGCACGAGATTCTCCAGAAGTCGCACGCCGTATCCAGTGGCGCCCTTGGCGTGGAGGCTCTCATCCTTGTAGGCCCAGGCCGTGCCTGCAATGTCCAGATGCGCCCAGGGGGTCTCGCCCACAAAGCGTTGCAGGAACTGGGCGGCCGTGATACTGCCCGCCTTGCGGCCATTGGAGATGTTTTGCATGTCTGCAATGGGGGAGTCGATGTCCTTGTCATAGGCCTCATCAAGGGGCAGACGCCACAGCTTCTCACCCGTTTCCTTGCCAGCTGAAACAAGTTTGTCACAGAGTGCGTCATTGTTGGAGAAAAGACCCGCAAACTGGTCGCCCAAAGCCACAACAATGGCGCCGGTGAGGGTGGCGAGGTTCACCATAAACTGGGGCTTGAAGCGCTCTTTGGCGTACCACAGGACGTCTGCCAAAACGAGGCGCCCTTCGGCGTCCGTGTTGAGAATTTCCACCGTTTGGCCGGACAAGGTCGTGACAATGTCCCCGGGGCGTTGGGCGCTGCCAGAGGGCATATTTTCTACAAGACCCACAACGCCGACGGCGTTCACCTTGGCTTTGCGACCCGCAAGGGCGCGTATGACACCCACAACGGCGGCTGAGCCCGCCATGTCGTACTTCATCTCATCCATGTTAGAGGCAGGCTTAATGCTGATGCCGCCCGTATCGAAGGTCACGCCCTTACCAATAAAGGCCACGGGCGTTGCGTCCTTGGCGCCGCCCTTCCACTGCATCACAACGACGCAGGAATCCTGCACGCTACCCTGTCCCACACCCACAAGGGCACCCATGCCCATCTTTGTGATGGTGGCAAGCTCAAGAATTTCCACCTCCACACCCAGGGGCGTGAGTTCTTCCTTAATACGCTGGGCATAGCTCAAGGGGTAAAGAATATTGGGAGGAAGGGTGACAACCTCGCGTGTGAAGAAGACGCCTTTGGCCAAAGCCTCCAGGGGCGTGAACTGCTCCTTTGCCTTTGTGGCGTCGGATGTGATGACGGTGACCTCTTTGAGGGCAGGTTTCTCGTCCTCTTTTTGCTTTGTCTTAAAGCGGTCACAGCGCCAGCTGCGCAAAAGGGCGCCTTGTCCCAGGGTCGCGGCAAAGGCGGTCTCATCCACCTTGTCCGCGTGCGCGCCGCCCACAATCACTTGCACGCCCGTCTCTCCGGACATGGCGAGCGCCCCGTAAATGGCCCCACCCACCTTGGCGGCCGCAAGGGCATTGAACTTATCTTGTTTGCCAAGCCCCACAAGCACAAGACGCGTGGCGTTTATGCCCGTAGGCGCGCGCAGGTCCAAGACCTCGCCCACTTTGCCCTTAAAACGGCTGGCCTCTAGGGCGCGGGTGAGTGCCCCGCCCACACGCCCGTCCATATCCTTGGCGCCCTCGGTCAGATCACGCTCAAAGGTAAAAACCACGTGGGGCTGAGTGTCCTTTGTGGGGGCGGCTGCAAAGATGATATCCATGGTGTGCTCCTGTGTTTGAGGGTATAAGTTGTTTTTTCATCTTAAAAGTTATGGGTGAAACAGAAGGTTTTGTAAAGGCTTGTCGAGCTCGGTGGGGGTTGAGTCATGCGTCTTATTTTTACGTTTATTCTTTGTAATCTCTCATTTTTTCACCTTCTCTTTGCCTCTTCGGCATGTGTGAAGGAGCAGTGCACTCTTGTGGACGTCTACCTTGATGACCCCCGCTTGTGTCAGGCGCACATGAAGGATTACGCCCTGCAAGTGGCGCGTGATGACGCCTTTTACGAGCCCCTTGTCCCGCACTTTGAGCCTTTGGAAGGGCTTGAAAGCCTGAGCACTATTCCCGCGCATGTGGGGGAGTCTTTTCACACCTCCTTGAGCGGTCCCCACCAAACGATTTTGCGCGCTTACGCCGCGCTCCACCTGGCAGGTTTAGAGGCGATGGATCCCTGGGATACCATGGATTTAAAGACACTTTTGTGGGCGCTGTTTTTATCCAAGGATTTTCTCCTGGGGGAAAATCTTGCCAGGGCCAGGCAGCACCCTCACCCTATCGTGCTGGACGCCTGCCATACCTTAGATCGGCTCCAGAGCCAGGATCAGCCCTTGCCAAGGAGACGCCCCGGCAGTCCCATGGCCTGTGTGAAGATCGTCACCCTTGTTCATCCCCACCATGTTTTTGAGCGGGAGGCGTGCCTGTACGCCCTGGGTAAAGGCGTGCATCTTTTGGGTCTGTCGGCATTGCCTTTTACGGGCCATGGCGGCCTTTTCCCCGATCCCGTGTTGATGGTGTCCCATGATCGGGGGCACTTGGCGCACCTCATTGATATGGAGGGGAGCCTTGAGGAAGCTCGCAGATCTCTTGCTGTGATTGGCTCGTTTTCAAGGCAGATGCTGGCCCTTG
Organism: Candidatus Puniceispirillum sp.; assembly: GCA_013822015.1. Taxonomy (GTDB): domain Bacteria; phylum Pseudomonadota; class Alphaproteobacteria; order Caedimonadales; family UBA1908; genus JACESU01. The sequence continues at coordinate 18,634 of PNJU01000012.1, read as the reverse complement.
TGGGTGACGAGAAGCTTTTTGCGGCGCACGAGCGCGCCCTTGCCCTTTACATTGCTTTTTTGCTTGTGCGAGAGACAGTTGTGCATGCTTTCACAAACCCCTACCAAGCGCTTCATCCAGACTTTGAGGGCAAGGTGCCCAAAGAACTCAACATCTTTGCAGCCCGTGGGGAAGCCTTTGGTCTGCCAGCGCTGACAAAGGCCTATGGGCCGGCCTTTGCGCGCCAAGGGCTCCAGGATTTGGCCGAAGCGCTGTGCGATCTTGCGCCCGGGTATAAGGACGAGGTCATGCCAGGTGGCGTCCTTGAAACCTATGACGTCCAGGCCTCCATCAACGCCCATGTGAAGCTCACCCACTGGCTTGAGGAGAAAGTGCTCAGGCATATGAAGTCTCTTGCGCGCTTTGAGGGCTAAACAATTCCCCATCCTTTGTGTGCATTTTGACTAAAAGCTGGAGAATTATTTAGCGAAAGGCCAAAGTGCACAAAAGACATTAGGCCTGTTTTGGTTTATGGGCGAAAAACGGCCGGAAGCTTTGGATTAAGCATGCTTTGCATCATCGTTGTTGCCTGATGGGGGGCGGGCTCGTCACTCATGGTCCACTCATCGTGAGCGGCTCTTTTGACGAGAAATCTCACGTTTCCTTCTTCTCGTTGGTATATCTCACTCATTGTTTGGTCAAATTCATGGGGCTCTAGTTGCCTATATCCTGAACCTGGTGTTTGAAATTCAGGTGTCTCTTGATGGCTGGCCATCAGGGTGCTTGACAATAGGAGGGTGGCAAAAATAAGTGCATTTTTTGTCATTATTGTGATCCTTTCTTTCATAGAAGATATTGCTCTGAGAGCACATAATCTTTGTTTAATTTTTACTATAAGTCAAGCGCTTCAATCTAGAACGATACCAAACTAGGCCATCCCTTGATGGTTATTAGATCTGAGTTCAATTAATTGGTCTGGACAAACAAATCCTTTTTGTTTACCCAAGGAAGGTCTTAAGAAATGAAAGGATATTAAAAGTGAACAAATTGGCAAAAATAATGCTGCCTCTCCTGTGCCTGTGCCTGGGCCTGCTGACGGGGTGTGCCATTAAACGTGATAACATGGAGATCCATGATGCCTGTTTGGAAAGGTCAGGAACAGTTGTAATTGCGCAGATTGAAGGATTTGAAAAGCCAGGGTTTTATTTAGACGGCGAACAAGGTTTTGCCGATTTTGCCATCAACAAAATGGTAACAGGAGATGTTTGTGATGCAGTTGAGGCTATTGATACAAAGCCTATTATCCAAGAAGGGTACTATGAATCTTTTGGGAACACCTTTGAAAGTCACTGCTTTAAAGTGAAGGAATTGCGCGAACCACTCAGGAGAAGTAAGTTACAAGATCATGCGGTGAGTGATGCAAAATTTGCACCCTATGATTTTACGTTTCTTAAAAAAGAATATGACGCGGAGTATGCCTTGATCCTAGATCCTCGCCAGTTTGGCACAACGCGCAAATATTTTGGTTTTATCCCCATGGGCAGACCAAAGCCACTGAGCGTTTTCACATTGTATCTGGTGGATTTAAAGGATGGATCTCTTAAGGGACACTACAACAGCGACACGCTTTTGGATGGTCCTGAAGACTGGGATTCTCCCCCCGCGTTTAAGCCGTTGGTTGACAGCATAGTGCGCCTTCTAGAAAAAGGGCTTGACGACGCACATCTCTACCTGTGCGGCGATAAATAAATCGTTGCCTGAAGCAACAAGGGTCCTTTTCTTTAAAAAGGGCCCTTGTCAGGACCTTCTCTTTGGTGTAGAAGAAATCCCAGGCGGCTGGGTAGCTCAGTTGGTAGAGCAGAGGACTGAAAATCCTCGTGTCGGGGGTTCAATTCCCTCCCCAGCCACCATTTCCCTTGAAAATTCCCTCCATTTTGTCATAATTGTTTTTGAGTTGTATGCTTTAAACAGGAGAACCCCTATGTCTTATTATTACTGGCACTTCCTTGTTTCCCGTGCGTTATGTCTTAAACAAGAAGGTGTCCCATGTCTCAAACAACGTTAATCCTGTGTCCACAAAGTTCCTTTTGTCACCTCTTTTCTAAGTCATATTCTGATCACCATCCTTATCTCTATGCTCATGGGTCTTATTGGCCAAGCGCCTAAGATTCGTTAACCCCCCACGTGTTATGTTGTTTTGAGAAAGAGAATAAAGGATTTTAAGTCCCATGAGTTTCATTGAGTTTCTAGGTGCCCTTGAGCTTGGGTGCATTTTTGCCCTTGTGGCGCTGGCTGTGTTTATCACCTTCCGCGTGCTGGATTTTCCCGATCTGACGGCGGATGGGTCTTTTCCCCTGGGAGGCGCTGTTGCGGCCGTGTGTTTGGTTGCGGGCGTGAATCCCATCCTTGCCACGGCTGCCGCCTTTGGGGCGGGGGTTTTGGCGGGTCTTGTGACGGCTTGGTTGAATTTAAGGTGGAAGATCCTCCACCTTTTGGCCAGCATTTTGACCATGACCGCCCTGTATTCCGTCAATTTGCGCATCATGGGTAAGTCCAACATTGCGCTTTTGGACGAGAAGACCATCTTTACCTTTGCCCAGGGACTCTTTACCGATGAGGCGTCTGGCACCCTTGTGGTGCTTGGGGCGCTCCTTGGGGTCATCTCCCTTCTCTTTTGGCGCTTTATGGTGTCCCAAAAAGGGCTTGCCCTGCGCGCAACGGGTGCCAACCCGCGCATGTCGCGCGCCCAGGGGATCAGCACCCAGGCCACCACCGCCTTTGGTGTGGGACTCAGCAACGGCATGATTGCCCTGGCCGGCGCCCTTTTTGCCCAAAGCCAAGGCTTTGCAGACGTCACCATGGGTGTGGGCACCATTATCTTTGGTCTGGCGGCTGTGATTATTGGCGAGGTCTTTTTGCCCTCCCGCCGTATGTGGGTCATGGTGGTGGGGTGCTTAGCCGGCGCCTTCATTTACCGCCTGGTTGTTGCCTTTGCCTTGAACGCCAGCGATCTTGGTCTGCAAACCTCCGACCTTAACCTTGTGACCGCAGCACTCGTGGCCTTTGCCATGATGATTCCAAAGCTGCGCGGCCAAAAAAACGTGATTGGGAGATAACCCATGATTACCCTTGAAAATATTTGTGTCAGCTTTAACAAAGGAACACTCCTGGAGCGCGTCGCCCTTGATGATGTCAGCGTCACCATCGAGCCCGGCGCGTTTATCACCGTCATTGGGAGTAACGGTGCTGGAAAATCAACGCTTCTCAATGTGCTCACGGGCAATATCCTGCCCGACGCGGGGCGCATTGTCATTGGTGAGACAGACGTGACGCGTTGGCCCACGGAAAAGCGTGCAGGCCTTGTGGCGCGCGTCTTTCAAGACCCTCTGGAGGGGACATGCGGGGCGCTTAGCGTTGAAGAAAACCTGGCGCTGGCTAGCCGTCGTGGGCAAAGCCGGACCCTCGCCATGGCCCTTGGTGCCAAGAACAGAAGCACGTTTCGTGACGCGCTTGCGCAGCTGGGTCTGGGTCTTGAGGACCGCATGGCCCACCCCATTGGGCTCCTCTCCGGCGGTCAGCGTCAAGCAATCTCACTCATGATGGCGGTCTTATCGCCCCTTGAGATTTTGGTGCTGGATGAGCACACCGCCGCCCTTGACCCGCGCACGGCCGCGTCCATCATTACCCTCACCAATACTTTGGTGGCGGATAAAAAGCTCACAACCCTCATGGTCACCCACAGTATGCACCAAGCCTTAGAGGTGGGGACGCGTACCCTCATGATGCACACAGGGCGCGTGCTCCATGACCTGGGCAAAGACGCTCGCGCAAAACTCTCAAGCGCTGATCTCCTGGGCCTTTTTGAGGAGTTAGATCCAGCTTAAATAACAACGTGGGTAAGGAGTGCAATTAAGATTATTTTAATTTTTATCCCTTAGATTTTTTCTGTAAACGTGATCATCAGTCGTTGATGATCAAAAAGAACAGAGTGGGGAAAAATGAAAAAAGTTTTACGAGTTACGCCAATTTTGGCTGTTGGTTTTGTGGGTATGGCGCTGGCAAGTACTGAGGGCCACAACCCGTCCCAAGAGTCTGATGCCAGGTCTCAAAAGGAAATGGTTAGCGAGACCATTGCTCATTTTGGAGAGGATGTGCGCCCATCCACCGTAAAAGGAGCCGGCGATGATGTGTATCATCAGGCGCACGCGTACGCATACAACGCTCATTAATGTCTAGGAATATTGTGGGGCGGGGGGCTAACCTTTCTCCCCACTTTTCTGCCTTAAGGGCGCTGGGGAGCGCGCCTGAACACCTCTTCTCATTTTCTTGCGCCCTTTGTTTCTTCTTTCCTTTTTTGTACTACACACCTATGCGTATCGGCATTTGGATTGAGTCAGAGTTTATGATTCTGTCGATGCAACTTTTTAGTGTGGCGATGGCGGGTGTGTTGGCATGGCGTATGCCACAACGCTATCCACTTGAAACCCATCCGGCCATGCTGTGCTTGGGTGGTCTCATTGTCTTGTCGTGTATGCTTCTTCCCTTTCACAGATTTTCGGGCGCTAGTTGGTTTGGCCCACCCGAAAGCGGCATAGGCATCGGACTTTTCTTGTGCACCTTTGTGCTGATTTTTGTTTTCTACGGGGCCCTTGCTGAGGAGAAAAACACGCTGATAGGGCTTGCAATCCTTGCAGCTGCTCTGCTTGGGCTTTGGATTCTGAGTGTGAACAAGGGCCTGTTTCCTGTAAAAAACATCTATACATTCAATAGTTTTTTGGCTTTTGTGGGCGTGGCTGCTGTTGGATTTATGGCACGTGTTGAGATGGGCTGGCACAAGCTCACATGCGCTTTGTGTGCGCTTTTTCTTATTGTTGTGTCGGGGAACAAAACAACCCTTGCGGGACTTGCTTTTCTCCCGGTGATGCTCTGGATCTTGTCGCGCGTCCCCTTTGTAAGCGAGCGCCATTTGGCAACGCTTGTCGTAGCTCTCACCCCCCTTGCGATTTGCACCCTGGAGTGGGCTGTCGCTTCGCCAGATCGTTTGGTGACCATTTGGTCCAGGCTTTTATCTCAAAAAATCGTGTTTCTTGCATTTCTCGACAACCCGTGGGCGCTCTTACACGGTTTAGGCTGGGGACATTTTTCAGAATTACTTTTTACCTATCACGAGCCCATTACAAGCAATCCTGCTCTACTCAAAAGCATGCCCGACCAAGTCTGGGACGCGTACGAGCGTTCTGATTTTCACAATCACAATAGTTTTTTGGAAACATTGTCGGCGCAAGGTCTTTTGGGGCTCTTCCTGCACCTAGGATTTTTGGGTTGTCTCATGTTTTACTGCGCGCCCCCGCGCACCAAAGAGGTGTTTAGTTTTCTTTTTCTCTATACGTTGACCAGCAGCAATTGGTTTGAGATGCCAACAAGTGTCCCCTTTACAGCCCTGGCCTTTGCCTGCGTCTTAGCGCCTCGGTCTTCGATGAAGGGTTCTGTACGTTCACACAGACAAAAGGCCCTTTTTATGACATTTTTTGTGGTCTTGAGTGCCACATTCCTTGCAAACCTTAAGATGGCCCTTGAGCATGACACGGCGGGCACAGGGCGTATGGAGGATGCGCTGCATGCTTACTTTCCTTCCTTTCTTTCGTCGTCGTATTACGCGGATTTTTCAAGGGGCGGGGCTTATCTGTCTAAAGAAATTGATACCTTTATCTATGCATCAAAAGTGATCGCTCAAAAAAGGGATGTTGTCGACTTTACTAAGCGGTATCTCTATTTTGCAGAATCCATCTTACGCTACCGTCCAAAAAGTGCGCGGCTCCTGGAGGCGCAAAAGCGTCTGGAGGCACTCTTGTTTGATGATTTAAAGGAGGAAAGCGCCTTTGATGCCATACGGATGAAATACCCAAGACGTGTCTTTTCCCAAAAATAACCTTGGGTTTTGATGTAACAAAACAAAAAAGCCCGCAGAAAAACTTCTGCGGGCTTTTAAGGTCGAGGATCGAAGCTTTAGAAGCTCTTTGTGATGGTGAAGTAACCCACCGTACGACCGATGTCTTTGCGATCGCCTTGGCCGTTTGTCACCGTGTAGTACTTGTCGTCGTTGTCCGTTGAAGACACGCCCACCTTCAGGTTCAAAGCGTACCAGTCATCGGGAGTGGTCCAATCAAGGCTTGCGCCGTAGTTGGAGTAGCTCAGCTTGCTGTAGTGGTGGACCTTTTGATAGCCATACACCACGTTCAAAGCAACACCGCTGTCAAACAGTGGGAAGCGGCCCGCGCCTTCCAGGTACCAGGAGCCCCTGGAGTTGCCATTGGGATTGAGCTGCCAGCCGGGTGCAAAGTTACCGTTGATGCCTGACTTGTCTGTAACAGAGTAAGCAAAGGTTGCTGTAAACCACTTCCAGCTGACCGATGGGATCAGTTCCATGGCGTTGTAGTTGTCATTGCGCACATCCCCGCCAAGGAAACCAAGATTGGCATTTGGATCAATGGTGGCAGGATTGGACTTGGCGCCGGGATAAAGATACCAGTAAGCCAAAATCTTGGCACTGAGGTCACTCGTGAACTCATGCTTGTACCCAAAGTAGGCATCGAACTCTAAACCATCGCTGTTTGAAAATTCTGTGCTTGAGATGTTGGACGCCCAAACGCCTACGAGCGGCGTATTTTTCTCATAGAGGCTGGCCTCAAGACCGCCTTGAACCGCTGGCCTGCCAAAGGTTTGGGTTTGGCCGCGGAACAGATAGTCTGTTGTGAAAGCAAGGCTGCCTGTCAGATAAAATGGCTTTGTTTTTGCCGCAGGCGCACAGTCCGCAGATGCAGTCAGTGGCGTGAGAAATGTTGCAAGGCATAGAAGCTGTTTGGCGAGTATTTTTTTCATTTTTCCTCCTGTTATTATCTTGTTCTCAAAGCAAGACACAGGAATAATTTATCTTAAATTTTTGCAGAATATAAAATATCTTTCCAATTTTGCACAAAAAAAAGTGGCCTGAGTCTTTCAGGCCACAGAAAAGTTAAAATGTTAAGAAAGGATTAGCGTGCGTAGTACATGCCAAATTCCACAGGGTGCGGGCGCCTGTCAAGTTCTGACGCCTCTTTGAGTTTCAATTCAATATAGGCGTCAATGAGTTCATCCTCAAAAACGTTGCCTTGGCGTAGGAAATCCCTGTCTTGATCCAGCTCTTGAAGGGCCTCCCGCAAGGAAGAGCACATGCTCTTTTTCTTAAGCTCCTCGTCCTCGTACAGGTTGACCTCCATGGAGTCGCCGGGATGGATCTTGTTACGGATACCATCAAGGCCAGCCATGAGCATGGCCGCGAAGGCAAGGTAAGGATTTGAGCCAGGGTCTGGGAAGCGTGCCTCCATACGGGCCGCTTTTTTGTTCTCAACGTGGGGAATGCGCACGGCCGCCGAGCGGTTGTTGGCAGCGTAGGCAAGATAAACGGGCGCTTCATAACCTGGCACCAGGCGCTTGTAGCTGTTGGTGGTGGAGTTTGTGAAGGCATTGAGGGCTCTGGCGTGCTTCAAGATGCCGCCGATGAAGAAAAGCGCTGTCTCGGAAAGGTTGGCATATTTGTCACCCATGAAGAGAGGGTCGCCCCCCTTCCACAAAGACATGTGCACGTGCATACCGGATCCATTTTCATCAAAGACGGGCTTTGGCATGAAGGTGGCTGTTTGTCCATGGGCATGGGCTGTTGCACGCACGACATTCTTATACATTTGCAGGTTGTCGGCCGTACGTGTGAGCTTGTCGTACTCAAATGACAGCTCGTGTTGGGATGTACCAACTTCATGGTGGTGTTTAATCACCACAAGGCCCGCTTCGTGCATGGCCGAAAGCATGTCACCGCGCAGGTCTGTTCCTTGGTCAAGGGGCGCTGTTTGGCAATAACCCTTTCCTTTGTCGATGCGTTGTCCAGTTGTTGTGGGATCAAAGTGCGAGGTGAAGAGGGCGCCCTCATGGGCAGACGTTGTTTCCCGTGAAAGCATTTGCGCAAAAATCTCAAAGGGAGAGACGTTGAACTGCACCTCATCAAAGACGAAGAATTCTGGCTCAGGGCCATAGTAGGCTGTGTCTCCAATACCTGAGGCTTTCAAGAAATCCTCAGCGCGCTTGGCAACGGTGCGTGGGTCGCGGCTATATCCCTTCTTCGTCATGGGGTCGATGACGTCACAGATCACCACTTGCGTGGGCTTTTCAGCGTACACGTCCACATACACTTTGCTCAGGTCTGGTTTTAAGATCATGTCTGAGTTCTCAATGCCACGCCAGCCAGGAATGGAGGACCCGTCAAACATGATGCCGTCACCAAAAACTGTCTCTGTCAGAATGGATTGATGATACGTAATTGTGCGCCACATGCCATTCATATCCGTGTACCGGAAATCCACGAACTCGGCTTTTGACTCTTTGAGATTTTTCAAAAAAGTTTTTACATCGTTCATATCAGACATTTTTTTATTCCTTTAGTAATGTGAGATTTAATACCCTATAATCAGATTACGACCTCGGGGATAATAAAGGGTTAATTTATCAAAAAATACTCAGGTCCATCATCTGCGCCATTTCTTGGAAGACTTTGATGCCACGGATGGAGGTCCCACTTTCATCCAGTGGAGGCGAGTAGACAGCAATGCCCATGCGTCCAGGGACAACACCAAAAATACCGCCACTGACGCCGCTTTTGGCAGGGATGCCGACTGTATACGCCCACTCTCCCGCAAAATCATACATGCCACAGGTCATCATAACGCAGATGATATCTTTGACATTTTTAGGCTGAATGATTTGAGTTTGACTGATGGGGTTTGTCCCTTTGTTGGCCAGGGTTGCGGCCATGACGGCCAGATCCTTAACGGTCACCAGGAAAGAGCATGCCTGAAAGTAAGACTCAAGAATCTCCTCTGGGTTGCCGGTGAGAATGCCGAATTTAAGCATCAGATAAGCCATGGCGCGGTTGTGGTGCCCCATGGTCTTTTCTGAGGTGTAAACGCTGATATCGAACCCTAGGGGGCTTGCGGCCATTTGTTCCAGAGCTTCTTTCACAATCACAATGCGGTCGTGGTAGTCATTTCCAGGGATCAAGTTTGAAATAGCGATGGCGCCAGCATTGACCATGGGGTTGTAGGGGCGATTGGATTTTGGGAGCAACTTAATGGTGTTGAAGGCGTCTCCCGTTGGTTCAACACCAACTTTTTCAAGAACAGCTTCAGGGCCGAGTTTTTCCAAGGTAATGCCGTACAAAAAGGGTTTCACCATGGACTGAATCGTAAAGGTTTGCGCGTCCTCGCCTGCTGTGAAAATGTCCCCGTCTAGTGTAACGACCGCTATGGAGAAATGCTTAGGATCCACGCGGCTTAATTCGGGGATATAGGTGGGCAACGCTCCCTCATCATGATCCTTATACTTGTTGTAAAGTTCTTGAATGATCTTGGGGATTCTTTTTTTGCTGAAACTCATGGTGCCTCCCATGCATGTCTTGAGATAGAATTTATGCTCTATTATATAAATATTAAGATTAAAAATACGTAAAACTTATATAGTAAATCCGTGAATTTTATGTATGTGTTCAAAAGTAAAGGCGACTCAATTGACAATTTGAGCCGCCTTTAGCTGAGGTGAGGCGCAGATTAGTCTTGCGCTTTTTCGCCGTGCATAGTGGAGTCAAGGCCGTGATCTTGTTCTTCAACGGACGCCCTGATGGGTGTGAGAACATTCACGATCTTGATGATGATGTAAGTTGCCACCATTGAGTACAGGGACACAACTACAACACCCACAAGGTTTGCCATGAAAGTCTTGGTTTCACCACTGACGAACAGACCCTGAACAGCCACCGCGTCGTTGACGGCTTTGGAGGCGTAAGCACCTGTCATGATGGAGCCAATGACTGCACCAATACCATGGCAGGTGAACACGTCAAGGGCGTCATCCAGACGGCTGATCTTTTTGATTTGTCGGCCAGCAAGATTACATACAACACCCGCGATCGTACACATGATGATGGCACCGTCAAGTTCAACAAAGCCGGCAGCTGGTGTGATACATACAAGACCCACAACGATACCCGTGGCGGAACCAACGGCCGAAGGCTTACCGTTAATGAACCAGTCTGTGAACATCCAAGCCAAGAAGGAGGTTGCGCCACCCACGAAGGTCAAAACGAATGCGTGGGAAGCCAGCGCACCTGAGGAAATGGCAGATCCCGCGTTAAAGCCAAACCAACCAAACCAGAGAAGGGCCGCACCCAGCATGACCATGGGCACGTCATTGGGAAGGGTGTGCTGTGTGGAACGGTGACGCTTTCCAAACAGGATGGCGGCTACAAGACCTGAGAAACCAGCTGTAATGTGAACAACTAAACCGCCGGCAAAGTCAAGACCGCCCATGTCGGCAATCCATCCCTTTGGTCCCCATACCCAGTGGGCAACGGGGGCGTAGACCACCAGTGTCCACAAGGCCATGATAATGAGCCACGCTTTGAACTTGACCCTTTCCGCAAAGGCGCCTGTCAAAAGTGCTGGTGTGATGATGGCAAACATCATCTGGAAGGCCATAAAGGCCATGTTGGGCACATTGGCACTGGGGTAAAGTGTTCCCGCAAGCCCCTTTAGCATCACAAAGTCAAATCCGCCAATGAGGGGAGATTTTTCCGAGAAGACAAGGCTATACCCCACAATCACCCATATGAGGCCCACGAGGGCAAGGGCGATATAATTTTGTAGGAGCGTGGAGACCACGTTCTTTTTGCTCACCATACCTGCGTAGAAAAGCGCAAGCCCTGGTGTCATAAGCATGACAAGGGCCGAAGACACAAGAAGCCACGCCGTGTTACCTGAATCGATTTGAGGTGCGACAGTCGCGCCTCCATCTGCAAATGCCGCCACAGGTGCAAATAACCCTAACAGCATCATAAACCTTAGAATTTTTTTCATTTTCCCTGCCTTATCTTATTTATTGTGACATACTGGTTTTTACCACTGTTATCGTATCAAGTTTTTTTTAAAAAAAGGTTAATGCTATCCATTGTTATTTGATAAAATGAAATATATGGCGCGTTGTGTTTAAATAACAACACGTGCTTTTTTGATCAAATTTGCTCCTTCCTAATGACCTGGGAGTGTATTATGAGGATTTTTTCTCTTTTCTTTTAGGGTGTTGGGTTAAAAAGAAGATGAGCTTTTGTGCTGTATGCGACCCACCGATGGTGGCTTTTTTGGTTGCAAGTGTGGTCTTAGCTGTGACACCTGGCGCTGGCGTTTTATTTATTGTGACCAGAACCCTGGACCAAGGGCGTGTGGCGGGGCTGACGTCTGTTTTAGGAGTGGCTCTGGGCAATTTTGGCAACGCGGTGGGGGCGTCACTGGGTCTTGCAGCAATTTTTGCCATCTCACCGACCGCTTTTCTTGTGGTGAAATATCTTGGGGCGGGTTATCTCGTTTACATGGGGGTGCGAGCTTTACGCCCGAAAGACATCCTGCAAGCATCCTCGAGCGCGCCAGAAGGGGACGTGGTGCGTATCCTGCGTGACGGCTTTTGGGTGGCGCTGTTGAACCCCAAGACTACTCTCTTTTTTGCGACTTTCTTACCTCAATTTCTTGATGCGTCGTCTCCCGCCTTGTCCCAAAGCATGAAGTTTTCTGCCCTCTTTGTGTGTATAGCTCTTGCCACAGACACGGTTTATGTGCTGCTCGCGGCAAAGGCGGCGCCGCGCTTGAAGCGCCTGACCCAAGGGACGTCCATGGGGCGATATGTGACAGCCATCGTCTTCATCGGACTAGGAATTTGGGCGGCTGTTTCAGGGCCGCACTTTCCCAGGGTATAGGCTAAAAAAAGTTAACGCACCGTGGCCAGATCTTTCCACCGTCTTGTGTAGCAAGGAGAGTGGTGATTGCTGCGCATGTGCCAGGTGGCAATGGCCTCTTTTTTGATGAGGGTTGATGCAAAGGAAACCGTGCGCCGACCATAGCGTTTTGTCAGAAGGTCAATGGTCGTCATGAGGCGCTGTTGGCTTTTAAGGTCCCTTGTGTCAAAGAGATTTGTGGGCGAAGAAGATGCCTCTTTCAGCTCACACAGCATGACCCCTGCTTTGATAAAAGGAATATCTTCCCTCCAGATACGTTCCAACAGCATATCGACGTCCCCGGCCAGATCGGGTGTGTGCTGGGTGGCCAGGACGCGTGTGTGGGAGGCGGCGTGTGTGTGCGGGAGGTGCGTGCGCGCAAAGCGGTTTGATTGAATGAAGATGGTCAAATGCCCTGCCGTGAGGCCTGATTTGCGCAGCTTTTCACAGGCGCGGCCCATATGCTCTTGCAAACTTTTGCGCACCAGCTCTTTGTCTTGAAGAGGGTAGCCAAAGGAACGGGAAGAAATGACACTTTTGCGTGCAGCAGGGGCATCCTCGAGGGGCAGGCAAGACACTCCTTGCAGCTCTAAGCAAAGGCGCTCGCCCACAATGCCCATGGTTGTGCGAAGACGTTTTGGATCCGCTTGCGCGATGTCCCAGGCGGATGAAATCCCCATGGTTGCGAGGGTTTTTGTAAGGCCTCTCCCCACCCCCCAAACCTCATGACACGGCACAAGGGGGAGGATCTTTGCGCGCACCGCCGGGTCAGTCAGATCAAAAACCCCGTCTTGACCTACTTTTTTCGCAACAAAATTTGCGACCTTAGCCAGAGTCTTAGTGGGCCCCAGGCCAATGGACACGGGGATCCCTGTGTCTTTGAGAACCCGGCGTGCCATGTGGCGGGCGTATCCCCACAGGTCTTTTGTTCCCGTCAGGTCCAAAAAGGCCTCATCAATGCTGTAAATCTCCATGGAAGGTGCAAGGTCTGCCAGGGTTGCCATCACCCTGTGGGACATGTCGGTGTACAGGCCATAGTTGCTGGAAAAGACAGCCACCCCATGACGGCGCACCACATCTTTAATTTTGAAAAAGGGCACGGCCATGGGAATGCCCAAGTCCTTTGCCTCCTTGGTGCGTGAGACCACACACCCATCATTGTTGGAGAGGACAATGACGGGGTGTGTGCGCAGCTTTGGCTGAAATACGCGCTCGCACGCGCAAAAGAAGCTGTTGCAATCCACGAGGGCAAAGGTGGGCATCAGCGAGCCTTTGCGCGGCGAAATTGACGTACGCACCCCGTGACAACGCCCCAGATCTCAAGGGCTTGGTCAGGCAAGACGAGGATGGGGTCGTACGCTTTGTTTTCAGGAAAAAGCGCAACAAATCCGTCTTTTTTTCCCATGCGTTTGATGGTGAGTTCCCCGTCTAAAACCGCAATGACGATGTCACCGTCCTGGGGGGTGAGGCTGCGGTCCACAACGACAATATCGCCGCTTAAAATCCCAGCCTCGCACATGGAGTCGCCTTCCACGCGCAAGTAGAAGGTGGCGGCGGGTCGCTCCACAAGAAGGGTATGTAGATCAAGGGTGCGCTCCACATGGTCGTCGGCAGGAGACGGAAATCCTGCCATGATACGACTGGCAAACAGGGGGAGCTCAAGGGATGGCGCTTTGGTGTTGTGGGATGAGCGTTGTGTCACGGTCATGGGAAGAATCCAGGGGCACTTTTGCGCATTTTAGGCCAAGTGCGCGGGGGATGAAAGGGTTTATAGGAAAGAACAATAAAAGCTTGTGGCCCCCCATGTGGCCCCCGGTCTGGCGCAAAAGAAAAGGGATCCCGCACGCGAGACCCCATCCTGTTGTTCGTTTTTAAAAACTATAGGTTATGCACAAACGCAGGATCCATGCGCTCCACAACAAGGTCAAAAAACTTTTTCGTATACGGGTTGAGGCCACCTAAGTTAAAAAGGCCGTTTTGAGCGTCAAGTTCCTCTTCCTCACACAAAAAGAAGTTTTCATACTGTTTTTTTAGACCGCTGTCCTCATTGATAAAGTCCGACAGAGCTTGATTAAAATGTTTGACAAATGATGTGTATTGCGCAAACGTGCGATCGCTTACTTGTGCCAGTCTTGGAAAAAGGTGCGTGGCTTGAAGATACTGCTCTTGTCGCAGTGTACTCTGTGCAATCGCCGCGCGGGTGTTGAGGTCTTGGTTTGGGCTGATGGCGCGTGCAAGGTGAGAAAGCCCAAAAAGGACAGTGGCTGAATCCTCGCTGACGTCTTTGTGGGAATATCTGAGAAGATCACTCATGTATTGCAAAGGATCTACCTTGAAAGTTTCTACTGTGACGACCTCTTTCGCACCTGAACGGGTGCAGCAGCAAGTGCCGTCATCAGTGGCGCAGGAGGCATAAAGGGAACCACTCACGGTCAAAGAGAGAAGTGCGCCGGCGGACAACAAAAGAGACATTTTTTTCAAGATTAATCCTTTCAAGGTGAACAGGGGGTAAGACTTATATAAGGCTGTTTGGAGAAATGTCAATATTTATCATTTTAAATGATGTTCATTTAAAATGACTTGATAAGTGCACGGTATGTTTTGATTCATTATTATATTGTACTAAGGTAAGTGCAGGTTTTTATTTGGCACGCTTTAAGCACCGCGCCCTCGTTTGACCTGGTCTAAGAAAGTGTCGGACATAAGCCCACCGGTAATTCTTAGCTTGGGGTCGGCCACCTCGTTGACGGCGCACAAATAAAGATTGGGGTTGCTGCTCGTTTCAGGTGGGCACCCAAAATAGACCTCTTCAATACCGGATTTGATGATGGCGACGCTGCACATGGCACACGACTGGGCGTTCACGAAGATCTTGTGGCCATGAAGATATTTTTGCCCCGTATTCTGGCATGCCTCACGGATGGCCAGGATTTCAGCGTGCTCAATGGCACACGTGTGGGTATTGGCTCGGTTATGGGCCCGCGCAACAATGCGGTAAGACGCGTCTGTCACGATAGCTGCAAAAGGAGCATTCCCGGAAGAAATGGCTTTTTCAACCTCATCAAAAACCTGCGTCATCAGTGTATGAATGAGTTCACGTCTCAAGAGTTGTCTCCTGTGAAGGTATTTGTTTGTCCTACTATAGAGGTTTCCAGAAAACAAAAAAGCACGCAACCCCATGTGTGGCCTGCGTGCTTTTTTACAGAGTGCGCGCGCTTAGACGCTGGCGACCTTAGCGGCCATCATGATATAGCGTGGATGAAGGCCGTCAAAAGTTTCCTTGTGGGCAGCAAGGCACCGGCGCGCCGTATTGGCATCCCCGCGTACGATGGCGTTGTCCACAAGGCGCGCCCACACCTCGCTCATATCATCAAAGGCTTTCTTTGTTGTGATGGCGTCAAAAATGGCTTCAGCTTTGAGATAGGCGTCTTTTGCCTTCTCATGCTTTCCTTGGGCTGAAAGGGCGTCTCCCAAAGCTATGTGTGCCACGGCCTGGCGAGGGTGAGCCATCTCGCTAGGGTAATGCCCTGCAAAGATTTTAAGGGCTTTTTGCGCATTCTCTTGAGCCTCCTTTGCGTGCCCGAGGGCGCTTTGAGCCTGTGAGAGATACAAGAGGGTACGCCCTACAACTGCCGTATCGGCGCTGCCGTCGGAACTTTCAACGGCGTGTTCGTGGGCATCCTTTGCCACCTTCAGCGCCTGAACGCGCAAGGCCTTTGCCTCTTTTTCATTGTTATTGAGCGCTTCAAACTGTGCTTGTTTTAACAGTGCGCACGCCTTTAAAGATTCCACAAAATGACCTGTTACTTTTTTGAAAACAGGATCTGTGTCCAGCATTGTAAGTTCGCGATCAGCCACATGCACGGCTTGCCCGAAACGGCCCGCATCAATGTTTAAAGTAATCTCAAGTTCATCAATGGCAGACTGTGGAAAAATATCCTTTTGCGCACCCAAAAGAACTTTGGCGCGTTCCAAGCACTGGTTCGCCTCGTCTATCTCACCTTTGTAGTGAAGGAAATAACCTAAATTGTTGGCTAAAAACATCACATGCTCAGCGCGGGCTTTTATGGGATCTACTTGCTCAAAGAAAGGCGCTGCTTGACGATACTGAGCCAGAGACACGTCGATACCGTCCGTCATAACCCGCGTGTCACCATAGTAGCTTTTAAAGACGGCTTTGAGGTAAGGGTCTTCAATGTCTCCCGATTGGAAAAGAGTTTCCAGCTGATTTCCCCATAAAGTGGCGTTCGCGTAATCTCTCATCACCGCATCGCCTTAATAGAAAAGCCTCACGCCCACGGCAAAGGCGTCATTCTTTTGCATAAGATCCATGTGGGACATGAGCCCCTTGAGGTGCCCGACAAGGGCCGGATCTTTCTCAAAAACGCCCACACAGTCCTCGATCTTTTCAGGCAGAAGGGACAGAAAAATACGTGCGTCAAGGGTGGCAGCTTCTTTGAGTGTCGCGCGATCGGCTGTGGCTAAAACCACATCGCGCACATAATCGTGGACGGCGTAGGTATTTGTATCAGATTTGGAAATGAGGGCCACATCCATGATCTTACCAAAGCCAGCCATATCTCCTTGGGTAAGTTGAGCGTAAATCTTACCAATCATGGGGCGATCGATCTCGTGGGTATTGAGCATGCACAAAGCGACAAGGGCCATATAATCTTTGGGGCTGGCCTCTTTCAACTTATCAATGGACATCTTGATCGCTGTAAATAGAAGTGACTGTCCTTGAAGCGCCTTGGATTCTGACGCCCAGTATTCCTTTTTGCTCTTTGTAAAAAAGGCAATATAGGCGTCCACATCCATGCCGGGGGTCGCATTGATATAGTTGGCGGCTTGCACCATGGCCAAGGGGTGATTGGCGAGCACCGTGGCCAAATGCTTAATGTCGCCGTCGCTGGCGTCCTTCAGGTAGTGCTTCAAAAATTCATGGGCTTCAGCATCGGAAAGGGCCTCTAAACGCAAGACCCCGCTCGCACCTTTATCTGACAAAGAGGAGACCAAAACGTGCTTATCTTTGGTCTGAAAAGTTTCAGGTATGGTTTCTTCTACTTTTGCAAAACTCGCAGCGCCGTCAAAAATCAGAAGCCAGGAGAAGGCGCAGGTACGCAGTAAAGTCTTTGCGTAGTGACTCGCTTCTTCTGCTCTGGCAAAAGAGCCCATCTTACCTTTATTTTGAGACGCATAAAGTTTATTTGCAAAATCAATCATTTGTTTGTCCATCCCTTGTGACGCATCAAAAACCCAAACGAGCTTGTACGTGTGTGCATGTTTTTTGGCATAAGTAAAGGCAAGGCGTGACTTGCCGATACCAGAAAGCCCCGTGACCACCACAGGACCCTTTGTCAATTTTTGTTCTAGCTCAATAAGTTGTGCTTTTCTACCCCAAAAAGAGGTGTGGGAGATGGGCACGTTCCAAAGAACTTGTTGGTGTGTTTTTGCGTGCACAGCGCTTGCCCAAAAGAGGGTAGAGAAAAGGAGACAGAAACGCGCCATGTGAAGAAACCCTGTTTTATAATTGAGTATCTCTTTATCAAATATCCCGCTTCCTCTTCAAGCACATAAGAAAAATAAAAAGCACACAGGCCCACTTATAGCCTGCGTGCTTTTTGAGAGTGTTCAAGCCTTTATACGCTGGCCACCTTGGCGGCCATCACGATGTAGCGTGGGTGAAGGCCGTCAAAAGTTTCCTTGTGAGCGCTCAAGCACCGGCGCGCTGTATTGGCGTCACCGCGCACAATGGCGTTGTCCACGAGACGGGCCCACACCTCGCTCATATCATCAAAGGCTTTGTGGGAGGAAATCTCCGTAAAAATATCCTCGGCCTCTTTATATTCCTTAAAGGCGGCGTCGTACTTTTTCTGCCCCATGTACGCATCACCCAAAGCCATGTGTGCCACACCTTGGCGTCGAATGACGTGGGTTTTCACGAGATCATCATCAAGGTTCTTGATGGCTTGAAGGGCGGACTTTTCAGCCTCCTTATACATGCCAAGGGCGCTTTGCGCTTGGGACAAGTAGACAAGGACACGGCCCACAATCTCGTGGTTCTCGTGCCCATCAGCGCTTGCACGTGCGTGCTGGTAAGCGTCCTGGGCGACTGCATAGGCTTTTTCGCGCAGAGCCTTTGCCTCATCTTTTTGGCCATTGATGCTTTTAAGCTGGGCAAGCTTGAGAAGGGAGCAGGCCTTAAGGGACTTCACAAAATGCCCGCCCACCTTGTTGACAGCAGGATCCTTTTCTAAGGCAGCAGTCAGATTGTCTAGTATGGGAAGGGTTTCTTCAAACTGCCCCTTGTCTTGCTTCAGCACGACGTCGAGTTCCTCAAGAGCCGCCGCAAGGAGTAGGTTGTCCTGGCCTGCATAAAGGGCTTTGGCCTCATTTAGATAACCTTCTACCGCCACGAGGTCACCCTTCCAGTGATGGAAAAAGCCAAGATGGTCTGACAGAAGCAAAATAAGTTCATGCCTAGATTCCTCCGGGTCCGCCCTTTTCAAGGCCTCGTAAGCGCGCTTGAAGGCGTCGATGGATTTGTCAACGCTGCCGTTAATAAGCACGGTGTCCCCGTACCAATTGTAGAAGGCGCCGATGACAAAGGGGTCTGAGACAGCGCCAGAGTCGAGGAGCGTCTTAAACTTCTTACACAGTTCAATGGCAAAAAGGTAATCACGTGTGACGACCTCGGCGAAATAAAGGATGCGAATGCCAATCTTGGCTGCGTCCTCGGGCTGCATCTCATCAATGTAGGCTGAGAGCGACTTCATGTGATCCACAAGGGCAGGGTTTTTCTCAAAGACG
>PNJU01000011.1 GCA_013822015.1 Candidatus Puniceispirillum sp. | reverse complement strand
GGTGCGCGGCCTCAAGCCCCCCGCGGTGGTACGCCTCTACAAAGTCATAAACCATGAAGGTCAAACCAGCTGCGTTTAGGGCGATAACCGCACCTTTTATGAGGGGCGGCACAGCCGTTAAGAAGAATACATTACGCTCCACAGCGTTTTGGGCAGCATTGGCGGCAGTCTGGGCGTCAAGGTCAAGGAGGGACGCCGTCATGGCGGATTGAACGAGGTGGTTAATCAGACGCAGTGACCGACCGTACTCCCCCGTCGCCCGCCGTCACAATGGCCAACGCCACCCGGCGCAACCGCCGGGCACTAATGGCCTCATCAAGGGGGGTTAGTTGCCTCGTTTACGAGGCATTGTGCCTTAGATTTCGGGCGTCACCTCTAAAAAGCGATCAGTTTTTTCATAATAAAGAATAGCCTTGAGTTTGAGGTCATCGCTGGGGTTGGGTATCTGTCTTGTGAGATAATTAATAACACCCCCGATGTCAGATATACTGAGAAGGTCAATATAACTTTTCCCCTCAAAAACAACTTCGAGATGCTCTCCTGTATCAACAGCCATTTCATCGTCAATGTCTAGACAAACGCAGATTGTATTAAGTGTTACATCGCAAGACTCAGTAAATACACAGAAGTTCCATTCAAACGAGTCGAAATGATCGAGCATTTCTTTGATTGTGCCTTTGAACATTTAGTCTTCTCCCATTCTGTTAATTAGATAGTACCCGCCACCGCCGTTAGGATGGGGATGAAAATTGAGCTGAACAATCCCTGGTGATTCATGGTGCACTCTTGAAGCCAGCGTCAGGATCTCCAACATCATAGGCATCATGGCGCCACGTGAGATCTGTTGTTGGAGCATCTCTTGGGAATGCTCTCCTTGGTCCTGGCATGACCCCGCGTACGCTCTTTCCCATGAACAGGAAGAAAGCTCCTTACTTCTAAACATATTTTTTCAGGTCTTCAATGATAGGCACGTGTCTGAAAGAGTTTTCAGCAATAGACTCCAAAATGTCTAGTAGTTTTTCCTTGGAGCATAGGCGCGCGTTTTTCTTAAGGGTTTCAACGCATTGCTCTGAATTTAAAATTACATAAAAAAAACACCTCATCCACCCTTTGTTATTTTTCTTTGTTTTGTCTAGGAAAATTAGGATTGATCTCACGTAAGTCTCCGCATCAAAAATCTCCAGATTTTTTCTCATTGATTCAAAAACCCATGAATATTCTGTGTCATCGTCGAAGTAATCGAGAATCCATGAGATTGAGTCCGGCTCTTTGAGGACAATAATCTCTTCAAAAACATCAAGAAAATGATTAGCATTATCATTTTTTGAAAAATCCTCATATTTTTTGAGTTTTTCTCTTAGTTCCATCAAAGTTTTCACTTTTTCTCTCCTTTAAAAAGATGTGGATATTTTTCTTTGTGTGGCCGTATAAGCTCTAGAAATCTATTGCGAATTTCAGGTCTTTTTTAGGTTTTTACACGGTCATAAATGGACAAACGCTACCCATTTATGATAGCTGTGTCTTTAACAAAGAAGACTAGCCTCACATCTCATGAGCCTGCATGCCAGCCAAATCTAACTTGATTAATTTTCCAAAATAAGACATAATCCCATGAATTTTTAAAAGAAGCACCATATGAAATCCTTAATAGTTGCAGGAATTGACATAAAAAAGAACAACGCGTGTTCTATAAATTTTATACGCACTGTTAACGCATTCTCTTTGAAGTACAGAGGGAGTGTTACCTCCTTTGTTCCAGATTCAGGTTCTGCGCGGTACCCTATTGCCTTAGAGGGGACGGTAAATAATCTGCGGGGCTTTCATCTTAGTAAAATTCCAAACTCACTTAATTATTTCTTTAATACGCCGCTTATTATTTATCATGCTTTAAAAAATAATTTTGATATTATTTATGTGCGTTTCAGCCTATTGAGTGTTTTTTCTGTCGTTCTTTTACGTTTGTTTACCAATGCGCTCATAGTGTCAGAGCACCATGGATGGATTTACGACGAGCTTATTTCAATGCGCTGTCCACGCATCCTTGCAAGCTTGTTTCGAAAGTTACAATTATGGGATATAAAAGCTGCTCACTTTTCTCGAGTTGTTATTTCCGGACTGAAAGAGAAATGTGTCGAGCACGGCGTGGAAAAAAATAAGATCATTGTCTTGCAAAACGGCACAAGTATTTCAGATTTCTCTCTTCAAGATAAAAGGGTGAACGATGGGACGGGGGTATTTGTTATAGGGTTCCTAGGCAACCTAGTTCCATGGCAAGGAGTCCATATCGCAATTCAAGCAGGTGCGCTGGTAAAAGAAATGGGCATTCCTTTCAAGATGAAAATATTTGGAAGTGGTCCAGAACTGAAGCGTCTTTGCGATCTGTCTAAGTCCTTAGGCCTGCTTGATACAGTTGAGTTTGTTGGTGAAATAGAAAGCAATACTGTGCCACATGCATTATCCACACTAGATTTAGCGCTCGCACCGTTTGTTTCTGAAAGAAATAGCAACATCGGACTAAGCCCCATTAAAATTAGAGATTATGCTGCCGCGGGCCTTGCTATCATATCTTCTGATATCAAAGGGATTTCAAATTATGACTGGCTTATGAAAGTAAAACCAGATGAGCCGCAAGAGTTGGCTGACGCAATTATTCATCTCTACAAAAAGCCTGAATTGCGTACTGCCTTCCAAAATAAAGCGCGTTCGTTTGCCGAAAAGAACTTTGATCACGATAAGATATTGTCCTCATTTATAGATGAGCTTAGCGAAAAAAGAAAAAATCAAATCGGTAAGAATTAGATATGTGTGGCATTTGGTTTTCGGTTTTTAAAGACGTTTCCTCAGCGGTATTGGATGTCATTTATCATCGTGGACCCGACGATGGTGAGCTTGTCAAAGTGCAAAGTGCTCATGGTCCTATTTGTATTGGGCACAGACGTTTGTCGATTATAGATATAAGCCATGACGGCCATCAGCCCATGAGAGACACTCAACACTCTTTGTGGATAACGTATAATGGCGAAATATACAACTACCTAGAATTAAGAAGATACTTAGAGTCCGTTGGGCATGCATTCAAGACAAAAACAGACACTGAAGTTATTTTAAAATCTTATATACACTGGGGAAGAGAGTGTCTAACTCATTTTGAAGGCATGTTTTCTTTTGTCATCTATGATCAAGAGAAAGAAGAAGTTTTTGCGGCCAGGGATCCCTTTGGGATAAAGCCGCTGTACCTGTATCATAAGGGTGGTTTTTTATGTTTCGCTTCTGAGATTAAGCAATTTAAACAGTTGCAAGAATTTTCGTCTGCCCTGCATAGGCAAAGAGCTTATGACTTTCTCAGGCACGGCCTCTTCGATCACTCGCAAGATACACTGTTTCAAGATGTCAGACAGATCAGGGGGGGAGAATACTGTTTCCTTAGATTGCATGACTTTAAAAAGCAAGGCGACTTTCATATCTCGAAATGGTATTCCCTGCCTGCTTCTAACACACTTGATATTCCCTTTGAAAAAGCAGTCCATGAGTTCAGAGATCTCTTTTATGATTCTGTAAAAAAGCATCTTATATCCGATGTTCCAGTTGGTTTTTGCCTGTCAGGGGGGCTGGACAGCTCTTCTATTGTTTGTGCAGCAAATAGTATGTCTTCATCACACAATTTAAAAACAGTAAGTGCTTGTTATGATGATGCATACTACGATGAAAGCAAGTACATAGAGCAGGTTTCTCAAAGCACAAAGTGCGCGGCCAATTTTGTGTACCCGTCTCAAGAGCAGCTCTTAAAAGAGATACGCAAGATCACATGGCATCAAGATGAGCCCTTTGGGAGCATGAGTATTTTTGCACAATGGACGGTCTTCCAAGAAGCAAAAGCGCTTGGTCTTAAAGTCATGCTTGATGGCCAAGGAGCAGACGAGCAGTTAGCAGGCTATCTCTTTATGATCCCGCATCACATCAAATGGCTCTTGCGCAAGAGAAAATATATTGAATTCTTTCAAATACTTTTTGGGTTTATTGCGGGTGATCCGCAGTTTGTTCTTCAGTCCGCTGGAAGAATTTTTAACAAAAACCCATGTGACAAGGATGCGCTCTTTCGCAAAGAGTTTTTCGCAAAAAATGATTGTGAGCTCTTGGCGCAACAGGAAAAGCAGGAGGCTCTCAAGACAGCACAAGCGAGCAATGACATTGGAGCATTATGCGCGTCTTACATTGAATCCCATCATCTTCCTATGCTCCTTCACTATGAGGATAGAAATTCCATGGCCCACTCCATAGAGGCTCGTGTTCCTTTTCTCGATAGAAAGCTCGTGGAGCTATCAATTTCACTAGGGCATTTATACAAATATCAAAATGGCTACACCAAGACACTCTTGCGGGAAGCTATGCAAGATATTCTGCCAAAAGCAATATATAAAAGGAGGAGCAAGCTAGGCTTTTCTGTTCCTGAGACAAGCTGGATGAAGAATGGGCTTCGTCCGTATGTTTCAACGCGAATTTCAAAAGTTATGGATGAGCACCCGGAATGCTTTGACAAAAGCGCCCTGTTGAAGTACCTAGATTCCAGCATGGGTGGATCAAAACATTTCGATTTTACCCTCTGGAGAATAGCAAGCTTTGGTGAATGGTCAGATATCTTTAAGGTTAATACATAATGCAAAACATCTATATACTTTTAAAGGTATTTAATGTATTTCTATTTATGCCTTTTTTTGTGAAGAAGCTATTTGATAAAGCAGCCGTCAAGTTAGACTTTACAATTTTTTATTCTTACGCGCTGTCAATATGCTTAATATCGTGGCTGTATGTCTTGCTATTAAGGGTTATTCCTTATCAGTCACACGCATTTTACATCGTTTCCACAGCTCTCCCTTTTGTATTATTCTTTATCTATCATTACAAAGAGGCATATGGTTTCTGTGCGCGTTTATACTGTTCCCTAAAATATATGGATATTCAAAATAAGATATTTGCATACTTGTTTTTTCTTGTTGTGGTTTTGATCGTTTTGAATTACTTCAATATGCCTGTGCTCGGGAATGATTCTCTTCAGTACATTTATCTATCTAAGCTCATTAACTCGCTCCATGATGTCTCATTCTATCCATCAACATCTCCGGTGGATCTGAGGGGGTTCATCGCGCCGTGGAGTCACCCCTTGGGCTATCCTGGGTTGCTGGCATACGCCCAACTTGGCTTAACAGATCAACATGATGCAGTGCTGAAGTTGTTTTCTTTGAGCGCTCTATTAATGACAGCCTTTGGCATGGCGACATGCCTATTCCCAAAAGATAGACGTGCAGACTTTTTTGGCGCGACTCTTCTGGTTGCCACCCCACTTGTCTTTGGTGGTCAACTTGAAGTGCATGTTGACACGACACGCATACTGATGTTTTTTGCTTCGTTCCTGTTTCTTTATGATTACATGAAGAATGCATCTGGCTCAGACAGCATACAATATGACGTGAAAGCCTTTTTGATTCTTGGGATTTTGAATGGTTATGGATGTTTCATGCACTCATCAGGCATTCTCACATATGTCATGTGCATAGGAAGCTATCTGTTCGTATTCCTTTTTCGACATCGCGCGGCGTTTTTTGATGTTTCCTTTTTAAGAAGACAGGTTATTCTTATTAGCTTGTCCACATGCGTCATGCTGCTTATTATATCCATAGATCTATATAAAACAATTAAAGTGCATGGCAGAATTCTCTCTGACCTAGAAAATATAAAGATATATAGTTATTTAAAAAGTGATTACGCATCGTATTTGCAGCTGTCTAGAGGACTGGATGACCTTTCAACAAAGATTGTGAGTGGGTTAGGAAGAATTTTTACCGACATTGATTTATTCGGGGCAGGGTATATTCTATATCTCCTTATTCTTCCCTTTGCAGTAAAGAATATGTTGGCAAAAAAAGAACTTTCTATAGAGACAATGAGTCATTTGAATGTTTTATTGTTCTTTTCTCTTGCACTCACATGTACGTTCATAGGGATTAACACCTTTGTCTTTAACCCAAGGTACCTTTTGCAAATTCAGCCAATTGTGTGCTTGGCTGTTGCTTGCCAACTCAAGAGGATTTGGTAATGCTCAGAATTCTGAAACGCATCCTTATCGTTGCTTTTGTGTTTACGGGCATTTTTCCAAAGGTTGTAAATGTTATCCCTAAAACTTTCCCTACTCGCTTCACCAGCGACCTCAGCAGGATCAACGCAAGTGATTTAGCCGGCATTCTGTGCTTTTTAAATGGTGAAAGGTATAAAACCGCGCTCACACTGCGTGATGGAGAGTACCTAAACTATACAAAACTGAATATAAAATTTGTTCTGTCTGATGAGTCTGTTAGCTTAATCAAAAATCAGAAAAGCCTTGAAAACGTAGATATAGTTATAAATAATTCCTATAACGATCCTTTTTTCTATAAAACATGGCTTAAGGATGTTTTGTACAATCAAGAAAGAAGTTGCTTGGTATATGATGATTTGGGCTATCAAGTGTTTGACGTAAAAAAAAGTTTTCAGGGTGCTCAATGCACGAAATTCGCTTTTAATGCGTCCTTATCCGATGTGCAAGATAAATTCAATATTTATGCCACCCATGTAAAGGAATTTCCATATTTGACTACACTTCCCGCAGCCAACGGTGTGACCTTTCCAAAATTAGATGAAGGCCTGTACGATGTGCTTCTCACGGCAGATTGTGATGCTACCAAACCGCAAAAGATCGACTTTGCCGTACTCACAGATGGTGTGTTACACAATCTAAGCTCCATAAAAAAGGATACATTTTACCTTGAAAAAGGAAAAAATAAAATATCAACTCGGTTTGTTCATTCAAACATTCCATTCAGAGGATTATTCCTTTCCAAGGATAATGTTGAACTGTCGAACATAACTGTAAAATTCTGCAAAATTCAAAACAGTTTTAGTAAGTTGTTTCAATTGTATCCAAAAACGTACACAGGCTATCTTGTAGGAAACACAATCACTGTGTCCTCATCTTTTCTTTTAGAGAACAAAGAAAATACAGCCAAACAAGTAACCCTCAAAGTTTCTGGTGACGGCGTGCTCGCAACAAGCCTTATAGGCGATGGGATAGTGGAAAGTATGGCAGTCCGTTTGTCTAAATTACTAGGAAATGCTTTGATGAAGCGCCTAGAGAACAGTCCTTCATACCATATAGTAGACGAAGAAGAGAGCGAAGTAAGTGTACAAGTGGCACCTCACTCAAAACTTATTCTTTCATTTACACTGAATCCAGCCCATCCGGGGGCGCAATTTAAAATATCAAGTCTGAAAATATCATAGAGGGAAAAACAGAAATGTGTGGAATATTTGGGTTTCATCTTCAGAAAAACTCCAAAACGCCCTGGAGAGGGCTGTTAGCGGATCTGGCGACACTGTCCCATTCACGTGGCAAAGAGGCGAGTGGCATCTCAATTCGACATCAAGGGCAGGTTTCAGTCTTTCGGCACAGGGAGTCGATCCTGGCGCTCATGCAAGACAATAAAATAAAAGACCTTTTGGATTCCGTTGACTTGTCTAAGGATTCTTTGCTTGTCATAGGTCATGCACGCCTTTGCACGAATGGCGACAGAAGCAACGTATTTAACAATCAGCCTGTTCTACTTGATGATACTGTTGTTGTTCATAATGGCATTATTTGCAACTTTGAGGATATATGGAAAAATCATCTTAAAGAAGATCCCCAGTCTGAATTAGACAGTGCCGTAATTCCGGCTTATCTTAAGTTGAAAATGAGCTCTATGTCAGTTAATGAAGCGTTTGAGTCATTTTATAATGTTATTGAGGGTGATGCATCTTTGGCTTGCCTCTTTGATAAGCAGAATATACTCGTTCTTTCAACAAACACTGGGTCTCTTTATTTTGCAGAAAACGATAGTAAGGAAATTGTGTTTGCGTCGCAGTCAACTTTTATTTCTCATGTTTCGAAGAAGTATTTTTCTGATACCAAGGTCCAGCATCTAAAGTTGTGTGCCGCTAAAGTGGTTCCTTTGGAGCAAAACGCGAAACACTCTTGTGTCGATCTGAATATAAGCAAAAGAGACACGCGAGAGTTAAAAAGGTGCACAAGGTGCATCCTGCCCCACACGTTTCCTGGAATTGTCTTCAACGCGGAAGGTGTGTGTAATATCTGCCTTGAGTATAAGTCCTTTAAAGCACATGGTGCGGACGCTTTGAAGAAACTCTGCGACCAGCACAGAAAGACTGACGGCTCACCTGACTGTGTCCTTGCGTTTAGTGGAGGCCGCGATAGTTCTTACGCTCTTCACTATCTCAAAAAGGAGCTAGGGATGAATCCTATCACGGTCACATATGACTGGGGTGTGGTCACGGACTTGGCGCGGCGTAATATTGCACGTATGTGTGGTAAACTGGGCGTCGAAAATATTCTTGTGTCCGCTGATATCGATCAGAAAAGACGAAATGTACGGATAAATCTTGATGCATGGTTCAAAAGCCCAAACCTCGGGATGGTTGGACTGTTAATGGCTGGTGATAAGCAATTCTTCTACTATCCACAGAAGGTCCGCAAAGAGTTAGACATCGGGCTTTTGTTTTTGGCCTCCCACAGGATGGAGCAAACAAACTTCAAATCAGGCTTTTGTGGCGTTCATGAGCGTAACTCCTGGTACTTTGATGTAAACGTGTTTCAGAAAATAAGAATGATTACCTTCTTTTTGAAGAACTTTCTCAAAACCCCCTCGTATCTCAATAGATCTCTTTTAGATACGGCATACTCCTTTTACTGCTCATATCTCATGAAGCACGATATGACGGTATTTTACGATTATATTCCTTGGAACGAGGATGTGATCAACAACACACTCAAAGAGCATTACAATTGGGAAACGGCCGTAGCAACAGATACAACTTGGCGTATTGGGGATGGTACCGCTGCATTTTACAACTATATCTACGCAACAATGGCTGGTTTTACGGAACATGATACCTTTAGGAGCACCCAAATTCGAGAGGGGATTCTCTCGCGTGAAGAAGCGCTTAAAATGGTCATGCGAGACAATCAGCCGAGATATGAGGGTATACGAGAGTATGCAGACATGATAGGTTTTGATGCTAACCGCGCCATATCAATCATTGATGAAGCACCAAAATTATACTAAAGGGGAATAGCCGTGTATAAGGGCAAGAAAATCGCAGTTGTTGTTCCTGCATATAACGAAGAGAAGCAAATAAGCAAAGTCATCGAAACAATGCCTGAATATGTGGACCATGTTATCATTGTAGATGACATGAGCACTGACAATATGGCACAGGTTGTCGAAGGCTACGCTAAGACAGACAAGCGCGTTGTCCTTATTCGACATTCTGTTAATCAGGGAGTAGGTGGGGCTATCGCAACTGGCTACAAGTGGGCAAGGGACAATAATTGTGACGCTACTGCCGTCATGGCAGGTGACGGGCAAATGGACCCGAGCGATCTTCCCGAGTTGCTCGACCCCGTTGTTGCGGGAGAGGTAGACTACTCAAAAGCGAACCGTCTTATCTATGCGCAAGCGTACGATATTGTCCCGAAAGTAAGATTCTGGGGAAATGCTATACTCTCCCTTCTAACGAAAATAGCATCAGGATATTGGCATATATCAGACTCGCAGACAGGCTATACGGTCATCAACCTTAAGGCATTAAAAGTCATTGATTGGGACTTGATGTATAAGAGATATGGTCAGCCCAATGACTTGCTTGTTCGTCTTAATGTGCATAATTTCAAAGTAAGAGATGTCCCACAAAAGCCTGTTTATAATGTGGGTGAAACTTCAAAATTAAAAATTAAGAAAGTTGTTTTTACAATATCCTACCTTCTTTTGAAGAAATTCTTTTGGAGAATAAAAGAAAAGTACGTTATAAGAGATTTTCATCCCCTTGTCTTCTTTCTTTCGTATGGTTTCATGTCACTTTTTATGTCCATTTTCTTTCTGGCGCGCTTTATGAGGCTGTGGATTGTAAATGGGTTAGTACCAGAGGTAACCCTTATTCTGCTTCTCTTTACGTTTGCAAGTGGTGTCCAGTCTATCTTTTTGGCAATGTGGATGGATCAAGACTACAATAAGGACGCTCGGTGATGAGAGTCTTCTTGGCGCTTGTCCTGTTTTGCTCTTCAACACTTTTAATGTCAAAGTCGTACACCGAAGACTGGCATACTGTGCCATTTGCAAACCTTGATAGGGCAAATGAGACAAGGCTTGAATACAAACCGAAAGCGCTATCCTTTAGGCTAAAAGCAAAAGATTATACGGTAACCCTAAACGATGGCTATATCCCTCTAAAAGTTATCCAACACAATGGACGCTCATTTATATTTCAAAGAAAGCTCTTTGATGGAGCAAACAAAATCTCTATATACGAAAAGAAAAAATACATTCGTGATATAGCCATCCCTGCACACATCAGCAAATTTATTTTTATGAATGCTGAAAAGGCGGACAAAGACATTGCTCTTGTGTTCTACAACCCTGTTTCTATGAGACATTTTTTCTATAGAATCAAACTCGAAGAGGGTTTGTTTGACAAACACTGGGTCAGAGAGGCTAATTGGGGAGAGAAACACATATCTAATCATTCTGTCAGTGTATACGCATATACTGCGACTGATCCAGAATATGGTGCTAAGAAAAACGCCAAATTTGTATGTGGAAATGTTATTTACACATACCGAAATATTATAGCGCCAAGCATTGATAGGCTGGAGCTTGAAAACGGATATGAATACTTTGCTTGTGAAAACAAGGAAGGAAAACAAGTTGGTTTCTTTAAAAAAGCTGACTTTAATGAAAACATACCAGGAAAAATAAATGATCAGATAAAAGCAGTTGATCTGGAGACTGGCCTTGAATCCACTGCTGGATATTCATTTAACCTAGATTCAATTGAGCATATGCTGGGCAGTTTTGAACCTTCTGGTCTCTTAAATGCTGGTCTCAATAACGAAGAAGGACTCGTTCCTTGGTCTCAAACATATTATTTGAATGCATATATCAACCTTGTTAAAAAGTGGCCCCATCTACACCCATTGTCAAAAAAATCTTTGTTGCTGGATATTCATGAGAGGCTTGCTTTCGAAATATATCTGCTGGACCAGATGGTTTTGAAATATGGCATACATTCATTCAGGTACTCAGTTGAAAGAAATCCATTATTGTGTTCACTCCATGCGATCCGAATTTACCGTGTTCTAAGAAGGTACAAAAAGTATAGCGAGCCACCTTTCGAGGTGAAATCTATAGAGCTTATTGAAAGAAGCTTTAGTGCAAAGGAGCGAGAGCGTTACTTTGACTCAATCACAAGAGCAGACACAGATGGTTCTGGTCTATTGAAAGGCGAGTGTTATCAGGCTTATAAACGGGGAACACCCTTCCCCCATGACGGACTCAATGCACCATATAACTATATGAATGCATTAAACGGTGAATTTACCTTCATGCGCTTCAATGATGAAGATCCGTATAAGAGGTTCATTAAAGATTCCGCGGTGATCTTCCTGAGAAGTGAGGGATTTTACAACCAGTATCCCAAAGACTATCAGTGGCATTATTCTTGGGGAAAGCTAAGAGAGGGCCGCAGGGCAGAGGAAAAAATATGCGTTAATCAGCCAGCGTACCCGCCTGATAACTCAATGGCCCATATATCGTACCGCACGATCGACCTCATAGGATTGCTCACCGTACAGCGCGCGTACCCCGAAGTCTTTCCGAAGGGTTTTGTGGAATATGCGAGGGACGCCATGAAAAATGGGGGTGTTTACCCATTTGTCTATGAGGAGCTTGAAGATTACAAGTGCGAGTTGAACCCAAGTGTTGCTCAATACTATGCAATACCACTGGCCCCTTGGGAGCTCGAGAGCGCTTCTATTGCATGGCTCCACTTGTTCAATAAAAATGAATAGAGATATTATATATAACATCGGCAGCGTAGGTGTTATTGGCCTTGTGGGGCTATTGCTTAACACCCTAATACCCATATTTTACTCTGTGGAAGCGCTTGGGCACTTTAATTTTGTCATGTCGCTTTTTATGTTTTTTTCGCAGTTTACGACCTTCGGTCTTCATTACTCAACTTTGAAACACACTGCAGAGCAACATCATTGTAAGACAGCTAAGTCTCTCATTCTCTCGTCGTCTCTTTGTCTTTGTGTCATATTTGTCGCTCTATTTATCTTACCGTTTCTATTTCTGCCAAAAGTTGTTCCGCAAATATTTAAATTTGAAGGCGCAGCATTTTCCTGGTTTTTAGTGATGCCGGCTATTCTATTCTTCAGCCTAAACAAAATCCTCCTTTCTTTTGTGAATGGAGAAATGAAAATGACAAAGTATGCCGCCTATGTTTCGCTGCGGTATTCTTTAATGCTCTGTTTCTTTTTTGTTTTGGTGGCCTTGAAGCTGGGCATCAAGTATATCTCTCTTATTTTTCTTATTTCTGAAGCTTTACTTCTTTGCATTCTTTTATATCATGCGCATACATACCTATCCACAAAGTATATATGTATGCCCTGGGTCAAGAGGCACCTTGAATTTTCGTGGAAGAGCTTTCTTGCAGGCGCTTCAATTGAGCTGAACAGTCGTATAGATCTACTGATTCTGTTGTATTACCAGACGGAAGAAAGTGTTGGCATTTACAGTTTTGCCCTCTTCTTTGTAGAAGGCACTCTGCAAATTATAGCAGCACTGCGCAATGTCCTTAACCCGCTCATTACTGATTTATACTATAAAAAGGATGTCGCATATTTGAAAAAAGTTATACGTAAATTTGGCATGCAATCTCTCTTCATCACAATTGCTGTTATGATCATGTGTCCCATATTCATGACTGTATACATAAATAAGACGGAAGCTGTGAACCTGAGCGGGTCTGTTATTGTTTTCTTATATATTATGGTTGGCGTTCTTTTTTCGTCGTATTTTCTGCCGATGCAGTTTCTTGCTAATCAAACCGGTAATCCAACAAGGCAAACAAGGTTAAACTTTTTGATACTGATATCGAACATTGCTCTTAACCTGATATGCATTTCTCAGCTTGGTTTGTACGGAGCTGCCCTAGGAACTTCTTTGAGTTTCTTTGTTGCTGCTTTTGTAATAAAATTAGAGTCTAGCAATATCCTGAAAGGCATAAGTTAAGATAGTGTGTTGTGTAGAGGACAATATTATATGCCTTCAGCATTTACATTTTAGAGGTATTGGTAACGGCTCACTCCCCAGAATGAAGGGGATGAAATGAAGTCGATAACCTTTTATAAGCACTATCAATTTTTAGTGAAAAACAACTCATGATGAACAATATTCAGGCATTAATTTGCATATTCTTTTATTTTTTCGCAGTGCCATTTGCGGTCTCCACCCTAGCAAGAAGGATCACTCAACACTCCCTATTGCTTGCCTTTAGCTTAACGCCACCACTCTATGGTCTAGCTACTTATTGCATATTTTGCGTGTTTCCAGGAAAAAGCCCAGACTTTTATCAGGTTACGCTTATGGCCCCTTCGCTTGTTTTTATTGCACTGGTCATTGTAAAACGCTCAAAGGAGCTATTTAAAGCATCGGAAGAAACAAGAAATCCCTTTCTTTTCTTATTTCTCTTTCTTTTGTTTTTTTGCTTACTGTATGGGCTCCCACTTTATGAGAAGGATGCGCTTGAGTATTCTAATTTAGCCAATATATTCTTCAGAGATAGGAGTTTTTCTATCTATCCCTTTGCAGCTGCTGACCCTCAAACCGGCTACTATACACCCATTCGCCATCCGCTGGGCTTTACAACGGTTTTAGTATTTCAGCTTCTTCAAGGTGTAGATGTTTCCATTGGAATAAAAATAGTCAATGCCTACTATATGGTGCTCTTACTTAGTTTGGTGAGGGAATTTGTCGGTAAATCTGGGGTCTTGTGTGTTCTTTCCACACCCCTTTTTCTATATGTCTTTTCCACATGTCAGATAGACATATACAGAATTCAGCTCTTTACTCTTACGATTTGTATGTACTCTGTCCACCTAAAAGGAAGAGAGCATCTTGCAATCACATCCTTGTGTCTGATTGCTGCACTTCTATCTCACTCTCTTTCACTTTTACTGCTGCCTGTCTTGGCAATAGGCCTTATCTATATACCTGTGAAAGAATGGTGGAAGCATATACTTTTTTTCTCCTTGTCTTTTCTCATCGCTGGCGAAATGTATATTAGGAATTATGCTGAATTTGGTAAATTTGTAACAGATAGCAACATCATCTGGAGTATAAAGGCAATAAACGAAAATGCGGATTTGTTATTCCGTAGGCACATCGATACAACATTTTCATGGCTTTTCTTCGGCCTTTTTCAAGGCTTTACTAAGATACATTTCTTTGGATTACATTTTTACCTTGCCGCTTATGCCCTTTTACGTAGGGGTATTTCTTTCAGGGACCATTTGGCTGCCCTCTCTTTAATGACATCTGTGCTCTTTTTTCTTCTGGTCTGTTTTTCTGGACCGCTTGGTGCTAAAAATCCACGTTATTTTTTGACCATTGTTCCACTCTTATACTTCATATACGGCCCATATGTTTTTTCATCTTTAAAGCATATACATGCTGTGTTTATGCTCTTTGTTGCATTGAGTGTTCAGTATTTCACCAATTGGTCCCTTACCCCTAAAGATCAAGGCTTATTTGACAATGCAAGCTCTCCATTTTTTAGAAAACTGAGAGCTTTGCCTATCCAAGGACGGATACTTTCCTTCGAACAAGAGCAAATCATTTTTAATAGCAACGAGAGAATTATAAGTGACTTAGACCCAAAAATGGTCGCGTTATACAACAAAAGGACGACAAAAGAAGCCCTCGATTATATGAGAGAGAACAAAATATTGCACATTTTTGTTCCTCCATTTATGCCCGCAACATTCTACAACTCACAAATATCTAGCATCGCGGGAAATCCAGCTTACACAGAACTACTAATTGATGAGAATGGATATAGGCTCTTTAAAATAAGAGAGAAGGAGGAGTCCTCGAAACATTCATCTAGTGAAAAAACAGCATTTGTCCTTGGTGAGGTGTCGTACCTTCAGAAATTGCTCTATCAACGTAATAAATTATATATACTGGACAAAATTAAAAATGCAAATGAGGGGAGAGGCATTCAAATGACCTTCCATTTAGAAGGAGATGGCTTCGCTGAAATATATGTAAATAATATCTGCTATGGACGCGTAAGTATCAATAAGAGTAGAATCTTTTTGCTGCAGTTGGGTAATCAAGCCACATCAGGGCAGATTTCTGTGATCACATATAAAGACACTCTTTTAACGAATTACGAATCAAGAAACGTACCACATGCCCTTCAAGCCCATTAAGTCAGATCATGATACTATTAAAAAGGTAAAGGAGCTCAATTATATATCCATAGGCGTATTTGCGAACAAAGCAATTATTTCCATTGCTTTGTTTCTCATTGCCAAATATTTCGGCTCCGAGGTATTTGGTGAGTATGCTTATTATCAGTCCATTTTAGCGGCCCTATATCCGTTTGCTATTCTTGGTATGGAAAATTTTCTTCTTATTGAAAAAACGCGCACCGATACTGTGAATTCCTTCATCTTCAATCACTGTATATTTATCGGTGCCATACTACTGGTGTATTACGCAGCACAGTCAGGTTCATTTAACTGGATTCTGTTGTTAATACCTTTTAACCTAGCACTCATGACCCTATTTGATGTTCTTATTAGCAATTTAATTGTAAAAAAACACTTTATACGAAATATACAGATAAGCCTATTTTTTTCAGTATTCACACTATTCCTTCAGGCTGTTTTCTTTCTTTTATTTGAAAGAGACGTTTTTTATATCATCTTAGCAGGTTTGATAAGTTATTTGCTGCCACTTGCCTATTATGCCCTTAAGCCAGAGGATGGTGGCATTGTTTTTTGTATCTCACTAAAAAAATACAAAAATTTTTTCTTGAAGAACTATAGATACATATTGCATTATTTACTCCTTACATCAGCAGATAGTTTCCTGCTCTTTATTCCTGTTTACTTTGTAAAGAAAAGCTTTAGCTTAGAGGATGTCGGAACCTATTT
This sequence comes from Candidatus Puniceispirillum sp., assembly GCA_013822015.1. Classification (GTDB taxonomy): domain Bacteria; phylum Pseudomonadota; class Alphaproteobacteria; order Caedimonadales; family UBA1908; genus JACESU01. Next base: position 81,674 of record PNJU01000011.1, on the reverse strand, counting down.
TTTGTGCACTAAAATCTTCACTTTTCCCATAACCATTATTGGCGTCTCCCTTTCAAGGTACTTTTTAGTAGAAATGGCAAATGACGATAAGTCCTCAAAAAACATCATGTTTTTTGTGTATGTGTCACTGATCTTATCACTATCAATTTATGGTTTGATATATTTTCTTAATGACATGTCTCTATTTTCCTATTTATTAGGCAGTGGCTGGAAAAATATCCATGAGATCATAAATGTCAGCTTGATAAGATATGCGATCGAGTTTTTTTCATACCCATTTATTGGGATCTTTCTCATCTTGCACAAACAATCTACTCTTGTAACAATAAAAATACTCTTGATATCCTTCCTTGCAGTTTTGCTCACTGTGACAGAATTTGATTCTTTTATCCAAATGATACAAACGATAAATTTGTGTATGGGACTTTTTTATATTTTTTTGATTTTTGTGTCATTTATTTACCTGCGTAAATTGACCAATACCTCACCTCAAAAAGTATAAACAGCCCCTAAGGCGCGCGCCATTTTCCTTTAATTCCCATGCCGCGATCGTTTAGGTTCACTCTTGCCTTTGTGGGGAGGCAGGGCTCGACTGGTGGCCCAGCGCACATTCCCATGGTGCTGTGCGATCTTTTGGTGCTTTTGTCGGCAGGTTGGGCCGTGGACCGCTGATCTCGTTTCTTCTCAGGCTGTCGGTTGCTTGATCTCTTATCCGGCTCATCTACCATTGCGCCTTTGTAGGTTCGGATGCCCTGTAGAGAGCCGTATCAGGTGTCCAGATAGAGGTCATAGAGCGCGGTGTGCAGGCTATCAATACGCTGGAAGATCGCCTCTAAGGGAGATTCGCGCGCGGGTCAAACCGCTACGCTCAGTTCTTAGATTTTGCCAAAGCTAGTGTGAATGTGCCAAGACTTTGCCACACAGCATGATCAAGGGTGGACAAAAGGCTTGCGGCAGAAGTTCCTACACCTGATAGACAGCGCGCTTGCAATCGGCGAACAACGTTAAAAAAATGTAGAACATTTCCATGGAATGGCCGAGTCAAATGCGCAATCAGTACATTTTATGAGGGGGCATAAAACACAAGCAGCTTTACTTCAGGAAAAATCAAAGAGGTACACTTAAAACGCCAAAGATCTCTTGATTGTGACGCCTCTTTCAGGCATCACACAGCCGAAATGGACAAACGCCATGTGCTCTTGCATATCAACACCTAAACGAGGAAAACGTAGCCTAAGCCACCTAAACCCGATCAGTGCACCCTTGCATTCTTTTGACTGGGGATGTATACACTATCTTGAATTCTACAAGACAAAGCGGGAAATTTTTATGCAATCTAATCCTAAGAATGATTCTGTGCAAAATGTTAAAAACGAAATATTGAACAAAATAAAATCCAAGCAACTTAAAATTGGCGTTGCAGGAATGGGATACGTCGGATTACCCTTGACAATGGCCTTTGTCCAGGCGGGACTTCCTGTTTGCGGATTTGATAATGACGCTATAAAAGTTAAGATGCTTAATGAATCAAAGTCTTATATCGATTACATTCCAGATCAGGCCATTGCGAATTTGAATGAGACGAAGCTGTTTTCAAGCACAGGGGACTTTTCTGGCTTTAAGGATGTTGATGTCATACTGATGTGTGTTCCAACACCTTTGACAAAAAACCGAGAGCCGGACATGAGTTATGTTGTGAAAACGGCTGAGGAAATTTCAAAACAGTTGAGGCCGGGACATGTTATTGTCTTAGAGTCCACGACGTATCCAGGTACAACTGCAGGTCTCATCAAAGACATTCTTGAAACCACAGGCTACGTTGAAGGCAGAGATTTCTTTTTGGGCTATTCACCTGAAAGGGAGGACCCAGGTAACGCGCACTTCAAGGTGACATCAACGCCAAAAATTGTTGGTGCAGATGACCCAATAGGCTTAGAAATCATTGTCGCGATCTATGAGCAAATTGTTGAAAAAGTTGTCCCCGTGTCATCATGCGCTACCGCAGAAGCGACAAAATTGACCGAAAACATTTTTAGGTGTGTTAATATTGCTTTAATTAATGAATTGAAAACAATATACGATCGTATGAATATTGATATATGGGAAGTTGTTGAGGCTGCAAAGACGAAGCCCTTTGGTTATATGCCTTTTTATCCAGGCCCCGGCATTGGCGGTCACTGCATTCCCATTGATCCCTTTTATCTGACATGGAAGGCAAGAGAGTTCGGTTTGTCTACGCGTTTTATTGAGCTTGCAGGTGAGATTAATCATCACATGCCTGTGTATGTGATTCAAAAATTGGCGGAAGCCCTTGATCAGAAATTCTCAAAAGGGCTGCGCGGGTCTAAGATCCTCCTGTCTGGCCTTGCTTACAAAAAGAATGTTGATGACGTAAGAGAAAGTCCTTCTTTAGAAATTTTGGAGATTTTAAAAACGCGTGGTGCGGATGTTTCATTCCATGACCCGTTTGTCCCCGTGATTCCGAAACTCCATGAGTTCCCAACACTTGATGGCATGAAGTCTGTTGATATTACTCCCGAAAGGCTTAAAACATTCGATGCAATTTTAATTTGCACAGATCATGACCAAGTTGACTATAGCGCTTACGCAAAATATGCGCCCATTATTGTCGACACACGAAATGCGATGAAAGCAATCACGGCACACGAAGCCAAAATTGTGAAAGCTTAGTTTCATGAAAGTTGCTGTTATTGGTTGTGGTTATTGGGGCAAAAATCTTGTTCGTAATTTTTACGAACTTGGGGTTTTGGGGGCCATATTTGATGCGAATGAAGAAACAAGCCGTGTTTTTTCACAAGAGTACAAAGTCCCAGCGCTGAGCTTGGAAGCTATCGCTAAGGACCCTCATATTGAAGCTGTCGTAATCGCGGCGCCTGCGCCCTTGCACTATCAGCTGGCAAAAACCTTTTTGCTTGCGGGTAAGGATATCTTTGTGGAGAAACCCCTTACCCTTGATCAACAAGAAGCCAAGGAGCTTATTGATATCGCGGCAAAAGGACAGCGAATTCTGATGGTTGGTCATGTGCTGAACTATCATCCCGCTTTTGAGGTCCTCAAGAAAACTGTTCAGGATGGAGAGATTGGCAAAGTCCTCTCTCTTACGTCCTCTCGCTTAAGTTTGGGAAAACTGCGTACAGAAGAAGATGTGTGGTGGAGTTTTGCGCCCCATGATATCTCCATGATTCTTGCCCTGGCCGGGCAAAAGCCCCAGAAGATCTTCAACACTGGGGAATATCTTACTCCTGTGGGGAAGTATGACTGCGTGCGATCAATGATGACTTTCGCCAATGGTTGTCAGGCGCATATCCACACGTCTTGGTGGCATCACCAAAAGACACAATCTTTAGTTGTTGTCGGCAGTAAAGGCACAATTGTTTTTGATGATACAAAGCCGTGGGATCAAAAAATAGCCCTTTACAGATCTACTGTGTCTTGGAAGGGGCAACACCCTGAAGCAGAGAAGCAACAGCCGGAGTTTCTCCAAGCGCAAGAAAAAGAACCTCTGCGCGAAGAATGCCTCAAGTTTATAGAAGCCATTGAGACAAGAGTTAGTCCGATTACAGATGGATGCGAAGGACTTGCTGTTCTCGAAATTTTGGAGGCTGGTTCATGCTCATTGGCAAAGGGGCAGCCGGTTGAACTAAATTGTGACGTTCAAGAGTACTTTCTACATGAATCATCATACGTGGATGCTGGTGTACGTATCGGTAAAGGAACAAAGATTTGGCACTTTAGCCATATTTTAGGAAATGTAGATATTGGTCAGAATGTTGTGATTTCCCAAAACGTGATGATCGGCCCTGATGTCAAAATTGGTGACAACTGTAAAATCCAAAATAATGTAAGTCTTTACAAGGGCACTGAACTGGGCCGCGGTGTTTTTTGTGGACCCTCTTGCGTGTTCACAAATGTGAATACACCGCGCGCAGAAATTGAAAGGAAAGATGCCTTCTTGCCAACTTATGTTGAAGATGGTGTGACAATAGGTGCTAATGCAACGATTGTGTGCGGGAATAGGCTTGGCGCACATAGTTTTATCGCTGCAGGTGCCGTTGTTACAAAAAGCACAAAGCCCCATGCAATGGTTGCAGGCGTCCCTGCGCGGCAAATCGGATGGGTTAGTCATGCTGGCGAGAAATTAGGAACAGACCTTGTTTGTCCCCGGGAAGGGCGACGCTATAAATTGGTAAATGACACGCTACAGGAGATCCTATAATGACTTTAGCCCCCCTTTCAAATGACGTTGTGTCAAAAAAGAAGATAGAGTTTATTGACCTTAAAGCCCAGTATGAGAGCATCAAAGGTAAAGTTGATGCGGCCATACTGCATGTTTTAGAGCACGGTCATTATATTATGGGGCCTGAGGTGCAGATCTTAGAGTCTCAGCTATCGGCTTTTTGTGGAGCAAAGCATTCCCTGGGATGCGCAAATGGAACCGATGCGCTAGGACTTGCGATGCGTGCACTTGATATTCAAGCTGGCGACGCCGTTTTTGTGCCATCTTTCACATTTGCAGCAACAGCAGAATCTGTCTGTTGGTTTGAGGCCACTCCCGTCTTCGTTGATGTCGAAGAGGGGACGTACAACATGTGCGCAAACAGCCTAAAAGCGGCCATTGACTATGCACATAGTGCGGGATTGAGGGCAAAAGGCATTATAGCCGTTGATATTTTTGGGCAGCCAGCAAATTATGATGCCATTGAGACTTTGGCAAAGGAAAACGACCTTTGGCTCATCTGTGACGCAGCGCAGAGCTTTGGCGCAACCTATAAAGGTCGACCTGTTGGCAGCATCGGTGATATTACAACAACGAGCTTTTTCCCTGCAAAACCACTCGGGTGCTATGGTGATGGTGGCGCTGTCTTCACGAACAATACACAGTTGTGCGAGGTCATGGGGTCTCTTCGCGTTCACGGAAAAGGCGCCGACAAGTATGATAATGTTCGCATTGGTGTAAACAGTCGGTTAGATACGTTGCAAGCGGCTGTTTTAATTGAAAAACTTTCGATTTTTCCAGAAGAGTTAAAAGCCAGGCAACGTGTGGCTGACCGCTATTCAAGTGCATTAAGCGATGTTGTGCGCGTGCCCGCGTTAGCAGATGGGGTAACATCATCGTGGGCTCAGTACACCATTAGAGTGAAAGATGCGACGCAGCGTCAGGATCTTATGGACCACCTTAAAGAAAGAGGTGTGCCAAGTGTCGTATATTATATTAAGCCACTTCATATGCAAAAAATATATGCACAGTACCCCACTCCTGGTGGATCTCTTCCTGTGACCGAGGCCCTTGCAGATTCTGTGCTGAGTTTACCAATGCATCCCTACATGGATGAGGCGCAGCAGAATGAAATCATCGAGGCTGTGAGAAGTTTCTTTTAATATCGAGAGCTAGTAGCGCGTCTCTACGCGTGAAGAGCGTATGTTTGTAAAAGACGATGCCCCTGATGTCATTGCGAATGACTCAAGGGCATCCTCTTCCCACTGTAACGTTTCATCAGGCAAGTTTTTTTGCTTTCCAGAGCGCTCCAAGGCAAATACTCTCGAAGGTATACGCAAGACCATTTGTGACTCCTTGCAGAATCATTTTAAAGTTGATAAAAAATGAATTTTGAACAGGCGATTTCAACGTGCATGATGAAGTTCGCGACATTCTCAGGTCGCGCCTCTAAAAACGAATTTCTATATTTCTACTTTTTCTATTTTCTTATTCAGGTATTCTCAAATATCTTGGGTGATGCGATTGTTGGGAACGCTGGTTCCAAATATAGTACCATTCAACTCTGTGTTGGCATCGTCTTCCTTACGCCAGTGCTTGCCGCGGGCTGTCGGCGTCTCCACGACACAGGAAGGAGCGGTTAGTGGCTTTTACTCATCCCTATCATGTTTGGCATGATCCCTTTGCTTTTTTGGTGGCTGCAAGAGACAAAACCAGCCGGAGATCGCTATAACGAAACGCAATAACTGTTTGCATTTATTCAGGCGCACGAAAAGTACCTCCTACCATAGGCACGGCTTTGCCGGAGGTATTAAAAAAAAGCCGCGCAGGGCGCGCGGTTTTTTTTGTGTGTCAGGGTTTAGCCTTGGTTAATTAAGGCGTCTTGCGATGCAGCTTGTGCCAATGGCGTCGTCTGTGAAGGTAACCTGATAGTCTTTATCAACGCGCAGGTTCCTGCAGGACCCGGTGGACGTGAAAGGGTTTGTCTCGCCTTCGATGGCGTAGTGCGTGGCCCCCAGCACTTGCCCAGGTGTTGTCTTGAGGTGACAACTTCCCTTGCCACGCATTTGACAACAACGCTCCGTCATTGCTTGCTGGCTTGGTGATCCTTCCACGAAAAGGCGGACTGTGAGGTCTTTTGTGTTCTCATTGACAACCTTGATTGTGCCTGCATGTGATGACGATACAATGCCAAAACAACATACCACAGCCATAAGAATATTCTTTTTCATTCGCTTACTCCTTCTTTAAAACGACAATCCACAGGGTGGTTGCCAACCCGTGGCCCATAGATAGGACCCCTTTATAGCTTTATGGCCAGACGTCATTTCCGGATCCGGTAGATGACATTACTCATTGTCACATGCCTAAAAGCAAAGGGGTAGTTGAATAGACCATCTTATTTAAACGTTTTAAAGATGTGCGTCTTTTTAATAATTTGATTTTTTTGTGCGCAATTGTGTCGGAGAGGTTTTTATTGACAAAAAAAGAGGGGCCGCGTGCGAAGCGGCCCCTGAGTTTGGGAGGCACCCATGAACGTAAAGGTATTAGTCCATGGGTGTTGCGATGCAGCTCGTGCCAACGGTGTCGTTTGTGAATACAATCTTGTATTTCTGCTCGACGCGCAGATTCTTACACGTGCCGCCCATGGCCACGGGATTTGTGTCCCCCACGATGTCGTAAAGGCTTTTACCGTTTAAGTCTGCCGGTGAAACCGTAAAATCAAAGAAATGCTCTTGGGGAATTGTCACACGCTTTTCAGCTAGCTCCTCCGTGAGGGGATCGCCGCTGGCGCGAACTTTCACTGCAAGTGCTTTCTTATTTTCGTTCACAATGTGCAGGCGCTCAGCCTTAGCGGCCAGGGGTGCAAGTGTTGCAAGTGCTGCAGCAAAACAGATGATTTTTTTCATAGAGATTCTCCTTAATTATTGACCAATAACTTTTTTGGCGGCTTCTAACATATCGTCGAAACTTTCATATGTGCGCTGTGCAAGGCGCTTTATAAAGCCAACAGCAGTGTCCGATGCTTCAACAGACTGGGCTTTTTCCAGCAACTCATCTTTGGTGGCTGGGAACTCTATGGCATGCAAATAGCCCTTCGTCTCTTCCCAACGTTCCATAAGAGCTTCTTCTCCGTCTTCGAAGGCTTCCTCAATGCGATTTGAACTATTAGACATTTCATACTCCTATAAAACATTATTACGACCGTTTTGGCCTACTTCTTCGCTGAATGCTCTGGTCAATGGTTACTTCATCTGTTTCTCCTTCTTCCCAATGCTTAAGGCCGGCGATTGTGCGACCCTGCAATTACCATAACTGTGTGATGGTTTGTCCTTTAAGGCCGTGTGTAATGTGACGGAAGGCTGCCTCTACATCGCTCAGGGACCCGTAGAGGCGCCCATCAATCCAGTTGAGAAAGAGGGCTAGCCGAGAAGGCGCGTGGTTCCGCTGCGCCTCTTGGATGATGTCCTCCCTCAGGGCTGGATATGCAACGTCCTCAATAAAGGGGACAAGGTCGTCAAAATCCAAAGGAGAGGGTTGGGCTGTAGTGTGTCCATATTTATCGTACGTGTTGTAAGTACTCATCTCTTTCTCCTTTGGTTTTTGTCCGCCACATGTTCATGATTGCCAAAAACACGCAGGGGTGCCAGTTGAACAAGATCGGCTGGTTTAAACTTTTGGTAAGAGCGTGGACCTGATGGCGAAAAAGGTCCATTTGCTAGCGTTTAAACTACGATACTTGCGGGTGTTTAAACCCCCCGGCGAAATCTGGCGGGGTTTTCAATTAAACCTTCTGGGGAAGACGCCTTAAGATGCGCACAGATTGAAAAGCGATCAACAAAGGTGAAAAAATGTTAGTGGGCTTGGAAAATGAAAGAAAGCACGACACGGATGAAGACACTCTTATGGCGCATCTGGCTAATATTCAAAACATGAACCCTACATGGGGCAGCACACGCATTTGGTCTTATATGCGCTATTCAAGGGACCTGAATGTCACAAGAGGAAGCGTTGCGCGCATGGTTGCTCTGCTTAAACAAAGACAACAAGCGCAAACAAAGGTATCGTCTTACAAGGCTCGCCAGCGCGCGAAGCAGCCCCAGCCCCCACTTTGGCAAATGGATATGTTTACATATAAGGCCGATGGATGGGCTGATCTTAAAATCATCTATGCGATGGAGGCTGCCACCGGACTTGTAAAGGGTTTTACCTTCGCGGCGTCCTGCCGTGCCTGGCACTGGCTTTTGGCTTTGAATCAGGCCCTCGAAAACCACGAGCCAGGTGAAAAAACGGTGTGTCTTGTGACAGATAAGAAGTCCCAGCCTGCGTCCGTCACCTTTATGAGGGCGTGTTGGGATTTGGGCATTGAGCATCATATCACGGACGATGTTCTGCCTGGGGAGACGTTTTCTCTATTCCTGCGTCGTTGGATTGAGGGAAAATTGCCAGGGTACTGGGTTCAAAAAACGTTTTGTGAGGCCTTGGACCAGTGCGTGCGTGACTTTAACAAGCGCCGGATCATGGAGATGCGCGGGGTCCAGGAGAGGGCCCTGCTAAGCGGGGTGCTTGGTGGAAAAAGCGCTAAGATTGGCCCAAAGTGTTGACGTGATGAAAAGGGCCCTATACAAGGGTGAAAAAAGAAGAAAGTTTTTATTTTGCATAGAATTGTAAAATTTCTCAGCCGCTTTTCCATTGAGAAGAAGCTCAAATTTCTGGGCTATAGCTCTATGATCTTGTATGCGGGTATTTTGTGCCTCGATTTGTATCTGGATAGAACAACACTTTACAACGCAAGACATAAGAATCTGATCTCCCTCTCGGCCCAAGCCGTTACAATCTTGGATTTTTATCATCAGCGTGTTTTGGACGGCGAAATTGGCCTTGAAGAGGCGCAATCCAAAGCCAAAAGAATCCTTGATAGTATCTATCACTGCCCCGCCAATGGGTACTTTATTCTTGATCTCACGCCAAAGGGTGGGCGCCAGTTTGAGCTTATCGGACGCACCAACAACGCGCTCAAAAAAGAAGATATTCCCAAAGTTGCTGCCCTTTTAAAGGAGTCCCAAAAAAAGGACAGACCGGTGCAAGGATATATAGACCGTGAGGGAAAATATGAGCGTAAAATTTTCTACGCCAGCTATTTTGCACCGTGGGGTTGGCTCGTTGGGACGGGAGATTGGGTCTCTGATCTGGAGGAGCATTTTGAGGCCCTAGCGTTTAAAAAACTCACGTTTTTGTTTCCGCTAATATACGCGGTCATTTTTTTGCTTTTTGGTATCACCCAGTCGATTATCATCCCCCTTGATAATATTACAAGATCCCTTAAGCGCCTGGCCGGACGTAAGAAAATCCCAGGCGTTGAGGCGAGCAATACGGAGGTCAACAATATCACCCTGTTGATTGAGAACATTGACCAGCTTCAAAAAGAGCTGGATTTGCGCTTTAAGCAGATTGTGTCCCTTAATAAGCGTCTCACGAAGCAAAACGCTGAATTGCTGGACTTTGCCTTTGTGATGTCCCACGATCTTCAAACGCCACTGCGCAAGATTCAGCTTCTCGTGTCAAGGTTTCAGTATCAACATGATGATGTTGAGGGCCCCCGCAGAGATATGCTGGAGCAAGTCAAAGAGCTTGTTGTTTTTGCCAAGACCCTGATCGAGGATATCCTGACCTTTTCCCAGCTCTCATCCCATGCCTTGAAGCTTAAAGCGACCCCCCTGCAGGAGTGTGTGTACGAAGCGCTGAAGATGAATGATATCTATTTTGAGAATGTTGCCCACACCATCAAGATTTCACATTTACCTACACTGAAAGTTGACCGAGTCCTCATGATCCAGGTGTTTAGCAACCTCATTTCTAACGCTGTCAAATATAGGCACCCAGACAGGCCCCTTCTGTTGACGATTGAAACAAAGTTGGAAAAGGAAACGTCGGTGGTGGTCATTAGTGATAACGGACACGGCCTTGAGGGCACCTCGGCCAAACACATCTTTAAACCCTTCCGCAGGGGACATCACCATGTGCCAGGGAAGGGTCTTGGCCTTGCGATCTGTAAAAAAATTGTGGAAAAGCACAATGGCAGCATTTGGGCAGAGCCCAACAAAAACGGCCAGGGTCTTTCCATCAAATTCACAATCAAAGAGAAATAGGAGTGTCCCATGAACATCAACGAGCAAATCGGCAAAAGGCTGAAGCATTTTCGTAAGAAGAGAAACATGACCCTTGAGGAGGCTTCTAAGCAGATGGACGTGTCCCATCAGACACTCTTCAAGTATGAGCAAGGTGATACAAAGATCAGCTCGGAAACCCTGTACAAGCTGTCCAAAATTTATAGCGTTCCCATCGAGCATTTCTTTGACCAAGTCGATGAGGAAACGGTCCGTATCCAACACATTACGGCACAGGACCTTAAAAGGCCCTTGAGTATTATGTTGGTCGAGGACGATGTCACGGACGCTGAGATCCTGGTGGGGTGCATCAAGGATGTGAATGACAAGGTGGATGTCCATGTTTTGAACGCGCCAGACCTGGCCGAAAAGTACTTGAGAAATCCGCCAGGGCGCTTGCCTGACTTGATACTTCTCGACATAAATCTGCCGAACCAAAACGGTTTTCAGTTCCTGCGTTACCTTAAAAGCAGCAAGAACTTTTTCCATATTCCCGTCATCATTTGGACAGGCAGCTTAAACTACGCAGATCTCAAAAAAGCGTACGCCAGCGGCGCATGCGCCTATATGTGCAAGTCCTATGAGATGAGAGAGCTTGTGGAGTCTACGCGGAAGATGATTGATTTCTGGCAAGACGTCGTTGTCCTTAAGGACGAGTAGGGGGGAGGGGGGGGAGCCCAGCCCCCCCTTGAGGCAGTTTACAAGGCGGGTCGGATCGCTTCTTGCTTGAAAAATATAAGCCCCACTGTAAAGAAAAAATATCCCAGCAGGAAGACTGTGGGCACCATAATCTCTGTGAGCGTGAGCACAGACTTTCCTTCTTTAGGCTTACTTCCGTTGAGTTTTGTGAAAATTTTGTGAGGCATGGAGCTCTCCATTTCCGCAAGGATTGCGGTGCCTGTTTCTTCCACGCGTTTCACCCGTCCTAGATACGAAAGCCATGTCAGACTCAGGACGTAACCTAGACCAATGACGACCCACATAAACGCTGGTTTGTGTGAAAGATCGATGTTGCTTGCATCTTTAATATAGGCAAGACCAGAAATAAGAACCACATTGACGGTTGTCCAAAAGTTGTTGGCTTGCTCGCGCATGTCGTTGTTCTTGCTGACCGTCTCAGCTAGCAAACGATACTGATCAAATGGTAGCGTGCGTGCTTCTGGGGTATCGTGGGAAAAGGCTTCCGCTTTGAAGACTTGTGACATGTTACTCTCCTGTGTTGTGTGAACTGGACTCAGCTCAGCTTTATTCAGTTTCTATGACAGAATTGAGCCATTCCTTGTGGCGCTTTTCATCCTTGAAGGCTTCCTGGAGGATGAACCGCGCCTCTGCCCACATATTTTCGTGGTTGCAAATTCTTTCATAAGCCGTATTGGTGTCTATCTCATTGCTGCGCATGGCTCGTAAGATCGTGCGATCGCCCACAAGGTTACCAAGGACGACTTTGCCCTTCGTCATCCAGTGTTTTGCGCCACTTGTTTGCGTGGGGGCGTCGATATTGTTCTTTCTCAAAAGATCTGAGAGATCCTTGATATGGCGCTCATGATCGTCCCTAAAGGACATCAGATTATCCTTGTATTCTTCGTTTTCTAATCGTGCGATGGCTGCGTCGTAAGCCTCTAGCGCGTCGAATTCCAACTCCACCAGATCAACAAGGTCTGCTCCAAAATCATCTTTCATTCCAACAAAGGTCACCATTTTTTTCTCCTTTTATGAGCGGTTTTCGTGTGCTCACCTAAAGGGTGTAACACTTTGAAACTCTGTGAAAGTTGAGGCTTGTATGTCTTTTTAAACTGACGTAAAAGGGAGTGCTTTTTAAAATTGCCCAAGGCGGCAAGTTTGCGCCATACTACTGAGGCACTCATTTTGAACGGCTTGGAGGTGGGGATGAAAAGAGCATACATTTTTTTATCAACTGTGGCGGTTATGGCTTTTGTAAACGCTTCCTGTGCCAACGATGATGATCTCCATGACTCCCTCTTCACGTCACAGGCGACCACCAGACAAAGCGGCGGTATAAATGCCTTTGACCTCCCAAGGTGTGGAGACACGCTCAAAAGTATAGCAAAAAAGGGCCCTGCGCAGATGGCACAAGAAAAGCAGGCGCTTCTGGAGTCTCTTCTTCGTGAGGATACTTCTGAGCGTTACAGGCAGCAGATCATCGGCACTGGGGTATTGGTCTCTTGTGAGAAACTGGACTTTTTTGCGCAAGCGGGCTTTGAAGGTACGCACCTTCTTCCTGTATTGAAGGCGCTTGTGGAAATGAAGCATGTGTCGCTCACCAGGGAGCACATGTTCTGCATAAAAGCGCTTGTGAAAGGTGTCACAAAGCCTCCACTTGTTAACGTGATCGCACTGCGCAGTATCGGCCAGCCCTATGAAAAGGTGCGCCTTGTGGCCCAGGCGTCATTTGATCCCCAGCACCGCGTCTGGGCACTGGAGGGTGCCCACGTGCTGACGGGTGGCAATGTCGATGCCCTCAAGAGCTTTTTACAAGGTGGGTTCTGTGGTCCCTCCCTGAGGGGTTACGATTTTACACTGGCGGCCCTTATGGACGAAGGCACTCTTCCACTTGTGGGGGATATTCTCAAAGACGTAAAATGGTTTAGTGAAGACAAGATATTGGAGGCCTGTGTGGGAAAAAGCCCCGATGTTTTGAGAAAGGCAGCCCAGCTTTCAGGTGGGGAGCGATTGCCTTACCTGCGCAAATATCTCCCTGAAGATGATTGGCTGTTTGCAACCCTTGGTAAGGACGAGCACGTTGATACAAACGTGATTTTGCCGGCGCTCGTCTTGCGCTTGGGCAGCAATGAGGAAACCGTACGCATGCGCTTTGAGAACGCATTGGCAAGTCAGTCATCTGCTGAACGGGCCTCCAGATTTCTTTTGGGTCATGACATGTCAAATCGTTGCGCAAACTATCAGACACTTGGGTTGGGGGCAGAACATCCCTTTGTTGAGTTGGCCAAGCGCCTTAAATTATCATCATATCTTTCGCCAGCGATTCCCAGATTAACGCAATAGTGTCTTTCACACAGGGTGAGATGCGAAGTCACCAAGGCGATCACGGGCCCTTCCCGCATTACGGGCGAAGGGCGCGCACTTTCTCGGTGAAAGAGGCCGGGTACTTATGCGCCAAAAGCTCTGCAGCTTCATCCTTTGAGACCCACGCAAAGGCTGTGTGTTCCGCGCTCAGGCGAATGTCTGCGTGGTGCTGCGGCGTCTCACAAGTATAAATGGTCAAAACAAGCCCTGCCGTGCGTCCGTCACCTAAAGGAATCTCAATGGGCGAGACAACTGTATCCAAGGGGGTGCAAGACACGAGGGACGAGAGGCCCGTTTCTTCTGCAACTTCGCGCAGGAGCGTCTCTTCAATGGTATCGCCGTCTAAAACCCTTCCTCCAGGAATGTCCCAGTAGTCATGGCCTTTGGGACCCTTAAAGTGTGCTTGGTTGACTTTCAAAACCAAGAATTGGCCGCGCCCGTTGCCTAGAAGCGCTTTCGCGCCCAAGTGGTATATTTTTTCTGCCATGGATCCCTGATCCTTTACGAGGTTTTGTGCGCATTTTTTATGTGTTTATACCCAAAATCAGCGCCGCGCAATCAAATGCAAAGTGCCAAGCGTTATCTCTTGCGGTGTGATCCAAAAAAATGAATAGTCAAGGTGTGCATGAAAGGGAAGCGTCCATGGCAAGCTTGAGGTCTTTGATTATCTTTGTGGCAATCTTCGCTCTGATTTTAGGGGTGACCCATTTTTATCTCTATGCACGCATTGCGTATTATCTTCAGCCTGATCCTTTCCAAAGTGCAGCACTGGCCTGGGGCTTTGTGGGTGTGACCCTTTTGGTCGTGGTCGCACTCCCCTTAAGTCATCTCTTGCCCCGGCGCCCTGCGTCCCTCATTTCTTGGATGACCTATCCTTGGATGGGGCTCAGTCTTTTGCTTTTGACGGGTTTTTTGGCGGCAGATCTTATGTGGCTTACCCTGAATATCGTGGGGGCAGTGACGGGCTCTGCACCGTCCTCCGGCCTACAAAATGATTTTGGCCTTGCGGCACTGAGTTTGGTGGGGGCGCTTAGCCTTTACGCCCTATGGAACGGGATGCGACCCGCTTATGTGCGCTCCTTTGACGTGACTTTAAAGAAGCTCCCCCCCTCCCTGGATGGCCTGCGTCTTGTCCAAATCACCGATTTACATGTGGGGCCCATGCTTGGGGGGGCGTGGCTGCGCCGTGTGGTGGATCAGGTGAATGCTTTGGAGGCAGATATTATTGCTGTGACGGGTGATTTGGTAGACGGTGCGGTGTCGGAGCTTTCCACCCATGTGGCACCCTTGGGCGATTTAAAAGCCACGCACGGTGCCTACTTTGTCACGGGCAACCACGAATATTACTCCGGGGTTGACGCGTGGTGCGACCACATCCAAAGCTTGGACGTGCGGGTGCTGCGCAATGAGCGGGTCACCCTGAGTGTGGATGGCCACGCCCTGGACATTGCAGGTGTTGATGATTGGTCAAGCGCCCATTTTCCAGGCAAGGGGCATGACTTGGGTGCGGCCCTTGAGGGACGTGACAACGAAAAGCCCCTTATCCTATTGGCCCACCAACCCCTGGCCATGCATGAGGCCATGGAGAAGGGTGTTGATCTACAGCTCTCAGGGCATACCCACGGCGGTCAGATTTGGCCCTTTAGTTATCTCGTGCGCCTTCAACAGCCCGTGGTGGAAGGGTTCTTCACGTATCTGGACGGTGATTTTCAGCTTTATGTAAGCCCCGGTACAGGCTACTGGGGTCCGCCCATGCGCCTTGGGACGCGTGCCGAAATTACCCACATCACCCTGCGCGCGGCGACTTAACTCTGCGCCTCTTGAGAGAACGTTAATATTTTATTAATAGGCCCAGGGTATAAAGGGGTTGGTTTTTTTGTGGGGATTTGCAGGGGAATATGATGAAAACAATCAATGCCATACTGTTTTTTGCTTGGACGCTGTGCTGGGGCGCACCCGTGTCAGCGGGAGACGTCTTGGACAAAGTCAAGAAGCAAGGTTATGTGGAGTGCGGGGTCAGCCAAGGCGTTCCTGGTTTTTCTGCGCCCGATGGGAGCGGCCAATGGCGAGGTCTTGATGTGGATGCGTGCCGTGCGGTAGCTGCGGCGGTCCTGGGAGATGCAAATAAAACAAAGTTCCGTCCCCTTTCAGCCAAGGAGAGATTTACAGCACTTCAGTCCGGTGAAATTGACCTTTTGGCGCGTAACACCACATGGACGGCTGACCGCGCCCTGACCATGGGGCTTCGCTTTACGGCGGTGGTTTACTACGATGGTCAAGGCTTCATGGTGCGAAAATCTCAAAGTATACACTCGGTCAAAGACCTGAACGGCGCCACCCTTTGTGTGAACGCAGGCACAACAACCGAGCTCAACGTGGCGGATTTCTTTCGCACAAACAAAATGACTTATAAAATCCTGACCTTTTCAGACATCAAGGAGACCATGGCGGCCTATGACGCAGGACGCTGCGATGTGTTATCGGCGGATAGATCCGCTTTAGCAGGTCAGCGCTTCATCCTTAAAAATCCCTTTGATCATGTGCTGTTGCCCGACACCATCTCCAAGGAGCCCTTGTCTCCAGCCGTGCGCCAGGGGGATGATCAGTGGTTTGAAATTGTGCAATGGGCGTTTAACGTGATGCTGCTGGGTGAAGAACTAGGTGTGAGTAGCAAAAACATTGATGAACTCAAAAAAACCTCGACCAATCCGGAGATCAAAAGGCTTCTGGGAGAGGCTGATTTTGCCACGCAGTTGACCATCGAAAATGGATGGGCATACCGTATTTTGAAACAGGTGGGCAACTACGCAGAGAGCTTTGAGCGCAATGTGGGGACAGGATCACCCATTAATCTGCCAAGGGGGATGAATGCCGGATGGAAGCAGGGCGGGCTCATGTACGCGCCGCCATTCCGGTAAAAGATCACTATGCAACACGCCAGGGGAGGCCACTTCGCACGCATAAAGTCAATTGCTGTACAGGTGGCTTTTCTTGGTCTTGTGGTGTATGGCCTTGTGCACATTTTTGACAATGTCGCTGACAATTTGAGGCGTCACCATATTCTGTCCGGCTTTCAATTCCTCAACGAGAGCGCTGGGTTTGCCATCATCAGCACGCCCATCGCATATTCGGAGTCTTCCACCTATTTTCGGGCCTTTCTGGTGGGGCTGTGCAACACATTTATTGTGTCGTGTCTCAGCCTTGTCCTTTGTACCATTGTCGGGTTCTTAGTGGGCATCGCACGGCTTTCTCGTAACTGGCTTGTGGCCACACTGGCGACAACCTACGTTGAAGTTGTGCGCAATATACCTCTCCTCCTGCAGATTTTCTTTTGGTATTTTGGGGTGTTAAGGAACTTGCCGCCTGTGAGGCAGAGTTTTGCCATTGGGGATACGTTTTTTTTAAACAACAGAGGTCTGTTTGTGCCAAGTCCCCATATGGACGCCGTACATTGGCTTGTTGTCTTTGGGGGCGTGGCAATCCTATCTTTCCTGTGCATCACCCGAAAAATTGCTGCAGTGAAACGGATTGCTTTGGGGGCAGGGATCACGGCGCTTCTCACGGTCTATAGTATTTTCTTTGTTCAGTGGGAGCGCCCTCTCCTGCAGGGATTTAATTTTGAAGGGGGGATCGACATTATCCCCGAATGTGTGGCCCTTGTTGTTGCCTTAAGTCTTTACACGGCGTCCTTTGTGGCGGAGGTTGTCAGATCTGGCCTCATGAGTGTCCCCCAAGGACAAAGGGAGGCGGCGCGAGCCCTTGGTCTCTCCCCCTGGCAAATCCAGCGCTACATTGTCATTCCCCAGGGGATGAAGGTTATGGTGCCGCAACTGTCCGTGCAGTACTTAAATGTGTTCAAAAACTCATCCCTTGGGACGGCCATTGCCTATCCTGATCTGATGAACGTGTTTGCGGGCACGGTTTTGAATCAGACGGGGCAAGCCATTGAAGTCGTTGCCATGACCATTGCCGTTTATCTCACCATTAGCCTGATGATCTCAGCCTTCATGGGGTGGTACAATAGGAGGATCGTGTAATGCGGCAGGCAGGACGCCCCACGCAGATCTTTTTTTGGGTGCGCAGGAACCTCTTTTCAACGCCCTTGAATGGCGTGCTCACACTCCTTTGTCTGTGGATCTTAATACAGACAGTGCCCCCATTTTTTGAGTGGGCGTTTGAGAAGGCAACATTTGTGGGGACGACACGCGCCAGTTGCCGTGCTGGCGGGGCGTGTTGGGTCTTTATCAAAGAGAACTGCACCTATGCCATGGTGGGGTTTTACCCTCGTGCAGAAATGTGGCGTATTTGGACGTGTGTCCTGCTCCTTTTATTATTTGTAAGCCCGTTCTTCTTCAAAGACTTCAAGCACAAAGGGAAACTGTTTCTCATCATTTTAACGCTTTACCCCATCATGGTGGGGATCTTGCTGCGTGGGGGGCTTTTTGGGCTTTTGCCCGTTGATACCCGGCAATGGGGCGGCCTTCTCCTTACCCTCGTCGTGGCCGTCATGGGCATTGTGCTCGCGACACCCTTGGCGGTTCTCCTGGCCTTGGGGCGTCGATCACACATGGTGAGCGTGAGGTGGTTTTGCCACGTGTTTGTGGAGTTCTGGCGCGGTATTCCATTGCTCCTGGTGCTCTTTGTAGCCTCCGTCATGCTGCCTTTCTTTTTGTCCAGTGACGCACCCATTGATAAACTGATTCGCGTCATTATTGGGGTTGTGCTTTTTGAAGCGGCTTACCTTGCAGAAGTCATAGGGGGCGGTCTTCAAGGCATTCCCAAGGAGCAATACGAGGCGGCCAAAACCTTAGGTTTAGGGTACTGGCGAGCACACATATATATTATTTTGCCCCAGGCCTTTGGCATCGTCATCCCAGGGCTTATGAACATTTGGATTGCCCTTTTTAAGGATACGACCCTTGTTTTGGTCGTGGGGCTCTTTGATCTTTTAGGGGCGGTGCACAGCGCCAGCAACAATCCCCTTTGGATCGGATCCACCGTGGAAGGCTATGTGTTTATAGGGTTCATCTATTGGCTCTTTTGCTTTTGTGCGTCACGGTATGCGCAAAGGTTTGAGTTGCAGCCGGGGCGCCACTGAGGGAGAGAAGAATAAATGCAACAGACCTCACACCCAATTGTATCAGTACAAAATCTAAGCAAGAGATTTGGCGCGGCGCAGGTCTTGGCTCATATCAACCTAGACATCGCTCAGGGCGAAAAAATCATCCTATGTGGTCCATCGGGATCCGGCAAATCAACGCTGGTGCGCTCTCTGGTGGGGCTGGAGCCATTTCAGGAAGGGCGCGTTTATATTGCGGGTACTTTGCTGGAGCCTGGGTCCTTTATAGAAGGGGTTGTGCCAACAAATGTCGGCATTGTGTTTCAGCAATTCAATTTGTACCCTCACATGACGGTGATGGACAATCTTTGCTTGTCCCCTGTCCTGGTTCAAAAGAAGGCGCGCAAAGAAGCCCAAGACACGGCGCGCCACTTCCTCGCCCGTGTCCATATGCCTGGGTTTGAGGATAAGTACCCAGCACAGCTGTCGGGTGGGCAGCAACAGCGTGTGGCCATTGCGCGCTCCTTGTGCATGCAGCCCCAGGTTATGATCCTGGATGAGCCAACGTCCGCCCTGGACCCGGAAATGATCCATGAAGTTTTATCGGTCATGCTTGCCATGGCGGGGGAAGGGATGACCATGGTGTGTGTGACCCACGAGATGACCTTCGCGCGGGCCTTTGCAGATAAAATGATCTTCATGGATCAGGGGCAAATACTCGCGTGCGCACCTCCCGGGGAGTTTTTTACGCACCCAGCAAGTGACAGAATCGGCCATTTTTTGACAGCGCTTGAGCGGGATTTTGGGTAATCGCCCACAGCGTGAGGCGTGAGCAACGCTGACGTGACGCCGCTGGACGCCTGACTGTTATTCAATTATTCAATCCTCCTTTGGGAGGATCGGTTGATGTGGCCCCTCCAGGCGCGTTTTTTTTCTGATTGCGCATGTGGTGAATATGAGGCCGAGCACAAAAACTGCGGGTGGCACAAGGCCGTGCACGGCGTCAACATAGCCGGGGATAACCACAACGCATACCCAAATTGCGTCGGCCCAACCTGCAACACACATGTTAAGCCAAAAGCCCATCTTGTCGTTTTTCCAGTTACGCCACAGCGCGACCACAATCACAAACAACGAGATGGTCAGCATATACGCCGACAGTTGGTAAAGTCTTCCCTGGGTAATGCCCGATTGCGCTAGGCCAAGTTTGGCGATGTCCCATGCCACCTTCACATGAAAAACGCCCCAAGCTATATAACAAAGCGCGCCAAGTCGGGCGTACAGACTGGCGTGAGGTGCTCTTTCTTTTGTCATGTGCCTTTCCCCTGTAAAATGTACATGTGTATTTTTTAAACGTTATTATTTCTCTATAATAACACATAAAACTCAGGGGGGCATTCTTGGGGTATACGTTTTCCCTGACCACGTCAGACGTTCACCGCGCCTGACGTTATTCCCTCCAAGATAGCAAGTAGCCTAATTTACTAAATTTTTTGGCAAATATTAGGTGGTGCCAATTTTTGTCCCTTTTATTGACTTGGGGGTCTCATACTTGGTATACAGATGAAAATACGAACAGGCCTTTGGGAATTCATAATGAAGCCGGTAGTAAAGGGGAGTGCTGAGGAAATCATCTCTTATGAGAAGAACTGCAATCGCCCTCAATTTTCAAAAACGACCTCGAGCGCGACATGGCTTCATCATGGGCGCGCGCAACTGCGAGGGTTACGGGTTCTTTTTCAGTACGTTATACCTTTCCGTTTCAAAACGCTTTTGGGCGTTGTCACTGCTGCTTTTGTCATTTGCATGGGGGCAAGCCTTGTGATGCATGCGCAAAGTGCACATAAGGCGCGGGTAGCAGAAGAGGGGCGTGTAGAGCGCTTGTGGAGCACTCGCCTTCAACAGCTTGGTCACCATGTTGAATTTATGGCCAAGGGGATTGAGGCCCATGACGCCCATCCAAATCTCTTTTCCTTAAGTCAATCATCGCCCTTTCTGCCAAGAGATTTTTCTTTTTCTGAGCACATTGCACCGAAGGATGGGGAGCTGGCTCATCAAAAAGACGCCTTGAGGATGACGGCTCCTTTGCGTCTCAAAGACGCGTCATTTGTTATAGATGTGCCCCTTGAGAATCTGGCTCACTTTTTGGGGGTGGGCGAGCTTTACCCGCGAAAGGGTGGGCCCTTGCACGGGCCTACCCAAGACTATGACTATTCAAGAACAGGTGCGACCTTTTGGCATGCGTTTTTGAGAAAATGCCTCCCCCAAAGTGCGGTTTTCTTTTCATGTATCTTAGGCTTGTTTACCTTGTTTTCTATTGCTTATGGGAGTGCTTTGCTGCGTGCAAGGCGCTTTAAACAAGATCAGCTTGAGTCCGTGACCCAGGAACTTTCCCATGTACAGGAAAAATGTGCACGCCTTACGCAAGAGCTGGGTGACGGCCAAGCCCAAAAAAACATGCAAAGACGCAAGGCTGCCTTTGAAAAGGGGCTTTCCGCCTTTATTGAGGAGCGCAAAGCGCAACACATTGATAAGCTGCTTGCCCTTGCCACACTGCTGAGCAGCGACCAGCACGGGACGGGCGTGCTTGATCATGGGGAGCTCCTTGAGGCGCTCATGTACACAGCAAAACAGCTCCAGGCTGGTGAGGTAGAGCCAAACCAGGTTGCCCCCATCAATATGGGGTCACTGCTTGCCCAAATCAAAGAGGTCCTTGAGCCAGATTTGTTGCGGGCCAAGGCGTCACTTTCTCTGGATGCATCTCTTTGTGACTTTTCGATTTCCGGAGATGAAAAAGCAATGCAGATTTTCATGCTCTGTTTTTTCAAGGATGTTCTTGGGAGCTGTTTCAAGGGTGCCAGTGTTCACGTGGCGCGTACACTAGGAAAAGATGCGTCCTTATCTGTTGAGGTGCAGGGTGAGCATGTCAGTGGCCATGTGGTCTTTTTAGAGAAAGGCATCGTGGTTGGTGCCTCACGCTTGTCCCAAAGAAGCGTCGATACGCTCAGAGAGAAGCTTGGCATTTCATGGGAGAGGCGGGACGTGCAGCATATCCTGACGTTTCATGATGGGGGCGCAGGCCAGCAAGAGGCGGCTTCCCACCAAGGAAATGTTGTGCCCCTTTTCGCGTAGCGCTTTGGGCGCCCAAAAGTCCTAGAGAGGGAGCTGACGGCTGAGGAACCAGTCTGCGAAGCGTTCGTCGAACTGGCCTTTGTTGTTATCCGACAGATACTTGTAAATGTGATGAATAGACTCGATGAAAACGGTATTTGTCGCAATGAGCGCGTTTTTTTCATAAAAATCTAGAAAATACAAAACGGTGCTTTTAAAAAGCGGAACGTTCTCAAATCCCATTTCCTCGAGGGCGCTTTGGTGCTCTCGGTCATCCTCGATGATTTGGCTTAGGCTGCATCCCAATGCCCTGGAGATGGCAAGCACCGTTT
This sequence comes from Candidatus Puniceispirillum sp., assembly GCA_013822015.1. GTDB lineage: Bacteria > Pseudomonadota > Alphaproteobacteria > Caedimonadales > UBA1908 > JACESU01. The sequence goes on along the minus strand of PNJU01000011.1, from coordinate 59,723 downwards.
CAGCACTAGGCTTTTTTGTGTGACCACTCAGGATATTCCTTACGGCATTTGTTTTTAATCCCGCTTTTTTCTCAAGGCCCATAACAGAAAGTCGACTTTCATCGAGTAAGCGCTTGATATTAGAGGCTAAATTTGCAGACATGTTATTCCTAAAAAATTATCCAAAAACCGTTGACTGTACCAATTTTTATGATATCTTACAGAAATGATCGATACATGTCCATACGGTACATTTTTATAATATCAGATAATAAAAAAGATTGCGAGCATGGCCACGTTGCGCGCCGCAAGTCAGTACCGTTTGACATTTGAGTTTCCTAAGCATGCTCCGTTTGCTTAGTGAAGTCACGTAAGTTGCATGGTTTCTCCCTTCGCTTACGTGAGCCTCCCTGTAAACTCGGCTCCCCTTCATGGGGAGCCACATTTTAGGGGGAGACAAAACGGGATTTGAAGCATTTCTTATAACGGGAAGGTGAGACATGTTCACCCTTATATTGCCGCAAAATAGACCTCACCATCAAACGCACCTGGCGCGCATGTTCGCAGATCGGGCCAAGGCTGACCCTCGTTTTGACGCGGCCAGTGATGGGCCCGAGAGCGTTTATATCGTTTATGAAGATAAAAAGAGGAACCTCTTTGGCAGTTGCCGCGTGAATCCTTTGCGTCAGAGTTTACTCAGGCGTGTGGATCTTGTGGACGAGCGTGCGTGCGATACGCTCAAGCTCATGGAAGTCAGCTGTATCGTTTTCGATGAGGATGGCGTGCTGGACGCGGATCCCAACAAGGCACTCCATGTACGTTGGTTTTACGAAGGCCTGGCGATTATGCTTGAGACCCTTTCTGTCTCCTTGTCGCTCAAAGGTTTTTTCTGTGTCAGCTCGCCCGAGGTCCATGAAAGATGTACGCAGCTGGGGGCGTGGCACTTTGTGTCTCCCATTGTGGTGCCAAGTCCTGAGGATCAAATCCCCCTCCATGCGGGCTTTCTCGTCTTTGACCAGACCAACACGTTGGCCGCAACGCAGCCAGTCTTTTAAGAAGATTGTCATAGGCTTGCCTTGCCCATGTAAGGATCAAATAGATTCAAGATAAATTGCAGTATCTCCCATCATATTTTACATCATAAAAATAACTCTTGACAGAAAGCAATTCTGGGCGTAGAGCCATGCGTCACTACTTTGCTGGCAACGTATAGATGACATGCAATAAAGGAGTATATGTTGTTTTCCAAAAATAAGATCTTTTCTCTCACCCTTGTGGCTTTTATGGGGACGTTTTTACCGGACCTTGCTTGTGCCTCTAATCCTAATAAGGAATCATTTCCGCCCCTGGCGGCCATATTCTCCTCGGAGAAGGAAATTGATTACCCCCGCCTCCAGGCCCATCTGCACCATAAATTTCAAAACACCGACCTTTTGAGGGACGCCCTTTATCCCATGTTGCCCCAGCGGCTTCAAGGAAAGAAAAACGACTTTGATCTTTTGGAGTGGCGTGGGGACGCGGTTTTGGAACTTGTCATGACCGACAGGCTTATTGAGATGTTTCCGGGTCATGACCGGGGACATTTGAGCATGCTCGGCTCTCACTTGGTGAAGAATAAAACCTTAACGGAAATTTACTTGTGGAATTTGGATCTGGAGCGTTATTTGCCCTGCCCTAATCAAAATTATAAGATCTGTAACGTTGTGGAGGCCCTCGTGGGCGCCATTTACAAGGATGACCGGCGTAACGGACTTGATAACGCCAGGCGTTTTGTCATGCGTCTTCTGGACGAGGAAACAACCCAGGTTGAAATACAAGCACTCTTAGGAAAGCGCAAGCATTTATCTTTCACCCCAAGCGTGTCCCCGGAGCAAGATGAAGCCTTAAAGGCCGTGTGCACACCCGCGCGCCTTTTTAAGGAAAACCCTAAGTCTCTCTTGAACGAAGTGCTTTTAAAGATTTTTGACGAGCGGCCGGAGTATGTGACGCATTTTGACATGGACGAGAAAGGCCAGGTGGTCTTTGTGTCACACGTCGTGGCCGCCCAGGTGGGTAAAAAGAACGAGGGGCGCGGACGCACCCAGCAGCAGGCTGAAGAAAACGCAGCCCTCCAGGCACTGATCAGTCTTTCCCGTGGGCCTCTTGGTCCCAGTGAGCCGCTTCCACAGTTAGATCTAAATTTCCGGTATTACCTTAGTGAGATGATAAAGTTCCTGGGTGTAAAGGAACGTTCTGACGCGTGTCAGGGCAGCGTGTCGCCCTTTAAATTTAAAATTATCCTCGACGGCCAACTTGTCGGCGAAGGTGAGGGGAGTACCAAGGCAAAGGCCGAAGAAGCGGCGGCGCAAAAGGCCTGTGCCTTTATCATCGCTGCAGAAAAATCAAAGCGTGATGCCCGCGAGGCCCTCAGGCTTGGACAATTCCAAACCATACGCGCCGCTACTCTAAAAAGCGCTGCGGAGGCAAAACTTGCAGCAGCCGCAAAACGTGCCACTGTGGATGCGGCTTTGGCTTTGGCTGCGTCCGTAACCGCTGCAGCTAGTGCGCCTTCTGTTGCTGTACCTCCACCCGTGGTTGCTGCCGCGCCCGCGAGCGTCGCAGCTAGTGCCTCTTCTGTGGTCGTACCTGCGCCTGTTGTGACTGCGTCTGTACCCGTAACTGCCCTCGCCAGTGCGCCTTCTGTGGCGGTGCCTGCGCCTGTCGCCCTCAAGCCGGCTGTTGCAACGAGCGCGCCTTCAGGCAGCAAGCAACAACCGAGTGTGGCCAACACAAAGGGAAATGGCCGCGGTGAAAAGGATCATAAGAAACAAAACCAGGCAAAGGTGGGGGCGCCGGCCAAAGTCGCTGTGCCAAAGGCTGGTGTGCCCAAGTCAGTCCCCTCACACAAGCAAAACCAAAACACCAAACCCCATTAGGACCGGGTTTGCGTCATGGAAAACCTCTCCCCTTTGGGGGGAGGTTTTTTTGCGTCCAAAGTTGGAAGAGAGAAATATCTTCTTCTAAGAAAGACGTGTCATACAGCTGGGAAAAATTTGGGGGATCCTGGTGGGCGCTACAGGGCTCGAACCTGTGACCCGCTGATTAAGAGTCAGAAAAGTGTGAATATGTATGCAAATTTAATATATTGCAATATATGAATAATAAAATCTTTTTCATGTTCGTTATATTTTTTTCCATCATATTTCCATCTTTTGAAGCTCTTCCGGCAGTCTGCTATATACCAAGGGCTCTGTCCTTTTGGTTGGGAGTAGCTATAGTCTCAAGGTTTTTTGATAGCTGAGGCGAAAGAGACCTTATCTTTTGAAAACAATCAGAGCCCATATTGGACAGTGTGCCTTTCAAAACAGACTCAGCATCCTTTTTAAGGCTTGCATCGTTCGCGAAGTGCCGCAAGTGCACAAGACATTCAAGCTTTACGACAGCAACGCTGATGTGATCCTCTGCTTTTAGAGCGGGCATACCATTTTTTTCTAATTCGGACCTTATTGTCTGAGAAGCCTGAGGATGTTGCACCTCAAACCTATGAATGAAGCTCTTCTCTTCTTTGCTCATTGTCATTGGTATCATAGACTGCTCACCTGTTTTATTTTTTGAGACAAGGCATAAGTAAGTTTGGCTATTCTCTATATAAACTTGGGTAGCTATTTCAGATTTTGGCGTTTGTGCTTCAGAAAAAGCGCCTTGGTTATTTATAACCTGTCTGACTTTTTCAGGGCCTTCATTCATCAGCAAATCGTTGAAGTCGAGTTTGTGTTCGCTGGATTTTGAGGGCCAGAGGGTACGCACCTTCATACCTTTTTGGGTGAGGGTGAGCTTGGCTCTTTCAATCATCTTTTGGGATGGGGCGTCTTCGCCGTCCCAATCGGCCACAAGGACAACGTCCCTCTCTTTTTGTATGGGGAGATTTTCCATGTTGGTGATACCAAGGGAGGCCACAATGGTGCCTTTCACACCTACCTCGCGTAGGGAAAGGGCTGTTTCCATGCCTTCAGCCACATAAAGGGGGCCGTCCTCTTTTTGAAGGGGGACGAAGGCTCCTTTGGGAGAGCCGTAAGTGATTTTTGAGAACTTTTTACCATCCTGGCTACGTGCCCGGGCGCCGCTTGGATCAAGATAAGTGATCTGCGCCGCTTGCACTACGCCCTTCTCGTCCATGGCACAGGACAACAAAGCGCCTCCTCCCTTCACCGTGCGGATTTTACCCTGATAGCTAAAGGTTGTACCTGGCGTTAAGAAGCGCAAGCTTTTAGGAGCCTCTTTTTGAATCTGGCGTCCCTTAAGGTAGCTACGCGCAACGGTTTCCTCTAAGGGGTGAGAGGCGGCCACAAGGGCTTTCACCTCTTGATGCTTGAGGGCTTTTTCTTGGGCCTGGGACACGTCCTGATTTTGCGTGAGTGAAGATTCTCTTTTTGAGGACAGATTTTGGGTCATGGTTGGGGACGCGCCCTCCAAAAAGGTCTCCAGATCTTGTCGGGCGCGTCCCGTCACAAAGGGCGCCATATGGGAAAGGGCTTCTTTGAAAGAACCTCCCCTCACATGCTGCACAAGTTGTATAACGCCGCCGCCTTTGTTTTCTTCAAAGGAATGCCACGTACCATGGGTTTTACCCCCCGTATTCACAACAATGCTACCCTTGTTCCCAAAGCGTAAGGCATTGGCTTTGGACAGGGCCTTATTGAGGGGCAAGCCATGGTCATCCATGAGGGTCATGGCCAGCCCTGCCACATCGGTGTCACGGGTGATGGATTCCACAAAGGACCGCATTTCTTGGGGTGAGAGCGTGGGGGTTTGTTTGTGAGACGTCCCATGCTTCTGTTGAGTGCTTGCGTCTTTTTGAGCAGAAGGAGTCTGCGTGATGGGGGTTACGTTACATTTTGGCGCAAGGATTCCTTCCTTTTCAAGACGGGCCTGGTGTGCTTTTGCAAGGGTCTGTGCGCCCACATGCTGGGCTGCGAGCTTTTGTTGCTTTTGAAGGAAAGCAAGAGAAGGCAAATCATGGCCAGAAAATTGAGAACTTTGAACGTCTCTAAGGTGGGCAAACATGGTCAGTTCTTTAGCGCGTTCGTGTTCAGAAAGGGTGCCTTGGGGGACGAAGAAATCCCTTCCCCGTGGCAGCATACCAAAATAGCGCACGCCCACATCTTCGTATCCTTGCTTGATGAGATAAAGACCAGAACGCACCATGTCCCCCGCGCGAAGACGCGCGTGTGACAGGGGCAAGTTGTCTTCTTTTGTGACGACTGTCTCTTCACCGTAATCAAGTGCCGTAAGCTTTTCCTTAGGTTTGCTTAAGGTCTCCAAGAGGACATCCTTGCGCCAGAAATCAAGGGCGCTTGCGTACACAAAGAGATCCTTGCGGTGCCGGGTCATGCCCACGTAACTCAGATTTTGATAGTCTTGGAGGCTCCCCAAAACAAAATGGTAGTCCACCGTGAGTCCCTGGGTCTTATAGATATTAATGGCCCACCCATGGTCAAAGTTCTTATAGAGAGTGGGTGAGAAAGAAACCTCCTTGCCACTGTCAAGGCGTACAGACACACTCTTCTCGCTCACCTTTAGAAGTGTGCCAAGATCTCCGTTTGCAACGCCAAGACCCTTATCTGCCTTGCAAAAGAGAATACGATCTCCCTTGGCAAAGGACTTTTTCACATACGCGTTGTGGGTCTTTCCAAGGCTGTCCTCTTTTGTGATCTGAGTGATAAGGGACACATCTTTTCCGCTCAGCACCTTGATGTCACGCAAATAGCCACGCAACTCTTGGTTGAGAAGGGTTGTTTCCGCCTTCGAATTGGTGCTGATCAGAAGCGTCTTGCCAGGGTGTTTGTTAAATGTGGTTTTCCAATGTTGGAGGAGTTTTTCCCTTGTGTCTTTACGTAGATCACACACATGCTTTTGGGCATTTGCGTCCAAAAGCGGAAGCGCCCACTCATGGATAAAGTCCGTCACATCTTCGCTTTGAAAGGTGGGGTCCATCTCACGGTCTGTGAAGGTACGCGCAAATTCAACAGGATCAACGCCCAGGGTCCGCATCAACGGACGCGCGTCTTGAATGTTACACATCATGTGCTCAACACAACTACGCCGCGTGGCACACAGATCCGTAAAAAGCTCCCAATCAGGGTGATGGGGAAGACTGGCATTGAGATCATCAACAGCAACGCCCATCTTGGTTTCCATGTCTTCGCGCATGCGCACATAGATGTTCCCGGTCATGCGCCTTGTTAAATTATAAAGGCGTACAACCCCTTCCATGTGACCTGTTTGAATGAGATCACCAAGACGGGGCACATGCTCGTCCAACACACGAATGCGCCCTTTCTTAAAGTACGTCTCGACGGCTTGTCTTGCGTTTCCTTCGCCAAAGTTTTGTGACGCTTTGCGCTGCCAGCCCACACGTTGCCTGACCACATGGGTAAGGTTTTTAGATGAGCTCACACCTGTCACAAGTCGAAAAGCATCTCCTGCCTCAATGGCTTGGAGCTGTCCAGAATCTCCCATGGCCACAAGTTTCACGCCAAGGGTTTTTGTGGCAGCTACAAGACCGGCGAATCGCTCCACGTCCACCATGCCCGCCTCATCCAGCACAAAGACGGTATCGTTTTTGTATTGGTTGCGCCCTGCCCCGTACCCTTTCAAAAAAGAATGCACCGTCATGGCCTTGAGCCCCAAGACAGACAGATTGTCCCGTGCGCGTCCCGTGGGCGCAAGTCCAACAACCTGATAACCGGATCTCTCCCAGACGTTTTTTGCAGCTTCCACAATGGTTGTTTTTCCTGTGCCAGCAAACCCCGTCACACAGGCCAACTGCTTAGGTGCCAAGATATGGGCAAGGGCCTCTTTCTGATCCTTAGAAAGGCCACCAAATTCTACGAGCCTCTCATCAAAATCACCCTCAACTTGGGCCGCAATGTCATGATCAATAGCGTGTGATTGCGCGCAAGAAAGACGGCGTGCTCCCTCCATAAGCGATCGTTCAAGGGCACGTATGCTGCGCGTGGTGTAAATGCGCGTGTCCACAATAGGCGCGCTGGCGTGACGCTTTTTTTTGATCTCACCTAAGCATTCCAACTCACGTGAGTTTAAGAGGCGCTCGCTCAAAGAATCAAAGAGCCATTTGTCCTTAATATTGGCCGCTAAAATTGCCTCCACATCACCCCACATAAAGGTCGATTGACGTTTTGCGATGGCTTCAAAGACGATCTCAGGGCGGGCCAAAATCTTGGCCGTGTTGTAGGAGAGCTGTTGCTCGCGCTCGCGCTGTTTGTGGGAAGGAACAAAGGCGTCCTTTTCATCCCGCTTGCTGAAATACTTAAGCCAGCCAAGCTTTGGTTGTGGCAAAAGATCGATGCCTTGCTCTTCGTAGGACCTATGGTCAACGCGGGCTTCATGCCCATTCATGGCCAAGTGAAAATTAATATAGTCGGCTAGGGATTCACGCCACTTTGGAACAAGGTCGCGCGCGTTCCACTCCCGCTCCTTATGTGAAGACAACCCCTTTTCCTCCGAGCGTCTTGTGAGGAAAAGGGCATGGCAGTGAGGGTGGGGATTGCCGTCTTTATCTTCTTCCAGATGCATATTGGCCATGACAGAAATGCCCATACCGCACACTTGGTCCTGAAGAAATTCTTGGGCAAGCGCAATGTTCTGCTCAAGGGTGAGCTCCCTGGGAAGGGAGAACTCAAACTCCCGGTACACCTGTGCGTCGACGCGTTTCTCCGCAAGCTCTATGACGTTACAGAACTTTTGAACGCCGGATCGTCTGTTGTGGGTAATTTCTTCCTGAATATCCCTGGCCCACAAAGGCGCGTCTTTTGGCAAAAGGAGCCACACCCAGGGAACGGACTTGTTTGCATAACTGTTGACCTGACCCGTGAGTGGACACGTCAAAGTCGTTCCCGCGCGGTAGGCAAGTGCCTTCACCGTGTCGTGGGTCTTGCGACCGATCATCTTTGTGTGTGCGTGGAAAATCGCCACGGTCGTCCCAACCCTTTGCATCAAAATAGATCCCGAACGCGCTCTAAATGCTCGCGTCACGTACTTTCCATTTTTGATGCCCAGCTGCTTTGCTCATCAGGTGGGACCGGCGTTGTGTTGCAGCGTTTATGTGGGAGACATTGGCCTAACCCACAGCGCGTTGCTTGCAACGAAGCGCCATTGCATTATGCAATGTATCAGCGCGCCTTCAAAACTTTTTTTCGGATGGGTTGCTTATTTTATCCTTTGATGACATCATGAACCTGAGCAAATTGTTGCATTCTGAGATGGTCCAAGGAAGATAAAGTCTTCCTTGTGTAGATCCTGTTCAGGAAAGGAACAATGCTTGTCATGCAGAAACTTCAAGCCATTAATCAAAAGATCACAGACCTCCAAAAACAACGCGACACCCTTGAGCGCCGCGCCGCTTGGACCATGTTTCAAGCAATGAAGGATGCCATGGGGAACGATTTTGATCCCCACCTTTGCGTCGCCTTTTTCAAAGACGCGTGGCGTACAAAAACCTCTTCAAAGATAGAGGGGTTGAAACAGGAAACCTCACCCTTTCGACGCGATGCGAGCTCTCCATCACAGGCTCCAAAAGACCTCAAGACAAATTCAGCTCTTTAAGGGAAAGCGCATCAGACTCATGGAAAAGACAGGACACTCTCCTTGTGCCCAGCGCAGAGCGCGCACGCGCACACTTATCCAACTGGGAGGTCTCGTGGACAAGGCCGGGCTCGTCTCTTTTTTTAATCTCGAGATGGGAAAAGATCTCCAACAAGAGATTAATCTCGCCCCAAATGTGGCCACCCTTATGGGCGCGCTTCTCCACTTAAGACACGCCCTTGAAGAAGACGATTCCATCAGCCTCACCCTCTTTGAGGTGAAAGGCAAAAAGGCCCTTCAAAAGTAATTACAAGACGGGCAACAAGCCCTCGATAAGGACCCTTCCCATGATACTTGAATACCTTATCCTGCTCGGCAAATGCCTCGTCTTGTTTATTTTGCATCTTGTACATTTATCGTTCTGTGTAAACTGGTATGCGCCGCGGTTTTACAAAAAAAAGCACATGGACGAAAGCGCAGAAACAAAAAACTAATTAACCAGAAAGAAAGACAAATCATGAACAGCTACTCCATCACATTTTTTGCGACACTTTTTTGTGCATGCGCTGGGTATGCCAGCTCACAAGATGAATTGGGTTTTGCGAGGGGTCAGGGCCAAGGCTCGCACAACCCAGACCTTATCCTCGAGAGCGCCCTTGATGAAATGTTTGGCGCCAAGCCAACAACGAAGCTAGTGGAATCTACACCACAAACGCCTCAAACAACGCCCTTACGCCAGAAACCCACTTTGCCCCCTCACATTGCTGTTCATTTGAAAAAGTGTGACATCGATTGGTTGAAAAAAACGGTTGCAGATGCCAGTGCAATCCAAAACTTTGCCCTTCAACAAATGCATTCCCCTTGTTCAAAACCTGATGCCGCATTTCTAGGCCTCTCTCCCATGCATCAGCAAAGTGCCATGGCTGGCGTTTCATTCATGCAGCAGTTTTTTGGGCAATCAACGCCCTGTTCAAAAACAGAAGCCGACGCGTCATTTGAAGAGCTGAACTAACCCTTAAAAAATTATGCAGATGATTTTAAATGAACGATAGACATGCTATGATCAAATGTGAATTGTTGAAGAAAGATGATTTTATATGTAAGGTAACCTGAACCGTGAAAAAGAAAAAAATAATTATCGTCAGCATTATAATGCTGATTACGTTCTCTACTGCATTTACACTTTTTAAAGTCTTTTTAGCCGAACCTGGTGAATCACTCAATCATCCACATGAGTCTCATGTGCAAGACGAAAAGCATAGCGAGGAAAAACCTGAAGAAAAAAGCATTACCCTCTCCCCGGATCAAATCAAACGATTTGACATTCAGACGATGACGTTAAGTAAGAGTCATTTCCAAAAAAGGCTCACTTTTCCAGGCCAAATTACCCTTAATGAAAACAAGGTGACCCACGTTGTCCCGACTGTTCCTGGAACCGTTAAAGATATTTTTAAAGGGCTAGGTGATACAGTAAAATTAGGTGAATCTCTTGCCACAATTCAAAGTCGAGAGATGGCAGAAGCAAAGTCAGCTTATCTTTCAGCTCATAAAAATCTTAGTTTGCAAAAAGACCTTTATGAGCGTGATGAAAAACTTTTGAAACAAAAAGTAAAAGCTGAGGTTCAATTTATTCAAACACGCAATCTTTATGAAAATGCCAAAATCAATCTTGAGCAAGCCAAACAAAAACTTTTAGCACTGAGCATGACAGAGGAGCAAATTAATAAACTCGCTGATCAAAATACACCTTTAAATCTTTATACCATTGATGCCCCGATTGACGGCAAAATTATTGAGCGTCACCTCACTCTTGGTGAAGTTATTTCAAACGACGGCCAAGTTTTTGTGATTGCAAATCTTGATACGGTTTGGGTCAATCTTGCTATATCTTCTGAAGAACTCCCTATGATTAAGAAAGATCAAAAAGTTGATATCTTTGCCCATGGCGGGCAACTTATTTGTTCTGGAACGATCATGTATGTAAGCCCTGTGATGAGTGAAGAGAGTCGAACAGGTCGCGCGATCATTGAGCTTTCGAATACAGAACGTAAACTGCATCCCGGTGATTTTATTAAAGCACAAATTGTTGTGGATGAGACTGCAGATCTTGTAAGCCTTCCAAGCTCAGCGCTTCAAAGGGATGAACAAGGGCTTATTGTTTTTAAGAAGACAGCAACCGATAAATTTGAGCCTCAAAGAGTCAGCATCAAAGAAGAAAACACAGGTGACTTTGTCGAAATCGTCAATGGCCTCAGCGAAGGAGATGAGATTGTCATCAAAAATTCTTTTCTTTTAAAAGCAGAGCTTGAAAAAAGCGAAGCTGAACATTCTCATTGAGCGGGAGGCTTTATAATGCTTGAAAAAATCGTTCAATGGGTGACACAAAAGCGATATCTTGTCATTTTTTTAGTTGCATTGATTACATTGTTTGGGGCCATAAGTCTTAAATTTTTACCCATTGATGCGGTACCCGATATTACGAATAATCAAGTTCAAATTAATACAAGTGTGCCCGGGTTTTCACCTTTTGAAATGGAAAAGCAAGTTACATTTCCCATTGAAACGGCCCTTTCAGGAATCCCAGGACTGCAATCGACACGCTCTCTTTCCCGTAATGGGTTTTCTCAAGTCACGGCAATTTTTGATGACAGCGTGAATATTTATTTCGCACGACAACAAGTCAGCGAAAAATTGACAGAAGCTAAGGAAAATTTACCTCCCAATACAGACCCCAAAATGGGCGCCATCTCCACAGGTCTTGGTGAAATCTATATGTGGACCTTACAGTTTGAAGATCCCCAAAAGACTAAAATTGAGAATGGTAAGCCTGGATTTCAATCAGATGGAAGCTATTTAACACCAGAAGGACAACGACTGACAAGGGCTCATGAAAAAGCGGGCTATCTTCGCACAATACAAGATTGGGTTATTAAACCACAGCTTCGGATTACTCCAGGTGTCGCAGGCATTGATTCTATTGGCGGTTATGTCAAACAGTACCACGTTCAACCTGATCCTTATAAACTTATCGCTTTAGGCTTAAGCTTCTCTGACATCCAAAACATTGTTGAAAACAATAACCTAAGTGTAGGCGCAGGGTATATTGAAAAAAATGGTGAATCCTTAACGGTTAGATCTGATGGACGAACGGAAACAATTGAACATATTCAAAATATCGTCGTGACGTCTAAAAATGGAACGCCTGTTTACCTTAAAGATGTGGCACATGTCGAAATAGGAAAAGAGCTTCGCACAGGAAGTGGGAGTGAAAATGGGGCGGATGCGGTTGTAGGGACAGCATTGATGCTCATTGGTTCCAACAGCCGTATTGTGGCCGATGCTGTTGATCAAAAATTTCGTGAGGTTATCAAAAATCTACCGCCCGGTATTCATGCGCAAACGGTTCTTAATCGTACAAAATTAGTTGATGCGACCATTAAAACGGTTGGAAAGAATCTTACCGAAGGTGCACTTTTAGTCATTGTGATTCTTTTTTTAATGCTTAAAAATTTCAGGGCGGCGCTTATCACAGCGTCCGTCATTCCGATCACCATGCTTATGACATCCATGGGCATGATTGGAACACGCACAAGTGCAAATTTAATGAGCCTAGGAGCTTTGGACTTTGGTCTTTTGGTGGATGGCTCGGTCATTATTGTTGAAAATTTATTGCGTCGCATCAATGAAAAATCAACTCAGTTAAAAAGGTCACTTCATCTTTCTGAGCGACTTCATGAAGTTGTTGCCGCAACAAAAGAAATGAGCCGCCCCACACTTTATGGGCAGGCGATTCTAATTTTGGTTTATATTCCTCTTCTAACATTTAGTGGTGTTGAAGGAAAAATGTTTCATCCAATGGCCATTACGGTGATTGTTGCGTTGATCAGTGCTTTTATTCTTTCAATCACGTTTATCCCCGCCATGTGCAGTGTTTTTATCAAAGGGAATCAAGAAGAACATGCGGATCAGTTTATCTCTAAAGTGACTTGTTTTTATGAAAAAGCTCTCGATTATGTTTTGCAAAAACCAAAAAAGATCCTTTTATCAGCCGTAGCAGCCTTTGGTTTTTCTATTGTTCTTTTTTTTCAACTAGGACAAGAATTTGTCCCTACTCTGGATGAAAAAGACTTGGCAATGCACGCCATGCGTATCCCTAGTACATCCCTCACAAGTTCTCAATCTCTTCAGTTTGAGATTGAGAAAACGATTGCTTCTTTCCCAGAAGTTTCTTTTGTTTTTTCAAAAACAGGAACAGCGGAAATGGCAGCCGATCCCATGCCACCAAATGTGTCGGATACCTTTATTATTTTTAAACCAAGGGAAGAATGGCCTCATCCTGGCCTTAGAAAATCGGAACTTATTGAAAAAATTCAACAATCCGTGTCATATATTCCTGGTAATAATTATGAGTTTACGCAACCTATACAAATGCGATTCAATGAACTTATCGCAGGTGTACGAAGTGATGTCGCTGTAAAGGTTTATGGTGATGATTTTAAAACTATCAATGATACCGCTAACCAAATTGCGGGCATCCTACGCAACATCAAAGGGGCAGCAGACGTCAAAGTAGAGCAAACAACAGGATTACCCATCTTAGATTTTAAAATCAATCATGATAAAATGGCGCGTCTTGGTCTGAATGTGAGCGACATTTTAAATGTTATTTCCATCGCTATAGGCGGCAAGGAAGCGGGGGTTGTGTTTGAGGGCGACAAACGCTTTGATATTATTATCAAACTTCAAGAGCACCTTCGAGGGGATTTTACAGTGCTTGGAAATTTACCTCTTTTTCTTAAAAGCCCAGTAAAAACAAAAGATCAAATATCAAATGCAGAAAAAGAAAAAATTGTTTCCATCCCCCTCAAAGAAGTCGTTGATCTTGTTATAACGGATGGACCGAATCAAATCAGTCGTGAAAACGGCAAAAGACGTGTTGTGGTTCAAGCCAATGTAAGAGGGAGTGATATCGCAACATTTGTAGACAGCGCAAAAAAATCAATGGATCAGTCCCTTAATATATCAACAGGATCTTGGATAGAATGGGGTGGGCAGTTCAAAAACCTCATTGAAGCAAAAGAAAGATTATACTGGGTTGTTCCTGGGTGTTTTTTCATGATTTTTATGCTTTTATTCGCAGCTCTCAACTCTGTACAAGGTGCTTTATTTATCTTTACAGCCGTCCCTCTTGCGCTGACGGGTGGCATTTTAAGCTTATGGCTTCGTGGCATTCCTTTTTCTATTTCTGCTGCTGTTGGATTTATTGCTCTTTCAGGAATTTCTGTACTCAATGGACTTGTGATGGTCACAACAATTAATGAAAATCTTAAAAATGACACATTAGACAATGCCATTAAAAGTGGCGCTCTCACGCGCCTGCGCCCCGTTTTGATGACAGCACTTGTGGCATCTCTTGGATTTGTGCCCATGGCCCTTTCCACAGGCACAGGAGCTGAAGTTCAAAAACCTTTGGCAACTGTCGTGATAGGCGGTTTAATAACATCCACGTTGCTCACCATGATTATTATACCTGTTCTTTACAAGTTGTTTTCAAGAAGAAAACAGACATAGTGGCTCACTGCGCACTGCCTTCATAAGGATGTGGTCCTTGATCCTAAAGTGGGTTAACAGCGGGGCGTTTTTCTTGTCTCATATAATCTCACATATGATGCACGTGGCTTGATATTTATCACATAATCTCACGTATAGCTCATGGGGTAAAAAGAACATAGCCTGGGATACATTTCGCCTGCACACAAGACCCAATATCTCATCAAATATCATAGAAGAGGTCTACAGCCGTATCGCGGAAATTGATGCCGTTAAAAACATCTGACTACATGACATATTGCAGACATGTCAGTGATTTTGACCCATACCGAACAAATGGCTTTTTGTTTTACATAGTTCGACGAATAGAAAATCCAAGTTTATAAGAGGAAACTGTCGAGGAATTTGGGCAATGGATAAGTTACGCACTTATAAATGGTGCTTCTCTGGATGAAGCATTCGAGTTTGAACACAAGGCGCAAGAGTACAATAGTGCGATTCACCATCTTGTCTTTAGTGTCATTTCAGCCATGAGATTTTTATCGCAAAAGTAATCATGACAAGGCGTCGTGTTTCTCTTTTGCCCCCAAAACGGACGATTTCCTCCGTTTTTGTGCTCTACTTTGGCAGAGCAGCAAAAAAGTGTGCTATTGCTCTTTGGAAAATTGCCGACGCCATAAGAAAAGCCATGACTCATTTGTCAAAGGAGGAAGAACTCATGAAGGCCACCACACATGACGATAATGATTTGGGCGAGATGCCTCCCCACGCGCTGACAAAGATGAAAGAAGAACTTGAAGAAGAACTGGAACACCTCATCCACCTTGAGAGAAGTCATAAGAATATCTAAGAGATTATCTTTGAAAAAGAGGGGCTCATATCCAACAAAAATTGAGAAAACCAGAAAGGGAGATCAATCATGAGCCACTCCTCCATCGCATGTTTCGCAGCAGTTTTGGGCAATCAACGCCCTGTTCAAAAAAAGATGCCGACGCGTCATTTGAATGAGCTGGACCAGGGCTTACAAAAGAACTGAAAGCATTTCTCACATAATATCACATGATCTCACATATCAGATATGTGACTTGACTTTTGTCACATGATCTCACATGATCTCACATAGAGCTTGCAAGGTAAAAAGAACATGGCATGGGATACATTTCGCCTGCAAACAAGGCTCAGTCTCTCATCAAATATCATAGAAGAGTTCTACAGCCTTATCGCGGAAATTGATGCCGTTAAAAACAGTTGGATCGTGACAACACATTTGTTGCCGCAAACACTGGAGCGCATCACAAAATCAGTCATTGTCACATCCACTGGGGCCTCGAACCGTATTGAGGGAAACAGATTAACGGACGATGAGGTTGAAGACTTATACAAGGGCCTGCGGGTAAAAAAGTTTAAGACACGAGACGAACAGGAAATTGTAGGTTATCTCGAGTGCCTCGAATTCATTTTCAAAAGTTATGAAGGCATACCCCTTTCTCAATCCTCCATTTTGCACCTTCATCAAGAGATGTTACGCGTGAGCGAGAAGGATGCTGGGCATCGCGGAAAATACAAGTGTGGCTCAAATCGCGTAGAAGCCAAAGATCCTTCCGGCAATGTTGTAGGCGTTATATTTGAACCAACGCCGCCGTATCTTGTTACAAAAGAGATGCAAGAGCTCGTTGATTGGTACCACTGGGCAAGTGCACAACACGCAAAACATCCTCTCATACTCATTGGGAATTTCATTTTTGAATATCTTGCCATACATCCTTTTCAAGATGGAAATGGCAGAACAAGCCGCCTTATAACCAATCTGATGTTGCTGCAACAGGGGTATCTTTTTACAAAAGTAACCTCCCATGAGCAAATCATTGAAGAAAGAAAGATCGACTACTACCTTGCTCTTAATAAAACTCAACAAACTTGGAAAACAGAAAACGAAGACATCTCAGCTTGGCTCCTTTTCTTCCTACGCGCTATGAAAGAACAAAGCGCTCGCTTCATGAGGCTTATGCAACAAGATACCATAGAGTACTTGTTGTCCCAAAAGCAGCTTGCACTATGGGAATGGGCGAATGAGAGAGGCACAGAGTTTGCGCGCAAAGATGCAACCCAAGCACTCGGTTTTCCGCAGCGCACTGTTGAGGAAATCATCAAAAAACTTGTCCATATGAAACGTTTAGAACGCCTTGGGGAAGGCAAAGCCACAAGATATAGACTCGCAAGGAAGACAAACCCATGAGCAGGCGCCGCGTTTCTCTTTTGTCCCCAAAATGGACGATTTCCTCCATTCTTGCGGCGGTCATTACACTGCTCGTCTATGAAGCGATCCGCCAGCTTGCTTTTCCTATCATCGTTGACGAGAAAAGTGGCGTGCGCATGGAGGCCTGCTTTACGCCAGGGGGTCAATGCCAAAATAAAATTGTGCGTGCCATTGATGCCGCTAAAAGCGAGATCTTGGTCATGTCCTACTCGTTCACCGCTAGGCCTATAGCCGAGGCTCTCATCAATGCACAAAGGCGTGGCATCAAGGTTCACGTCATTGCCGATGATGGACAACGCGAGAGGGAAAGAACACAACTTTCCCTCCTTGCAACCCAAGGTGTGTCCATCACCTTTGATAAGACCGTTGCCATTTCCCACAACAAGGTCATGATCATCGATGGCAAAACCGTTGTGACAGGATCTTACAACTGGACCAACGCCGCTCAGTTTCGTAATGCCGAGAACATCCTCTTCATTGAGAGCCCTGAGCTTGCTAAACAGTACAAAAAAAACTGGGAGGAGCGCATGAGAGCAACACAAGGCTCAAAATAATTTAGCCAGGGCAGCAATAGGGGATCATACTTATAGTTTCTTTGCAAAATAACCCTACAGACAATTTGCTTTTTGTTAACAAAAAGTCAACAAAATAAGAATGAATTTATGAGACAATATATATAAATAGCACAAGTAACAAGATCGTGAGATGCGTTTTAGTTGGGATAAATTACGAATTTTCTATTTAACCGCTTGTGCGGGCTCAATCAACAGGGCAGCTGAACTGCAAAATAAAACCTCCCCTGCCGTCAGCGCCTCAATTCGTTCTCTAGAAAAAGAACTTGGTATCAAATTGTTTAATAGGCTTGAATCCGGTTTGTCCTTAACAATAGAAGGGGAACATCTTTTATTGACAGCGGAAAAGGTTTATAATATGCTTCGGTCTGAAACCGAGTGGCAAAATAACCGTAGAGGGCATAACATGGATCACATCAAAACACTGGCTCCCTCAAGCATCTTAACAAGATATATTGAAACATTTATCGACAAATTCATCATCGCTAACCCACATACGCGCATGACTCTTCTCTCTTCCGATGGTCTATCACTTGCTGAAAAATTAAACACTGACATCCTCATAAGCCCTTATATAGAAAACCTTACTGGATATGTCCAAGAACCTCTTATATCGCTTACTTTGCGCCTATACGCGTCCAAGGGTTATTTAGAAAAACATGGAAAACCGGAGTCTCCAGAAGATCTAGATAAACACCAGCTTGTTGCATATTCAATTTACGGCAATAGGCCCGATGATTTAAATTGGCACCTACATATTGGTAGGCCAAAAAATAACCCGAGGAAGGCATATATGGACATAGATGCTCATCTTAAAAGGTGTTACATTTGCTCAAAAGACGTAGGTATTATATCCGTACCGCCACAACATCCAGATCTAAAAAAATATGATCTTGTGCCTGTTTTACCTGAGCTAGCAGGGCCAACTAACACCTATTTCATCATTTGTGAAGAAAACATTGCAGGCTATGAAAAAAATAAAAAACTTATTTCTTTTTATAAAGACGCTTTTTCAGCATTGTGAAGCACAAAATAATTATTCTCTATTTAGATCAAAAAGGCAAATAAATGCCCGCTAAATATGTAATTTTTTCTATTAATTCCCCTGAAACAGCCATGCAGCTATTTCTCTTAGATTTAATTCTCAGCGAAAAAAATAGAACTGTACAAAATCTGGGTATCGTGTCGAATTCAGAAGATGTCCTCAAGTGTATCAATAAGGGGGCCTCAACTTTCTTATATGCAATGAGTCCATTAATTTACCGCACAAATGATCAATCCATTACAATGATAGAAGATATATTAAAGCCTTTGTGCAAACATGCTACGGTAACCTGTTTGCTTTCCAGTCGCGTCAGTCAATCTGAGACAGATGAAATTTCAGCACGTTTAAAAGAAGCAGGCATACATAACGTTATTTCAGCGAGTGATACCCTAGACGGTCTGAGCGACACTTTAGATGCAATGAGATTGTAGACTCTAAAGCAAAAAAGAATTTCAAATCATATAGATATAATAAAGCTTAAATTAGAAGCTACCCCCCCCAAATATCTTTTTTCTTGTTTTTTAAGACAAAAGTGGTCAAAAAAGCGACATTAAAAAACAGGGAAAACACAATGTTTAAAATTATCGACCAAAAAAATCGCGCTATTTTCGAATGCGACATTAATCACATTTTTGCAGAAAAGGCCCACCCACTTCCTACAAACAACTCAGTTTATGATCACGATCATTCAATTTACATTACTTACCAAGACCCGCATACGGGCCTTAGAATGGGCGCTCGCCTTAACCCCATGACCACGAAGAATCTCACAAGTGACACCCTTGGTAGCTATGTGAGAGGGTTTGAGGCGCAAGGTATATGGGAATGTAGCCTGATGGTTTTCCATCTTAAGGATTCACACACAATTCAGGATGGGCAAGAGGCAGTTCACAGACTTCATTTCAAATGCTACGAGGGATTTCGTGAGGCCGTTATCACAGCCTGCGTACGCTTTCAAATTGGGACACTTCTTTTTCTTGCCCCCCCTGAAGAGATCGAAAAACTTCAACTTTTCGGTGAAATGCGCTTCAAGCCCAAGCTCGCACTCGAAGATAATCTCTGCATCGCGCTGTTCCAAAATCCCCACAGGCATTAGAAATGGCTTTTATTACACATACAGCGTCTCAGCATATACAATCGCATATGCTTGATCCGATATTTCTTACAACTCTCATCGAACGTTACCAGAAAATGGCACACCTTTGCTGTATCTTGATAAAGTTATCTGAGACACGGGGCACGGAAAAATTATCATCACAGGGCAATGATGTGTGTTTTGAGGAAGTCTTTCTGATTCTTAAAAGACTCTCCTGTGGCATACCTCTGTCTGATGCAGTGACACAAGTCAATTTATTTCATGTAATCAAAAAAATAACGAAATCTTACCACAATTTCTTTCTGGAAAACGGTGTAAATCTCGTTATTCTCTCCCCAGAGAACAAACTTGCACCATACATAGACCCTCTTGTTTTTCAAGTGTTTTTCTGTGTTTTGATCGAACTTATTAAAGAGCGTGTAAGTCCTGGGGGCACGATCATTATCGAGCCAATAACGTGTCAAATTACGAATCAATGTGTGGTCCGCATTTTAGATAATGGTCTAGACGTAAGTGATTCTTTGATCGGACTAAGAAGCCATCAAAAAAAACGCTATGGCGCCCTGCCTTCAAGAGAATACCTGCGCAAATTTGCCGACACTCTTGGTTGGTCTATATATTTTGGAAATTCAGAGCCGAATTGGAATCATGTTGAGATTACGCTTGCTTAAATATCACCATAAACCTTTACTCGCTCGAGAAGCCAAAGAATGAATGTACGATCTGGACTCTTGTCCTCATTTTTGACGGTAAAAAGATAGCTTTGCTCAAGCATGCGGCAAACTTGACTAGGGCTCAAAAGCACTCCGTGGTCTTTGCATATCCTTAGAATGAGGTCAAGATGTCCCAGAAGCAACTTTCCATCCCTGATGGGAGGAGAGTCTTTTACACTGACTTTTAAGGGATCCTTTGGGGGCACCCTATCTTGCTTGCCCATAAGCTCCTCCACTGTGCAACCCATGACCTTGGCAATTTTTGCGTACGTAAAAATACTGACTCGATTGGCTTGCCCATACATAATATTGCTGAGAGATCTATACTTCAAACCAGTCATGCGCTCAAAAGCTTTGAGGTTTATTGCGTGGCCTGCGAGGTAAGCCTGAATCTTGGATCGTAAAAAATCAAGCGATGGCGGTTGCTGCTTCATGTCTTAGTCCTGACCTTTTCAACTACCCATTCTAAGAATGGTTTTTGCACTGCTATGGGATCTGTTTTGACTGCGTATAAATAAGCCTCAGTAAGCATCCCACAGATCTGATGAAGCGTAAAAGTGACCTTCTTTTCTTTTGCTATTTCTAAAATCACAGCAAGTGTCTCCCGAAACAATTCAGGATGGGTTAGCAATATGATCGATGAGGCTTTAGTTGTATTTTGTTTCTGCTCTAATTTTCCTTCCAACAAATTTTCAACAGTAACACCGAGCGTATTAGCAATTGCTGCAACGGTATCAGCCATGGGCCTTTTTGACGTCCCTTGAAGAATAGCTCGCAGCGCGTTTGTTTCGATGCGAGCTTTGCGTTCTAGTGTTGGTATGGATATTTTGTTTTGTTCCAAATAAGTTGAAATGGCCATACGTAAGGGGGATATGTCGTCTGCCTCATCATCCTCTATCCTGGGGAGCTTAAATTTATCAGTGCGCGCCATGAGTAGATCCTCTTCAGCACATGATACAAGTGCTGCAAGCCCTGACAAAACTTTCCGACTTGGATTTGTCTCTACAATTTTCGGAGATAGGATCTTTGAAAGTGAACTAGGAGAAAAGCCACAAAGAAAAGCAAGGCGAGGAGCAGAAATGTTCAGTTTACTGAGAAGATACGCGACACTTGTGCAAAGATTTTCTTTTTCCTGCCTGGATAATATTCTCTTCCTTGAACTTTTACTTATAGATATCAGATCCTGTGGATTGCACGAGAGCATTTCCGCCAACAAAAGGAGGTTCTTTCGATGTGGTGTTTTGATGCGCCCTTTTAAAATATTATGAATAGAGTTTGGTTTGACTCCAGCTTTTCTCTCTGCCTCAGCAACCGTTAGGTTGTTAGATCTAAGAAAATCATTAATTTTATCAGTCAGAATACTCATCTTTTCTTCATATATAATGTCATGGTCAAAAAATTTCTAATTTAATATATACTTATTTTATCAAAGATGGCAAAACACTTTCTATAAATTAGAGTGCACATTTTTATATAGATTGCACAAAATTGTTAAAAATTTACTTTCACAGAGGATGCTCTCAAAAAACTATTAAAAAACAACATATTAGTGTGGCGCCATATTTCTAAAATAGAATTGACATTTAAAAATGTGTCGTGCAAAATTAATCATATTGCTGAGTTCAAGGAGCCATCGATGCCAAAAAAGTTAATTACTGCCCAGCCGGCCAAGCAAAGCCCAGGCGTCATGTTTAATGTGAGCGGACTTGCTGAACGGTGGAATATCAAACCAACAACCCTGAACAGGTGGAGGCACTTGGGACGCGGGCCAAAGTTCATCAAGTTAGGTGGACGGGTTGTTTATCGTCTCTCTGATGTTGAGCAGTTTGAAGATGAAAATACTGCCCAAAACACAATCTATGTCAGGTGACAGGGATTAGGAACAAAGTCATGACGAGCCCACTGCTCATTAATGAATCTCCCTTGCAAGTCCTACCCTCTCTTGCGTTAAAAATTGGACTCAACGAGGCGATCGTTTTGCAGCAGATTCACTATTGGCTTTCACCCAAATTTCAGGCTCCTGAAAAACACTTCAATGGTCGATACTGGACGCACAATACCATTGCACAATGGATGGCTCAGTTTCCATTCTGGGCAGAAAAAACCGTTAGACGGACTATTAAGACCCTCAAAGAACGAGGCCTCATTCTGACTCACACAAAAAAGGGTTTTCAAAAGGTCATCTTTTACACCATCGATTACGAGGTTCTGTCGGAGCTTCATGGATTATCTCGCTCTTCTCAAAAAACCCAGAACCGACCATATCCGTGCGGTCAATATGACCAGACGCATGGGCAAAGGATTTTGGCAGAAACCCACAAGGCCATTATGGAAATTGATGAAAAACATGATGTTAACTCAAAAAAGACAAACAATACGCACGACTTCCAAATCAATCGCCCATGCGGTCAATATGACCAGATCGATGTGGCCAAATTGGATACTTCTCTAACTAAGAATACAACTCCTGAGAATATTAATAAAAACACACCCTTTCCCTCTCTTTCGGAAAATCTGACAGATTCCTCATGGGATTTTGCGCGCAGAATGTGTGTGATTTTTTCTGAATTTGTTTTGGATAAAAGACATCTTTCCCTTCACCCTTCAAGAGCTCAGGCACTTAAGGAAGCGTTTTACGGGCCACTCAATCAGGACATGGAAGCTTGGAGCAGTGTATGCAACAACGTAACCCGCTCTTACTTTTTGATGGGGGAAGAAAAGAACACCAAGTTCCGAGCGGGCCTTGACTGGGTCATTTCAGAAAAAAACCTTATTCGCATCATGGAAGGGAGTGCTTACGCAATAGGGGCACGTACGGGATATGACGATGCGCGCTCGAAAGCACTTCAATGTGAAACAAAGGCCTCGCAACTGGCTAATAAACAGCGTGCACGAGATCTTGAAATTAAAGAGACCCTCTCTTTAATCGAGGACCCACAATGGGCTGCCGTGTGTGAACATTTTATTAACAAACATGGGATCGAAGAATACCGCGCAAATCTTAGAGATGCCTTTTACCGCAAAGTAGAAAATGAGGATTTCTTGGTATGCCCCACGGAAGACCAAGTAAGACGATTCTCAAAAAGTAGGCATATGCTCTGGTCTCTGCGGGAAGGGTATCCAGACTTCATCAATATTTACAAAATCAAGGTTATCACAGCGGATGAGGCACAGAGGAATTCTGTGCTTTTACAAGCTTCCGGGTCTAATACTCGGAAGGGGTTTGGATTTACTCCATTTACCAAACCCGCATCGATAGGATGCACACTTTGCTCAAAAAGAGAGGCGTGTACTTGTTTGGGAACAAACGAGAACACGTCTCCTCTCTTGCACACACAAAACACCACGCAATGCGAAAGGAATAATTCCCATGCAACTCAATAAGGTTACGCTCGTTGGAGAGCTAAACGATGACCCACAACTACGTAGTGACGCGGATGGTGTGCCATATGGTCTCCTGTCATTAGGCACAAGTGAGTCATGGACAGATCAAGTTGGTAGAAAGAACATGGTAACTGCGTGGCACAGGGTCCGTGTACTCAATGATGATATTCTCAAAACTGTGAAAGAACACCTCAAGAAGGGATCGCGTGTGCTTGTAGAAGGAAGCCTTCAGTATGCACGTGCCAAACAAGAAGACGCCAACGACATCGTGATTTCTGAAGTGGTAATTTTGCCCAAAAAAGGCGCTCTTTATTTGATGGATAAAACTGACGTGACGAGCTCATGCTGGAGCAAGAAGGCCACATCCGTCGTTGGATATGCTGCTCTTTTCTTAGCCGTGAGCGCGTTTCTTAGCATTGATCTTTACGCTGCACAAGAAAACATGCTTTTTGGAGATGTGTGGACACAGCTTGAGAATACACTGACGGGCGGGTTTCTCAAGCTCGCAGCAATTGTGGCGTTAGGCAGCACGTGTTTCATAGGAGCTGCCAAGGGAAACTATCCGCAGGCAGGAATTTCAGGGGGCATGCTTGCTGCTGGTATTCTTGGCCAAGACTGGATCAATACAAAATTCACCCTGTGCATGTGAGGCATGAGCCATGAGTGAACGCGGCCGCCACCTTTTGCTTCATCGACTGGACAGTCCAGCCCGGTTCTTGTTTTTCACGAAAACAGAAGCGGCCTTCCTTTTGGTTCCTATTTTTGCAGGAGTTCTTCTGGACATGGGCTCAACAGGCTTCATCTTGGGAGGTGTTTTGTGTTACGGCGTACGTAAGTTACAAAAGCTTACGGGGGGTGGCGCTTTAAGTTGCCTTGCTTATTGGTACCTTCCTCATAATAAAACACGCCTTAAGTCCACGCCTCCTTCCTTCGTCCGGGAGTGGGTATCATGAAAAGCACCCTTTTTAACGCACGCCTTTCTCACGTGTTGTATCAGCGAAAGATCCTTTTGATTACCGTTGGGGCTCTTCTTTGCACGAACCTGATTTTGAGTGTGGGTGTCTTTTCAAAAAACGAGCGAATCGTTCTTGTTCCGCCAGAAATTCATGGTCCTCTTTGGGTGGAAAAGGGTCGTGTCTCAAAAACTTACCTTGAGGAGATTGCCGTTTTTTTTGCTCAGATGCTTCTCAATGCAACGCCCAAAAGCCTCCCCTATAACCATGATTTGTTGCTGCGTTACACTGCGCCTGGTTCTTACGGGACCATGAAGGCAACGCTTGCTCAAGAAGCACGCAAAATCACAAAAGATGGTCTTTCAACGGCATTCCACCCAAAACACATTAATGCAAATCCAGAAAAAATGAGTGCCGAAATCACAGGTGAGTTGATGGGTTTTGTGGGCACAAAAGTTGTTTTTCAAAAAGAGGAAAAATACAGCATCCGGCTTGGGTATGAGAAAGGACGTTTGATGATTTTAGAGTTCATAACCCTTGAGGAGAAGAAAAATGCCTAAACCCTCCTACGTTTTCATGCTGGCATTTCTTACTTGTGCGTCGTCGCTCATGGCAGCCACCAAAATCAAAATTGAAGACCAAGGAAACGTAACTGTCACACTATCGTCTCGTGAGCACACGCGTATTGCGGTGAAGGGAGATAGGATTGCACAGATTTTTGGATCAGATGAGAGACTTCAAGTCGAACTAGATGAGGTCCTTGGACAAGTTTTTCTTACACCGCAAGGGGAGCTAGATAAGAGCGGTGTGCGCATCACCTTTATTACAGAAAAAGGGCTTACCCAGGATGTGCAGCTTGTTGTTTCCTCCCAAGGCACAGATGCGGTCATTCTTGAACCTGTTGGTCCAGTCAATGCCAAAGAGGAGGTAGACAATCCCGGACTCACTTCTTACGAAGAAGAGCTGACGGCGTTAATGGAGAGCCTAGGAGGAGGAAAGGCTCCACAGGGCTATGAATTTTCCTATCTCTACGCTTCAACGAAATGTGACCTAAGTCCAGGTCTTTGCATGACTCCCCTTGCATCCTTAATAGGAGCTCAATACCAGGCGACTCTCTTTCGCGTCGAGAACAGAAGTGAAGAAGACACCGATCTGCGTCATGCACACTTTGCGAACATAGGTCATGTTGCCCTGGGTCTCACAACACAAACTCTCAAAGCGGGTGGTTTCACCTTCTTATACGCAGTTTCTGCAAAAGGAGAATCCCTATGAGTCTTTTTTCTACATCCTTAGACCCAAAGAAAGCTCAATGGATTGTTTTCGGATTTGTTTGGGGTGCTGTCATGCTTGTGATCTGTGCCATTTGTTGGATTCTGTTTTCTCCCTCAAAGGCTTCCTCCGCAAAATCAGAGGAAAAAGAAACGATTTTGACAGCCTCAAAGCGCATTGATCCGCGGGACGTTTGGATTGATCGTATGGAAAGTGAAGCAAAAGAGACTAACAAGCGCCTTCGTGAGCTTGAGCAAGCTTACTCCACGCTTGCACAAACAAAGTTTTCGGAGGCTGATTCTGAAACAAAACAGGTGATCGATGCACTCCAAGGGCAAATTAATGAACTCCAGATCCAACTGGATAAAACACAAGAAAATGGAACTAAAGATGAAATAGGTGCTGATCAAGGTCAATCAAACAGCTCTTATAATTTGTCTTTCTCGAATACGCGCACACCGCGCGTCATCAAGCTCAACCTAAAGAACCAAAAGGGAACCGGCGGTACAAATCACAAAACCGTTGAGAACACAATTCCAGCAGGCGCGTTTGCCACAGCCGTTCTTTTGGGAGGCATTGATGCCTCAACAGCGGTTCAATCGGCAGCCGATCCAAGGCCGGTGTTGCTGCGTATTGTGAGTCGAGGAACTTTGCCACGCAAATTTAAAAGTGATCTCAAGCACTGCCATGTCTTGGCTTCCTCCCATGGAGACCTGTCCTCGGAGCGCGTGTTCATGAGGTTAGAGAAATTGACCTGCACGGAGCCTCTTACGGGGGAGATCTCAGAAACCCAAGTAGCAGGTTATGTCGCGGGAGAGGATGGTCGAGCTGGGGTGCGTGGTGTTGTCGTTGATAAAACAAGCGAGCTCATGCGCAACACACTCTTGGGTGGATTCGCGAGCGGAATGAGTAAGTTCTTTGCTGCAAGCAATCAGGCCAATGTTTACCCCGTTACACCGTTTGGGCAAACCAATGCTCTCACAAATGGAGAGATGTTGCGTTCAGGGGCTGCAAGTGGCGTGGGATCCGCTCTGGAGAAATACGCTGATTATTATATCAAACGTGCAGAGCAGCTACAGCCTGTACTGCAGGTTCAGGCAGGTAGAAAGGTGAACATCGTATTCACGGAAGGAACCGAGTTTGGGAAGACAACTGTGAAGGAAGTGATTTCCCAAGCACGTGTAGGGGCACTGCGCGACTCAAGGCAGAAGATTCAGGAAGAAGCCATCAGGTCCGAAGCGCTTAAAGCGGATGAAGCAGGCACTTTGAACATGGAAAGCTTGAGTCGTTGGTTGCCAAACAAAGGAGATAATTAATGAAAAAAGTCATCTTACCCGTTTCGTTCATTGCTCTCGAGATTTTGGGAGGATGTGCAAGTCAGTACCAGGAGAGCTTTGACTGCCCTGCCGTTGCAGGAGTGGGTTGTGTGTCGATTTCTCAAGTTAACAAAATGGTTGATGAGGAGAAAATTACCTCTGATGAGGACACAGAGGCATCCACGACATCTGAAAAGCATTCCGTTTCAAGCCGGGGTATGGGGCGGGCATGGTTTGCGCCATATCGAAAATCATCCAACACATGGCAAGGGCCCCAGATGATTGCAGTTGCGCTACCAAATGACCAGGACGTAGAGGATCTCTATAGCGTAAGACCTTGCGCAGAACCTTCTCGCCCTCCTGAAGCTGAGCCCCTCCCATTGGATGAAAAACCCCAATCATGTGCCACTTGTTCGTCCGGAGACACCCTATGAGTTTGGGGCTGGGGAAACAGATCAAGCAAGCTGTCTCTGCCCTAAGCGGAGATTCGCGCGAGTTTGGGACGACTCCGTCCTCCCCAACTCGTGGTTTGAATAACCAGCTCCTTAAAACCTACGGCATCAGCGAGCTTTTGCCTTACGAAAGTTATGACCCAGCCACAGGCCTTTTCCTGAACAACTCATCTCTTGGATTTGTGTTGGAAACACCTCCGCTTGTGGGTTGCTCGGAACAAATGCAAACGGTTGTGAGCGGCATCTTTCGAGACCTCCTTCCGGAGGGTGGAAATTTACAGTGCATGCTTTGGGCAGATCCCAGGATTGGCGATATGCTCGATGACTGGGAAGCCTCTCGCGCTGGTCAGGGAGAAGTGCTTGAGCTTCTTGCAAAAAAACGCGTTGAGTTTCTTAAAAGCAAGGTCTTTTCAGGGGATGGATCTGTTTGCTTTCGTAACTTTCGGTTTATTTTCTCTTATTCCCAAAAAGGGAATTTTAACGACCCCATTGTGCGCCAAAGAGTGATCACACTCATGGATCAAATGTCCATGTCCCTTAAAACACTGGATCTTCCGCTGATGAGGTGGGATGCAAGCGATCTTATTCAAGCATTGGACGGCCTTCTTGAGCCTAAGTTTGACCTTTCAACCAGCAAAAGAACATGGAACAGGCGTGACAGTCTGCGCGCGCAAGTGCCACAAGGTGTTTCCCTTCAGGTGACAAAAGACGCCCTTGTGGTTAATGAAGGAGAGTTTTATACGCGTGTTTATGGTGTAAGTGATGAGCCTCGTCAATGGTCTCTTTACGCCATGGGCGAGCTCATCGGCGACATGCACCGGGACTACATGAGGATACCTTGCCCTTTTATCATTCACTACGGCGTGCATGTTCCTGAGCAAAAGAATCTCAGCACCAAAATGAATGTGCGTGCCTCTTATGCCGAACGCCAATCAACACCCTCTTTGTTGAAATTTATGCCTCACTTGCGTGAGGAAGCCATGGAGTTTTCCTATGCCAGAGAGCGTCTCGCAGAGGGAGAGCGCCTTGTGCGCACAAATATGTCCGTCATTCTCATGGC
Source organism: Candidatus Puniceispirillum sp. (assembly GCA_013822015.1). GTDB lineage: Bacteria > Pseudomonadota > Alphaproteobacteria > Caedimonadales > UBA1908 > JACESU01. Next base: position 31,494 of record PNJU01000011.1, on the reverse strand, counting down.
GCCATCACATCTTCAAAGTGAATCAGACCATATTTTGAAGACGCTTTTCAAAACAAAAGGGTGGGCCTTAAAGCCTGATCGCTTTATTCAGCTTCAAACGTTTTTGGGGTGCCTGCCCATGCTTTGGGGAGAGGGTATTTATGAGGACCTGCATTATCACGGACGCATGAAGACAACTCTTTCAACGGAAAGCGCCAACCTGGTCCCCCTTCAAGGGGAGTGGAACGGCACTCAGTCCAATGGTATTTTGCTCAGTGGCCGTCGCGGCAAGCTCTTTAAGTTCAGTCCATTTGATAATGATCGTGGCAACTACAATATGAAGGTAGTTGGCCGCTCAGGAAGTGGAAAATCCTTCTTCATGCAAGAGAATTTAGCTTGCACGTTGGGTATGGGGGGGCGTGGATTTGTCCTTGATGTAGGACGCTCCTTTGACAAAACATGTCACCTCCTTAATGGTCAATTTGTTGAGTTTTCTACTAAATCTCCAATCTGTATCAACCCCTTCACAACCATCCCTGATCACGACCCCAAGGAAACAGATGATGCCCTTGCCATGCTCAAGCCCATCATGTCGCTTATGGCCGCTCCAACGCGCGGAACAGATGACATCGAAAACGCCCTGTTAGAAAAAGCCATTAAAGGCGCGTGGGATGCAAAAAAACACAAGGCAAGCATTGATACAGTTTCTCAGTGGCTTCTTTCCAATGACGATCAAAGAAGCGTGGATCTTGGAACCATGATGTTTCCTTATACATCTGCAGGTTCCTATGGTCGTTTTTTCAACGGGGATTCCTCTATCAATTTCAAAAATAAACTCGTTGTGATCGAGTTGAGTGAACTTAAAGAACGTAAGGATTTGCAGGGCGTCGTTGTGCAGACGGTTGTGATGCAGATCATGAATCAAATGATCTTGGGGGATCGCAAAACACCCACGACCATCAAAATGGATGAAGTCTGGGACATTCTTTCAGGAAAGCAAGCTCAAGGCGCCGACTTTGTCGAATCCGGCGTGAGGCAAGCGCGTAAGTTCTATGGCTCACTTGTTTTTGGGACCCAGTCTGTGAATGATTTTTACGCATCTCCGGCTGCCATTGCTGCCTTTGAAAACTCCGATTGGCTTTGTATGTTGTCTCAAAGCAAGGAATCCATCGCCCAGCTTAAAAAATGCGAAAAGCTCTCCATTGATCCTGCTTTGGAGGAGCTCCTCAATTCTGTTCGTACCCAGCAGGGTTCTTTTGCTGAGATTATGATCATGGGGCCTTACGGCAGTACCGTTGGACGTCTCATGACAGACGATTTTACACGCATTCTTTATTCAACAAAACCGGCCGAGTACTCCCGCGTCAAAGACTTGCAATCCCAAGGCATGAGCCTTGTGGACGCTATTTCTCAGGTTGCAAAGGAGGTGTCATGCTAGACCGTTTAGGGCTCCCTCTGGCGATTTTATTCGTGCTAGCCAACACAGCCGGAATTCTCTTTTACACCGAGAAAAGTAAAAATACCCCTCCCCAAATTGCAATGGTGGATATGCAAAAAATTGCTCTCTCCCTCGTTAAAATTGAACCCATTCAGGATGAAAAAATGCTCAACCATGCCCTAATGGGAATGCGTAGGCGCGTTATCTCTATTCTGGAAACAGAATCAGGACGCACCGGGAAGATCTATGTTTCAGCCACGAGCGCCCTTGCCGGCGTCCCAGATGAAACACAAGAGGTTCTTGAAAAACTTCAAACCACAAACTGAGGAGAAAAATCATGACCCAAACACAAAAGTTGGCTCTTTTTACTTCAATAAGTCTTTTAAGTGGCTTTTTTCTGGGAACTTTTTATGAGCAAAGTCGTTTTCAGTACAGGCTAGGACTGCAAATTGGTGTCGCAACAGCCGTTGCAGACATGCTCAAAGGACAGTTAAGTGTGGCTAAGGACTAATCCTATGCCAAAGAGCCTAGTTCACACCCCAACTGTTAGGGATGTCCTAAAGCTTCTTTCGTGGGCAGGTGGGTCACTGGCCGTTTTGCTCACCTTTCAGTTTCATGGTCACTTTAGTATCAATGGATCCGATTCCTTACCAGAAAAGATTTTCTACGTCAGTAACTTTAAACCCCACTTTCCGCTAAAGGTAGGTGAGCTCGTGACCTTTAAACACCCTAGCATTCCCGTAACACTCCTCAAACGAGTAGCTGGCATTCCTGGTGAAAGAGTGACCCATGGAAATGGTATTACCTATGTGGAGGGACGTCCCATTGGAAAAACCCTTGCGCAAACAAAAAACGGCAAATCTCTTCACCCGGGATTCACCGGAAAAATCCCTGAAGGCTTCCTTTTTGTCTCAGGCACCCATGCGCGTAGTTTTGACTCTCGTTACAAGGAAATGGGACTCATACCAGAAGAGGCAATTCTTGGGAAGGCGTGGGCTCTGTTATGAAAAAACTTTCGTATCATTTTGTTGCCCTCGCCTTGTGCACATCGACCGGCCCCTTAAAGGCTCGCGATCTTGGAACACAGGGGGCCACATTTGTTATCAAGGAGGAGAGTTTTCTCGATGTCATCATGAAACGTCTCAAGACTCTGGAGGCATCTGGTTCTCTTGAAAAACACCAAAGGGATCTTGCCAAAGCAGCGCAAAAAAAGGCGCGCTATCCTGACGCCGTTCCAGGCTATTCCAAATGCAAACGACCACATACCTTCTATTTTGACCCTTCAATCATCATCCAAGATGACCTTAAAGATCACAGGGGACGGGTTTTTGCAAGAAAGGGCGTGCGCATGAATCCGCTCACCGTCACCGGACTTTCAAAGGATCTCTTGTTCATCGATGGTCAGGATACGGCTCAGGTGGCGTGGGCTCTCCATCAAGACGAAAAGCACAAGATTATCTTGGTAAATGGCAGCCCCCTTGATCTCGAGAATGACCACAAAAGAAAGTTCTTTTTTGATCAAAACGGGGTGCTGTCCAAAAAGTTTAATCTTACGAAAGTGCCATCGCGCGTCAGTAAGGAGGGAGATCGTCTGCGCATCGATGAGGTTGCGCTCTTACAGGAAGAGGGCAAATGATAAAAATCATACGTGTCCTAAGTCTGATTTTACTTATAGCTCAAAGCGCTTTCGGGTCATGCAAAGGTAAATTTGTAAATCCAATTACTGACGTATGTTGGAGCTGCATCTTTCCCATCACTCTTGGTGGAATTAAGCTTGCTCCCGGGGAAGATACACCCAATCCAGGTGGTTTTTTATGTAAATGCACTGATCCCATTCGAATTGGCATCAACTTCTCATTTTGGGAGCCTGTGCGTCTTGTGGATGTTACGCGTACCCCTTGGTGTTTAGTTAATATGGGTGGCATTCAAATGGCAAATGCGGGCGTGACAGGACGCGGAGGAAACGCCAGACAATCAGGTTCCTTAGGGGGCATGAAACACGGGTTCTATCATGTTCACTGGTACGTCTACCCCCTCATTTGGTGGTTAGAGCTCATCACAGATTTTATCTGTTTAGAGACAGGATCATTTGATCTGGCGTGGCTCACGGAGGTTGATCCCACATGGAGTGACGATGAAATAGGAGCTATTTTAAATCCGGAGGCGGTTCTGTTTGGAAATCCCATTGCACAGGCGGCCTGTGCCTTTGACTGCGTAACGGCTTCCGTTGGTTTTCCTGTTGATCCTCTCTTTTGGTGTGGAGGGTGCCAGGGAAGCATCTACCCCTTTACTGGGACTGTAAGCGATCAGGGGGGAGGCGTGCAAGCAAGTGTACTTCTTGTTCAGCGCATCATTGCAAAACTCCACCGACAAGGGATGCTTCGTGGTTATATGGGAGAGGCGGGTCTTTGTGGTAAATACCCCATGCCTGTTTTACGAAAATCCCAATACAAAACTCAAATGACCTTCCCCATTCCTGCCACAGCAAAGGGATGCCATCCCCTAGGCAGAACAGAGGTTCTTTGGGGTTCCGGTAAAGAGTTTCCTACGCGCGGGGAAGACTTTGGATATCTCGTTTGGCGCAAGCGCAACTGTTGTCTTTTATAGGATAAAAAATGCTCAAGTTTCTTCTCATAACTTCTTTCCTTTTTGGCTCTTCAGTGTGTTTTGGTGCATGTCATAAAGGAGAGGCAACGCCAGACGGCAAGCCCGCATGTCGCGTTCAAAAAGATCCTTTTTTTGCGAGTCTTGTAGATAAGCAAAACATGCAAAAGAGTGATCTTCCTCAGCTGCTTGTCTTTGTGTCCTTCAGTATGCCTGAGAACGCCTTGAAAGAACTCTCAAATGAGGTGGAAAAGGTTGGCGGAGCCCTAGTGGTGAGAGGACTTATTGATAATTCGTTTAAGCGCACAGCCCAGTTTCTAACGACAGCCAAGGCAAGTGTCATGATTGATCCGACTTTGTTTGAGCGTTTTCACATTACAACGGTCCCAACTTTTGTATATGCCAAAAAAATTCCCCATGATGAAGCCACAACACCTGTTCATGATCGTCTCATGGGACACGTGACCCTGTATCATGCGCTGACCCAGTTTTGGGACAAAGGAGAGGTAGGTGGAGCGGATCTTCTTTTGGCAAAACTTGAAGGTCATAAAAGATGATTTTGAGGTTTGCTTTTGCTTTGTGCGTCACCCTGTCAAGTGCTTCTAAAGCGGATATGGCGTCGGCACATGCACAAGGAATTGCCCAGGCGAAGTCCATGCCTCAAGTATTACCTCAAAATCTCAACCCCCAGAACATGATACCTGATTTTCAAGGTGTTCCAGAGGAAGCTAATCTTTTTACGGACAGTCCCCATGAAGCAGAAAAGATAAGGTCTGCTGCCGAGGAGCGTGCACGTACAAGTGAGGCTGCTCAAACCATTTACGAGAGCGAGCAGCGCGCGCAACGCTTTACCTTTGACCCAAAAACAGATCCTCTTTTTACAAATGCGAAGACGGCCTTCAAGGATCCCATGAAGGCCGTTGCAGGTGAGCCCGTTCAAACCTATGAAGCAGTCACAGAGCAACTTTATGAAAATAAAACTTGCCAGGAAAGTGGCGCGCCTACCACTAAGGCATGCCACGCAACCCTGCATATCAGAGTTGCCCCCCAGAAAACCCCGGTGCACAGAGTCACTGTAACGAGCCAGCGTTACCAGGGTGAGTCAGGTGCTGCTCCATGGGTGATTTCAGAACATTTACGTCCCTATTACGAAGCAAGTTTAAAAAACGATGCGATGCACATGCTGCCATACGCAACTCACTATTTTCCCATTTCGCTTGTATTGACAAGCAATGGTGTTGTTGACATTAATCACCCCGTTTACGACTCTCATTCAGGAACATGGCATCAACACTCAAGAGCTGATCTGAGAACGTCTAATCCATTTCCATCACATTGGCTTACCCATATCTTAAAAGTTGTTTATCTGTCTGATAATCCATTTGAATTGTATCATCAATCTCAATCCTTTGGTGGTGGACTGTTTAAAGAGTGGCCATATCTTCCTGAGATGTATGGTAAGACAGAGGACTATGGTTTCTATGGTAAAAATCAGTTTGTTTTTGACGTTCACTACAAAGATCCCGCATGGCCTCGTCCTGAGGATATAACAGAGACTTTCGTGAATGATTGCGGTCGCCTGGAGAGAAAAGCAGATGATGGTCTTTGTTCCGTTGTTCAAGAAGACTGCCTTGAGGGCGAGGGTACAAGAATCATCGGCGGGATGAGTTTTACAAGACCTTGCTGGAAAAAGAAGATTACCTACGCCTGCTATACACCATCTTTAAACAATTGCGGTCCTTTGCGTGCCAAAGGGTGTGTTCAAATTGATTCTTCATGCTCAAAATACGTGGGCTCTGCGTGTGTGGTGTTTCATCAGACATATCGCTGTCCCGCTGGAACGCGCCAGATTATACGCCCTGCATCCTCCGGCAATACGCCGTATTGTCTGGCTGGCGATTGTACCACGCCCGAATATCACCCCAATGATGAAATGATGGATGCCATTTCAAAGCTAGAAATTTTTCGCAAAATCCAAGATGACGTGCGCGCTGGCTTCTTTGAAATTTTTAAAGGCAACGACAACAGATGTTCGCGCTTGGTAATGGGAATACGTGATTGCTGTGGAGGTCATAATGGCTGGGGTGTGTCCATGGGCCTTACAAAATGTGATAAACTTGAAAAAGAGCTTGCTGTGAAACGCCAGAAAAACCTGTGCGTTCAGGTGGGAACCTACTGCTCTGACAAGGTGGCGGGCGTTTGCGTTAAGAAAAAAACATCCTTCTGCTGTTTCACCTCAAAACTTGCAAAACTCATTAATGAACAAGGGCGGGCACAACTCGCAATTTCATGGGGAGAGCCCAAAAATCCCATGTGCCGGGGCCTTACACCCGAGGAAATCTCACGCATAGACTTTTCCAGACTGGATTTGAGTGAGCTCTTCGAGGAAATCATGTCCCGATTCAAGGCAGGAAAAATACCGGATGTAAAAGACATGGTTGCAAACAGCACACGCATTGTGGAGCGCGTAAAAGAGCGTATGCACCATGTGCAGCAAGATATTGCTGACCACAAAAAGAAGGAGCTGTAGAGAATGGGTGTGTGGGCTTTTTTCCTTATGGGTTTGGTTTTTGCGTACCCTTCCTTTGCTGGTTTTTGGGATGAGCGTGCTATGGGATGGCACTGGTATGAACCCATACAAGCTCCAGAGGAAAAACCCCAAGAGAACGATGAAGTGGAGAAAAAAGCACTTCCCGTCCCTTCTCCAACGGATCTCATTAGAGCCTACCGCGCAGAGCTTGAAAGGCGCCTTCATCTGGCGCTGTCTGTTCCGACCCTTGAGAACGTACAAGCCTACCAACTTATGCAAAAGGATATGTCCCAGCGAGCCCAGGCCTTTACAGACAAATGGCGTGAGTCAACTTATCGTAATCCTGACCTTGATTTCACAACCCTATATCCCGTGAATCAGGTCGCACGACACGCCTATCTTGATAAAAGAAGTGCAGCGAAAGAAAGCAAGATCAAGGCCTTGTCTAAAACACATGGCCTTATGTTTTTTTTCAGCCAAAGCTGTCCCTATTGCCATAAATTTGCCCCGATCATTAAGCGATTTGCAAAAAAATATGGGTTTGAAGTTTTGGCTGTGAGCAAAGACGGCGGCAGCCTTAAAGAATTTCCCAACGCGCTTCCCGACAATGGCATCGCACAGCGTCTAAACGTGCAATATCTTCCAACACTTTTGGCTGTGGAGCCAAATACTTATGAAGTTGTGCCCCTTGGTTTTGGTCTCACCACAGAGGACGAAATTGAGGAGCGCATTATGCTGCTCACAAAGGATGCAAAAAAATGAGACTTTTCTTGCTGGTTTCGCTCTTCATTCTCTCTCAATGTCCTGCAAAGGCAGGCGTGGCCCACGATTTGGGTTCTTTTTTTGACAAGATGGGAGGCGCCGTGAATGCCACCGACGAAGGCGCTTATACGGATCAAACGGCAGGGTACTACACAGGGGGTGGGATATATGTGCGAAACGGGGCGCGTAATATTCAGCCCATGACCCTTCAAATGCCGTCTTTTCGAGCAGGATGCGGAGGTATTGACCTGCATTTGGGCGGAATGAGCTTTGTCAGTGGCCAGGAACTTGTCTCAGCCCTTCGCGCCATTGGCTCAAACGCAGCCAGCTACGCTTTTATGCTGGGTCTCCAAACCATGTCTCCCCAGATTTATAACGTGGTGAGTGAGCTCAACGCCCTTGCTCAAAAAATAAACCAAATGAACATCAACTCTTGTGAGGTGGCAGCGACAGCCATAGGAGGGGTTTGGCCTCAATCTGATATGGCCAGCAAACACTTGTGTACAACCATGGCGGGTAACCTAGGCGCTGTGTCTGACTGGGCAAAGGCTCGTCAAAATTGTGGTGCTGATGGAAAAAGAGACGAGACTTTGAACCGAGCTAAAGAGGATCCAAAATACAAAGATATGCTTGTGGGCGAATATAATCTGGCGTGGCGCGCCATACAAAAAAATGGATTTCTTGCCCAAGACACAGAGCTTGCAGAGTTCTTCATGACATTGTCTGGCAGTCTCATTTCCAGAAAAACAGGTGCAGGTGATGAGGCGCCCCTGTCGGTTTCTTACCTTGCGTCCCTTGCGGATCATGGAGATCTCATCAACGCTCTTTTGTCAGGAGGCAGTGCCAAAATTTGGAAGTGTGACACAACCACTGAGGATGGCTGCCTCAAGCCAACGGCTCAGCAAGTGACCATCACAAATCCGCTCGAAAGACGTGTGTCCGATCTTCTTGATAGCATGGTGCAAAAAGTCTATGACGATACAAAACTCTCAAACGTTGAAATTGCTTTTCTCAACTCCACCTCACTGCCGATCTATAAAATTCTTAATGTGTCGACGGCCTATCAAAGGGGACGTGCACCCATCGATATCAGGGATTACGCCAAAACCATCGCTTATGATCTGTTGTCTCAGTATCTCTTAGACATTCTGGACATCATCACGGCTAACGTGAACGAATTGCGCTCCGTCCAGGTGGAAGAATCCCACATTCGTCGCCTTTTAGACGGCATTCACCGCGTCAGAGAACGGGTATTTGCCCGTAAAAGCAGCGCCATGCAGAACCTTCAGGCTGTTTTAGGGCTGATTGAAAAATCCTCTCTGCTTGAGTCCCAGATTTTCAGCAATCTGGCGTTGACCACCCCTGAAAAGAACTAAAAAGGAGAACCCTAGATGGAAATGAAGGTCTATACCCTGGGTGGAGGTGAGGTGCTCACCAATCTCTTTAATGCGCTGGCCCTTCTCATAAGTGGCGACCACGCAGGGCAGACGGGGAGCATTTTCAATATTTGCGTGCGCATGGCTTGGTTTATTGGGTTCACTGTGGCCCTTTACGGGGCCATGTGGCGTGATCAAATGGAAGTGGTGCGCGCCTTCTTCATGCCTTTTGTCTTTTTTCTAACAATCTTCTTCACCCCGGTTGCTAGCGTATGGATTATTGACCCTCTCCATAAAACCCATGACAAGGTTGACCATGTCCCCATAGGGTTGGCTGTCACCGCAAGTGTTTTCAGCAATTTTGGACATATGATCACACAAAAAGCAGACCAGGTTTTCTCGCTTCCCGATGATCTTAATTATCATAAAACAGGGGCGGTTTTTGCGAGCAACCTTATCCAACAAACGCGACAGTTCAAAATTGTTGACGAAAACGTTGCTGAGAATATGCGAGGATTTGTGTCGCAGTGTGTGGCCTATGACGCACTAATGGGACGCAAATATACGCTGCAAGATCTTAAAAATTCACCGAACATCTGGGGTTTAGTGATGGCAGAACCCTCTCCTGTGCGTTCATTTTTGTGGACAACAAAAGGGCTCCGTAGTGAAGTAGTGACCTGCGCCGTGGGTGCGTCGCGTCTGACGGAGAGATTTCAAGGTGCGGACGGTGTTGTTTCCAAAAGTGCGGAATTCTTTGGTCGAAAAATCTTTAGAAGAAGCACTTCTCCCCTTGCACCTTCTTCCTCAGATGGAACGGCATCGTCTTCTGAGGCTTCCATGCCCAATGTTCCTCTCAATTACAAGACAGAGCTATTCAAATATCTTCCAGTTTCCTTTGGGTATCTTCTCAATGATGTGCGCGCGGCACAAGACATCATGAAACAGCAAATTATGATCAGTGCCGTTGTAGATGGTATTGAAAACAAATCCGTTGGCCTGGGTAATGCGCCTAATTTTGCTGTAAGAAAAGCGTATCTTCAACAGCGAGAAAACTTTGCAACCATGGGAGCCCTTGCGGGAGACTGGCTAGTGGTTGCAAGGGTTCTGTTAGAGGCTCTTGTTTATATGTCCATCATGTTCATCTTTCCCTTGACGCTCATGCCCAAGGGAGTGCGCTATCTCAAGTCGTGGGCATATTCCGCGTTGTGGATTAATATTTGGGGTCCGTTTTACAGCGTGCTGAATATGGTAATGACCCTTTACGCTCAGTCAAGAAGTGTCAGCATGAGCGGTATTGGTGACGCCCATGGGATGACCATTGCTAACTCTGTGGGCATTATGGACTTCAACGCCGATATCACGGCCATGGCCGGATATGCTGCCATCATGATTCCACTTATGGCCTGGGGACTTGTGCATGAGGGGTCATTGCGCCTTCCACAGCTCTCATCCTCTCTTTCATCGGTTGTGGGAGGAGTTGCCGCCCGGGCAAGCGATGAAATCGTCTCAGGTAATTTTTCCTTTGGCAACGTGTCACAGGGAACCGTTCAAGCGGGCAACACAACTATGAATCAACACTCAAGCTCCGCTCACTGGCAATCAGGCGCTTTCAGCCAAAACGATGGACGCATCAGTGAGACGACAACTCATGACGGACATCAGATCATTGATCAGAAAGTATCGGCGCTTGCGAGCAATCTTAACATCACTGAAAGCATGCAGGAGAGCTTGCAACACCAAGCCTCCAAATCCTATACAGCCGCGCAAAACCAAATGGTGGCCTCAAGCAGCCATCAAGCATCTGCCTTTAGAGATGCCATGGAGCTGGCAAAGCATGAGGCTGTGAATCAAAACCTCTCCACAAGTGACTCGGATAGTGCCTCTGGGGGGCTGTCTAAACAACTGAACTTTATCAAAGATAAAACCGAGGACTTTGCCAAGCAACACCGCTTGGACTACTCAACAGCCGCAAGTATTTTGGCAGAGGGGGCTGCTAGTGCTCATTTTGGATTTAACGCATCTAAAGGGATAAATATATTCGGCACAGGTGCTCAGGCTTCTGTAGGCGCAAGTGGGTCTATAGGCGTTCGTGCAAACAAGTCAGGTACTTCAACGGAAGCAGCTCTTTTACAAGAAGCACAAAACTTTGCTAAGCGCGAAGGGCTGTCTGAGGCTCTGAGTCATACTGTTCAGGCGGTACACGATAGACGCTTTACAGCCAGTGATGATGTTGGATCCCGTTTGAGTGATAGCATCTCGGGTTCACAGGAACAGTCCATTCAGTTCAGGCAAGAGTCTGCTGCAAGCTTCCAACGTGCTCATTCCTTCAGCGAATCTTCTACTCGCGTGTCAAGTCATGCGTCCACCATTAGTGATAACGTGACCCAAGACTATAAAGATTGGCTGGCTGAGCAGTCATACATGGGAGGCGGACATCCCATGGGACATCACCAGGCGAAACACATTCTTTTAAACGACCCACAAGCAAACAAGGTATATCAGCAAGAATTTTTGGCCCAGCGTCAAGCCGGGCTGGAGGCATACTGGGATAAATCCGACATACAATCGGCTTCTGACATTGAACGAGGGTATCAAAGCTTTGCACAAAACACGCCTTTTCCTGAGATGGGTATGGACCACTCCCCCATTTTGGAGCGCGCACGTCAAGACGGCATTCATCATTTGGACGAGCGTGTGAGCGGGCAAGGTAGTGCTCTGCAACAACAGGTGGAGAGTCGCAACGCCCAGGCGCTTTCTGACTTTGATCGTCGTGTTCCTGCCATGGAGGAAGAAATGCGTGCTTTGGGTGATAGGATAGAAGAGGCCGGGCAAACCGGTCATCTTGCACAAGCTGCCAAACAGTTCAGCTTAAATAAAGGTGACATGAGAGAGCTTGCGCAAGAAATCAAACATGCCTCAGGCAGCGATGCTCTTGATCGTGCCCCCATGCCTGGCGTGAACCTCAAGCCTAAGGAGAAATAGAATGTCGTCTTCAGAAATGGCTAGATTTTATGACGGGAGGATGCACATTCAAATTATAAGCAACAGTTCCCAGAATCCAGCTGTATGGCCCATTGGGGTTACTACTCAAACTATCATTGATGTAGACAGATGGACTATATGCCCCGTTATGGTCACTTCTCGAAATATATTCAGCTGGGTTATAGGGCCCATAATCAAGGTCTATATTCGTATTATGTGTAATGAGTTTTGGTCCTGGTATTCTCAAATAGATTTTCCGCACAAGGGGATAGAAACACCACCCTCCAAAGCATCCTGCCCACACATAGAGAGGAAAAGATCCTCCTATTTTAGCGGCAATGATGCCCGATACAAACCCAACGGCAATGGCCACGACGCGGTATCGCCTCTTGGACACGAGATAGCGCTCAAAATCAGAAACACTCACGCCTTGCTCGAGCAAAAGTTGTGTTGGATTAATATAGCTCTCTTTCCTTTTGAGGCGCATCAGATCAATCAACATGACGAGGGAAAAGTACGAAACCGTAAAGAAAGTAAAGAATCCCTGACCATAGAGCAGAAAAAAGGAAAAGGCGGATACCAAGCTCACGCCCAAAGCAGTAAGCACCGTCGTCCTTCTTTGAAAAAACGGATCATGGACAGGTTTTTGCGGTGTCATTTACTCTCCTCCTCATTACTTAGATTATAACATCTTTAAATAGAAAAGGAAATAAGAATGGGTCTTTTCCATCAAATGGTACGAGGTGGTCAAACAAACATCCATTTCATATCGATGTTGCGTCAAGTCGTAAAGGTGGGATTTACTTTATCTTTTTGTTTCATCCTCATTGTGCTTGGCGTGCGTACAACTCAAGCTCTGCCGTCGTTTGTGTGGAAACCTTATGGAAAAGCCCTTATCTCAGAGCTCAATTTTTTTGAAAGTTTAAAAACAAGTCCAGCTCTTTTGTATCACAACAGACCTCCCGTGAAAAAACTTATCAAGCATGTCCATAACACGGCACAAAGGGAGTTTTGGACAAGTCTTAGGTTCGGAGCATGGTTTTTTGTGGGCGTCCTGATTTTTTGGGTTGCTCTTGGAAAACATAAAAATAAAGCCACCTTTCATAGGGGAGCCAAACTTACAAGTGTAAGGCGCCTCAGACTTGGGCTCTTTCTCAAAAGAAAGGGAAGCGATATGAAACTTGGTCCTCTTCCCTTGGTCAAAGGGCGAGAGACATCCCACATGCTCGTCTCAGGGACAACAGGCACAGGAAAAACAAATCTTTTTAACACACTTTTGCCCCAAATCCGCCGTCGCCCCAACAGAGCCATCATTGTAGATCTGACGGGTGATTACACCTCAAGGTTTTATGATCCCTCCAAAGATCTTCTTCTCAATCCCTTTGACGCGCGTAGTCAAAAGTGGTCGCCGTGGTGTGACTGGACAACGGACTATGAATGCGACCAACTGACCTCAGCCATCATTCCACGAGGGCGCACCCACCAGGATCCCTTTTGGGAAAACGGCAGCAAAGCGATTCTGACCGCCGCCATGCAAAAACTCAAAGAACTCAATGTCTGTTCTACAAAAAGACTTCATGAGATTATAGCGCAAGTAGACCTAAAAGCTTTTGAGGCCTTCTTTCAGGAAACCCACGCCGCGCCCTACACAGACAAAGAGGGAGAGAAAATGACCTTATCCCTGCGCGCCACATTGGCAAACCATCTGCAAGCTTTCAAGTACCTTGAGGATACAGGTATCAAGGAAGGTTTTTCCGTGCGTGAATGGGTGCGCCGCGAGGAAAATCCTGATCAGTGGTTGTTTATTACAGCCATGCCAGACCAGCGAGAATCTCTTCGCCCCTTCATGTCGGCGTGGTTGGAGGTGGCCCTTTGCGCGCTCATGTCTTTACCCCCATGTGACAGACGCCGTTTATGGTTTGTTGTTGACGAACTTCCCGCGCTCAATCAAATCCCTTCTCTCCAGATGGGTCTTGCGGAAATGCGTAAATACGGTGGTTGTGTTGTGGCTGGGATCCAGAGCATCTCTCAGATCAACAGCCTTTACCCAAAAAATGAAGCCCAGAGCATTCTCGATTTGTTTAACACCTACGTTTTTTTTCGCAGTAACGACCCGACCACAACCCAGTGGATCTCGGAGGTACTGGGAAAAACAGAGGAAACAAAGGTATCTGAAAATGTGTCTTATGGCGTTAACGTGATTCGAGACGGCGTCAGTCTCAATAATCAGCGCACCACTTCAACACTTGTTATGGGAACACAAATCGCAGGGCTTAAAAATCTGGAAGCCTTTGTGCGCTTGCCAGAGAATTTTCCGGTCACGTGCATCAAAATGCCTTACAAGAAGACACCTCGCAAAGAGACAGCTTTTATGCCGCTGTCACTTCCACTTCAGGAAGAGTGAGATGTGTTTTGATCTGGGTCATCTTTGACTTTCTGAATAATTTCTCGGCTAAAGAGTTCTGTTGCGGCGCGTAAGGGCTCGTCTGCCAAGTGTGCATAGCGCTGGGTTGTAGACGCTTGTGTATGCCCCAAGAGCTTGCCTACGATACTTAGGCTCAACCCTTTGGAAACCAAATGAGAGGCATAGGTATGACGTAGGTCATGGATACGCACATTTTCGATATTGGCTTCCTTCAAAATTTTGGCCCAAAAGGTTTTAAGCTCTTTGAGAGGTTCTCCTTTTTTTCTGCCTGGGAATACATAGTTTCCTGCAGCTTTTTCCTCTCTTATTGTGAGCAACAAGTCGAGAGCTTGCTGTGATAAAGGAAGGTGCTCATTTTTTTTCTGCTTTGTGAGGTGAGAGGGTTTTGTCCAAACGCCTTTTTCCAGATCAAACTGGTCCCATGTTGCACCAAGGGCTTCACCTTTGCGCGCGCCTGTCAGAACAAGAAACTTAAGGACACGCGCAACGGTGTTTTTTGGATGTGTCTCCAGCGCGTCAAGCAGCCTGTCTAACTCGTCTTGATTCAGCCACCTTGAGCGTTTTTCTTCCTGATACTTCGGGATACCCTTAACAGGATTATCGGCTCTATATCCCCAAAGAGCTGCAAAAGAGAAAAGACTTGATAGAAGCGCAAGTGCTCTATTTGCGACATAAGGTGTTTTTTCGAGACTTAAGTGCAGGTTTTGAATGTCTCTCGTATAAATATTTATGAGATCTTTTTTTTCAAAAGCAGGCAGAATGTGATTTTTTAGAAGTTTCAAATCTTCTCTTTGACTTTTAGGTCTTTTTTTTGAGGCTTGCTTAGAAAGATATTCGACAACAAGACTACCAAGCGTTGGGTTTGCTTCTTTTCGACGTGCAATCTCAGGATCTTCCCCTTTTGCGAGCGAAAAAGCGCGCGCTTTACAGATCTCTCTAGCCTGATCGGTGGTGATGTGACCATGAACACCGATCTTGAGAGACTTAATTTTTTTATCGGCATTGCGATACTGAAAATAATAGGTCCGTCGTCCGCTTGGTAAAACAAAGACCCCAAACCCCTTAAGCTCCGAGTCCCAAGATTTGATAATTTTATCAGGGACTGGTGCGAGTGACTCAACTAACCGCTTTGTGAGCTTGGGCATCTCTTCTTTTGGTATTGCATACAACCTAAGCCAGGTTTAACAAATTTCCATCATATTTCCATCACAAAAAAGCAACTCGGTGCAAAAAGGTGCAATTTACAGCAACTTTCTTTTGGTCTTCTGTGTGAGGAGAAGTGAGGACATCCAAGGAAAACGTGGTGGGCGCTACAGGGCTCGAACCTGTGACCCGCTGATTAAGAGTCAGCTGCTCTACCAACTGAGCTAAGCGCCCTTTCACAAGGAAAGATGCATCCTTTTAACAGAGAAAAAAAGCCCTGTCGAGAGAAAAAATGCGTACAAGGGCGGTATTTAAATGGAAGGGGTGAAGAGAGACAGAGTGCGCGCCAAAAGGTAACAAAGCTCACGTTCACTTAAGGAAAATGAAATATCCCCTTAACGAAAGCTCAAAATTGATTTAAGATATGTGATAAGGCTGTGTAAATATGCCAATTCCTAAGGGGGAGGTTATAATGCGTGTTCTGGTGATTGAAGATGATCAAGCCACCTCAAAAATTCTGCAGATGAGTCTGCAATCCGAGGGGTTTGTGTGTGATACGACGGCTGTGGGTGAGGATGGACTTGAGATCGCACGCCACTATGATTATGACCTCATTATTTTGGATTTGATCCTGCCTGATATGGACGGGTATGAGATCTTGCGACGCCTACGCGCGGTGCAAGTGTCTACGCCAGTCCTTATTTTATCAGGACTTAACGACATTGATGACAAGATCAAGGGGTTGGGTTTCGGGGCGGATGACTACCTCACAAAGCCCTTCAACCGTGAAGAGCTGGTGGCGCGTGTGCGTGCCATCATACGTCGCTCCAAGGGGCACCCCAATTCGGTGATTCAGGTGGGCAACTTACGCATTGATGTGAATGCCAAGACCGTGGAAGCAGGCGGTAAGCCCGTGCGCTTGACGGCCCGCGAGTACGCTATTCTTGAGCTTTTAGCACTGCGCAAAGGGGCAACACTTTCGAAAGAAGTGTTTCTCAATCACCTGTACGGCGGTATGGAGGAGCCTGAGTTTAAAATCATCGATGTCTTTGTGTGTAAGCTGCGTAAGAAGCTCTCTGATTCTTTGAACGGGGAAAATTATATTGAAACGGTGTGGGGGCGTGGATATGTCCTGCGGGAGCCTTCTCCCGAAGAAGCTCACGGGTTCGCCGCACATCCTGATCACCGGGATCCTCCTAAAACCAGGGCTCTTGTTTCCTAAAAGTACGCCTCTAACATCTTGAAAAACACTCAGGCTTTTGTCTGGGTGTTTTTTTGTGCGCCTTGCGTGGGGGCTGTGATATTGCCATACTGCGGTGGGGGCTTTTGTCAAAGAATACGAAGAGTTGGATGATGGGGAAAGGTCTGTGGGCGTGGGTGATGGCGTGGGTGTTTATAATGACGGGTGAGGCGCAGGTTCTTTTGGGGGCGCAGGGGAGGTCCCACGCTCTTAAGCAATACGCTGAAAAAGACGCGGGCGTCTTGGCAAGGGACGCGGCCATGGCTTTTGTGGCCTGTGTAAAAAAGGACCCCCAGGGCCTTTATATTGTGTCGTCTCACCCAGCTCTTAAAGAAGTCTACAGCCAGATCGTCACTCTTTTTCAAGAAGATCCTTCCCTTGATTTGTCACGCGCACGTTTTGTGTTGGATGTGCAGGAGGAGGGCCTTGAGGCGTCACACCCCTTATCCAGCGCGTTCTTCATGGAGGTTTATCTCTTGGGTCCTTTGCGCGCCCATGATCCGCGCCGCGCCCCCAAGGACCTCTTGAGCATGGAGGCAAGCGCCCTGGAAGGACAAAAAATACAGGGCGCGCTGGTGGGGATTGGGGGGGCATCTCCCATAAAAGACAAAGATGGGCACGTCACCCTGAAAGGGGGGCGCCTTGGTCTTTTGGAGACAGATCAGGGGGCGGATTTTTTTGTGAACGCGCGTCCATCAAGCGCTGCTTATCGTGCGGAAGTGTCCCACCGGTATAAGGCGCTCGCCCGCCTCATGGCGCAAGGGGAGGTCACAGGCAACTTTGATTGCAATGTGCCAGAACGTGTGCGCGGCCTTGGTTGGCAAGCTTTTGCCAGCGCTGACCATATGTTCGTTGTGGCAACGGGGGAGGATAAAGCGCCGGTTTTGGCAAGGCTCCTTGGGTGTGCGTCCCAGGGTGACTTTGGGTGTGCGCCCCTTGCCCATCACCCCCGAGTGACATGGTTTGTGGACCAGGGGGCTGCGTGGGAGCTGGGCACACAGGACGCCGGGCCCTTGGATAAGACGGCCCTTCAACAACAAAGGGCCCAGGAGGCGCTGCCCAGCGCGCTTGCCAAGGATCAGCGGATATTAATCCTCTCCCCCCATCCCGACGATGATGTGATCAGCATGGGCGTGACCCTCAAACGCCTTTTAGAGCGAGGGAATGACGTGCGGGTCGTGTACGCGGTCACTGGGACAAATGCGGTGAGTGAGGCGCTTGCCTCCTATGTTGCCATGGAGGGGCGCCTTAAGGCAGCTGGCGCCTTCCCTTCCCAGGAATCTCTCGCCTTAGAAGCAAAGGCGCGGGTGCGTGAGGAGGAGGCCCAGAGCGCCGTGGGGGTTTTGGGGGTGCGTCGTGATCAGCTTCACTTTCTGCGCGCCCAGTACTATGACCGCCGTGGGGTGCCGGGCCTGAGTCCCTTGAGCTCCCAGGATCTGGCGTCCATGGAGGAGGTTCTGCTCGCCCACAAGCCCGATGTCATTTATTTTGCAGCCGAAAATGACCCCAACGGCGCCCATGGCCTTTCAACGCAGCTTCTGTCCCATGCACTTGCGCGCCTGGTGGACGCGGGGCTCATGCAGGTGCCGCTCCTTTACGGATACCGAGGCGCCTATAGTGAGTGGCCCCTTGAGAGTGGGGAGCGTCTTGTGATTGTGCCCTTTGACGCCCGCGCCCAGGACATGAAGGCCCAGGCCATCAAAGCGCACGTTTCCCAGCTGGATCCCCTTTATCCCTCCTTTGATCCACGGCCCTTTTATGCGCGCGCAAAAGACCGCAACGCCAGTACGCTGCGCAGCCTCGAGACGTTGTGCGCTCGTCCCTTCACAGACGCAGCGTCCCATGGGCCTTGTGTGGGGGCAGAGGCTTTTAAGCTCTTTCCCTATGAGGCGTTTGTCATTCAGTACGCAGATCCCTCCCTCGTGCGCCAGCGGGCGCCTTCAAAGAGAGGCGCGTAAAGATCTTCCTCAAGGGAAATCCTTGTTGCGGCCACGTCTTCAGGGGTTGGGGGGTGGTCTTGAAATGTGACAAAAGGGGCTCCTGTAATGAGCGCAATGGGGGTTTGCTCGTTGGCTTCACCCATCACAAGAACGGCCGTTGTTGCCAGGGCGTCGAGCAGATTGATTTGTGTGACGCGCAGGGGCCTGCCCATGAGATCCTCTTGTCCCACATAGGAATGGAGAGGCGCAAATCCACACCACCCCAGCGCCACACCCGTGACTCCGCGCCGCAAGGGCGTTGTGCGGCTGTCTGTCATGATCAGGCCCAGCTTTGAGATGCCGCGGGCTTCGCGCAGGGAATGCCACAGGTGCACAAGGGTTTCTTGTGCGTGGCGGGGATAAAGAATGTAAAAAGCGCCCGCATTAGAGGCGTCAATGCCCGCGTTTGGGAGAAGCATATGGTCTTTGAGGGTGAGGTAAATATCAGGATACAAAGAAGGAGCTTCAAGGCAGGCGTCGGCTTCTTGCGCGACGAGTGAGGCAAAATCTGTCTCGCTCTGGGGCAGGACCGCCCCCTGGCACAAGCTCACAATTTTGGAGGTGATGGCGATGACGGTGCCCTCCTCAAGGGGAGGCAGGGCGCCCATGACCAGATCTAAAAGAGAATCGTTGAGGTTCACAAGGGGAGTTTTAAGGGGACGTACATGCATGCGTGACTTTTTTCCAATCATGTAAAATGTTTTTTACCAATTTTTCTTAAGACCTTTCAATCCCGTCCTTATCTGACGTAGAATACAAAGTAACAGGAGGTTTTGTGTGAGCGCTCAAGAAAAAGACCGTCCGTACCACGTGCTTATCGTGGACGACGAAGAAGATATTGATATCCTAACAAAACAGAGATTTCGTAAAGAGATCCAAGCGGGCCTTTTTGCCTTCTATTTTGCACGAAATGGACAAGACGCGTTGGACGAAATTGCCAGGCGTGGGGTGATTGATGTCATCATGACCGATGTTAATATGCCCCAAATGGACGGCTTTGAGCTCCTCGCCAAGGTGCGTACGCGCTATCCAAACATTAAAACCGTGATGATTTCGGCTTACAGCGACCAGCAAAGCATGCAAGCGGCGCTGAACGGCGGGGCATGCGCCTTTATCTCTAAGCCCCTTGATTTTGGTGTGTTGCAACAGACTCTGCGGGATTTGTGTCCCTAAAACAAAAGTGCATTTAACTGCATGATCTCTAGAAAGGAACGCACATGTCATCAACGCGTAAAGAAGGTCTGCCACTGTTGGTGCTGGCAGCTTTGGGCGTTGTCTACGGGGACATTGGCACGAGCCCCCTTTACGCCTTTAAAAGCGCGTTTTTACTGTCGGGCCTTGGGGTAAGCGCGCCCACGGTGATGGGGCTTGCCAGCCTTTTTCTCTGGGCCCTCTTTTTGGTTGTGTCCATAAAATACGTTCTTTTCGTGTTACGCGTTGATCAAAATGGGGAGGGGGGGATTCTCGTTTTATCCACCTACTGCGGCCACCTTAAGACACGGCTATCCAAATCCTTACCCATCATCTTAGGCTTGGCCGGATCTGCCCTTCTTTTTGGAGATGGTGTGATTACGCCAGCTATTTCGGTTTTGAGCGCCCTTGAGGGGCTCACGTTCATTATGACCATTGATTCCGGTTATGTGACCCTTGCGTCCCTTGCGCTCCTTCTGCTTCTGTTTGTGATTCAAAAACACGGAAGTGGGCGCCTGGGTGTCTATTTTGGTCCCATTATGCTCCTTTGGTTTGGGGTGCTTGCTATCATGGGGATCGCATCAGTGATGAAAACACCCTCCGTTCTTTTGGCCCTTTCTCCGACCTACGCCCTGCACTTCCTCTTCCATGGCGGGTGGGGGGCCTTCCTGGCTGTGGGGGGTGTCATTATGGTGATCACGGGCGCCGAGGCCCTTTACGCGGATCTGGGACATTTTGGGACCCGTCCGATCCGAGCATCCTGGCACGCAGTGGTCTTTCCGGCTCTTGCGCTTAACTATTTGGGGCAGGGGGCGCTTCTTTTACGTAACCCTGATGCCCTCAGCAACCCCTTTTACAGCCTTGCACCCGAGTGGGGTCTCATTCCCCTCGTGATTCTCTCCTCCGTTGCAACCCTGATCGCGTCCCAAGCCATTATATCGGGCGTTTTTTCCCTGATATGGCAGGGTCTTATGTTGAATGACTTGCCACGTATGCAGGTGGTGCACACATCTTTCAATCAACGTGGACAGGTCTATGTGCCTGTTGTGAACGTGATCCTATGTATACTCACCATGAGTGCCGTTGTGATCTTTGAGACATCGGAAGGTCTTGCATCGGCTTATGGCCTGAGTGTGGCCGGCGCAATGCTGGCCACCAGCATTTTGCTCGCGATCGTTGCCAAATACGACTGGAAATGGCCCATTTGGAAGCTCATCAGTGTCTTAGGTCCACTCCTTTTACTGGATATCACCTTCTTTTCTTTGACACTCTCAAAATTTGTGCACGGCGCGTGGTTTGCCTTCGCCATCTCCTTGGGGGCATGGATTATCATTCGTGCCTGGCGCCAAGGGACGGACGTTCTGGATAAGCACCGCGCGGCGTCAAACTGCGGCCTCATGGAGGGGCTTGAGAAGCATCTGGAAGCTTTTCCCACGCGCCTGCCTGGAACGGCTGTTTTCATGACACGCAGTCCAGATCAGTTGCCTAAAGCCCTTGAGGTCCATCTCCAGCACAACAAACTGCTCCATGAGCGCGTCTTTTTTGTGGCCATTACAACAACACGCATGCCGCGGGTGGTCAGCGGAGATAAGTACACAGTTCAAGAAATTCTGCCAGGGATTTTCAGTGTGTGTGCGTTCTATGGCTTTAAGGAAGTGCCGGATTTACACCGCGTGATGCACTGGCTGGAGGAGCACGGTGTGCTCGGGGACAGTAAGGACGTATCCTTTTTCCTCAGTCGCGGTGTGCCCGTTTTGTCAAACAAGGCAAGCTCGCACACCCTGCTTAACAAGCTCTATGTCTTTTTGTCCCGTAACGCCCTGAGTGCCCACGAATTTTATAAGATTCCCGTCAACCAACTTGTGGAGCTTGGCGTGCGCTACCGCCTCTAGGTAGGCAATTTTTTCCGCTTAGGACTCTTTTGTGCCGGCAATAAATGTATGTTCTGTGGGGTTTTTGACGATCTGGTTCGTGTAAGAAAATCCTAACTATCTGAAATACAATGATAAACCTTGCTTGTGTTTAGTTGGCACGCTGCTTGCATATACATGTATGGAGCCATCCGTGATGGCCCACAGGCGGGCGCCAGGAAGGTGCCCTGAAAAAAACGCAGGAAGCGAAAGGAAACGAATATGTCAGGAAGTGGTATTACAGGTTTAACAAACCTCTCAGCACTCGGTGCGCAACAAAACATCCAAAAGCACACAACAAACGCATCAGATCAGATTGCAAAGCTTGGATCTGGTTCGCGTCTCAACAAGGCGTCCGATGACCCGTCCTCTGCGGCGATCGTGAAGACCATGTCATCGACATTGTCTGTTTTGAACCAGGTGAAGGTGAACTCATCCAACGCCGCGAGCCTGATTCAGGTGGCCTCCGGTGCCATGTCAGATCAGCTGAACTTGCTTACAAACCTCCAAACCCTGGCCGCGCAATCCGCTGACGCCAGCTTGAGCCCCACAAGCCGATCCCTTGTGAACCAGAGCTATCAACAGCTTTTGTCCCAGGTGGATGACGTGGCCAACCGTGCCCGTTGGAACGGCGTGTCTTTGATGACGGGCGGCTCCGGTACTGTTACTCCTGCGGGTGTTGTGGCGGCGGCGCAGTCGAACATTGCGGCACCTACAACTGCTGCACCAGTTTCACTTGTCAACACATTGTCTGGTGCTAACACAGCCGTAACCGGATTCGTGCAAGGCGCGGCTCAGGCGGCGAGTGTGAGCATTTCCAGCGCGACGGGTTACAACGTCAGTGTTGAGGTCGGGGGTCAGTGGTTCTCGGCGCAAAACGTTGTGCCTGTGGGTGCCGGTACTTTCACACTGCACAGTACCGTTGATTCAGCTTCAACAATCACCCTTGAGTTTGCCGCAGCTGTAACGGACATTACCAGCGCTGCCACATTCCAGGCTGGTCTTGAAGAGACCCTTGGTTTGACCATTGGACGCCAGCCAGCGACCTTTGTGGCTCAATCAACGGCGGTAAGTGGTGGTCTCACATCCGTGACATCGTCTTCTAACACACCCGTTGGGAACTACTCCTTGCGTTATGACCCCAATAGCAGCGAGCTGACACTGACAAACGGAACGCAAAAGTGGACACAGGCCATCTCAGCCCTCGTGCCGGCGGCGGCTCAGTCCATTACCTTTGCCAACGGTGTGACCGCCAACGTAGACAACACCTTTGCGGTCGGTACGGCGATTACGCCCTATAACTTCAGCGTTGCTCCCAATGCCACCAACCAAGTCAGCCTGACCTTCCAGGTGGCTGAGCTGTCAACGGATACCTTGACGGTGAATATCGGCGGTACAACGAACACTGCCTTGGGTGTGAATGGTACGTCCGTTGATACCATCGCCAATGCAAACACCGCGTCTGACAAAATTGGTAAGGCCATTAACCAGATTAATGCGTCTTACGCTCAGCTTGGTGCGCAGCAAAAGCGACTGGAGTCCACGCAAGGAAACCTTGAAACCACAACGTCAAACCTTGAAGCAGCGCGCTCCAACGTGTCTGACGTGGATATTGCCAAGGCCATGACAGATTTCACCATTGCAAACACAATGGCGCAGATTTCTGAAGTTGCCTTGTCACAGAGCTTGGATCAGACAAAGCAGCTCCTGTCTGTTGTGAGGTCCTAACGGTAAGATGGTGCCCTTAGGTACCCCTTAACCACAGATCGGCGCTGCTTGATAAAGCGGCGCCGTTTTGCGGTTTTGGAATAAAGATAAGACGTGAAAAATAGGGCCTCCTGCAGGTGATGCGGACGCCACAAAAAGTAGGAGGTGTTGATCATGACATCAATTTCATCGGTGAATGGGCCTATGGCCTATGTTCCTGGCGGACAAAATGTGAAGGTTCTTCCCGAAGAGCGTGTGATTCCAAATCCAGAAAAACAGGATATGAGCGTGCAATCCCTTGCAACAACCGCTCAAAAACGTGTTCAAGAAGTGCCTGTCAGTGTCCAACAAAAGAAAGATATTCCTGCCGAGAGCGCGTCTATTTTGGAAGATGGCACGAAAGTTGCATATCCAGAAGAAGGAAAGTTAGAAACAGGTCTTGTATACGAGAATGGGCAGTTTGTTCAAGAGCAGAGGGATCCCAAAACGGGAGAAGTTCTAGGGCAAGTGCCAAAGAAAAGCTGCGGTGCGTACGAAGAGATGTCTAAAACCAAATACGCAGCTGACGAAGGAAGTATCAAGATCGCAATTTAGGAGGCAGTTATGCCTAGCGCGATTTCACAAGCGGCCGTTCCGCCCACAACCTATGGAAAAACGACCGGCAATGATGTTGCTGATCTTCTTGCGGGGTTGCTTGCCGATTTAAAGGCCGGTAACGTGACACAGGACTCACTCACTACCCAGCCTAAGCTCTACGGAAAGATTATGGGCAAGAATGTGGAAGATATTCTTGCTGAGCTTAAGGCCGCTGCTATGGTCAAGCCTAGAAAAACAGAAGAAAAAATTCAACAAGTTAATGAAAAGGCCGCGACCCTTTCTGCTTACCAAACAAGCATTGAAGGCCTCAATGCGTCCCTTAAGGCACTCAACGGCAAAGGGATAGGTGCTTCTCCTTCCGGCGCATTTGCGGCGCGCTCCCTTAACCTTGTATCCGGTAACCTGAGCAACATTGACGCAACCGCCACCAACGACGCCCCCCTTGGCGACATTCAGCTTCTCATTAAACAAATCGCCAAAAAAGATGACAGCGCAGCCACCGCTGGTGTGGCTGACCCCACCACTGCTCTTGGATGGAGTGGCTCCTTTGTCGTGGGATCTGGCTCTACTTCGACCACCATCAATATGACTGCCACTATGTCCATGAATGACATCCTTGACGCCGTGAACAATCAAACCCAGACCATTGGGGTGAGTGCGGCGCTGACAACCCTTCCAGCCTCGCGGGTGTTGTCCTTCCAGGCCACCAATTTTGCTGCCCCCATTGTGGTGGATACAACGAATCTTGTTGTGCCAGGGGGAAGCACCTATGACGCTAGCATTTTGCCGCCAACATCTGCCCAAACAGTGCAAAACTTGTCAGCCATTGTGCAGTTTCGCAATGTGAACACGGATATTTACTATCCCTCCAATGAGATTCCAGCCGGCGCTCAGGTGCCAGGCGTGAGTTTTAAACTTCTAAACGCGGATCCCAGCACGCCTCTTATTTTGAATGTGCAAAACAACCAGGCAGCTGCAAGGGAAGCTGTGGATACTTTTATTGCAAGCTATAATAGCTTACAGGATTATTTAGCGACCGATACGGCTTACAAAGGGAACGTGCGCGACGCAGTGCGCATGAGTATGGAGCAGCTCTTTGGGCCCGCTTCGGGGATTGGGGCGGGACAGTTATCGAGTCTTGCGGTCATGGGGATTATGCCGGGTAAGGACGGAAAGATTTCCCTGAATGAGGCCGTCTTTACGACAAAGCTCAACACAGTTTTCACCCAAGTGGCCAACGTGTTTGGTTACAGTATTACGTCGTCCAACACGTCTTTTATTCCTGCCGGGCGCCCCACGAACACAATGACAGATGTCTACACGTCAGGGGTGCAGGTCGCGGTGAACAAGGCCGTTGACGGGACGTTAAGTGCGACCATGACATTGGCTGGGCAAAGTTACGCCGCTACCCTTGGGACGGTGGATGGGAGTACAGTGACCCTTAACGCACCGGATGATTCTCCCCTCAAAGGCCTTAGTGTTGTCTTTAATGGTCTTTTGACTATGCCTGATGGGGTCGCGTCATCGGTTAATACAAACCTTTCATTCACCTCAGGGGTGGCCGACAAATTGACGGCGGCCCTGGATAACTATTTAAACCCCGATCCAAATGCCGGGCTTTTTTCCCGGGCGCTTCAGGATTTGGTGGGAAGTCCTCTGGATAAAGAGATCAAAGGTGAAAAACAGCGTTTAGAAGAGAAAAAGATCCAACAAGAACAAGCAGCCAACGCAACAATAGAGAAGCTTCAGCGTGATTTTGCGCGTGCCCTGGCAGCCGCCACACAGGCAGAGGCGATCAAACATTCCATTGAGGTTTATACGAAGGTTTCAGCGGCTGCGGCTGCATAAATAATAAGAGGAGCAAAACCCCATGTCACCCATTCATCATCGCCTTTATAAAAGAGCTCAGACACCATCCCAGGATGTGACTGAAAACATGGCCCTTTTATTGGAGCAAGCGGCCCTTCACATGAATTATGCCAAGGAGGCCATTGACAGAAAGGACGTAGAGGGGCGCTTCAATCAAACCCAGAAGGCATCCTTCATCATGGCGGGCCTCAAAGCGGCGCTCGTACGTGACATGCCTTCCATCAGTCGCACAGCCAGTGCTCTCGAGGCGTTCTATAGTGACGTGGAAACCCTCATCATGCGCGTGAACATTTTCAATAACGCTGAGGCAGCTAAAGCAGTGGCCACCAGTCTCATTGATGTGGCCAAGCAGTGGCGCCGCATAGGGGCCCAGCAGCGCGCCGCCATGCAGCCAGTTGAGGTCCCCATGTCATTGGAAGGTGCGCGCGCCTGAGGGCGATGTTTCAAGACAGCACCACTTCTCAGCCCAGCTAGAGCAGGCTTGACTGGTTTGATCAGCATCTTTGCCGTTCAGTGCAGTGCGTTGAGCACTTGCAACTCCTGTGCGCCATAGGCATTTCTCTAACCAAAAAAATGTAGGTTCCTGTGCGTGGAAAAGGTCTTTCTCCCCGCATAGGATCAGGTTGTTACTTTGTGGATTCTAGATCCAAGTCTCCCTCGTAATAAAGGGTTTTGTGTCCGCTGACGTTACGAGATGTGACTGTGATGAGTCCCATGATTTTTCTCATGATATCTGCGCGCACGGAATAGAAGAAAAAATTCCCTGAAGAGGTTCTTTGCAGAAGCGGTATCTGGTGCTGCGCATTACAACCGCCTTTAAATCGAGGCAGTGGGCGCAGGGGAAGTTTAATGCAGCTTTTCAAATAATCTTCCACATGAATTGAAAAGGAGATAAGGCTGGCGTTTTGTCCAAAATGAACCGAAAAAGTATTAAAAATGAAGCCCTCCTCCTGCTCTTTTACGCAATTTTTCAGGGCAAGGTATCGTTTTGCCCGTTTAAGCGCGCGCACAGATTTCTCCTTTCTGCTAAAAGCCTCATGTTCATACTCTTTTTCGAAGAATCCGCTTAGTCCTTTCACGTCAGTTGTATTTTCTGTTTCTGCGCGCCGCAAAACAGTTGCTGTCCTGTCTCGAACGCAAGACTCAAACGAGCGCCCATAGAGGTCTTTGAGGTCCGAGAGCTCCATGACAACAATCCCAGCTTCTTTTGCAACACCTGCGATTGCCTGACCATAAGAAGCAATTTCCGGCGTGCAGGGCTGAATTTTCTCGTTTTCCCCTGAGAGGTCAAGGGCATAGGCGTGAAATGCGTCTCTTATGACGACAAAGTGGAATGAGATGCCAACATTTCGGAGATTTCTTTGGAGGTGGGCATATGATTCGTACTCAAGGCGCTCCTGCAGGTCCACACCTCTCGAAAGAACCTTGCCTTTTTTGGTGTGCGCATCGAAAAGGTAAGCAGACTTAAAAGCTGAGCCGTAGAGATATCCTACGACTGGCGTTTGGCGTTGAAGACTCTCAAGAAGTGTGCGGTAGAGCTGACCCACCCTTTTATCACGATCACTTTTAATATGGATTTCTCCTTGCTCGGTTTGGTAATAATTGTGAAAAATCATTGTGCTCTGTAAGGATCCAAAATCGTGGAATGGATCAATCGTTCGCAAGGATGAAGATAGCTCTTCTTTTTCTTGATCTCCCAGAAAGCCCAGAACAAATTTTGCGGCGTTCAGCGCCGTCATTTCCTGCGATACTTCCTTGTGCGCAGGCCTGGGTAAGTGGGCGCGGTAATCCCTCATGACCTCTTCCAGATCAAGGAGCGTAGATGTTTGCCCAGAGCAAGCAAGGGCAATAGACAAAAGACAAGTAAGAAAAATATTTTTAAACATGATAAGCCTATGATTTTTTGTAAAAACTACAATCGATGCCATTTATTGTATGGGAGGTGAGCACATGGGTATCCCCTATATCGCACCTCCTGCGGATCTCGAAAGAACCATCCTGTCTCAAAACAGCAGTCCCATGCCATGGTGTCAAAACACCAGTAAGCAGTGAGATGCCGATTTTTTTCCCTATGTCGTGTTGGTAATGAACAGACAGAGCAATCGACTCTGGAAAAGTCTTTTTGTAAAGTGCGTTTATTTGTTGACTGCGCCGATGCATTTCCTGGGCAGTGCGTGCAAGGGAGGCGCGCTTGAGGAAGGTACGTCCTTCCGGGTCGTCGAACTCCCGTAAAAGACGTTTTTCAAGGATCTCCTGTTGAGTTTTATCAAGGGGTTCAGAAACGGGCTGTTCTTTGATCCTGTTTTGTATTTGGTCAAAAGACAGCCCTGGGTGTAAGTCTTGGAGGGTGATGATTGAAACAGAGGACAAGTCTGCAGCAAGAAGCTTGAGCGCGTGCTCATAACACGCGACTGTTCGATGGGACACACCGATCACGTCGCAAAAGGCAAGGCCGTCTGTATAAATCTGGACCTTTGCCCCTGGTGGATACACGCGTGAAATATCTCCCATGAAGGCGTGCAATCCTTCAAGGGCAGCGCGCTCTGCCTGATCGGGGAGCGGACCAAGGACATTTTTTTGTGTGTTGCGAGATTTAAATGGAAACCCCACGAGCGTAAAGACAAGGGGCTTTGAATCTTTAACTAAGGCTAAGAGTTTTTCTTTGAACTGGGCATATCCTTTGACCCGCGTGGACTGCACCACATAATCACAGCCTAAGGCGTCAATATCTTGTCTGAGGGCGTTGGATAAAATGATTCGGGCCACGGCGTCTGCTTGCCGTGAAAAATCATGCTCTATTTGGGCTAGAGACGTGGAAGTTGAGAAAAATATGAAAACAAAAAGCCTAAGAAGGCGATGCAGCGATGTATACATTTATAGATCCTATATATTTTTTGGAATAGAACGGGTGTTTCAACTTAAGCGTTGATTTGCCATCGTCCCCAATAAATATATAGAATAGTCATATTAGCTCCTTCAGAGTTTTCCAACATAGCGTGGAAGAACAACGCTGTCAATAATATGTAGATTTAATATGCAAGCCCCTTGATGTGGCCCGGCAGTGACGCCATATCGGTGTCCAGCCGCGTGCCTGCATGCATGCAACCCGTTGAAGTGCCTATGTCATTGGAGGGCGCGCGCGCGCCGCAAGGCTGTGTTCTTCCAGAGGCCTCTCAAGATCTGGATGGTCCAGAAGGTCCTGCCAGGGATGGCTTGATGTTGGGGGCGCGGGCGTGTCAAAGAAGGGACACTGTGATGTTGAAGCCTGTACCTGTGTGCACAGGAAGGCCACGCCAAAGAGTGCGCGTCTAAGGGATATGCTTGTGTAAACCACCGGTACTTATCTCCTCTTCCTAGCCTTTTGGTATTGCGTTTTCTTTTTTGGCATTTGCTTGTTTGGTGCGCCTTGCATGTGAGATGTCATAGCATTGCTTTGCGCGATCTGTGCGTGCAAATTTTTGTAGTGACCAAAGGTGTTTATGATAATCACGTGATACGCATTTTCGCCTGTTGGGACCGCGCGGTAGACAAGACGGTTCCCTTTATCAAAGCGCATGGAGAAAAGGCCTTTTTCGCCTGAAAGAGCTTCAAAGTGGGCAGACTTATGAAGGTAGTGTCCTGTGGGGTCTGCGGCAATTTCATCAAGGTATGCCCTATACTTGGCGCTTTGTCCGGGCATTTGATTGAGTTTGTCTAGCTGCCCGGGGACGTGTCGCAGCATAGAGAAGGTCACCTCGGGGGTAGGGTGTGCAACCTGGGAGGGTTGAGGGTCGTGAGATGATGAACATGCGGGGACGGCTTGAGACACGACGAGGGGGGCAGGCTTTGCGTGACCATACTGGCCGCGCAAGTTCGTGGAAACCGCCAAGGGGATTGTGTCTTTTTCTTGGGTGCTCAAGTTTTGAAGATAGGCCAGCACTTTGGTTTTGCGGAGCTCCTTTTGTGCCTCACGTGCACGTGCGTCCAGTTGTGTCAGTGAATTTTCAAGCAGGTCCAGATCCCGTCGCAAGCTGAGAAGATTTTCTTGCTGGCGCGACCGATCTGAGCTTGGGGAATGGCCGGCAGGCAAAGAAGGGGCACGAAGGGCGTCGAGGCGCCTTTTCAGGCCTGCAAGGTCTTGCAAGAGACGCGTGCGCACGTCCTTGGCGTCCTGAAGGTGTGGGACGTCCGGAAAGGAAAGTTTTGCGAGCCTTTTGCCCATCACGTCACAGCGCTCGTTTTCTTTTAGTGCGAGATGCCTTTTGATGTGCTGTGCCGTTTGCTCTGAATTAAGTCGCATCTTTTTACTGGTGTTTTTCCCCCTTACTGTAGGGGCCGTCACAGAGTAATCCAACAGAGATGGTGCATGAGGTTTGAGGCGGTCATGGAGAGCGATAACCTGCACAACTTTTTCAGGCTGGTTGAGCACCACGTAGGTAAGGGCGGCTGAATAAAACCAGGAACTTAGCATACCTGCAATTTCTTGTTGCTGTATCCGGGGCGCCTCCAGGACCTCGTTAAAGTACTTGGCCGCATGGTCTGCATTACCTAAGGATGCATAAATCCGACCAAGACCAAACACACACGCCAAAATACGTGACTCTTGAGGCGCTTCATTATAATACCTTTGAAAATAGTCCTGCGCCTCCTCAAGGTTTCCATTGGCGTCAAAGGCAATGGCCGCGCTGGTATAATGAGAGACATCAGGCTTTGCTTCGGGGTGCACAAAAAAAGCGCGCCAGTGCTCCACAGATTTGGCAGACTCTTGGTTGCTAAGATAGATCTTAGCTGCAAGGAAATGCGTATAGGCCGCGTTGTCGCTTTCTTTTATGGGGGCTTTTTTAATATACAAGTCCATGTATTTGGACGCTTGCTTATATTTCTCCGCCAGAAAAAATTCCTGGGCTGCGTTTTGCAGGCAACCGAGGGGGATATCTTCAAACTTTTCCAGGGCGAAATACTCACGCAAATGGTATAGGGCCTCTTGATTGTGATTGAGTAGGGTATGGGCCTGGGCCGCCACAAAGTGGAAATTAACCGATGGCGCGCCTCCCTTTGCAAGGTACATCCCATTATACTGAAGTGCTTCCTCGAACTTCTGGGCACTTGAGGCACAAAGCGCACATTCTAAGATATAATCAAGGGACACCTGATTCTGTCGCATTTCAAAATAGGTTTTCCACGCAGCGAGTGCGTGGTCGTAGAGCTTGAGCGCTTTCAAACAGTTGGTGTATTCCTCAATGACCTCATCATCATCTTCCAAGAAGTTGTGCCCAAGGGTGATGCACTCTTGCCATTCCATAAGCGCTTCGCTGTATTGGCCCTGGCGGTACAGGGTGCGCGCCAAGAGCCCATGGTGAGAGTCGTCAAGGAAACAGGCGATGCTAGGTCCAGCTCCGTGAAAAGTGGGCTCAAAGTCCTGTGAGGACGAGAGCGCTGTTTGGGTTAACAACAGAGTTAAAAAAGACAAAAATCGATATTTCATGGTTTTTCGCACAAATAAAGAAAATAAATGATTAATATATTGTTGACAAAATGTCAACAATATATTGTTTCACTCTGTGTTCTGTGCGTGATTACTAAAAAGCTAACCGCAGCAAAAGCAAACCACAGCGCCTTAATTGAAATGCGCGCGCATGCGCTATGTATGTTAAAAATTGGTGGGAGAGGTCCTTGGAAAGATTGCCTCTTACTTGCGTCTTTTTCCCTTTTTTGTTTTTCCTTTCTTTGGAGGCGCAGGCCTGGTTTTTTGCTCAGGAGACGTTGACGACCAGGTGGACACG
>PNJU01000010.1 GCA_013822015.1 Candidatus Puniceispirillum sp. | reverse complement strand
ACCTTGACTTGATGAAATGATGCTGGGCAGGGGCGTTTGGGTGGTGCGATATCCGTTGTGGAGGTGTGTGTAGCTTGAAGCCATGAGAGGCACGTCCTCATGGTGCTGGCTTATGCGCGCAAGGGTTCCCCTCTCACCGGAGATCTGGGCACCCTCGGTGAGAAGGTTGTCAGCTTGCACATAGGCCACCCCGCCTGCGTCCACAACACCTGTGCCGGGGGCGCGCTCTTGGCGGGTATTCACGCCGTCGGTGATGGTGTCCACTTGGCCCCTGTGCTCTTGATGAGGGGCCTCAAGGGCGATGCTGGCCGGGCTCACAAAGGCACCCTCGTTCTCAATGGCGTTTTGCGCCGTGATACGCATACCGCGTTGGGCATAGGTCACACCGTTCCCGGCAGCCAAACGCAACAGGCGCGGGTTCTTACGCAAGGCCTCGGGGATGACCAAGACGGTGATGATCTCAATGTGGGTGCTTGTTTCAAAGGGGGCGTCCACAAGGACCATCTGGGTGCCGCGGTTGAAGGTCTCAAAGTCACCCATGAGGGCGCCGTAAGACACATGGGGTAACACAAGGCTGGCGGCGTTGTCTTTCAGCTCGCGTATATCAAAGACGGCGCATCCCAAATGGGTCAAACACGCAAACTGGAAAGCCACTTGGAGGGCGATGTCATCGAGGTGGCGACGGATGGGCTTGTGGAGGATAGCCCGAAAGAAGCGATCAGCGCTCATGCCTGGGTGGAACATCAAGGTGTTCACCTCCACGGGGCCTGAAGGGGTGTTATTCCATGACAGGGAGAAGGAAGGCGCGCGCGGCGCGGGGCCGTCCAAAGGCACAAGGGAGGTGCTGGCGCCGCTTTGGGCCACATGGGTTAGCATGGGGCGCGTTTCCCCACCAGCCGGGCGGGCGCACGCCAGGGCCGTGCCAATTTGGGAGGCTGCGTCCTGTCCCGTCAGGCCGGCGACTTGTCTCAAAGTACCGGCAAGCTCACAGGCCTCCTGGGATGTCATGGTGGAACTCACAAGCCCACCCATCATCTGTGATAGAGTGCCCGCCGTCATGGCGATCATGGCGGGAAGCTCGGCAGGCATCAATGTCTTGCCCCCGCTTCCGAATTGCAAAAAACTCCCGCCCACATTGGCGATCACGTGTCCCCCAGCAAGGGTGCCCGTATTTAAAAGAGAGCGGATGTTTTCGAAAAAGAGGCCTTTGTTGCCTGAGGCGGAGGCGTTGATGGTCTGTGGCTCAGTAAAGACAGTGGGGTGTGCACTTAAACCTACATAGCCTTGGTGCTGCAGAATGTCACTCTCATTGGTGATGCCAGCTTTTTTGTAACGCAAATTGCCCGCTGCAAAAATATGGCTCATTTTATTGAGGATCGAGTTGCTTGCATCCAGGGTCAGGTCACCGAAGCTGCCTATGACGCCAGGACCGGAGGTGAGCAAGTCTTGACAGCCCGTATGCTCCCATACACCTGCCCTCCCAAAGGTTGCTGTGACCCCCGTGAACTGATTTTGGGTGTAGAACAGAGGGGGATTATTGCAAGCTGTGTACGAAAAAACACTTATCAAGTAGTTATCTGACGCCGTCAAACAACCTTGGGGAATAGGACTCGTACAGGCGACATTTCTTTGTATGCCTAGGCGCGTGTTTTTGATGGTGGGCGCGGTGATTTTTCCCCTCCCCATGCTCAACACAACACCGTATTGGTTTTCAAACAGAGCCGTTGCGTTTATGTCCATGGTACCCAGGCTAAAGAGGTGGCCGCCATAGTTACAGATGCTGCCACTTTGAAGATCCAGCTGGGTGCCTGCGCGCATGAAGGAGCCATTGCCGCGGTGATAAAGATAAGACCGATGGAAAGGGTTTGAGGATGAGGGGTTTGGAATGGCACGAAACTCACGCAGTGCGCATGCGTTGAAAATATACTCACGGGCATTGATTTTGAGGGCACGGCCTGCCGACACTTCTCCAGCGTTATTGGTGGTTTTGGGGGCAGTGATGTCGATGTCATCATGGGTGCTTTCCAAGATACCCTTGTACACCATGATGTTACCGTCAGGGGCAGCGCCTGTGGCATGATACGCCGCGGAGTTGATCCGCCCATTTTCAAAGACACTACTCAGAAGAAGCCTTATTTTTTCGTGCGCACGCAGGGTGGCAAAGTTACAAAGGCCTCTTGCTGTGGTCTGGAGCCAGCCGCCAATGTGCAGGTTCTGGTGGTTGGTGAGAAGGCGCTCCGGCATGTTGATGAGAAGGTTTTGGGCGCGGGTGATGAGATTGGTGCCCCCGAGGGTAATGTCCGCGAGGGCGCCGGCGATGGTGAGGGTGTTGCTGGCCCCCACCTTGCCCAGCACCGCCACATTTTGAAGAAAAAGATCGCCGTTTGTGGCGTTCATCTCGCCCAAATTAGTGGTCTTTTGTGCCTCCACACGAATGGAGGGGGCCGTGAGGGACACGTTGCAGGTGAACTCCTGGGCCGTAAAGGCGATGGGGTGAGCGCGGTTTATGGGGCGTGTGAGGTTAAGATTTTGTCCAATGTAGTGAATGGGGGCTTCAATCTTTACCAGGGGCAAAAACGTATTAAGAAGATAGTCCCTCATGTGTGGTTGGACGTCTTCGCGCAGAGTTAACACATGATCACTGATGAGGCGCCCGACCCCTAAGATGTGATTCACGCGTGAAATATCGTAAGGGCACGTAAAGTTGACTGTTCCATGGTGCCTTCCAAGAGCGATCAACAACTCAAAGTTCGCCACATTGTCACCAAGGTTGATTTGGCCAAGATTCTCAAATTCAGGGTGTGACTCTTCCCATTCAGAAGCTCTCGCCCAGTCCATACGCACCTGCGCCAGCGTCATGGTGCCGTGGTTTTGGCCCCTTGTGAGGTTGAGACCGCGGTTGTGGCGCACATCCATGGTGCCATGGTTTTGGACATCTATGAGGTGGACTTTGCCTGCCCCGTTTATGTCGACGTGTCCTGTATTGGAGAGGTTTGACAGCTTCAAATCCGCCGTCCCCGTGACGCGTAGGGTGCCACCATTGGTGAGCTGGGTGAAGGAGCTCGCGCCCCCCTCCAGGGCCATTTCGCCTTGGTTGTGAACCGCGCCATCAAAGCTCGTCTGGGGGCCACGTAAGATGGACTCCTCCTTTTGGTCCCACAGCGCGCCTTGCCAGGTCAAGCTGTCATCCACGGCGAAGGTTGAGCCCACCTCCTGCTCCACATCCCCCTTGATCACGGCGCGCCCCACTTCAAGATGCCCCTCATTACGCAGTGTCAGAATTTGGGCCGGCGCATATGGCGCAAGTGATTCGTTGGTTACGGCCAGGTCTTGGATGACGACATGGGGTTTCGTGTCCAGGGTGTGCACATTGAAAAAGTATCTCCTCACCACAAGCTTTGCCAGCTTCATGGCGCCCCAGTTCTCAAGCTCGCCAACGGTGAGTGCGCCCTCACCCTCAACACTGTTGTTACTGATCAGATTGTAAATATCCCCGTGGGCGCCGCGCGGCACAATGATTTTCCCCTCATTCCCAAAGTGATCAAACGTATTCTCCTGACCGTGCAGGGTGATGGTGCCTTTATTGGTCACGAGACCACTCGCACGCAATGAAGACACAGATATGTTTTTGGTATTATCCATGGTGCCCACCCTAAGGGTACGCGCGCCCTTCACGTCGCCCGTGTTTTTAAGGTGATCCACTTGGGCAGCTGTTTGCGCCCCAAAGGTCACGCGGCCAACGTTCTCAAGGTGCGTAAAAGTGAGGGTGGCAGCCTCAAGATCCAGGCGCGCGGCGTTTACCACCTGGCCCGTAAAGCTGCCACCCTGGGCAACCGTCAAGGCGCTTGTCTTTTTGATGTCAAACAAAGACCCCGTCCAGGTCAAAACCCGGCTCGCCCACTGGCTCAGCGTATCCAGGATCACGTGTCCATGGAGTGTTGTCTCGAGGGCGCTCACCGTGCCCTTGTTGATGATTGTGCGCTCTTGGGCGCCCGTGTCTTCACTCACAAGGCGCTCCACCTTGACAACGGCGGGCTCCTCCCCTTGGGGATCATCGGGGTCAAGGGACGGTTTAAAGACGTTCTCAAAACGCGTCAGATTTTTGCCCAAAGTGAGCGTGTCACCCACAAGCACGCCCTGATTCACAAAGGCGCTTATGTCAATGCGCGTCAGGCGCGCGTGGGCGTTGTTGAAGAAATGCCCCTGCCCCACAAGGCAGAGGTCTTCTAAAGTGCCTTGGTTGTCACCTTGCCTGGCCACATCCAAGGTAAGCGCACCAGCCATGGTTCCGTTTATGAGGTTCATAAAGTCCTGGGCGCGTAAAAGCCCCGTGCCCGTCAGCAGACCTGCGTTGCGCAAAATGTTTGCACCAAGGTTCCACGTGGCAACGTGGGCCTGGCCATGGTTCTCAAAGGTATCAAGACTTCCCTCCACACAGCCCATCTCCAAGGTGCCACCGTTAAGAAAGACATCTGCGCCCTGAAAGCGCATTTTCTTTCCGCGCAGGGTCGCTTGGCCAGCTCCTTCAGGCATGTTGTAAAGGCGCGTGTCCTTCTTGAGGGAAACCGTATCACCCTCCATATGGCCCGCGTTAACGATCTCCCCTTTTCCTTTCACGGTCACCACGGCGCTGGCTACCACGCGCCCTCTGTTCAAGAAGGAAGGCGTTTTTGGGGACTCACCTTGGGTTTCTTGCGTCCCTTGGGGCGCAACACTTGCCATTTGCCCCTGGGCCGCGTCATTGCTTGCGGGAACAACCTCCCGGCCCATGGCAAGGGTCACCTTGTGGGCCAGGATTTCTCCTTCGTTCAAGCCCCCAACCCGCGCAAAAATCTTCACCTGACGAGCTCCCTCGCCTTGGACCAATCCGCCAATGAATCCCCGATTTAAAAAGCCGTCGGCCGCAATTTCAATGTCCGTACCATGCATCAGGCCATAGTTTTCAAAGACTTTTGCCTTTGCAAAAATGCGTGACGTAAAGGCCATTTGACCCGTATTCGCAATATGCGTGCCATAGGTCCAAGACAGCTCATGACCCTCAACAACACCATGGTTTGCAAGCGCCCCCCCGCTTCCCTCAACGCGAGCCCCTGTCACAACGCCCGTTTTTCCAATGACCGTCTCACCGGCCGTAAGGTGCGCAACCTGTGCGGCGTGCACATGCCCCTCAATGAAAAGGGTGCGCTGGCCGGCGTCTTCCATGTCGTGATTAAACTCAACGCTTCCCACCCGCGCCCGAGTGGAGGCACCGATATGCGTATGCTGGGCCCCAATGGTCAAAGCGTCCAAGGTGAAGTTGTCGGCATCTGGATTGTGGGCAGCCTCGCCCGTACCCGCATAAAAAGTCTGAGACGACACCGTCAGGGACGCACCCTCTCCCGCGCCGTTCACGGGCGCACTCAGACTGACATTCCTTGCCTTGTCAACAACCATAGCGGATTTAATATCAAGGAACGCCGACGTATCCTCGCCGTCCCCATGGATAAAGTCGCCTCCCTCCATGTGCAAAGACAAGGCGCCAGGCACACGTAACAGACCCTGGTTGACAAAGTCTGAGCCCCCCAACATATAGACCGTGCCCTCACAGGTTAACGACGCGCCAGGTGCGTTCAAGAACACGCCTGGCGTGCCCCCTACACTTTCGTTGCCCGCCTGCGTGTTATCTTCCCCCTCGCCCCTATCGCCTGTGGCGCGCACAGTCAAAGCCTGCCGAATACGGCAACGGCCTTCGTTGGTCACCGAGCGTCCTTGAAAGTGGGCCAATGCAATGTCGTGCACGCCCGCTCCGAAAACAATATCCCCAGCACTAAAAACAGCAAACCGAGTCCTCGCCTTTGAAGACAAAAGGGTCACTGATCCATCGCGACCCAGAAGAAAACGAAGACGAAGCCCCTTATCCTGGGATTTCAGGCGCACAACAGATTCGCCCTCTACCTCGCCCCCAAGAGCTGCTTGTTGTTCCAGTAATCCATACGTGTAACCCTTGCCCGCAACAACAATATGCCCCTTCTGGCCCATTTGAAGTCCTGCAAAATCAAGCACTTGATTATCAAGCGACAAACGCGTCAAAGGCGCCTGATCTTCCCTCACCCACTCATGCGTAAAAGATAAATTCAGGGTGGATTCAAAGGCTTGAGCCACCTGGGTCAGCAGCATGTTCGCGCTCAAAAAATACGTAAACCAACGTCGCGCCAGTGTCTTAAAGGATGCAGCCAACCCTGTTTCTTGCATGTGTGTCATGATGTCATCTCTTACTGTTGTGCAAAATTTGTGGCGCACCCAAACGGTCGCGCCTTTTTTAATCAATTTCGCCGTGTATAAAGATTTGCCCGCCAGGCTGTCAACACTTTCCCAAAAATATTTCTCAAGAAAAAATCACAAAAAACAAAAACACGCACAACACCCTGAAAATAAACAGAACGCACATATAAGGAAAATAACAGACAACCCCGCAATAAACTTATAGATAGATAAAGAAAACATACAAAGCTTCAAGCCCCGTTGGCCATGATTACTTAAAAAGCTCACACCCCTTGTTGCCATGGAGGCCAAGGCAAGCGGTAGGGGCAGCTGCCGTGCATAGGCTTGCCACACGCGACACGCAAACAGAATCCTTCGTGACACGGGATGCAAAACAGGAGAAAATTGATCACCCAGCAGAAAACAACGAAATGGCGCAAGCTGATGAGGAACTGAAAGAACAAGGTGTGGAAGTTGCTCTCAATGCTGACGCAGAACACAAAATTTATTTAAGTTTTTTTGCTGCCATGTTTTACTGATTAGATTCCCGCAAGAGCGTTTTTCACACACGCGCAAACATCTTTAGAAATGGACTCCCAAAACCCTGGAAGGAAAAAGGATGCACCAGTTGATACGAAAAGCAGGCACACAGCCCTCTGCCAAGGGACCTGTGGAGCACTTCACAGGCCCTGTGCGCATCGATCCGCTCTTCCCAGCACAGGAGGGAAGCAACGTGTCTGCTGCCTTGGTGACCTTCGAACCCGGCGCGCGAACGGCGTGGCATACGCACCCCATGGGACAAAATTTGATCGTTGTGTCAGGCATGGGCTGGACACAGTGTGAAGGGGGCCCAAAGGTGGAGATCCGTCCGGGCGACGTTGTCTCGTGCCAGTGCAACAAAAGACATTGGCACGGCGCAACAACCACGACTGCCATGAGCCATATCGCCATTCAGGAGACAAAGGACGGTACGCCCGTCCATTGGATGGAGAAAGTAGCCGAAGAAGACTACTTAGCTTAAAAACTAAGCGCAAAGGGATAGTACTACCGCATCAAGCGCCAAAGGCCTTCGGGCCACAATCTCCTCTTCTCTCAAAGAAATTGACGCGATGCACCGCGCGGCACACCCACTTCCGGCAGGTTCAACTGTAGACAGTCAAACATGTTTTTTTCCAAAACAATGGTCCATAGATTTTGCACGAACAACTATATGCTTGACTTTCTCAGTAGAAAACCTTTATTAAACGGAGTAGGTAGTAAGAAAAATGCCCGTAAGACATCTTTCTTTTCATGAGAATATTTCTCCTTGAAAAAATAAAATGCAACAGCCATTAAAAAAGATATCTTTTCGCAGTTAACACTGCTACAATCGCCAAGCGCTGAACAAGCGTGGTAATAACGTCAGGATTAAAGGAAATACGAATGACGACAGGTACAGTAAAATGGTTCAATGGGACAAAGGGCTATGGCTTTATTCAGCCCGATGCCGGTGGCAATGACGTGTTCGTGCACATCAGCGCCGTAGAAAAGGCAGGTCTGCGTGGACTCGAAGAAGGACAAAAAGTCAGCTATGAGCTCGTTACACAACGCGGCAAGACATCAGCTGATAATCTCAAAATCGGCGACGCCGCATAAGTTTCTTCAGCTTTTTATTTTTCACACCAGATAAGGAGTCCTTGTCTGGTGTCTTTTTCTTCAAAGGCCCATAATAGATGTCTTCGTTTCAAGATTTTTGTCTCCCTGTCAGAGTGCTGGAGACCCTTACACATATTGGCTTTACAGCCCCCACACCCATCCAAACTCAAGCCATTCCGGTGGCTTTGAAGGGACAGGATATTCTCGGCTCTGCACAGACTGGTACAGGCAAAACTGGCGCCTTTGGAATCCCCCTCATGGCGCGCTTGAGCGAAAATCGTGAACAAGGCGCCCTTATTCTTGCGCCCACACGTGAACTTGCGGCCCAGGTCATGAAGTCACTCAAGGCCTTTATGCCTAAGTCCGGCATGGCCAGCGCACTGCTTATTGGCGGTGACTCCATGTTCTTCCAGCTACGCGCCCTAGAAAAGAAGCCCCGCCTTGTGGTTGCGACCCCTGGTCGCCTCAATGACCACCTAAAGCGCGGCAGCATTTCTTTGGCACACATGCACACACTCGTCTTGGACGAGACTGATCGCATGCTGGACATGGGCTTCGGCCCCCAGCTTGAGTCAATTGTGGCACACCTGCCCGAGGACCGTCATACCATGATGTTCTCCGCTACCATGCCTCCTCAAATTGA
The DNA here is from genome assembly GCA_013822015.1 of Candidatus Puniceispirillum sp. GTDB lineage: Bacteria > Pseudomonadota > Alphaproteobacteria > Caedimonadales > UBA1908 > JACESU01. The sequence continues at coordinate 117,734 of PNJU01000010.1, read as the reverse complement.
GAAGCTAGCGGCAAAGTACTTAAAAAATCCTGTGCGCTTGGCCGTTGGGGATGTAAATACGCCCGTCACTAATATTGAGCAAGCATTGATTCACACGACGGACGCCAACAAATACAACCAGTTGGTGGAAGAGTTGGAAAAAAGAGACGGCTCCGTCATTATCTTTGTGAAAACAAAGCATGGTACGGAAAAGCTCGCCGGCCGCTTAAGGGACGCAGAGCATTCAGCCGACGCCATCCACGGCGACTTACAACAAAGGAAACGTGAGCGTGTTTTGCGCGCATTCCATCGTCAAGAGTACCGCATTTTGGTTGCAACGGACGTTGCAGCACGCGGCCTTGATATTCCTCACATTGCCCACGTGATCAACTATGACCTGCCCCAATGCCCCGAGGATTACATCCACCGCATTGGACGCACGGCGCGCGCAGGCGCCAAGGGCAGCGCCCTTAACTTTGTGACGCCTGCTGAGCGCGGCAAATGGAAAGCCATTGACCGTCTCATGGGCGGCAATGCCACCCAAGAAGACTGGGATCAAGGACGCAGCCGAAAATCCTCATCTCCTAAGGGACGTTCCTTTGGTGGACGCAAAGAATCCTTCGGTGGTAAAGACCGTTGGGCTGGACGCTCCTTCAATGACGAGCGCGGGGAGAAGCCTTGGCGCTCCGGTGAAGATAAGCCTTACAAACCAGGCGGCTTTAGGAAGGACCGTTCTGAGGGATCTTCCTCGGACCGTCCACGCCAAGAATGGCAAGATCGTCCCGCAAAGCCCTGGAGAGGGAGCGAGGATAAACCTTACAAGCCAGGCGGCTTTAGGAAGGACCGCTCTGAGGGATCTTCCTCGGATCGTCCACGCCAAGAATGGCAAGATCGTCCCGCAAAGCCCTGGAGAGGGAGCGAGGATAAACCTTGGCGTTCTGGTGAGGATAAGCCTTACAAGCCAGGCGGCTTTAGGAAGGACCGTTCTGAGGGATCTTCCTCGGACCGTCCACGCCAAGAATGGCAAGATCGTCCCGCAAAGCCCTGGAGAGGGAGCGAGGATAAACCTTGGCGTTCTGGTGAGGATAAGCCTTACAAGCCAGGCGGCTTTAGGAAGGACCGCTCTGAGGGATCTTCCTCGGACCGCCCCCGTCAAGGCGCGTGGCAAGAGCGCAGTGAGCGCAGCGCATCCTCCTACGGGAAGAGCCAAGACGGCTCCTCCCCCTGGCGTGGCAAGTCCAATGGGGGCGCTTCTTTTTCAAAAGACGGCGCACGCAAAGGCCCTGCTCAAGACAGGCCCTTTGGCAAGAGCGTCAATAAGACTGTGGCCAAAAAGGGTAAGAAGTTTGTGCCCAAGACCCTCAGCTTAAAGCGCGACGCGCTTTAAGCCCTACTTTTTCTCTGGCGCGTACAGTGTGCGCGCCAGAGCCCGCAAGGCCTCCTGCAACCCCTCATCCCCCACCTTCTGAATATGCGCCTCTTCACCTTCAGGGACCTCTCCTTGACGCACAGCACGTGGGACAATTTGTTTATGCTTTGGCAGTGGTGCTTGAAAAAGGCGCAGGTGTGCAATCTTAGGATACCCGTAAAAACGGTGCACGTGGGCAAGAATCTGGGCTTTGTAGGACTCGACGTAAAGGGCAGCCCCCGGCGCCACACGCAGGGTCAAGGTCGTATTTTGTGCCTGTGACGAGTCGCATGTCAGCTTCTCGGGCACACACATTTTTGCAATATCTGGCCCCACTATGCTTGTCCACGACACAAAAAGGCCCGCGTCCTGTCCACCACGGCTTGCAAAAGTATCCTTAAGGGTCACACCCATAACCTGCCCAAATGGCGCAAGACCGCGCGCACTTCTTTTGAAGTTTTTTGACATTTTGCCCTTTTCAGCTTTCACAATGTTTCCTAAAGTACGCCAGGTTTCTTCTGGTGCCAAGCCCTCCATGCACACGCCCATTTCTTACGTGAATGCACTCATGTCGTGGTACGACGCTCAAAGCCGCGACCTGCCCTGGCGCCAGAAAGGCCAAGACCACGCGGATCCTTATGGGGTGTGGGTCAGTGAGATCATGCTTCAACAAACAACCGTTGCGGCGGTTTTGGACTACTACGCGCGTTTTATGACCCGTTTTCCTGGCATTGAGCACCTGGCCAGTGCCCCCCTTGATGACGTGCTCCACCAGTGGCAAGGCCTTGGGTACTATAGCCGTGCACGCAATCTCCATAAAGCCGCGCAAGTTGTCGCTTCCCAGTATAGTGGCGTCTTCCCTGCCTGCGAAAGGAGCCTCCTTGCGTTGCCTGGGGTTGGCCCCTATACGGCCGCAGCCATTGCCAGCATGGCCTATAACATCCCCACCCTGCCCGTGGACGGTAACGTCGCCCGGGTCTTTGCCAGGCTTTTCAGGATTGAGACGCCCCTGCCCCAGCTCCTGGGCGAGGTGCGCAGCCGCGTGGGCGCCTTCACGGGACATGGGCCCCACCACGGCGACATTGCCCAGGCCCTTATGGATTTGGGTGCAACCATTTGTACGCCAGCGCGACCAGCTTGTGACGTGTGCCCCATGCGGGTCCTATGCCAGGCCTTTGCCACATCAAGCACACACGCCTACCCCGTTAAGGCACCAAAGAAAGCCACACCCCACAAATGGGCGACAGCCTTCGTCATGCGCAATAAACAGGGAGACTTGTATATCCGGCAGCGCCCCGAGACTGGTTTACTTGCAAGCCTCATGGAAGTGCCCACAACATCCTGGAGCACCGAGGAGCTCAGTGAATTTTCGCCGCCCGTGCAGGGAGCTTGGCAAAAGGTCCCCATGCCTGTCATCCATGTATTCACCCACTTTAAACTGACAGTTTCCGTCTGGCTGGCCGAGGGTGTGACCCAAGATCCTGGCCTGTGCGGCAAATGGATTCCCCTTTCGGAGCTCTCTCAACACGCCTTTCCCACCCTCATGGATAAGGTTTTTAAAAGCGTGGGCATAAAGATCAACACTTCTTCTTGACATACACCCCGTCCTGTGTAAGGATCGGCCCACAATTACGCACGTTTTTAGGAGTCATACCATGGCAAAGGCAAACACCATTAAGATCCGTTTGGTCAGCACGGCTGATACAGGATTCTTTTACGTTACAAAGAAAAATCCTCGCACAATGACCGAGAAAATGACAAAGCGCAAGTACGACCCAGTGGTGCGCAAGCACGTGGAGTTCAAGGAAGCGAAGATTAAGTAATCTCCCTTTATTGCCACTTTTTAAAAAGCCATGCCCTTGGGTGTGGCTTTTTTTATACCCGACATATTTCCTCTCATTTTTTAACTGTTTTTTAATCAGCTTATCCTAGGCTTGCGTGTGAATGCGTCGTTTTAATAAGAGAAAAGGGCTACACAAATGCTCCAAAATGTACCACTCCAAAAGAAGTTAATCGGTTACCTTCTTTTCTTTGGTCTCATACCCGCCTTACTGATTTACTCCTCCTTCCTCTACTTCTCAAAGGATATTCGGCAGGATTCGCGGGAGTCTCTTCTTGTGCAGGCCCAGGATATGATCGACGTCATTGACCGCAATCTTTATGAACGCATGGGGGACGTGCAGTCCTTTTCACTCAATGCCCTTTCCCGTGTCCCAAACCAGTGGCACACCCCTATCTTCACCAACACCATCAACGACTATATGGCCCTTTATGGGACATACGACGCCATGTTGGTTATTGACACCCAAGGTGTCATTCAAGCGCAAAATACCGTCGATCCAAACAAAAAGCCCATCAAAGGACAAAACCTTGTGGGTCAATCTGTGGCAAACGAGGACTGGTTCCGCAACGCGCTGGCGGGTCAATCAGCAAAAAACAAAGACGGCTCTCCATCCGGCACGTACGCCTCTGGTCCCCTGCGCATGACCATTGCCGATGCCATCAACCGCACCCAAGATTCTTACGGCATGGTCTTTGCCAGTGTCATCAAAGACTACCAAGGCAACATCATTGGGGTGTGGGCAAACTTCTGCTCCCTCAGCTTTGTCGAAGATTTTCTCGCCTCCTCTTACCAAGTGAACAAGGCAAGCGGTCTTCCCCATACGGACACGATTCTCATCAATAAGGAAGGTGTTGTCCTTGCGGAATACGACTCCGATAAAACACCCCAACAAAATGCTAAAAGAAATTTTTCTGTACTTACAAAGTTCAACCTTGTGAAAGCAGGTGTCTCATCGGCAACCAAGGTCGTTGCGGGGCATAATTCAATTGCCGAAAGCTATCATGCACGCAAGAAAAGGCCTCAAATTGACGCCTTTGCCCATGCCAAAGGGTATCTTAGCTTCCCTGGATTTGGATGGAGCGTGCTTGTGCGCGCGCTTCCAAAAGAGGTTGATGCGAATACAGATCACCTTGACAACTTTATGCTCATCACCATTGCCATTTCCGGCATCGTGTTCCTGATTGCGGGGTACTTTGTGGGCAAGACGACAGCCGCACCCTTTAATACGCTCACGGAAATCATGTCACGCATTGCGGCTGGCCACAAAGGTCTTGAGATCCCCTACCTTGATAATAAAGCAGAAGTCGGGTACATGGCCCAGGCCTGCCAGAGGTTTAAACAACTTGTCGTGGAAACAGAGCGCCTGCAGCAAGAGCAAAAAATGCAGGCAGAAAAATCTCAAAACGATCTAAGACAGCAAATGCTGCTTTTGACCGACGAGATTGAAAAGGAGATGAAGGAAACCATCACACAGGTCATGGAGAATGCCCAGACCGTCCTTGAGATGTCCAATGACATGAGCCTGTCATCCCAGCGTGTGTCTTCACAGTCCACCGCCGTTTCCCAGGCGACCCAGCGCGCGCAAAGCAACGTGGAAAGCGTTGCGGCTGCAACGGAAGAGCTGTCTATTTCGGTCAATGAGATTTCCCAGCAAGTCTCCCACGCAGCTGTCACCGCACAGTCCGCCGTGGCGTCCGCGAGCCAAACCAACGAAACCGTACAGCGCCTGGCTGACGCCGTGCGCAATGTGGGCGACGTGGTACTGCTCATCTCTGATATTGCCGAGCAAACGAACCTCTTGGCCCTCAATGCCACCATTGAGGCGGCCCGCGCCGGCGAGGCTGGTAAGGGATTCGCTGTTGTGGCGGCGGAGGTGAAGAATCTGGCCAACCAAACAACAAAGGCAACGGACGGCATTACGGGCCAGATCGCAGCCATCCAAAGTGCCACAGAAAACGCTGTGACCGCCATTGAAGGCATCATGCAGACGATTCAAGAGATCGACAGCATCTCCTCCTCCATTGCAGCGGCTGTGGAAGAGCAGGGGGTTGCCACAAACGAGATCAGCAGCAACACCCAACAGGCCGCCGAAGGTACCCGTAATGTGTCCGAGAAAATCGTTGAGGTCAACACAGAGTTCCAACACACCAACGAGCTCTCCATCAAGGTCAAGGACCGCACCGATGACGTGATGAGACATATTTGTGGCCTGCGCAACCGAATGGTTGAAATCTTGCGTAACTCTTATGCTGGAAACCGCCGTGTGAGCCCACGTTACAAGGCTGAAGGCTATAATGTCATCGCAACCTACGAGGGCAAGAGCTTTACATGCGCCGTGAAGGACATCTCCGCAGAAGGTGTTGCCTTCTACTCCAAGGATCTTGGAAAGATGGTCAAGGCCTCCGACAGCGTTGGTCTTGAACTGTCAGGTTTCCCACAAATGATTACGGGAACCGTGTGCGGTGTGGCTGCCAACGAAATCGTACGCCTTTCCCTCAAGATGGATGAGCGCCTTCACGCGGCGATCACGCGTTTCATCAAAACGCGCTTTGCAGACGCACCAGACGCAGAAGTCGCATAACAGAAACGTTTACACAAAAAAAGGGGGGCAATGGCCCCCCTTTTTTATTTCTTTTGCGCAACCGCACACCCGGAAAAAAAACTAGGCCTTCAGCACAAAGAAACAGACCCTTTCTCGACCCTAGATTGCACGCCTATCCCATGCTAACATGCTGGCAAATAAATACAGGGAGGATGATTGACCATGGCGCAGCCTTTGCCCGGTCTTGCGCGTGAACTTGTGGAGGCAGGACTTTTAGGGCGCGACCAGGCCCGTGTTCTGCTGGAGGAACAAAGGCGCACAACCAAATCTCTTGAGGAGCTGGTGGTGTCTTTTGGGTTTTTAGATAACCGTGTGCTCCATGATTTTTTACGCCATCAGAATCAAACGCGTATCTTTTGTCCCCAAACCTTTCAGGTGGACCCAGTCCTTGTGGCCACTTTTCCCTTCGAAAAAGCCCTTGAAACACAGAGTTTTCCCCTGCGACTAGAAAACGGCGTGCTCGACGCGGCCCTGGTGGACGTGCACAATGTCACAAGCTTGGACGCTCTTGCCCAAGCGTTTCCTGCCTGCACCCGCGTAGAGGCCCACCTCACCCCCCTTGACGCGTTTCTTGAGCGCTTGGATGAGGCATATGGGCGCCGCGTGGATTTGAGCTATCTTCTAGCAAGCCTAGAGGCCACGCCCGCCAGCCAGGACAGTATCCACGATGGACGCAGCACAGCGCAGAACTTTGCCGACGCAATTCTGACAAAGGCCGTGCGCGAGCGCGCCTCAGACATCCACATGGAGCCCGATCAAGTCTTTGTGCGGGTGCGCTTGCGTATCGACGGCGTCCTGCGACCTGCTGTGACCTTTCACAAAGACCTCTGGCCCTCCATCTGTGTGTGTCTTAAGATCATGGCAGGCCTGAATATTGCGCAGAACCGCCTGCCTCAGGTAGGGCGTTTTACCAAGGATGTGGTGGGGCGCACTGTGGACTTTCGTGTCTCCATCCACCCGACACAGCATGGCGAAAGTGTTGTCCTGCGCCTTCTTGATCGCCTCCACGGCCTGAAACCTCTCGCGGACCTTGGCTTTAGCATCGACCAGGTTGACCTTCTCAAGCGCGCCCTCCAGTGCGCCGACGGGATGATTCTCCTCACGGGTCCCACGGGTTCTGGCAAAACAACAACCCTTTACTCCATGCTGGACTACCTGGGCATGGGGTCACGCAATATCATGACCCTTGAGGAACCCATCGAATATAGCCTGCCGGGTGTACGCCAAAGTGAGGTGAGGGAATCTTCTGGCATCACCTTCCCAGAAGGCGTGCGCTCCATTTTACGCCAAGACCCCGACATTATTCTCATTGGCGAGATTCGTGATGAGGATACAGCCACCATGGCTGTGCGCGCTGCCATGACGGGTCACCTTGTTCTGTCAACCCTGCACACCAACGATACCCTGGGCGTTGTCCAGCGCTTGAAAGATCTTGGCCTGGATCCCCACCTCTTGGAGGGGCATCTCGTGTGCCTTGTGGCCCAGCGCCTTGTCAGACGCCTGTGCCCCTCGTGCAAGGAAGAAACGCCCCAATGCGCCCAGGGCATGGGATACGTTGCGACCGGGTGTGAGGCATGTCTTTTCACGGGATATAAGGGTCGCTTTGCCATTGGAGAAGTCCTGCCCATGACCCTCGCACTTGAGGGAAAACTCATTCAAGGAGATGCGAAAGCAACTCTCCTCTCGTATCTCAAGGAGAACGGCATCGAAACTCTGTGGGAGCGCGGCATGGCGGCTGTACGCGACGGACACACCTCCTTTGAAGAAGTCGTGCGTGTGGTCAGGTCCCAAGAGTGGCAAAAGGAGGACCATGGCGCGGTATCTTTATAGAGCGGTGGGCGCGGGAGGGGCCATCCAAACTGGCAGCGCCATGGCCGCCAACCCCCTTCTTTTGCGTCAAACCCTTCACGCCCAAGGCCTTCATCTGATTTCTGCCTGGCGCATGGGCGCCTTGGCCACACTTTTTGAGGCGTCCCCCTCTCCCCAAAAGAAAGCCGACTTCTTCACCCACCTTGCCACCCTTGTGGGGGCAGGCTTTCCCCTGGAGGAAGCGTTTTCGAGCTTTGCAAGCGACAAAGCCCTTGGCCGCATGGGCCGCCTGATGGCGGCAGACTTACGCGCAGGAAAAAATTTAAGCGAAGTTTTCGAGGCGCAGCGCAAAACCTTTGATCACACAACCCTTTGTGTTTTGAGTGCTGCACAAAAAAACGCAGCTCTCTCGGGGGGATTTACAGAGCTTTCCCACCACTGGGCTTGGGTCAGCGAGCGCCGCCAAGACCTCACCAAAGCGCTCATTTACCCCAGCTGCTTGCTTATCCTCGTGACAGGCTTACTCACCTTCCTCATGGATCAAGTGGTGCCGCAACTTGACGGATTTCTTGCCATGACGGGGGAGGTCCCTTCCTTCTCCGCGCGTCTGTTGAAAACCCTTTGTGCCCATGCGCTCGAGGGTGTGCTGGGCATTCTTGCCGCAGCAACACTCATAACCTCAGCCATTCTCGTCAGTGCTCGCATCAGCAGCCCTATGCTTCTTTTTTGGCAGAAGGTTTTGGTCCACATCCCGTTTTTTGGCGCCCTTTGGCATGACACGAAGGTGCATGAGATGACCCACGCTTTGGGACTCATGCTGACGGCGAAGGTGGACTTACTGGAAGCACTTCACGACCTTGAGCTAACGGCCCCCCCTTTCATTGCACATAAAATCCGTGCGTGTGCTGGCCTTGTAAGGGGGGGCTCACCCCTTGCCCAAAGCTTAGGACAGGCGGCGCTTTTATCTCAAGTGGACGCGCACCTTGTGGCCCTGGGCGAGCGCACGGGACGCCTGGATCACTTCGTTGGGCAGGTTGCGCATTTAATGGGCCAGCGCATGAAAAAACGCACGCGTAGCTTTTTATCCCTTCTTGAACCCGGCGCCCTTCTTTTAGTCGGCGCCCTTCTCATCTGGATCGTTACCGCGATCTTTCTGCCTCTTTATGAACATCTTGTTTTGGTGGAGGGGCTATGAAAAACCAGACCCTTGTCCTTTTGGAGGGTGTTTCTTGCTTTGTCTTTCAAAAAAGCCACTGGCAGGAAACCTCCCAAGAGCATATCAAAGACCCTTGCGTGGTGCTTTTTGACCAGTGCGCGGAGTCCTTTATTGCGGACAAAATGCCAACACTTTCCCTGTTTGAGCGCGCCTCATATGGGCGCCACCGCGTGCAAACGCTCGCGTCCACCCACACTCTCTTTTACGCCCGCGCTAGCAAGGACAATCTCCTTGGCGCAAGCGCAAATCTTACTTTCTCAGTCCTTGAGGGTTTAAGCGCACCCCTCATGGGTGTGGGGCTTCTCGCGTGGGAGATAGCCAGAGCCATTCAAAAACCCACTATTTTGCTCCTCACCCTGCCCTCGGGTGCGCAGCGTCTTTATCTCTTTGACAAGGGCGCGCCCCTTTTCGTGCGCACCTTAGCAACCTCCCCCCATGAGCACGCAAGTGCCCTGGAGGCAACCCTCTACCATATTGAGCGTCACTTCCAAATGCCGCGCGCCTCCCTCACGCACCTTACATGGAGCGCCCACGATCTTGCCCGCCACTTTATGAAGCACCCAAAACTTGAAATGCCCTTCCTTCACCCGTGGCAATCACAGGTGAGCCGCGCTAAGCTAATGCGTGCCAGCGTTCAAGCTGCTCCTTTTGCCGTGGCAATGAGCCTGAGCCTTGCCATGTTCCTGAGCGCCCACGTGTGGAGAGCCCATGGAGAAACCAAGATCTTATCCCAAACCCTTGCGGATACAAAACAGAGGCGCCTCAAACAAAAAGCACATCCTAATGCCCCTCTTTTGAGCGCGACAGCTCCCTTTGAAAAACTGCACGCGCGCACAAGTCCTTTACAGGATTTGAAGACCCTCGCGCCCCTCAATACACCTGACTTTCAACCCCAGGGCCTCACCTGGCATCTGAAGGAAAAGGCATCCCATATTACCTTCGAGGTCTGCGCCACAAAGCCCATGACCCATGCAGCCCTTGAGGACGCGGTAGAAAAGTGTCTTTTACGGTCGCCGCGCACCTTTCACCTGAGCGCCCACGGGGTCATCACCTTGGATGATATCTCTGACGCGCCAGCCTGCATCACGGGCGAGACGAGCGAGGTGCCCCGCCCATGAGCCGCTTGCCTTCTTTGACAACGGGTCTGTGGCTCAGTGCCCTAGGGCTCTTGCTGGCATGTGCCTCCCTTTGGCTGTGGCGCGAGCGTATATGGGCCTACAACGAGACCCTCAAGCAAACCATTGCCACCCACGCCAGTGCCATAGAGGTCTGCAATCAGCAAAGCGCCCAGTGCCAAGACAAGGCAAAAACCCTGACCTCCATGCGCGCCAAACGCTTCGTGGGCGCTCACCCCCAAGGGGCTTTTTTGCAAAAGCAGCTGCTGACCATGGGCAAAAAACATCACCTCGAGAAGATGCGCTTTGAAGCGCAGCCCAAGGTTTGTACAGGCAAGGTATGCAAAACTACCGTCACACTTTACTTGCAAAGTGCCCTTGATACGGACGTGTACGCATTCATGAAAGATGTGCACAATCATGGGCCCTGGACCATGGTGTGGACGGGAGTTGGCCTTTTTAAAACACCTCAGGAAACGGTCCAGGGGGACCTAAAAGCGGAGTTTTATTCCCATGACCCATCCTAGGATCATCTTGCCCCTCCTCCTGCTCCATGGTGCGGCCTTTGGGCATGCGGGCGCGCCCGCCCTGACAAAATCTCTCTTTTTTGATGACACTCATGTGGGCGCGGTCAAAGACGCACGCAAGGTCCACGAAAAGGAGACCGCCATACCCGAGACGGCGCGGTATCACCTGAGCGGAATTCTTTATACCTCACCTGCTCACTGGAAACTTTGGATAAATGGGAAGCAGTACGCGCCAAAAGCGTTTCCTGAGCTGCGTGTTATATCTGTCAGCCCACGCCGAGCCTCCTTTATCTTGCGTCTAAAGGACCGTGACGTTCCCTTTGCGCTTGGCGTTAACGAAGCCTTTCAAGCGCCGTCTTAAAGACATGGCTAAATCTATATAATATAGCTAGAACAGTTTCATTTGATCACAGGAATCGAGGCAAGCGACGTGTATAGGTATACACGAGCGACGCGTAACGCATGATCAAATTATAAGGGTTCGGCTATATGATGGCGCAAAAGCATTTAAAATCAGTATGAGGAAGGCTAGGGTAAAGCGCGCCCAGCTTATAAATACATAAGTGAGCACGGCTTATCCCGACGTGTGACGACAGAATCATTTTAAAGGGTTTGCGCGATCAGGTGAGGGGGTAAAAGAGGCGTCAGGTGAGGCCCAATATGTATGGGCCAAATACCTGTGGCACGACCGGTTGTCTCATGGGTTTCAATGAGGGTGGCGCATAGGGTCCCCTCGCCTGAGGCGGCCTCAAGTCTGGGCTTGGGTAACTTATGCAGAAAACGACCCATGGCACTTTCCTTAGTCATCCCAATGACGGAATCATAATCCCCGCACATGCCCACGTCACTTTGGAAGGCTGTGCCGCCCGGTAAGATACGTTGATCAGCTGTAGGGGTGTGGGTATGTGTTCCGATGACGGCGCTGACGCGACCGTCTAGGTAATGGCCGATGGCAATTTTCTCGCTGGTGCTTTCTGCGTGCACGTCCACAAAAATCGCCCCCACATCGGGTTTTGACAGATCAAAGCTGGCGAGGGCCTTTTGCAGGCACACGAAAGGATCATCAAGGGGCTCCATAAAAAGGCGGCCCATGACCTGAATCACTACAAAATTACCGCGCACACCGGGTTTCTGGAGGACACACACGCCTGAACCGGGCGTGCCTTGGGGATAGTTAATGGGACGCAGGAGCCTTGGTTGCTGGATGATATAGGGCAAAATCTCTTTTTGGTCCCAGGCATGGTTGCCCGTCAGGATTACGTCCACGCCCTGGGCAAAAAAATCATCACATAGGGAGGGTGTCACACCAAAGCCTGCAGCCGCGTTTTCCGCGTTCACAACCACCCAGTCAAGGTTCCAGGCTTTTTTGAGAGCGCCCACATGTTTCGTGACGACATCGCGGCCCGCGCGCCCCACCACATCTCCACAATACAATATACGCACAGCGCGTTTTTCTCCTAGTGATCAAAGAAAGCGGAGCCGCAGCAATCGTTGGGTATCAGATCCTCACGTGGCCCGCGTAAGCAGGTGGGTGCCATATGCCAAAATCCGCAGATCTTGGCAGGGACAGCTCCCTTAAGGATTTATATCGGCCCCAGGGAAATAACCCTCACGCAAAGCCGCAGCTCCTTCTATTATCATAGCTCGGGTTGTCAAAAAATGCAAAAGAATCTCAAGGGAAGGGATATAAATGAAACGCTAGATTGGCCCAGGCAATCACTGATTTGCGTCTTTATAAGGGCTTTTCCCACGCGTGATTCCACGAGATGCGACTTCGTGATATGAGGTTGCAAAGCGCCCCCTGCTCTGCGCACATAGCGCGCGACTCCTGTCACGGCACACCATAACAGCTCTTTAGTGGGCGGTTATTCTCTGGGCCCCACAGTTGCAACAATATGCGCGAAGAACTGGCTTTGGAAAAGAAGTGTTGGGTCATATCGCTTTTTTTGTTGAACCCACTGGTGAATCTCAGGATAGGCTCGTGAAAGCTGTTCGCCCGAATAATGAAGCCGGTAGGGAAGATAAAAAGTCCCGCCAAGGTCAAGGGTGTCATCAATCAACGATTTGGTGAAGACATCCATGGCGCGCTCATCTTGTGGCGTTACGCCCTGGGAAAACAAGCATACAAAACCATACATGTCCTGTTTGGCGTAGGATAGGGCTGAAAGGGTGTCCTTCTTAACCTCCCTGATGGTGACGTTGAGAAGGTTAATGCCGTGGGCGTGCACACGTTTTTTGAGATATTGAACAAAGTCATAAGCACAGCTCTTCGGGATAAAATATTCGTGCAGGATATCCTTACTTGTACCATAGAGCGGCCAAAGGATATGAATATCCGTATTCATGGCATCGTTGCGACTAAGGACGCCCTTTCCTTGAGCAAGCTGCCTTGCATAGGTTTTTTCCGCCTGCCAGCGCAGGGTTTTGCCAGCACTATGGTACTGGGACAGCCTAAACAGAGCACGCTTCAAGGCCACCAGTTTTTCTGGGGCAATGGTGTGTGGGTGGGATGCTTCATCGATCGTTTCATACCAAAAAAGACCCACTTCATCTAAAAAGTGCGTTGGATCCAAAGACAGCCTGGCGTAAGCAAGCTCAACTTTTGGATTTTTGGTAACGACGTTTGTAAAGAGGGTATCAAAGTGTGCCATATCCGTAAAATAGGCACCGAAGGTCACCAGAGTGTTTGGAACTGTTTGAAGCTCGGCGTCCACAATCACGCCGAAAAGACCGTATCCACCTATCACGCACTTGAAAAGAGAGGGGTTTTTTGTAGGAGAAAGGCTCTGGACCGCACCATAAGCGTCCACGATACGCAGACCCACAATCGTGTCTGCCATGGGCGGTGAGCCAACTTGCCAACCATGTACATTGACGCTGATGGATCCTCCAACGGTAAAGATATTGTCAGATTGCATCACTTTGACGCTCCTGCCATGACGCGCAAGTGTCTCTTGAACCTTTTGCCAGGTAGCACCAGACTGAACGGTGACGGTCTTTGTTTGTGGGTGATAGACAACATCATTCAAAGGCAGCATGTTCAAAAACACGCACCCATCGCAAAGGGTTTGACCACCCATGGAGTGTCTTCGCCCGCCAACGCTTATGGTTGCACCCGATTTGCGTGCCGACGCGACGGCGCGCTCAATATCCTCTATGCGGGTCACGTTCACCATAGACTGAGTAACTCCTTGGCTCCCTCCCGCGTCAAAAAGTCGTTTTGTTGTTTCTTGTAAGACACTTTCTATAAGTTGCGGTTTGTTACTTTGAAGACCCTTTACGCCTGATGCAAAGAGCGTTTTCGCCACTTTAGGGTCATCAACGGTCCAACTGATAATGGGATAGCCTTTTTCAATGAGTGCGCGCTGCGTGTCTGGATCTAAATTAAAGCGAGCCCCTAAAAGATCTGGCCGAATGATGCGACGCACTTGTTTTTGTACCCAGTGGGTTGTGAGGAGCCAAGGGATGCGGTTAAATTGCTCTTGGGACTCCTCCCCAAAGGCGACTGTGTTATCGGTAAAGTCGTACATCAGCATAATATCACGTCGCTGCAATCTTATGAGTGCAAGGGTCACAGGATTGAAGGATTCTACAAAGACATTTTCTTTGAGACCGTGCTGCACAATGGCCTCCACAATCCGCTGCGCAAAGACCTTGTCAAAGACGTGGGGAGACTTCATGTCTAGAAAAATGGTTTTTTGTGTCCCAACAAGCGCAAAAAAAGCATCGAGGGAGACAAGTTTTTCTTCGGTATTTTTGTACTTGGCCTGGGACAGAACAGCCCAGGTAGCATCTTCAGGACGCCCTTTGTGATCCGTATAATCCTCAAGGGTATCGCCGTGGTATAAAAAGAGGACACCGTCCTTGGACATCCTCACGTCCACCTCGATGCCATCCACCATCGTAGACAGGGCGTCTTGAATAGCGGACAAGCTATTCCCTGGGTAACCCTGGGACGTAATCGCTTTGTGCGCGATGACCTTTGGATAAGGATAAAGATGGGTGCCAACGGGGATAGCCGTGGGCGTGTAAAGGGGCTGCGTGAGGGAATACAACCAGATCGCCACAAAACAAAAGAGCGCTGCGTACTTCATTTTTAATCCCATGGAAAGCGACCACGTTATAGGGGTTTTGTGCCCAGATAATACCGTGTTCCGTGGATCTGGCCAAGCTTTGTCACGTACTCATGCATTACTCCTCAAGTCCAACACGTCGCAAAGTGAGCTCTTTGTATCCCGTTTTTGCGATTTGTTAATTATGCACATACTATAATTGTCTATGAGGCACAAATTATCCTCCTTGTATGAGCGCACCACCACTGGACTTTTCATCTCTCCCGTTGAGGGAGCCTTTCTTCAATCGATTCAAGAGAGCACTCTTGCTTATGACCTTAGGGCTCCTGACATCCGTCCTTTACATTGACCATACGGCTATCAATCTTGCCCTGCCCCACATCACCTATCATCTCAAAACCACCCTCACGACATCCCAGTGGATCATGAGCGCCTATGACCTTGCCTGGGCGCTGGTTGTCATCCCTGCGGGCTTCTATGCCGACGCTGCCAGTAAACGGCTTCTTTGTCTTTTTGGGATGACGATTTTTGCAGTGGCTTCCTTGGTTGCGGGCATGTCGCAAAGCCCTTGGGTCTTGATTGGCGCCAGAATTCTCCAAGGCATTGGAACGGGGCTTTACTTTCCAACACTTTACGGGATTATCCGCCTCTATTTTCACCATACGCACCACAGCCGTGCCATTGGCAGCCTGTGCTTGTGGAGCGGTCTTGGGATGGCTGTTGGCCCTTTTTTGGGGGGATTCTCTTAGAGGTGATCTCTTGGCACAGCATCTTTTTGATCAACACACCGATTTGTCTTTTGTGTGGACTTGTCCTTGTCTTCACTAAAGATCTCGAGCAGCTCAGCTATATAGCTAGAACAGTTTAATTTGATAACAGAAAACGAGGCAAGTGACGTGTGTAGGGATACACGAGCGACGAGTGACGCATTATCAAATGATAAGGGTTCGGCTATACGTCTTCCCTTTTTATTTTATTCCTCTATTTACAAATTGCTTGCAAACTCACCCCGCTGCAAACGGCCCTTCTCTTCCTGGTCTTGGTCAGCTCCTTTTGCATCTACGCCTTGCTCATGGGACGGGTTCTTTATAAGCGCAATTTCCTTACGCTGAACATTTTTTCATTTGCGACCCTCATTGCGGGAAGCATGCTTTTTGCGTGGATGCCTGTGGGTGTTAACATGTGGCTTTTGTTATGCCTGGTTGTACTCGGCGTTGGCATGGGCGTGGCCTTTTCGAGCCTTGAATCGTCTCTTGGGCGTTTTGTCCCCGACGCGTCGGCAACCTTTGCGGCCAGCCTCTTTTTGATGGTGTCATTGGTGGGCAATACGCTGGGCATTGTTGTGGCCACAATGGGTTACACATGGCTTCTTGAGAAGTCTTTCTTGCCCCTTTCTAAAAGCACATACATCCCCATGGCTCAGCTCCTTGAAAAGGCAACGAACCTGTCCATGGGGACGGTCCCATCCTGGGCGCCTGACCTGGATGGGGCCGTCGCCTCCATCAGCGCGTTTGCCTTACAGCATATGATGCTGGTGAATGTGGCCATCTACACCCTTGCCCTCGTGCTGTGCGCTGTATTTATGCAAAAGGAGCACCCTATGAGCGCGCCTGAAGCTTCTCCAGAAAAAGTCTCTTCGCGCGACATTCATTAAAAACGCTCACACGCGCCCTTATGTAGCCCATCATGTCGTCAAGAAGGGCATTCTCGCATCTGAGCGCACATTTAGCACTGTCCCTGTCATCTTTGGCCAAGATGCGATCAAGTGCTTGAATTTTAGATGCGTATTCTTTGCAAAGGGCTGCTTTTAACTTAATCGTGTCATAGGGATTTGCGCGGGGGTCACCAAGGGCAATTTCCATGCGTGCGTCCAATATCGTTTTAGCGACCCCAACAAGTGTTTTGGTAGTGGAGCAATTGGTCACACTTTTGATGCCCTCACGCAGCACGCTGTAGAGGTCCTGAGGATTGGAGGTGCGATCGAGATAAGCACGTGGCTCATATTCTTCCGCCACAAACTGTGCGTACTGAACCTCAATGGCTGGATCCGCTTGGGCGAGCTCCAAAAGACGCTCCTTGTAATGCGCCACGCCCCTTTTGAGTGATGCGATTTCATTCTCCCCTCTCCAAAACGCCGACGTTGCAAATATCTCGGTGCAGACCATTCCATTATCGTCCACCTCATTTTGGTGGGATGCAAGGCTGTGGCTTGATACGCAGAGCATGACCATAAGCCCACACAAGATTGTCTTCAACGGGTTCGTCCTTTCACTGGGAGGGGTTTACAAAGTGTTTTAGCTAAGCACTTGATAGTACATGTTTTGAAACAAAACAATCCCTTATTGGAAAAATGACAAAATAAATGATTAAAAACAAAGAGTGCGCCGAAAAGGCGCCACCTGCAAACGACCCCTCATGCAAGGGGTCGGTACGTACAACTCTGCCATGCGCCAAGCTTTGTGATGTCGCGCTCTACAGCTTCTTGGTCTTTATGTAAAAGCATCAGCATGCACGAACGCTCAACAACGTTGCGTGATGCGTGCACTTTTTGCCCTGGCTCAATGAACCATGTGAGCTCCGTTTGGCTCTCAAGGGCTGGCAGCGGGTTATGGGCGTCCACAACGCCTCCCATGATGGGAAAATCACACATGGCTCCAAAGTACTCTTGCTTAACCTGTGTCTCGGGTTTTTGATGCAGTTGCATCAAAAAGTGCGCTTCCTGAATATTAACGCCCAAACACTTTGTGTACATTTTTGGGATGTTGGCGCCGGGTGGGCGAAGACCAATCTCTAAGAAAATAGTGCGCCCCTCCTTGGTGCGAAACACCTCCAGGTGGGTCACGGCGTTGTCTGGCGTATCCAGACCCTTGAGCACCTCATCATTAAAGGCGCGCAAGATCTCGTAGTCGTGTGAATCAAAGGGCAGGAGGATACTGGCGCGCATGTTACCCGCCATAAAGTCAAAGCAGGGCTTGTTATAGCGCGACACAAAAACAGAAGCGATACGCCCATCCACCTTAACCGTGTCACAGTGGTAGAGCTCCCCGTCAATAAACTCATCAAACTCATAGATTGTCTTGTCGCGTATGTGGGAGGTGCACCAGGACCTGAGCTCCTCCTGGGAGGTGAGTTTAGCAGCGTTATTGGTTGCGCACTGATTGATGGGTTTGACGAACACGGGAAAGTGCAAATAATCCTCAATGTGCGCCAAATAATGCCCGTTCACACGCTTGAAGGTCTTCGCGTCAAAGAGCTCAAAGCGCGGCAAATCAACGGCTGGGGCGCGTGCGCGCAGATAATCCTTCATCTGATCCTTGTGGGTGAAACGCGTCACAACCTCTACGCCGTCCCCCACAACGCCGTACTTTTCACGTAACCGCGCAACACTCAGCATAAAGTCTTCATCACAAGTCAAAAGGACAAGCTCTTCAAAGGGATGCGCCGACACTTGCGCATCTACAATGGCCTCAATGGACTCAAAATCGAAGTTTTCGGTCAGGACGACATCCGTAAAAAACGCATCCAGTTGAGCCTTATCTTGGATGTACAACACCTCTGGCAGAACAACCACGCGTCTGGAGCCTTTTTCACAAAGAGGCGCCAGCTCAAAATCAAAGGATTCATCTTTCGTAAAAAAAATGTAAATCATCGCGTGCCTCCTGTGCGCAACTCCTAAAAACAGTAACACAACAAGACTAATTGTCAGTTAAAGACAAATTTACGACTGATGAATTCATATTGTTATTTTAGTAAAGAGAGTATAGCTAAATCTGAACAAAATGATCGCACAAAAGCATTTAAAAGCCAGCCATTAGGAAGGGCGATGGCAAGCCGAGCGGAGCTTACATATTCATCACGTGAGCACGGCTTATCCCGACGCCGGGCTTTATCACCATTTTAAAGGACTTGCGCTAGATCTATTCTTTGACACCGTGCACATAATAAAGGAGCGCCGATGAGTACCATCCTTCTTCTTTGCTTGAGAGGTTGTCAATCATGTGACGCCACCCATCAATTTGCCCTTGGGTTGCCATTCCCGAGGCCAGTAACTTTTCTTCCATCTCCTCCAAGCGTGCACGCCAGAGTTTTTGTGTCCCTGTCGCGTTATTTTGGTAACATTTCTCGCGGACACTTTTGACTTGCCACACCCCTTCGCACAGACAGGCAAGACGCGCGCCCAGGGAGTAGTCTAAACCTGCCTTTTCCCCAACTTCTAAAAGCGTCTTGCGAAATGACTGCGCCTGTTCACATGGACGCGCTAGACTATTGCGACTGTTATCTGGCTCCATCAAAAGGCAAGCGCCCCCTTGCTTGACGTAGTCACGCATAAGACCCACTGCCTCTTTGGGTGCCTCGAGGTGCATGAGGACAAACCGCGAGACAAGAAAGTCCCCTTTTTGATCCTCCTTAATGGCAAAGGGCTGGGTCAGGTCATGCTGCACAAAGGTCACATTGGTGTAGCCGTCCTCTTGAAGGGTCGCGCGTGCCACATCCAGCTGCGCCTTACTAAAATCAAGGGCCCAGACATGACCCGATGGGCCGACCTTTTCAGCCAACAAACGCGTCAGGGTCCCCGTCCCACAGCCCAAATCCCACACGCGCATACCTTCTTTAAGGCCACACTCCTTAAGGATGGCCTCAAGATCAGATAGAATCATATCATGCTGCTGTTGGAGAGGGGCGGCGGCGCGCTCACCGGTGCGCAGGTGGTAAGTTGGCGCGCCATCTGACTCTTCTTGAGTGCCACTTGCAAGGGAAGTGCTCACAAGACCCACCAGAAATAACCCCTTCAGAAAAGTCCACCCCGTCATGCGCATTTTACTGCTCGTCTTTATCTTTCTTTTTACGCTGGCGGCCGAAGTTTCCAAAGATCTGACCGGCCCAGGATTTTTCCTCCAAGGCGCTCTTTGTCACACGGCGCACGGGCTCGATGAGGTGCCCTTGGCTATCCAGGTGAGTAATCTCTTGCACCACGCCGCTTTTATCAAAGGAGATGCGCACAACGGACGAGTCAATGACCTTGGGTTCAAAAAACGATGTAGTCTCCGTCACTTTATAGGCGTAGACCCATACGTTATCTTCAAAGGCCGCTTTTGTGGACGGGCTACCCACAAGGCGCAAAATGTCTTCCTGGGTAGTCACACCGGGCTTGAGGGCCGTGAGCACCTTGGGATCAAAATCTTTACCGCGTAAATCAATGCGCGACTGGCATCCTGCCAGGCACACAGCCAAAACGAGTCCTACTTGCACCAGGTACTTTTTCTTCATGGTCTTTTTCCAGTCTTTCCTAAATGATGCCTTCATTCCTAGCAAAAGAACGACGCGCCCTCAAGAGCCCACAAAAAAACCCGGAATTTCTTCCGGGTTTTTTCTTATGACATCATCGTCAAACTAGTATCCGTCACGCTCGAAGCGCTTGCGCAAAAGCTTGCGCATACGACGTACGGACTCAGCCGCTTCACGCTTGCGTCGCTCACAGGGCTTTTCAAAGTCCCGTCGCAACTTCATTTCGCGAAAAACGCCTTCTCTTTGAAGTTTCTTCTTAAGAAGACGCATGGCTTGTTCAACGTTGTTATCTCGTACATAAACTAACACGAGAGATGTCACTCTCCTTTCTAGCTTGAGAATAAGGCCTCTCCCCAAGAGAGACCAAGCCGTGTACTATAACACAAAAATCCTGGTAAAGGAACGAATGGATGAAGCTGACCCCTGAAGAACAAGAAACGATATTACTCGCAACCTTAAGTCATGTGCCCTTTGACGGCTGGAGTATGAAGGCCATTCGCCAAGGATGCAAGGACGCAGGCTTTGACCCGGACCTTGCCAACTGGCTTTTTGGTGGCACGCCCCTTGGCGCCATTGACGCTTTTTTCCTTTTGACGGATCAAAAGATGCTTGAAGCCGCTCGGTCCCAGGACTTAAGCGCCCTTCCCATTCGCAAGCGGGTTTCGGTGTGCGTGGGTGAGCGCCTTGATTTCCTTGCACCCCACAAGGAGACCGTGCGTCAAACCATGTCTTATCTGGCTCACCCCACACGCATGCGCGAGGGTCTGTCGTTCTTTGCCCGCAGCATGAGCGAAATCTGGTACGCGGCCGGTGACACGGCGACAGATTTCAACTATTATACCAAGCGTATGTTACTGGGGGGCGTTTACGCTGCAACCATGCGTTATTGGCTAAGTGACACATCCATTCACCACGAAAAGACACTCGACTTTTTAGAGGCGCGCCTCATGGAGGTCTCTCAAATCCCCCGCGTCAAAAACCAGGTGAAGGATCTTTTTTCAAAAATCGTGAAATCGGTCCCTTTTCCCTTTGGCAACAAGCGGGAGTAGGGTTCTATGGGGAAAAAATGGTGCGTGCTTTTAGGACTGCTTCTCATTTTTTCCTCCCCTCTTGCGGCACAAAAACCAACAATTCTGCTCATCGCCGCGACAGCCGATGAGGCGCTCGCCTTTCAAGCGGTAAGCAAAGAACTTACAAAACGAGGCGTCCCCCATAGCCTTGTGGGCATT
Source organism: Candidatus Puniceispirillum sp. (assembly GCA_013822015.1). Lineage (GTDB taxonomy): Bacteria > Pseudomonadota > Alphaproteobacteria > Caedimonadales > UBA1908 > JACESU01. The sequence goes on along the minus strand of PNJU01000010.1, from coordinate 96,647 downwards.
GGTGTTGCCAATCTTCTCCTCGCGCAAAACCCTCGCAGTTTCTCACTCCGTACGGGGTGCCATGTGCGTGTCCCCATCCACAAAAATGCTTGGCCCACCACCCAGCGACTGCCCGAAGGCGACCTCATGCGGGTGAGCACATGCCTTGCGCCGCGCCTTGTCCTTATTGGCACCCACTCGCGCGTACAAGCTCAGCTAGCAGCACTCTTTCGTAAGAAGAACGCACGCGTCATTGCATTCTATGACGATTTTGAGCCACCATCAGCCCAGAGCATTGCTGGGGCCATTTTGCCCTATGCCCACACAATTCTTTTATCCCAGGAAACACACACAAAGGCGTTCCAGGAACTTTTACCAAAAACCCCCCTTGTTGTGACAGGCAACCCCAAACATGAAACATGGGAAGGCCGAGATCCTGGAGATCTCATGACCGTCAAACGTCAAATCATCCCATGCACCCACTTAAATAAAAAAGTCATTCTCTATATTAAAGGCAGCAACGTAAGATCAAGCGATACCTTTGAAGAATTCCTTTCATACATAAAATCAAGACAAGATGTCGTGGCTCTGTTTGCGCCACCTCCCGGTGATCAAGGCGCCAAAGAGGAGGCATTTGCACGTATGTACGGCGCGACCAACTTCATCGTGATCCCTTCTGGCTATGCGCTCAAAACCATCGCGCGTTTGGCTGACATTGTCCTTTGTCACCGCACGCACTTAGGTATCGAAGCGGCTCTGGCCGGCCTACCTGTTGCTTACTTTGACACCCAGCAGGGTGTGTACAAGAACCCCCTCACCACCGCTGGCCTCATCCCCATCCTACATGACGCCCCGACGCTTCATAAGTTTATTGAGGGGCACGCACCCACCCCAAATAAACAAGCAGCCCTATCAAGGAAGACGCTTGGTACAAGCGTTGGGGCAACGGCGCGTATGGCTGACTGTTTAATGGAGGCACTCCACAAAAGCGCGCCCGTCAGTGGTTTTGAAAAGCTCCCCTGGCAATCGCCAGGGGAGCTGCGCATTCCTTTCTAGGAAAATTTTATGCTGCCATGAGCGGACGGGGTGCGTCCACGTCCGACAAAAGCGGATACTCCTTGGCATTAAAAAGCTGATAATGCCACCACTCGTAGCGGTAAAAATCCCATCCAGCTGTCAGCATGATTCCGAGAAGCTTATACCGGTTTGTGAGGATGCTCGCTGGCAAGTCCTGTGGCGTTAGATGGGAAAGCGGCGACAGATCATCAAAGGGTGTTCCCATATCAAGATCCAAGCCTGTCTCCAGATCATAGAGCGTCAAATCAACGGCAATGCCACGGCTGTGGGCAGAGCCTTTGCGGGGATCAGCCACATACATGGGATCTGGCACGCACTCCCACAAAGCCCACTGGGCTTCCTGGGGACGAAAGGCATCAAAGATATGCAGGCCATACCCTTGGTCATGGGCAAGCTTTCTTGCTTTTTCCAAAAGAGCGGCTGCCTCCTCATGGAGATAACAGATGGCGTGGGTGTAAATCTTCTTCGCCACAAAGTTCTCGTTCGTTGCATAGGCAAGGCTTATTTTCAGCCCATCTTGGGGGGTAATTTCAACAAGAGACATGGGTTCATCATCCTTTCTTCTTTACAAGGGCCAGGTTTCACCTTTAAGAAGGACACTAGACCACCTTTTTCTAAAGGGCAAGAACGGCCATGCTCACCCTCACCTTTGAGACGTCAAATTTTGGCGCGTCTGCGGCCCTTTTTGAAGACAATGCCCTTTTGTGCGCACGAGCGTGGCGCGAACCCCACGGACAAGGTGCCTATCTCGTCAAGGAGCTCAAGGAAATGGCCACGAGCCAGGGCAAGCGCCTTCTTGATGCCGGGCAAGTCATTACAACGGTGGGGCCCGGCTCTTTCACGGGACAACGCATTGGTCTGGCCGTCGCCAGAACCCTTGCCTTTGCGGGCGCCCTCGACGTGTGGGGGGTTGATTCCTTCACGTGGATGGCAGCGGGCTTTATGCACGCCCACAAGAACTTCCGGGCACCCTTCATGGTGTGCCTTGATACGGGGCGCGCGGACCGCTTCTGTCAGCTTTTTTCAACGGAAGGCACGCCGCTGGCGCCACCATGTATCCTGGGCCTTGATGCGTGTGAGACGGCACTCCCCCAAGACGCGGCCCTTGTGGGGCAAGCATGGGCACAGCATCCTCGGACGCTATCAACCCATTGGCGCCCCCACGCCCAGGATCTGATTCTGGTACCGCGTGAGCGGCAATCCCCCCTTGCGCCCCTTTACCTGCGCGAAGCCAACACAACCCTTTAGGCCTTTGGCTCGTCCTCGTGGACCTCGTGGCGCCTTTTGTAAAAATACCACGCAACGCCAATAACCAGCACAACCAAGAGCCCTATAAAGAAAAGCTTTTGATAATGCACGAGTGCGCGAAATGCCTCCTCAATGGCGTCGGAAAAAAAGTATCCAATGCCGTATCCTGCCCCACAGCTTACAAGGGCCCAGAACGCCCCCGAGATCACATTCAAAACAGCAAAGCGTTTGATGGAAATACCACTGGCGCCAATGATAAAGGGACTGAGCGTCCTGATGCCATACACAAAGCGAAAGCCCATGATGAACCACACGTTATACTTGTGCAGGAGACGAAAGGCTTTGTCCGCCCTGGGCTTCCACTTGGGGTGTCGGTCGATCATGGGCTGCCCATAGTGGCGTCCGGCGAAAAAGAGAATCTGATCCGCCCCCACGGAACCACAAAAAGAAATCAGCACAATGGCAGGGAATGACAGGTAGCCTTCATGTGCAAGGTACCCGGCGGTCAACACAAAGGACTCGCCCTCCACCAAGGACCCCAAGAATAAGATGATATAGGCAATATGTGCCCCGTGTTCTAGAAAGAGCTGTTCAACCACGTGTGTATCCTTCCAATAGTCGCACCTTCCATATAGAAGCCACCACACTCAAAACACAAGACTTTTGTGGCAGAGGAAAGCTGGATGGGGCACGCACCCCACCCATGTACCGCTTTTCCTAGAAATTTACAGCTTGCGCAATTGTCAGCATCTCATAAAGTCCTTTTTGCACGGGGGGCTGTCCAAAATAGCGTACGCTGATTTGGCACATTGGGCTTAGAACACCAAGCGCTTCATAATGCTGTACAGCGCGCGCAAGTTGCAGCACAGTGCATAGATAGTGACCTGTTTCATTATTCATGTTTTCAATGAGGTTTTTCCTCACGACAATTTCCCCCGCACACGCCAGCGGCAACCCCACATCATCTTTTTGAAAGAGACCACTGTGATGAATGGCGTCAAGGGAAGTCAAACGCGTGCGCCCCATGGGGTCCAGAGCCCATGTGTAAGCACCATCGGGAACCCCCACACCAGGCGCGCTCTGTAAGTGCCCATCCACGCATGTCACGTCCAAGATACCCGCCCTGTCTTCCTCTGTGATGGGCTCTGCCTTTACGACCAGTTGGTCTGAGAGTACAAACCCGTTGTACAAACGAAAGCGGGGATCGTATGAAAGACCTTGGAAGTTCTTGTCGCCCAACAAAGCAATAGTCGCTTGGGGGGGTATTTTGGTTGTAGGGATTGTGACCTCTTCATTTCCGTCCCAAAACTTCACACCGTCCGTATCCAGCAAATCAAAGTCAAAGAAGAAGGGATAACGCTGTGTAAAGCTACTGAGATCGTCCTCTTGGCGCACACGGTCTATGATTGCCAACTGCTCTTGACGGAATGCATGAAAGGCGTTCTTAAGATCCTCACAGGAACGCTGGGTTTTGATTGCAAAAACCATCAATGCGTCATGGGCCGATCCCTTCATCCTATACATTTCCAGTGGTGGCTGACTTGTGCCCGTTAACGCGAAGGGCTGTCTCTTGGGTTCTTTTGGCAAAGACTCTTCACTATATGAAAACGAGGATTCTAAGAACTGTGCGTCCATTTCCTTGAGTATTGCATTTTCCCGCATGTCCGGCATCCAGGGGCGTGTATCCAGGTTTAAATCACGCGCCATAAAACCACGCAGAAAGGCGTATTGCTCTTTTTGGTGAACTCTTTCCTTTGCGTCGGCAACACGCGACAAAAGCGCTTCGGGCGCGACAGGGTAATCAAACAGCTGACAAAGACTGAGCATCTTTGGCCAAACATGCTCCCAAAGCGCGCCTTCATCTTGAACGCCCGATTGCTGCTCAAGGCTTCGCAGGGCCATAGCCCAAAGTCCCTGCCTTAATGGGCCACTGCGCTGTCCATGCATTTCCACGATCTCATTGTATGCAAGATGAACCTGCCTCATAAGTTTGTGACGCGCGTGCTCCTCATCACAAGCACGCTCAAACGTGGACAGATCTGGACAGTTCTGCATGGCCCATTGAGCTTCTGCCATGGACCTGCTGCCTTGGGGAAAATGATCCTCTTGTGAAGTAGAGGCGTGTGACTCATACATCACCCCCACGCACACAAAGAACAAAATTGCTATTGTTTTATGAATCATAATATTACAGCATCAAATCTTAAGAAAAAGCACTGCACAGGCAAGTTTTACTTATAAATAGCGCATATAAAACACCCGAGGTGCGCAAGCTTACTTCTCTTTGGGAAACACAAGGCCCATGGATTTTGCGCGGGGCTCGTCCACAAAGACACGCTCCACGTGCACATCTTCCACAGGCAAAGCGGCTGGGTCCTCACCCTTCAATATCCGCGCCACAAGCTTGCCCGTTTCGCGCCCCACCTGGTACTGGTCATTGGCCAAAGCCGCCACAGCCCCGCGCCCAACGGAGTCTGGATCACTGGTGAAGACGGGTACGCCCGCGCTTGCCGCTACCTTAGTCAAAGACTCCAGGGCCGAAATCACCGTGTTGTCGTTCATCAGGAGAAGCGCATCCACTTTCCCCATGAGCGCCTTCGTGGCGCTGCCCACCTCAGAGGTTTTGCTGGCGGTTTTGGTGATAAGGGTTATGCCATGGGCCGCACAAGCCTCGCCCATGAGCGCCAGCTGGGACACATTATTGGCCTCACTGGGATTGTAGACGGTGCCAATGACCTTTGCCTTTGGCAGAACCTCTTGAATAAGGGCCACTTGTTTATCCGTGGGCGGAAGGTCCCGGCTGCCTGTCACGCGCCCGCCTGTTTTTTCCAAGGTTTTCACAAGTTTTGCCCCCACAGGGTCCGTCACCGCGCCAAAAACGAGGGGTATGGGCGTCCCTTTGAGAGCCTTTGCGGCCGCCTGGGCCGAAGGCGTGGCAATGGCCACCACAACATCAGGGGAGAGAGCCCGGAACTTCTTAGCAATTTGCGCGGCGGTCACAAGGCTCCCATGGGCATTTTCAAAGGTGATGTGGGGGGTAAGGCCCTGGGCCTTTATTTCATCTTCGATGCCACGGCGAATGGCGTCAAGGGAAGGATGCTGGACAATTTGAGTAATGGCAACGTGGGCGTGCGCATGGGCATTGGCGCTAGCGAGATTTAAGAGAAGGACACTCTTGATGAGAAAGCGAAACATGGAACAACTCCTTTTATAAAAAATACTTTTGAAACAAGAAAGGGGATAGCGTTACGCCATCGCCACCACCTTGCCTCCAAAAGCAAAGGAGTCATTCCTTTCGCGCCTGCCGATAAAAGGTGCGTCTTCGTCATAGTCGCTCCTTTCCTCAACAAACGCGACGTATCTCTTCCTAAGGTGCGCATACCCCGCGAAAATGTCAAGGGAAAGAAGACGCTCAAAAATTATCTCAAAATAAGGAAGGTAGACTTTGAAGAACGCTCAACAAACAGTCTGGTAACTTATTGCCACACCCTCGAAAAATCTCATAAATTCTTCTTTTTCATTCTTTATGTTTTCTTAACCCACGGTAGGGTGTTTGCTGAAAATACATAAAAATAAACAGGAAGAGGAGAACGTCGTGGCACATATTTTTACAATCCTTTTGGTCAGCCTTGCTGTGCCTGCATTTTCAAGTAGCCTGCCCCCATATCAGTCAGCGCAACTGAGCGAGGAAAACAGGGCTTTCAATGATCAAGCAATAAACGAGAAAAAGGTCATCGACCGCTACGCTCAGCAACAAATGGCAAACCCTGGCGCGAAGCCGGAAGCAGCTTTTCATGCGCTCCCTGAGCATATGAAAGCAGGTGCACAGCAGGCTGTTGCTTATATGCGTTCCCAGGGATACCAGGGACCACAGGGGCAGTAAGCCCACATTACCTTGACAGCGCGCACCAAATCACCTAGAGCATTTTTATTGTATCTTGAGAGACTCTTATAAATGAAGTGCGCTTTGAAATTTGCCTGGTTTTTTGGACTTCTTGGTATGGCAACTGTGGGACAGGCGGCTCCGCAAACCGCCATCTCCATGCACGGGGATATCGCGCACAAAGTCACCTCGCCTTTTCCCTATGTGAATCCGAACGCTCCCAAGGGCGGCGACATTCACCTGGGTGTTGTGGGAACCTTTGACAGTCTTAATCCCTTCATGACCAAGGGCACCTCGCCTGCAGGCCTAAGCGTCCACTCCGAAACCCTTGTGTTTGAGCGCCTTATGCTGCGCTCCAGTGACGAGCCTTTCACCCTTTACGCGAACCTGGCTGAAAAGGTTGAGGTGGCACCTGACTATTCCTGGGTCACCTTTCACATGAACCCGCGCGCCAAGTGGTCCGACGGCAAGCCTGTGACGGCCGAAGATGTGATGTTCTCCTTTGATACCCTGCGTGACAAAGGCATGCCCAACATGCGCCTCTACTATGGCCGCGTGGAAAAAGCGACCATCAAAGGAAACGCCATTACCTTTGTGTTCAAAAAGGATCCTGAAAAAGGATATGAGGCCGAGCAACCCATGCTCATGGCCCTTATGAGTGTCCTACCAAAGCACTACTACGAAGGCAAAGATTTTGAAAAACTTGGCCTTCTAAAGCCCCTTGGCAGCGGACCCTACACGGTCAAATCCGTGGAGCCAGGGCGGCGCATCGTGTACGAACGCAACCCACATTTCTGGGGGAAAGACGAGCCTCTCAATCAGGGGCGCTTTAACTTTGACCAGGTGATTTTCGATTATTACCGGGACGCTAAGGTCGCCTTTGAGGCCTTTAAGGCCGGTGCGTACGACTTCTACGCCGACGCAGACCCCATTCACTGGCAAAACGCTTATGATTTTAAAGCCGTCAAAGACGGACGCGTCATTCGTCAATTGTGGCACCACAAGAACCCTGTGGGAGCCAAAGCCTTTGTGTTCAATACAAGAAAGCCCCTGTTCCGTGATCCCCTGGTGAGGCGCGCCCTCATTGAGGCTTTTGACTTTGAGACCTTTAACCGCACCGTCATGGGGGGCGAGTTCACACGTACAAAAAGCTTCTTCCCCAATACGGATCTTGCCTCCCAGGCGACCCCTGAAGGCAAAGAACGCGCCCTTCTTTTGAGCGCCGGACCGCTGCCTAAGAATCTGTTTGAGGAGCCCTATCCTCTGCCTGGCACCGATGGCCTTGGCAAAGACCGCACACAGCTCAAAAAAGCAGCCGCTCTTTTGCAGCAGGCTGGCTGGCGCCTTCAAGGTGGCAAACTTTTGAATGCAAAGACAAAAGATCCCTTCGTCTTTGAGCTCCTTCTCTACAGTCCTGAAGACCAAAAGCTCGCCCTTCACTTTGCCAAGTCTTTAAAGTTCCTGGGCATTGAGATGAAGGTGCGCGTGTCAGATCCCACCCAGTATGAGGCCAGACGCCTCAAGTTTGATTACGACATGATCATCAATACCTGGGGACATTCTTTGACGCCTGGCAATGAGCAAAAGCACTACTGGACGACGCGCGCCGCCAAAGAAGAAGGCTCACGCAACTATCCCGGCATTGAAAGCCCGGCCGTTGACGCCCTGTGCGACGCACTGTGCGCAGCCAAAACACGCGAAGACCTCGTCATTGCTGCACGCGCCCTGGACCGGGCGCTCTTGTGGACCGACAGCGTGATCCCTCTCTACTATAGTGCAAAGACACGCTTGGCATATTGGGATAAGTTCGGTTATCCTAAGTATAACCCGCGGGTGGGCGTGTCGCTGACCACCTGGTGGCGTAGTCAATAACGAATAAGCGAGGGAGCCGTCATGTCGAGCGCGAAAAAACACCCTTACCACCTGGTTCAGCCCAGCCCATGGCCTGTCGTTGGCGCCCTGTCCTTGTTTGTGCTGGCCATCGGGGCAATCCTGGCCATGCATCACCAGAGCTCCCTCGTGTTCTTTATCGGCATTGCCATGCTGTTGTTTACCATGGTGGCGTGGTGGCGCGACGTGATCCGGGAAGCAAAGTCCGAACACAATGATGTGGTGCGCCACGGTTTTCGCTTAGGCATGGCGCTTTTTATTTTATCGGAAGTCGCGTTCTTTGCCGCGTTTTTCTGGGCCTACTTCGACGCTGCCCTCATTCCAAAAGAGGTCAACGGGATGGTGTGGCCCCCCAAATCCATCCATACGCTAGATCCTTTTGATTTGCCTTACTTGAACACGCTTCTCCTTCTTTTGTCGGGCACAACAGTGACCTGGGCCCACCACGCCATTTCAGAAGGCAAAATCCAGGACATGATGCGCCAGACAGCCCTCACCATTGCCTTGGGCGTTGTCTTCCTCATGGTGCAGGCGTACGAGTACCACCACGCAAGCTTTGCCTTTAAGGGCGGCATCTATCCTTCGGTCTTTTACATGGCAACGGGTTTTCACGGGTTCCACGTGTTTGTGGGCGTGCTCTTTCTGACTGTTTCTTGGTTCCGGGCGCGCGCTGGCCATTTCACGGCTAAGGATCATTTTGGCTTTGAAGGGGCCGCGTGGTACTGGCACTTTGTGGACGTTGTGTGGCTCTTCTTGTTTGTCAGCATTTACTGGTGGGGCTCAGGGTCTTGACGACGCCTTCCCCCGCCCGGGCCTGGATTCTTTCCTGGCCTACCTTATTCGCGTTTCTTGGATTTTGTCTCCTTGTAACTCTTGGTACCTGGCAATTGCAGCGCCTTGCATGGAAAGAGGGCCTTATCCAGGAGCTGAGCGACAAGCAAAATCAGCCCCCCCTCTCGGTCCAGGATTTGGAAAAGTGCCGCCAGAACGTGACTGGCTGTCTTTACCGTAAAGTCCGCATAGAAGGCACGTACGTGCACGCAGAAGAAGCACACCTTTACGGGCGCACCTATGCGGGCAAACCGGTGACCTATGTGGTCACACCCCTTACCCTTTCTTCCGGCGAGCGCATCCTTGTCGACCGCGGGTGGATGCCGGAGAATGTGGACCAGACGAGCCTCAAGCGCGACTCTGGGCCTGTGACCTTTGTCGGATACATTCGTGACGCCTCTTCACGCAATAGTTTCACACCCGCCAACTTGTACGAAAAAAAACGTCTCTTCAGTATTGAGCCTGGCGAGTGGGCAAAGGCGTTTAAGGATGAGAGTCTCTTTCCTTTTTATGTGGTTGCCCAGGAAAAAGACTCCCTAAGCCCCTTCCCCAGGCCGGGGGAACCTTTAAAGGCTGGTTTACGAAATTTTCACCTCTCCTATGCCATAACGTGGTATGCATTAGCCTTTGCCCTTGTGGTGGTCTACGCGTTCTTTATCGCGAAGCAGACTGCGCGCGGGCGCCCTTCTTGAAAGACACAAAATGACAACACGCATTACGACTCTGTCCAGTGGGCTTCGTGTGGTAACGGATCAAATTGATACGGTTGAAACCGCTGCCGTTGGCATGTGGGTGGGCGTAGGTGCGCGCCACGAAGCGTCCCATGAGGCGGGCGTGTCTCACTTTCTTGAACACATGGCTTTTAAAGGCACCGCCAACCGCAGTGCCCAAGATATTGCCGAGACCATTGAAGGAGTTGGGGGGCACCTCAATGCCTACACCTCCCGGGAGACAACGTGTTATTACGCCCGGGTTTTGGGTGATGACGTTCCCCTGGCCGTGGACCTCCTGTCTGATATTTTACAGTTTTCTACGTTCCGTGAGGAAGAGCTCATCAAGGAGCGTGACGTGATCCTCCAGGAAATTGGAGAGGCCCTTGATAACCCGGACGATATCGTTTTTGACCAACTTCAGCGCACGGCCTACGCAAACCAGGCGCTGGGTGCCTCTATTTTAGGCACTGTTGAAAGTGTGTCCACAATGGCGCGAGCGACCCTCCAAGCCTATCAAGACGCCCACTACAAAGCGCCCTCCATGGTGCTGGCGGCAGCCGGAAAAGTCCGCCATGAGGCCCTTGTGGCCTTGGTGGAGGAAAAATTCCAACACCTGTCATCAAGCCTTGATACCTCATTTGAAAAGGCGACCTTTTCCGGAGGCGCCCTGCATCTTCACCGACCCCTTGAGCAAGTCCACCTCATGGTCGGCTATGAGGGGCTACGCCTTGGTCACCCGCGCTTTTATACCCAAAGTGTCTTGGCAGCCGTCTTGGGCGGTGGCATGTCCTCGCGCCTCTTCCAAGAAATTCGTGAAAAGCGAGCCCTGGCCTACAGTGTATATGGCTTCACAACCGCATACTCCGACGCAGGGCTGATGGGATTTTCCATGGGAACGAGCGAAAAATCTGTCCAGAACGCCCTCGACGTTTTAAGGGATGAGCTGAACAAGGTACATACAAGTCTCCAACCCCGTGAGATTGCCCGCGTGAAGGCCCAGCTCAAGGCGAGCCTCATGATGGCCCTGGAGAGCACCTCATCACGCTGTGAACAGCTTGCCCAGCAGCTTCTGATTTACGGGCGTCCTGTTTCAGCAGCTGAGATCATTGACCGCATCGAGTCCGTTACTCTAGAAGATGTGGCGGATCTGGCAAAGGAGATGTTCGCAAAAGAGGGCGTCATCTCAACGGTAGGCCCTTTAACAGCGCCGGTATCCTTCAAAGCCTGCGCTTAAAGCCCCTACCCTTCTAGGGCACTGGCTGCGAAGGCGCCAGCGCCTACCACTCCTGCTCAAAGTCTAGGGCGTTCTGTCCGGCCGCCTCATTTTGGCGATCAAGGGCCCGTTGGGCTGCCTGATCCTCCTCTGAGCGCGGCGCAGGTGAGCGACTTAGACCAAGCTCACGCCTTGTTTCAGCTTTTGATTTTTGTCCCTGCACATTAAGCTGAGTATTGTTCCTCGACGCCTCCTCATGGGCTTTACGCTGGGCCCGCTCGGCTTCACTTTCTGGAGACAACTCAGGTGTGACCGCCTCCACAGGCGCATGGAAGTCTTTCACAAATGTGCGCACGGCAGGGGGCGCATCGGAAAACCGAACGGCTTTGCCGCCTGCGCTTGACGCGCTGGCAGAGTTCGTTGCGGGTGTGGTTTGCGTGACAGGCGCCGACGGTTGTGGGTGTCCACTTGACCCTGGAGCAGACCTAAGTGACGAGGACGCGCTCAAGGTCACAGGCGGCGCTACAGAAGACGCGGACGCCGGACCTGCTTGGGGTAAGGCGTTGTAGTGACAGGCTTCCCCGGTTTGGCCAGATAAGGTCGCCCCCACCCCTTGGCTCTGGACTCTTTGCAGGCCTGCCCGTGTGCTGTCAACCACGACCCAACCTGGAAATTGTCCCCGCAGAAGCTCTCCCAGCTCGGTGTTGGTGTAGGCACGAGGGCACTCGGCGCCCATGGCAGGCCCATGGATGGTGGCTGTCAGGAGGAGAGAAAACAAAAAAATGCGCTTGTTCATCATATAAGCCCTGTGAAGTACTAGGACCATTGTAACGAAAAGAACTTTCGACTTTCTAAACGAGACGTAATTTTGGCTGCCACTGTGCTTGTAACCCGAGACCATCCTCGCGCTGTGGTGCTTCAAACAGCGCGTACCGCTTTGGTGCAACACCCGTAAATTGTTCAAGGAGCACGCGTGTATCTTGGGAATTCTCCCGCACGCACGTCACGCTATCCCCAAACATCTCTAGCGCCCGGCTTTTGGAGAAGGGATCAAGATAGATCACGCGGGTAAGGCCCGCCCCCACAAGGTGTTTGGTGCAGTTGTGGCAGGGAAAGGTGGTGGTATAGAGGGTTGCCCCTGTCAGGGAGTGCCCGAGCGTCAGGGCCGCAATAAGCGCGCTCATTTCCGCGTGGATGTTGCGCGCGTACTCTAAAATATCCATGAAAGACGTGTTGGCCTTGAGGGATAAAAGAAGCGCGTCAAAGTCCTCATGGGTCAGGCGCGCAGGCAGTGTCACTCCCTCAAGGCTGCCCAGATACCCTAGAAGCTCCAAGAGCATCTCTCGCTTCATCTTCATGCTGGGGTTTTTCTTCTCCACCCAGTCCCGGTGGTCTTGCCCTTTGGCCACTTGATTGTGGTAGTGCCCGCCCCCTGCCATGGGTACCTCGTTATAGCCCGTTGAGAGAATGTATCCCGATGGGGACACGATGCTGGCCCCCACTTGGCGGGACGCGTCCGAGGAGGCAAGGCGGGCCACAAAGGCCTGCATCATGGCTGTTTCTGCGCGGTCGGGCGGAATCCATGGGTGATTGTATACAAGAGATAAAAAGCGGCGCAGGTGACGCCTTGCCTCCAAAGGCTTTTTCGCGTCGATCAAAAGATCAGCGTCAAAGAAGTTGCAGGCTGACTGGGTGGGGGAGCCCTGGTAAGTCATGGCCACCACAACCACCGGCCCCTCAAAAACTGCGCGGGCGCGTGCAATATCCTGTCTTGCTGCCACACGCGTCACAACAAACGCACCTGGTTCTGTGCCCAGTTTCTCTGGCTCATGGATCAGGAAGCAGGGACGGGAAATCTCTCCAAAAAAGCTTTGCGCCTCCTCAACAAGGAAGGAAGGCACCTCGGCGGCAGAGCCCGTAAACATCAGACACAAGGAAGGCACAACACACACTGTCCTACGAAACGAACTCTGCCTATTTGTTAATCTATCTTAATAAGATTAATTTTAGGTAAATTTAACGCGCATAAAAAAGGGTGCCCTCCCAAAAGGGCACCCTCCTTTGATCACAAGACCTTCTTCTTAGAAGAAGTGCGCCAGTGTTGCCAAAAGCAGCAATGCCACAATGTTAATGATCTTGATCATTGGGTTGATGGCTGGACCAGCAGTATCCTTATAAGGATCACCCACTGTGTCACCTGTCACGGACGCTTTGTGTGCCTCAGAACCCTTGCCACCATGGGCACCGTCCTCGATATACTTCTTGGCATTATCCCATGCACCACCACCGGATGTCATGGAGATGGCCACGAAAAGGCCCGTCACAATGGTACCAAGGAGCATGGCGCCCAGAGTCGTGAAGGCAGCTTCCATACCAGCAATGGCACGAATGAGTGCCCAGCAGACAACGGGTGCCAACACGGGCAGAAGTGACGGCAGGATCATCTCACGAATGGCAGAGCGTGTGAGCAAATCAACGGCCCGAGAATAATCAGGTTTTGCTTGTCCCGTCATAATTCCTGGGATTTCCTTGAACTGACGACGCACTTCTACAACCACTTCACCGCCCGCGCGTCCCACGGCCATCATGCCCATGGCACCAAAGAGGTACGGCAGGAGACCACCCACAAAAAGACCAATCACAACGTATGGATCTTGGAGTTGGAAGGTGGCGTTCACACTTGGGAAATAGTGCTTCAGATCCTGGGTGTAAGCCGCAAAGAGCACAAGCGCCGCAAGGGCCGCAGACCCGATGGCGTAACCCTTCGTCACAGCCTTTGTGGTGTTACCAACGGCGTCAAGGGCGTCGGTCACCTCACGCACGCTCGCAGGCAGCTCAGACATCTCTGTAATACCACCTGCGTTGTCTGTAATGGGACCAAACGCGTCAAGGGCCACAATCATACCTGCCAAAGACAGCATGGCTGTTGCGGCAATGGACACGCCCAGAATCCCGGCTTGCAAGAATGCAGCTAAAATACCCGCGCAAATCACAAGCACTGGAAGAGCGCACGCCTCCATGGACACAGCCAACCCTTGAATGATGTTAGTGGCGTGACCTGTCACAGACGCCGCCGCCACGCTGCGCACTGGGCGGAACTTGGTAGAGGTGTAATATTCCGTAGCCCATACGAGAAGGCCCGTGACAACGAATCCAATGGCCACGCACATCAAAAGATTATGAGCGGTCACGTTCACACCTGCAACGTCAAAGGACTCAAGCCCCTCAAAAAGGTGACCCGTCAGGAAGTAAATCATGACAGCGGAGAATAGACCACATGCGATCAGCCCCTTGTAAAGCGCTTGCATAACGTCTTTTTTTGAACCGAGCTTGACAAAGAATGTGCCCAACACAGATCCGATGATACATACGGCGCCAATGGACAGGGGATACATCATGAGGGCCTCGCGCGCTGCGCCCACCGTAAAGATAGAGGCAAGGAGCATGGTCGCCACAAGAGTCACCACATAGGTCTCAAAAAGGTCCGCAGCCATACCGGCGCAGTCGCCCACGTTGTCGCCCACGTTATCGGCAATCACCGCTGGGTTACGGGGGTCATCCTCAGGAATGCCGGCCTCAATCTTGCCCACCAGATCCGCACCTACGTCGGCGCCCTTGGTGAAGATACCGCCACCCAGACGCGCGAAGATGGAAATCAGGGACGCACCAAAGCCCAAAGACACAAGGGCCTCTAGAAGTACGCGCTCATCAAGACCTAGGCTCTTGAGATAGAAATAGTAAAGGCTCACGCCCAAAAGGCCAAGACCCACCACCAAAAGGCCTGTGATGGCGCCGCCTTTGAAGGCAATATCTAGGGCTGGAGCCATGCCAGAGCGAGCGGCCTCTGCGGTGCGCACATTGGCACGCACGGACACGTTCATCCCGATGTAGCCCGTCAGACCCGACAAAAACGCACCCAGTACAAAGCCAACGGTTGCATAGTATCCAAGCAAAAAGTAAAGGGCCAAAGCCACACCCACACCCACAAAGGTAATGGTCTTATATTGTCTGTTGAGATAAGCCTTTGCACCCACCTGAATGGCGGAGGCAATTTCTTGCATGCGCTCGTTTCCGGCCGGCGCACTTAACACCGATCGCCCGGCAATCAAACCATAGAGAAGCGCCAAGAGTGCGCACCCTATGATGAACATATTTTCCATCATATTGTCCTCATTTGTGATCCCATGGGCCCTGACACACAAGGCCCTCCTCAGGGCAAAAAGGTGCCAGAAGGCAGCGCAACATGCAACATTTTAATTAAAATGCAAGAAGACTTTGAGTCAAATGCGTGCTTTTTATCCACCCCAACTGACCATAGGCAAAACCGCCAAGGTGGTGCACGACCATCCCACTCAAAGACATCTTCCTATGGGCGGATTGTTTGTGCACGCAAGAAGGTATTTTATTAGGACATAGAGTGCAGGCACACAGTCAACAACAAGAGAAGCTCAGCACCTTTTACCCATGTCCTATCTCATCAGGCAAGCATGCATGCGCACGGGGGGGGCGTGCAACGAAAGCGTTTTTTACATTTTTGCCCGCCCCTTCCAGAACGTTTTTTTGCTGAAAACTTGGCAGATGGTGCCAATATTAAAGGGATATTTGCCTATTTTTATCCATATTGGCAAATACGCTTGACAAACATATGTATCACCATCTACAGCTGTTAATGGTTTTTTTAAGGTAAACAGAAAATGAATAAAATTTTTTCTATTACTGCTTTCTTACTTTTTACATCACAAATTTATGGCTGCCCGTACGATAAATGCAATCCGCTTTTTGACGCCAAGGGATCTGAATCACCCTTTGGGGAGGAGGCTTCCCTCGCCCCCAGCGCTCGGCACCCCTACCCTGACCATCAATACGGCGCGCCCGCAGCTGTGAACCAAGCACCCCTGTGGCGCCATCCAAGCCCAGAAGGTGTCCCAATGTCATACGGTTCTTATCAGGGCGCCCAGGCTCTAGCCTTTAACCAGCCGCCATACTTCACGTCCATACCCATGGGCCATGGGTTCGCTCCTTTCGTGGGCAACCAACCAGTGCAGTCTACCTCTCAGGCCCACGGCGGCATCGCCATGTCACGCACCAAGAGCTACGGCACACACCAACTCAGCACCCGCCAGATATGGTATCACCCATCTGCGCTGTGCAACGCGTGCAAAGCCCATGGTGTGCAACAGCCTGAAGCGGGTCACACGCCACCTCCCTTTGGATGGGGCGCCCCCACAACCACATCATCTGGCCAACACAACGGCGCTTGGGATTCTGGCGAAGCGACAAGCGCCACAAGTGCGCCAGCACCTATCCTTTACTATGAAGAAAGTTACTCGGATTCCTTGTCTGGTGGCCTCACATTGGTGTGCGACGAATTGTATTTCCCAGTCCAGGAGAATCCATACCCACTACAATCTGACGTCCCTCATGTGTGGGCGGCCCATGCCAATGAAAGGCAAGAAGATGGGGCGAACGCGGCGGACCCTGTGACCACATTCGTCGAGGTCAAGACCTCATCCCACGGCGTGAAAAGGCGCCGTAAAGCGGGCGAAAAGAGTGACGTGTCAAAACGCGCACAACACAGCAGTAGCCCAATCCTTGTCCCTGAAGATAAGCCTGGCGCAGGCATTCCTAAAAGTGAGCAAACCACAGTTTTATACAATTGTGGCATACGCCTTCTCAACGAAACTTTGTGCAGCAAAGAGGCAGGGCCCCACACCCAAGTGGGCCAGGAAAAGCTCCAAGAGGCCGCAAGGGCTTTCACGACATGCCACAAAAGCAGCTCTCGCTTACGCTGGCAAGCATACTTTGCCCTGGCAAAAACCCTATTCCATCTTGACCTCCTGGATGAATCAGCCCAGTACCTCCAGCGTATCACCAACAGTTCTTCATCTTCGTGTGACCTTAAGGCGGCAGCGTTGCGCTTTAGCGCTCAACTGACCACGCGCCGTGAGGAGCTGCGCGCTCTGCAAGAAAGTGCTACGGGCAAGGAGGCAACCGACCTCGCCATCTGACCGCACGGGGACTTGGGCATATATAGCTAGAACAGTTTAATGTGATAACAGGATACGAGGAAAGCGACGTGTATAAGTATACACGAGCGGCCAGACGCGCATTATCAAATGATAATGGTTCGGCTATAATGTCATAAGCTCTAGGAGGGGAGGCTCCTTCTGTTCAGGGCCAAGACGTGTCTTGGTGAACGAAATGATGCCCTCCCGTCTTTGTACGTGCGCCGCGCTGTGCAGAAGTCGCCGCTTCACGCGCAATGGCGATGGCCTCCTCCATGGCATTAGGCGGTGGCGCAACACAATTAAACCTGAAGCCACAGCCATCATGGGCATACGCCATGCCCCACTCCCTGTCAGTTTGTGTAAAACCACCGATGCCCAGTTTGAGGGTTTGCTCTTTGCCTCCTTCCCACACGAGGCGAACCTGACTGGGTACATTGTCGCATTTTTCGGGATCAAAACCGCCAACTATCCCAAAACGCATGTAAAATTGCACGCCGTCGCCTCCGTGAGGAAAATCATCCATTTCCACACGAGCGCCCTCACATGTCACGCGCGCGTGCCAACGGTTAGGCGTCACAGTTTCAAATGTCCATGTAAAGTGCAGCATGCGCACCGCCCCTTCTAGATCATGAAACGGAAAACCCTTCTCCCAAACGTCACCCACAATGGCCCTTCGAGGCAGAACTGCACCCACATTGAGGAAGGTTGATGCTGTGTAGGGAGAAACTGGCTCTCCCACAGGGGAGGTCGACGCCCCTGCAGATAAGAGTTGTACGTCCTCAGCAAGCACCTCTTTATCCACCGCACTCCCATATGCGCTGGGCAAGCAAAGCGTACCAAAGAGCATAGAAAGAACAATGAGCTGGTTAAAAGCGCGCATCAGGCCTCTTCCTTGTTTTTGAATAAGGTTCCAAGAGCTTGCCGTTGCACCCATGCCTCTTAGAGTGGCTCCAGGGCAGGCATCTCTTCCTCGGGATCGTCCATTGAAGGACCACCATCCTGGCAAAGGACTTTGAGGGCAAACTGATCCGCAAAGCACGTTATCCCGTCCTTTGTGCCTGGGCTGCCAAGGTTCAGCTGGACCTGGTGTGGCTGCAAATGTTGGCGGCGCCGCGCCACGCAAAATACAAGGACAGCGGACCCATGTTTCCTTCACAGTATCCCTGGTTGTCAAAGGCAAGGCGCACGGGCGCAAAACCCAGGTCCGGCGCATCCTTTGACGTGATGATGAGTTGCCAGACGGGTGGGTGCGCTTCCTGGCGTACCCACCCTAGCATAAGCATATGCCCTTGACCTTGCGGGTCATACACAGACGCAGGTGTGACATACGTAGCGCCAATTGGATCACCTGCTGGCAAGTTCACATCCACACAGATTTCTGTTGTTGCACGAGGACTTATGGGCGCGCGCCCGTCCGTGTCACTTACGTCCAAACTTGCCTTTGCGTATCCAGTCGCAAAACACAGAGCCATACATAGGTACGCTCTTTTCAGTTTATTCACGCGCTTACTCCCTCAACGTCATGGGGCACGCCCCCTTAACAAAGGAGGGCGCGCCATCTGATTTTTTACTCCAAGAAGAAGTCAAAGGTGGACACCACGCGGACTTTCTTCATGAGGGAGTCCTCGCCCGCATTCCACTCTTGGTTAGGGCTGGCGGTGGGTGACAAAAGGGTGATAATGCCCTGGTTGGCCCGGCGAATGGCCCCCACGCGGCTACTCGAATCCTTAGCAAATTGCTCCGCCATTTGGCGCGCGTTACGTGTGGCTTCGGCCAAGATCTCTGGACGCAGGGCGTTAAAGGTGGACAAACGATAGGTGGGCTTGAGGTCCACCACGCCCACACCTTGCTGAAGCAAACTCAGCATATCACGGTGGGTCGTCTCAACGAGTTCAACCTTGGCGCTTTGCACCGTAAAGCCCCCACGCATGTTGTAGGGCTCGGCCTTGTCAGAGCCGTATCCCAAGGCGCGGTTGTTTGTAAAGTTAGGGCTGATTTTCGAGATTTCTGACGCCTCAAAACCATGGTCTTTCAGGAACGCCTCAACCTTGTCCATGGCGACTGCGTAGTCCTGGGTCAATTTTTGCACGTCATCTCCCGCCACAAGAAATGTGACGTCCCAACTGGCTTGGTCGGACTTGACCACGCGCTCCACGAGCCCCTTAACGGTGACAAAGCGCTCACGGTCTTTGGACTCGACCATCCCTTTGTGAATAAAATATCCGGCTGTTGCGGGACCCAGTGCAATGAGCCCTCCCAAAATGAGTGCTGGGAGTGTCAAATGCGACGTTTTTTCCATGATAAAACCCCTTGTGGAACAAAAGACGCCTCAGTATACCACGACCCTTTTACGCCTAAAAGAGGGCGCTTCACGCACTGGCCTTTTCAAGTTCGGCGATACGGCACGAGTCCGTCACGTCCACAAAGCTTAAGAGGTGTGACCCATCGGGCAGCGGCACGTAAGCAAAGTCAATGACGGTGCCATCGTTGCGATTCAGGCGTCGCTTTTTGGGCACCCGGTCACTGACACGTGCGATGAGCTTGTCCTTATAGAGATCCCACGTCCCCTCATAGGCAAGATGCTCTTTCACATGTTCCACAAGGTCTCGGATGTGGCGGCGATCGGCGTCGCCGTCTGGCGTCCAGTGCCAAAGTTTGCGGAACGAAGGATTTGTAAAGCGCAGGCGCAAATCGCCCCCAAAGACCGCGATGCCCTCGTAGAGATTATCGAGCGTCGAGCGCTGTACATCGATCTGAATATTAAAGCGTCGCTCAAGCTCAAGGGACGAGCTCACATCCTCAAAAATATAGAAAATACCCCCTGACGGATGGGGCGCGGTGATCTTGCGAATGGTACGCCCATCGGGCAGGTAACACAGCTCCTGCATGGGTGACAATAGACCCGAAATAATCCCCATCTCACGCCGCTTAAAGGCTGGATAGTCCGTATGCTCAACAAGAAGGCGGCGGCGGTTCAGATCATCAAGGACCTCACCAATGGAGGGCTCACCCGAGAGCCAGCTCTCGTCCATGCCAAACATGCGCGCGTACGCGTGGTTGAAAAAGCGCAGCTTACGGTCGGGTCCATAAACGGTCACACCCGCCGAGAGTGTTTCCAATACCTCTCTGTAAAGGGACAGATGCCGCTTGAGCTTTCGCTCTAAAGAGTCTTCGGCGCTGCGGTCAAAGGCAAAGGCCAGGAAGGATTTCTCCGCCTCTAATGGCACGCGCTTGAGTTCATAACAACGCCGTTGACCCCGCACGTTAAGGTAATGCAAACCCGACGACTTCTTCCAAAAGTCATCGCCCCCATCTTGGTTCACAAGGTGGGTAGAGGATTCCAAAATCTGCTGCTTTGGCATCTCTAAGGTGTCGCAGTAAGCTTGGTTGCAGTAGGCAATGTTATGGGACTCTTTCTCAAAAACCCACAAAGGTAGGGGCAAGCTTTCCAGAATTTGGGTCATAAGCTTGCTTTGGCTTTCACAGTTGGCCGCTTTTTCTTCCAGTGCCACAAGGGGGCGCTTAATGGCGTCTTGGTCCACAAGATACAGGCGCATCTGGGCGCCCTTTGCGTGGGGCATGCACGCGGCACTCACATCAAAATAGTGATACCCATGGTGGGTTAAAAAGCGCACCCATGCCTTTTGGGGGCCGCACGTACACTGGGTCACCATGTGCTCGAACTGTGCTGCGTCTTCGGCGTGTGCAAGATCCTGCAAATCCGAAAAAGTCTTCACGGGCCTTGCCAGCATGAGCGCGTCAAGAAATGCTTGGGTAAAGTGCCCCTGGCCCTCCCGCCACTGGACGTATCCTTGTGGAAGATGGGTGCATGCGTCTTGCCATGCGTGGGTGAGCTTGCTTGTACGACGATGGGAGAAGCGCCACATCAGCGCGCCTATACATAATGCAGCAACAAGTGCCACAAAGATCAGACCTACCCCTGCCGGGTGGTGCATGAGAAAAGGAGTGCCCGCCTCAAACGGTGCCCTCACAAGATGAATAAATTCAGCCAGTGCGCCTGTCATAATCATTTTTTCAATTATTGGATAGGGAGATCATACCCTTTAGCACACTTACGAATCAATGGGATATGTGCGTGGTTCACGGGTTCGTGCGACGGATTTTTCTATGGAGATTTATTATTGCCCACATGCCTTCACTTTTCCAAATATAAAAGAGCTCTTCTTAGAGCCCTTTTAATAAGTGCAGCCGCGTTTTTATTTCTCAGAAATAATCGCTCCACCTAGCTTGGCAACTTCTGCGCGGAACTCTGCTTGGGTTTGGGCAACTTTTAGGTGGCCGTCCGCCACGGCCATAAGATCGTTCAAGCAGGATCCGCGGCTAAACTTGTAACCGCCACCCATTTTCATATTCAATCCCCCCATCTTGACAACGACTCCGTCAGGGGTGTGTGTTACTTCGCCACCGCCGGTCAACGTATATGTACGTGTCCACTTAAATTCCTCCTGAAGGTCTGAGGACCAGGCAGACGCTGAAACAACGGCAAGGGCAAGGGCTGTTTTTAAAAACTTCATTTTATCCTCCTGAGTTGATACTTTTGAAAACACTTTGTTTTCAAAACATGTTCCTAGCACAAGCCCATGAGCGCATACAAGGCAGTTATCGCTCTCATGCGCCCAGACTTTGCATTTTTGGCGCGGGTGGTGTAGACCTAGAAGCATGTTTTTCAACCATGTGATCAAAAACCCTTGAAACAGCCTTTTTTAACCTCCGATACGGGCACCAAACGCCACATTAAGCGCATTATTCATGTGTATGCCCGACCGCACCTGCGCGTCTTGATTCTGTCACTTGCGGCTATGCTTGTGTTGTCAGTGGCGTCAGTGGCGCCCGCCAAGCTCATTGAAAATGTGGTCAACGACATCTTCATTGCCCGGGACCCTGCCATGCTTTTGCCTGTCACGGCCTTCATTGTGGGCGCTTTCTTTTTAAAAGGCATGGCCCACTATGTCACAGCCGTTACCCTTGATTTTGTGGGTCAGCGTATCGTCTCGAACCTTCAGCGTGACATGTTCCATGTGCTCATTCGCGCAGATCTTGCTTTCTTCCATGAGGTCGCCTCCGGCGAGCTTGTGTCACGCTTTACCAACGACGTGGATAAGCTGCGCTACGCCGTGACCGGGACGCTTTCCAGCGTCTTCAAAGACACCATGGCCTTTTTGTTCTTTGTGGCCCTCATGTTTTACCAGGATTGGCAACTGGCGCTCGTAGCCTTCGTGGTCTTGCCCGTGGCCATTTTGCCGGTGGCACGCATCGGCAAGCGCATCCGCAAAGCCTCCACCAACATCCAAGAAGAAACCGCCAGCCTGGTTATTTTCCTGACACAAGTCTTCCAAGGTATTCGCCTTATTAAGGCCTACTGCATGGAGACCTATGAGACAAGTCGCGTCCAAAGCGTTGTGGAGGCTATTTTCCGCAAGACCTATAAAACCTCTCGCACGCGCTCAGCCACCCACCCCCTCATGGAGTTCTTAGGGGGCCTTGCCACAGCGGTCGTGATTTTCTATGGCGGCAAACAAGTCATTGATGGGACACAAACGCCGGGCGCTTTCTTCTCCTTCATCGCCGCCCTCCTCATGGTGTATGAGCCCCTCAAGCGCATTGCGTCCTTGAACGCGAACCTCCAGGAGCAACTGGGCGCTGCCAGCCGCGTCTTTGCGGTCCTTGATTACGCCCCCGACATCACCTCCCCAGACGTCCCCACGACCCTCACCCATGTGAAGGGCCATGTGCGCTTTGACGATGTCAGCTTTTCTTACCCCAGCCGCGAAAACACCCTGTCTCACATTTCTTTTGACGCGAGCCCCGGTCAAAAGATTGCCTTTGTGGGGGCAAGCGGTGCGGGCAAATCCACCCTTCTCAACCTCATTCCTCGGTTTTATGACGTCACCCACGGACGGGTCCTTTTGGACGAGGTGGACGTGCGGGATCTCTCCCTTGAGAACCTACGACAGCACATCGCCCTGGTCAGCCAGGACGTGACGCTATTTGATGATACGGTTGCGGCCAATATTGCTTACGGCTCGCCAAACGCCTCACGCGACGCCATTGAGCGTGCGGCCAAATCCGCCGCCGCCCATGACTTTATCCTGGCCCTTCCCCAAGGGTATGAGACCTTGGTTGGCGAACAGGGTGTGAAGCTTTCGGGCGGACAACGCCAGCGCTTGTCCATTGCGCGCGCCATGCTCAAGAACGCGCCCGTCCTGCTGCTTGATGAGCCCACTTCCGCCCTGGACTCCCACTCGGAGAAAATCGTGCAAGAGGCGCTGGATGCCCTCATGAATGAGCGCACCACCTTTGTGGTCGCCCACCGACTGGCCACGGTGCGCGACGCCCATGTGATTTTTGTCATGAATGAGGGGCGCATTGAGGACTTTGGTACCCACGAGGTGCTCCTTGAACGCTCGCCCCTTTACAAACACTTGTGTGCATCCCAGCTCACGCCCCACGCGGCGCCAACATCCCAAGAAAATACGTCCCATGAAAGCGTTTCTTAAGGGGTTTATCAAAAGGCCCGGCACCATCCGCTTTGGGGCCTGGTGTGTTGCGAAGTACATGGGGTTCGTATATAAAACGTCCCGGTGGCAAAAAATAGGCTGGGAATACCCAGAAGCCTATTGGCGAGAAGGCAAACCCTTCATCCTTTGTTTTTGGCACAATCGTCTGCTTATGGCGTGCTTTACATGGACGGGCCCCATGAGCATTCATATGCTCATTTCCGCCCACTCTGACGGACAGATTATTGCCAAAACCATCGGGCACTTCGGCCTTAAAACCATTGCAGGCTCAAGCTCTAAGGGAGGGGCACAGGCCCTGCGCCAAATGATTAAAGCCCTCAAAAACGGAGACGCTGTTGGCATCACCCCCGACGGCCCCAGAGGGCCACGCTTTGAAGTGAGCGAGGGTATCGTGTCCCTGGCGCGCCTATCTGGTCTTGATATTTTGCCTGTCAGCTTCGGTGTGTCACGCAGGCGTGTCCTATCTTCCTGGGACCGGTTCATTTTAGCCCTTCCTTTTTCAAAAGGAGTCCTTTTGTGGGGAGAACCCATCACGCCCCAGGACTGGCAAGGAGAAGACGGCGCGTGCCGTCTTGGCCCCCTCATTCAAGAGCGTTTGACACACCTGACTCAATTGGGAGATACTTTATGTGGTGTGGACATTGTTACATAATGAAAGGAACAACCATGAAAAAGACCCTTCTTCCTCTTCTCGCCCT
Source organism: Candidatus Puniceispirillum sp. (assembly GCA_013822015.1). GTDB lineage: Bacteria > Pseudomonadota > Alphaproteobacteria > Caedimonadales > UBA1908 > JACESU01. Next base: position 72,568 of record PNJU01000010.1, on the reverse strand, counting down.
CGTCATTTTAGCAGGCTGTGCTGGATCCAGCTGTGGCGGATGTTCTAAGTCCTGCGGCGATCCCAATAAAGTTTCCTTGACCAGGTAGACTGGCAGCGCTACTTTGTCCTCTTGTATGAAAGAGAAAAGTAGAAAAATACTGTGTTAAATCTTTACCGTGCTTTGATGAGGGGGCTTGCGCCTCGCGTTGCGCCCTCCTATCTCGGCAAACGCGTGGCGCGCGGCAAAGAAGATGCACGGCGCGTGGGGGAGCGCTTCGGCGCAGCCACACAAAAGCGTCCAGAGGGTATCCTTGTGTGGCTGCACGGAGCCAGCGTGGGAGAAAGCGTTGCGGCACTCACCGTCGTCGAGCACCTTAAAAAACAGCTCCCACATGCGACATATCTCTTGACCTCCGGAACAAAAACCTCCGCCGATCTTCTGGCCAAGCGCATGGGCAAGGGTATGATCCATCAATACCTGCCCGTGGACGCACCCCAATGGGTGGAGGCGTTTTTAAATCACTGGCGCCCCGACCTTGCCCTTTGGATGGAGTCGGAGCTGTGGCCCAACATCCTCCAAGAGACGCACGGGCGCGGCACGCCTCTCATTCTTATGAATGCGCGCATGTCCGAAAAATCTGTGCAGCGTTGGGGGCTTTTGCCTGGCACCTTCAAGCGCCTCTTAAACTGCTTTGATCTTATTTTGACGCAAACGCCTGAGCAAGAAGCGGCCTTCTTGGCGGCAGGCGCGCGCCATGTTCAAGTGGGTGGAAATATTAAGTTCGCGGCGCCCCCCCTTTCCTGGGATCAAGAAACTCTCTTAAGTCTTCAGGCACAAATTGGCCCGCGGCCCTTTTGGGTTGCCGCCAGCACCCATGAGGGTGAAGAAGACCTCGCGTGCAAAGCCCACCTGCGCCTTATGGAAAAGTTTCCGAATCTTTTGACCATCATCATCCCCAGGCACCCCGAAAGGGCGAGTGCGCTGGGGCCGCGTCTTTCCCAGTCGGGAGAGGTATGTGTGCGCTCAAAGAACGCGCCGATCACCGACAAGACAGACTTTTATCTTGTGGATACCATGGGAGAGCTGGGTCTTTTTTTCCACATGAGCCCCCTTGTGCTTTTGGGCGGCTCCTTGACGCCCATTGGGGGACACAACCTCATTGAGCCTGCCAATCTTGACTGCGCGCTCCTCGTTGGGCCCCATATGTTCAAGCAAGAAGAAATCATGTATCATTTTAGACAAGGGAATGCATTTGTTGAGGTCGCGTCTTTGGATGATCTAGTGATGAACCTATCTGATTTTCTTGGCAATAAAGAACGCTGTCTGTCCCTGGCCGTCCGCGCGAAAACCGTAGCGGGGACCCAAGGCGCTAAAATAAATGAGCTCTGGCAGCGCTTAACGCCCTTTACGGAGGCCCTGACATGCTAAAACCTCCCGCATTTTGGTATAATGATCCAGGCTGGCAAGTCTCCCTTTTGTCGCCCATTGCCAATAAGTACGCACAAATAGCCACCAAGCGCATTATGGCCCCCAGCACCTATAAGGCAGACGTACCTGTTATTTGTATCGGCAATATGGTCATGGGAGGCGCTGGAAAAACCCCTCTGACCCAGGGCCTGTGCTCTGTCCTACCCGGCGCCCACATCTTAAGCCGCGGCTATGGACGCACCAAAAAGATGTCCGTTCTTGTGGATCCTTTGCTCCATTCATACCAAGAGGTGGGAGACGAGCCCCTTCTTTTGTCTCAGTTCGCGCCCACCTGGGTGGGATCGGACCGCAACGCCATTGCGCGCCTGGCGACCCAGGCAGGGGCCAAATACCTCCTTCTTGATGACGGCTTTCAAAACCCAAGCCTTCACAAGGACTTGAACCTCGTGGTCGTGGACGCCTTCTCCGCCTTTGGCAATGAGCATATCTTTCCAGCAGGCCCCCTGCGTGAGCCACTGGAACAAGGCATTGAGCGCGCAGACGCCCTTGTTTTTGTGGGGCGCAACAATCCGTCTTTGATGGACCGCTTCCGGGATCGCCTGCCCGTAACCATGGCCCGCGTTTTACCCAACGCAAAAGACCTCATGGCTCTCCAGGGTCAGAATGTCGTTGCCTTTGCGGGCCTGGCAAGACCCGGAAAATTCTACCAAATGCTTGATCTGGAAGGCATCCATGTGGAGGAGTGCATTTCCTTTGCGGACCACTATCCTTATACAAAGGCGGATATGGACAACCTCCTCAAGCGTGCCAAGCGCGAGAATGCGGCCCTTGTAACCACACGTAAAGACTTCGTGCGTATTCCCCACCAGTACCGCGAGCATGTGCATACCATCGACATCTCCGTGGGCCTAGATAAAGTGTTCTTCGAGGATCTCTTTCACAAAAAGGGCATCACCACTTAATGTCGCGTTTTTTTAAGCACACGGTTCTTTATCCCTTACAGTTTCTGGGGGCAGCTTTTGTTGTGGGCCTTTTTTGGATCCTGCCCTTTCGCGTCGCCTCCAAGGTGGGGGGCACGCTGGCCCGCACCATAGGGCCGCTGCTTGGCGTCTCACGCACCGCCAGGCGTAACCTCATGGCCGCCTTTCCTGACTGGGACGAGACAAGCATCGAAGAGACAGTAAAAGGTATGTGGGAGAATTTAGGGCGCACCATTGGGGAGTACCCGGCCCTGCGCCACATGGATATGTGGGATGACAAAAGCCCCGTTGAAATTTGCGGGGGAGAGGTCCTTGAGGCTCTGATAAAAGACGGCAAGCCCGGCATTCTCTTTTTAGGGCATCTGGCCAATTGGGAGTACGCAACCCTACCGGCTGTGCAAAAGGGTTTGCCCGTCACACAGCTCTACCGCACCCTCAATAATCCCTATATCGCCCGCATGATTGACGCGGTCCATGCCAAAATTGCCCAAGATACCGTCACAAAAGGGGCAAGTGGCGCTCGCAAAATGCTGCGTGTCATGAAAGACGGGGGGCACCTGTCCATGCTCGTGGATCAAAAACTGCGCGAAGGCATCCCTGTCCCCTTTTTTGGACGTGAGGCCATGACGCCCCAAGCAATGGCAAACCTCGCCTTAAAATTTGACTGTCCGGTTGTGCCGGTGCGTGTGGAAAGAATTTCCGGTGTTAACTGCCGAGTAACCTATTATCCCCCATTATCGCTGGAAACCATGAGACAAGAAAAGAATCCTGCGTTTGCCATTATGAAGCAGGTCAATGATCTTCTTGAATCTTGGATACGTGAGCGGCCCGCGCAGTGGATCTGGGTCCACAATCGCTGGCCTAAATAACCATGGAAAGGAAATGACATGAATCGGATATCTTTCTCCCTTGTTGCTTGTAGCTTTATTTTTGTCTTTGAGGCAGCAAAAGCCAGTGACAGCGACCAAGATATGTTTGGGATCTTAGAGGCACTTGATGAAGAGTTTGGCACCCCTGCGCCCTCACCGCTGGTGGCCCGCCTTTGCACTGATCACAATGATGCCAAAGCCACTTTAGACAAAGTCAAAGAGCGCCTCTCCCCCCGCCAGGAAGATAGCGCCTTATCGGATATTGAGGAAGATGACAGCGATCAGGAAGAAGATACAGGTCCGCGACCTATCTACGGCTTTGGAATTAAGCCGTATGCAACGTCTTTGCCCAAAGTGAATGGGCTGGGAGAGTCCCTTGAGGAAGGGCTTGGGATATCTCTGGGCAAGTCTCTGGCGCCATTTTCCGTATCACCCGGGGCGCTTCTGGGCGCTTCTTTTGGAAGGCACTCAAGTCCACACCCATCTCAAATCATGAGCCCTGTGCGTCTTGATGAGCGACCTTCTTCTACATCCCCAGAGTATAAGAGCACTTCCCAGCCGCGCTCCGTTGTAAACAAACATGAAACAAACGGTGACACCTTCCGCCCCGATGCCATTACTCAACTGCAAGATGATGTCAAACAAGGGCGCCTGCGCTCCCTCTCAGGGAAAAATCCCGAGATGTACGGACAAAGCCCGTCCAAAGCTTCTAGCGCCCCAGGTGGCGAACCCCACGCGACTTCGCGAGCGTCATCTGCTTCTGCCTCTCACTCGCCCGCGCTCGGTTCATCCCCTCTTTTGAGTCACAGTATTTACAGCTAATACCGTCCACAAAGGCTGGGTCCTGACGATCGTCGGGACTCAGGGGATGGCGGCATCCGTGGCACAGTGTGTACTGGCCAAGAGCAAGGCCATGGCCCACACTGACACGGTTATCAAACACAAAGCAGTCCCCTTTCCAAGCGCTCTCCTCGGGTGCCACCTCCTCAAGATAGCGCAGGATCCCGCCTTTAAGGTGATAGACCTCTTCAAACCCTTGCTCCAGCATGTAGGCAGAGGCCTTCTCGCACCGAATACCGCCCGTGCACACCATGGCGATTTTCTTTTGGGTTTTGGGGTTGAGATTTTCCTTCACATAATCAGGAAAGGCCCGGAAGGTTTCTGTATTGGGATTGAGGGCCCCTTTGAAGGTTCCAATCTCCACCTCATAGTCGTTACGCACGTCAATGAGGGTGACCTCAGGATCACTAATAAGCGCGTTCCAGTCCCGTGCACGCACATAGGTCCCCACGCGCTTGGTGGGGTCAATACCCTCAACGCCCAAGGTCACAATTTCTTCCTTTAGGCGCACCTTTGTGCGCAAGAACGGCTGTTCATCCGCGAATGACTCTTTGTACTCCAAATCAACAAAACGTCCATCTTTGGCGAGGTAATCTTTCAGCGCGTCAATACCTTCACGGCTTCCCGCAACGGTGCCGTTGATGCCCTCTGCGGCAAGCAGAAGCGTCCCATTTACACCGTTTTCACGCATAAGCTTTGTGAGAGGGTCGCGCAGGGACGCAAAATCCGGCAGAGACACAAACTGATAGAGGGCGGCCACAACAATGGGGTGATTTTGCGACATGGGACAGATCTTTCGTTATTTGGATGCAAGTGCTTTTTCACTATTTACGCTAGTTGCGGGCCATTTTGCAAGATTAATGGGGGCGCCTGAGTGTGGGCAGACCTAAAATCGCTGGAATATTCGGGTCTTTGGCGTGGAAAAAGGTGTAAGAAAGGGTGATGGTGTGCACGTCTTTAAGCTTGGGATCCTTTGCAATGGCGGGATCAATGAAGAACTGCACGGGCATGTCAATCACTTGACCTGCGGGAAGGGTTTGTTCCTCAAAGCAAAAGCAGTCGATTTTGTTGAAATACTTCCCCGCCTTTTCGGGCGTGACGTTATAGGTGGCGATACCCACAAAGGATTTCTGGGAGCGGTTGGTCACCTGATAAAAGGCAAGGCCATTTTGGCCGGGAAGCACCTCCATCTCAAGCTGAAGGGGCTTAAATTTCCACGGCAGATCCCGGTGCGTGCTGGCCGCAAAGCGCACCTTAAAGGGCCGCCCTTCCACAATGTGGGTGGCGCCCTGGGCCACAATTTTGGGTGTGCCACCATAGCCCGTCTTTTGACAGAAAATGCGGTAGAGAGGGACTGAGGCAAAGGCAAGGACCGTCATGGCAAAAAGGAGAATGAGCACAAGGGTTGTGGTCATGCGCCGGGCGCCGTGTGTGGTCTTCATCACCCCACACGCACAATGGCCAGGCCATAAAAGAGGATCACGAGTCCCGCAAGTACCAGGCCAAGTGCAGTATTGCGGCTGCGCTGCGCCTGATCTTTTTGTTCTTTATTCATAGGAAACGTGCTCCAACATGGTCAATCACCATACTTAAGAACAAAAGAAATAAATAGGCAATGGAGAAAAGAAAAAGGCGGATGGCGTGCTTCTCTCCCCCAACCCACCACACTTTCGTGGCCAGGGCAAGATAAGCCATCCCGAGAAGCGTAGCGCTCACCATGTAGATCGCTCCGAAGTCCCCTAGATAGAAGGGGATTATCGCGCTGGCCACAAGAAGTATACTGTAAACCATGATGTGGCGCTTTGTGCTGAGCTCGCCGTGGGTCACGGGCAGCATAGGCACACGGACGCTTGCGTAATCACTTGACCGGTAGAGAGCCAGCGCCCAGAAGTGGGACGGCGTCCAGATGAAAATAAGCCACACGAGCACAAGGGGCAAAAGGGCAATCTCGTTTGTGACCGCCACCCAACCAATGAGGGGTGGAAATGCCCCTGCTCCGCCACCAATGACAATATTTTGGGGCGTGCGTCTTTTCAAAAATACCGTGTAGAAAAGGGTGTAGTAAATAATGGACAGAGCAAGTAGGCCCGCGGCCAACATGTTGGTGGCAAGGCCCATAAGGGTCACGGACGTCACACTCAAGAGAGACGCAAAGGTCAGGGCGTCGTGGGGCGCCACACGTCCTGCTGGGATAGGGCGGCTTCGGGTGCGCTTCATGACAAGGTCAATGTCCCGATCATACCACATGTTGAAGGCAGCCGCCCCACCTGCACCCAGGGTAATGGACAAAATTGCCACAAGCAAAACGAAGGGATGGATGGTGCTGGGTGCAAGAATTGCCCCCACAAAAGCCGTAAAGACAACAAGGGACAGGACGCCTGGCTTCATGAGAAGCCAGAAATCACGCGGTGTTGCAAGGGAGGAGTCCTGGGAAAAGGACGCCTCATTTGCATAGGCTGGTGTAATGGGCAGGCTCATTAAGCGATCCTAGGCTGCTCCTCAAAGGTGTGGAAGGGTGGCGGCGATGAAATGGTCCACTCGAGCGTATCCGCGCCCTCACCCCAAGGATTGTCTGGCGCCTGCTCCTTACGACGGAAGGCATCATAAATAAGATACACGAATAGAAGGCTGGCAAAACCCGACAAAAACGCGCCCATGCTGGCCACATGGTTCCAACCCGCAAAGGCGTCTGGATAGTCCACGTACCGGCGCGGCATGCCCGCAAGGCCCAAAAAGTGCATGGGGAAGAAAGTGAGGTTCACACCCACAAACATCATCCAGAAATGAATTTTCCCCAGACGCTCACTGTACATGCGCCCAGACATCTTGGGGAACCAGTAGTAAAAGCCCGCAAACATGCCAAAAAGCGCGCCCAAAGAGAGGGTATAGTGGAAGTGACCCACCACGTAATAGGTGTCATGCATGGCAATATCGATGCCGCCATTGGCAAGCACAATACCAGTCAAGCCCCCAAGGGTGAACACAAACAAGAAGCCAACGGCGTAAAGCATGGGCACGCGGAAGGTGAGAGACCCGCCCCACATGGTGGCAATCCAGCTAAAGACCTTAATGCCCGTGGGAACCGCAATGACCATGGTGGCCAGGGTAAAGTAAGCGCGTGCGTCCACATCAAGGCCAACGGTAAACATATGGTGCGCCCACACAACAAGGCCCACAAATCCGATGCCGATAATGGCAAAAACCATCCCTAAGTATCCAAAAATTGGCTTGCGTGAGAAGGTAGACAAAACCTGGCTTACGATCCCAAAGGCGGGCAGGACCATAATATACACCTCAGGGTGACCAAAGAACCAAAAGAGGTGCTGGAAAAGAACGGGATCACCGCCCCCTGCAGGGTCAAAGAAAGTCGTGCCGAAGTTACGATCCGTGAGCAGCATGGTAATAGCACCCGCCAAAACCGGCAGGGTCAAGACAAGCAAGAACGCCGTCACAAGCATGGTCCAAATGAAGAGCGGCATCTTAAAAAGGGTCATGCCAGGGGCCCGCATGTTAAAGATGGTCACAATGAAATTGATGGCCCCCAAAATGGAGGACACACCCGCCACGTGAAGCGCAAGAATCGCAAAGTCAACGCTTGCATTGGGGTGACCAGCCAGGCCCGACAAAGGTGGATAGACAGTCCAACCCGTGCCAGCCCCACCGCCAACCACAAGGGCCAGGCTCGCCAGGATAATGGCCGGAATCATCAGCCAAAAGCTGATATTATTAAGTCTTGGGAAAGCCATGTCGGGCGCCCCAATCATGAGGGGCACAAACCAGTTTCCAAAGCCGCCAATAAGCGCGGGCATCACCACGAAGAAAACCATGATGAGACCATGACCCGTGATGATCACGTTGTAGAGCTGGTGATGATCGGACAAAATTCCCCCGCCCGGCGACATAAGGTGGGCACGCATCACCATGGACAGGCCCCCTCCCACAAAAGCAGCGATAATGGCAAAAATAATATACATGGTGCCAATATCTTTATGGTTTGTGGACAAAACCCACCGACGCCAGCCTGTGGTCAGGTGATCATGGGCGTGGTCGTGGCCGTGGTCTGCAAGGGTTGCGCTTGTCATGGGTTATCCTCGTTGAAGGTTAGATGGAAGGGCTGCAAGAATGACAGAAGCGTCCGGCGTTCCCTCGGTGGACGCAAGTTTTTGTTTGGCCTCTTTAAGCCAAGTTGCATAGGCCTCTTTTGAAACAACTTGTACCTTGATGGGCATAAAGGCATGTCCCGTCCCACATAGTTCAGAGCATTGGCCGTAGTAGGTGCCTTCCTTTGTCACACGCACCCAGCTCTCACCAATGCGCCCGGGCACAGTGTCATGCTTCACACCAAAGGCTGGCACAGCCCAAGAATGCAGCACGTCATCGGCTGTGAACAGGAGACGCACCGTCGTATCCACGGGAATCACAACGGGGTGATCAACTTCCAAAAGACGGTGCTGACCAGGCTGCAAATCTTTTTCTGGAATCATCACACTATCGAACTCCAGATCATGTCCTTCATAGGCGTAGTGCCAGTACCACTGGCGCCCATTAATTTTCAAGGTCATATCTGGATGCACAGCGCGGTCCATGAAATACAAAAGGTGCATGGAGGGCCAACAGATCGCCAACAGAATCAAGACAGGGATAGCAGTCCAAACGATTTCAAGGGGCGTATTGTGGGATGTTTTGGTGGGAACAGGATTGCGCTCGGCCCGAAACCGTACAAGGGTGTATCCCAAAAGGGCAAAGACAAAGAGGCCTATGAGCACAATAATGACCAAAAGAATGTCGTGAAAGCGCACAATTTCTTCCATGACAGGCGTCACCGCTTCTTGGAAGTGCATTTGCCAGTTACGGGGTACGTCTGCGCGCAGCTCCCCCACACCTGCGAGTAGCCCCATGAGAAGGGTCAGTAAATACTTCATGGGTTTTTGCCTTTCATTCTTTCTGTCGAGCAGCCTCCTTGGAGACCATTATAGAACCATTTGAAGCCAAGCACAGCCCACAATCATCAAAAAAATCTAAATTTTTATGATTTTTCTGCGGGTGCGTTTTTTCTGTGCCACTGGGACCAAGTCGTGACCCCATATCCACCCGGATCCTTCGCGTAAAGATAAAAGGCTTTCAAAAACGCAAGTCGCTCCTGGGACAACTGCTTTTTCCAGGAAACCTCTTCGTCATCTGAGATATTTGTTAGGGGAGAGCCGCCTATAAGATGCTGCCTTGTGACAATATCTTCAAAGGAAACATTTTTCGCGTTCTTAAGCATGTCATAGAGTGCCAAAAACTGGGTCGTGCGCCCTTTTCCTGCGCGGCAGTGAAAGTGGAGCTTAGTGCGCGCAGGCGCTTGCGTCACAAAAGCCACAAACGCGTCCACCACCTCATCACTGGGGCGAGCATGATCTAGGGTCGCAAAACGTACGTATCCCACACCGTGGCGCGCCACAAGCGCTTCCTCAGACTCCACAGGGCAGAACTTTGACACGACTTTGGCGCCGGCGCAAATCTGACCATCGTCTTTATCCATGATGAGGCGCAAGAAGGCAGGATCAGTGCGCTCAAGTTCGGCGAGGAAGGCTTCTTCACGCTGCAAAGCAACCTGTGGAGAAAATCCCTGGTTAATGGCGTTTTGGGGTGCATAGAGTGACACAGCGTGACCGCCCCCAAATCCGTGGGATTCAAGGCGCAAGTCAACAATGCATAAATCCTGGCCTGTCACGTTGATAAGATTACGTAGGGAGGACTCACTAAACTGGGCGCTTGCAGAAAAATTAAGCTGATCAAGACCCTTACGAGAGGGAAGCGTATATTGTTTCGCCAGCTCTTTGCGGATCAGGGCGGGTGCGAAGTTATCGCTGCTTGTGCGAAACTGGCTTGGCATGAGGTTTGTGTTGTCCTGAGCGTCCACAACCACGAGGGGCTGACCTTTATCCGGCACTTGCGTTGTGATCATCGCCGCTTCGCAGCTACCCATGAAACCCACACATCCCATGATCATAAGCCATTTCTTCATTCGTCCTCCATCAATAGGTCAAGGTCATTTCTTCATGTATGAAAACGCCGCACACTCTTTTCAACTTGATTATTGCGCGCCGTCTCATTTAATATCCCACGGATTGTAGACAGACTTTTCGCTCCCCACAAGGATCTTATGACCACCACCCCCTCCCGTGCCCTTATCCTTGCCGCCGAGGCCTTGCAAGCCGGCCGCCTTGTGGCCGTACCCACGGAAACGGTTTATGGCCTGGCGGCCAACGCCTATGACGCGCGTGCAGTCGCCGCCATCTTCACCCTCAAGGGACGCCCTTCATCCAATCCTCTCATCTCCCACTTTAAAGACGCAGAGAGTGCCTTTGCCCATGTGGAGCCCCACGCCATGGCCGCGCGCCTTGCGGAAGCGTTTTGGCCAGGGCCCTTGACCCTGGTCATGAAAAAGCGTGAGACCTCCGCCCTTTGTTCCCTTGTGAGCGCGGGGCTTCCCCATGTGGCCGTGCGCGTGCCGGCACACCCCATGATGCAAGAGCTTTTGCGTCTTGTTGATTTTCCCCTCGCCGCCCCCAGCGCCAACCCGTCCGAATGCATCAGCCCCACAAGTGCGGATCACGTGAGGGGCTATTTTGGCCAGAATGAGGGGCTTTCCCTGATCTTGGATGGCGGCGTGTGCGACAAAGGCCTTGAGTCAACGGTTGTGGGCCTTTTTGAAGATGGCCCTACCCTTTTGCGCCCCGGTGGTGTAACAAGACAAGCCCTTGAGAGCGTCTTGGGCGTGCCTCTTTTAAGCCCACCCCAACACCCCACCCGCCTTTTAAGTCCCGGGCAAATGCTGCGTCACTACGCACCCAAAAATGCCCGCGTACGCCTGAACGCAACCCACGTTGAGGAGGGTGAGGCGCTCCTGGCCTTTGGCCCCACCCACCTTGTGGGCACCCCCACACTCAACTTAAGCCTGACAGGCAACCTTGAAGAAGCGGCCCATAACCTTTTTGAGATGCTGGGCGCCCTTGACGCATCGGGCGCCGCTTCCATCGCCGTCATGCCCATCCCAAGTGCAGGCATAGGAGAAGCTATCAACGACCGCTTAAAGCGGGCAAGCGCTTAATGAAACTGGATATCACAAAACCATTCATGGGTGTGGCCGGGGGCCGTGCCACGGGCGAGGTAAAAGGCACCCGCGTCTACCCAACCCACCTTTAAACCTTCAATGGCAAACAACTGCAGACAAAACTTTGGCTTAGCCGGATGGTTTTCTAGGTAACCCAAAGGGGGATCTTGAAAAAAACTTACATAGCATCCAATTTTTGAGGCCAACACATGGTGGCTGGAAACAAGCTCTCGCACACCTTCACTGAAGTCCGCCAGGGCTGGATCACGCACGCAAGGCGCGTCTTCGCACATCTCAAAATCCATGGCGCATGGCGCGCGCGGTGTCACTCCTAGTGGAGCTGGCAGGGCGACGAGGCCATCTATGCTCTCATAAGCACGCACAAGGCACCGCTCAGGATTTCGAAATTCTGGATCAACAAAGATACTGATGAGTGCCAGGCCCTTGAGACTTTCCGGCACAAAGGGAAGCTCCCCCACATTGATTTGCCCCAAGAAAAAGAGAGGAACCTCCTCAGGCGCCTTTGTGTGAGGACCCATGGCCTCATAAACAGGCCACGCTTCTGCACTTCTGCCCACTGCCTCTCCCGCAAAGCGAGAAGAAAAAAGATCGCAAGGGCCCGTTGGGTGCTCTTGAAGTAGGATTGCTCTTTGCCGAAAATAATGCGTGGCAACACCACCCGGCACCGTTTTCTCTTTCAGACGCGGGGAAAGTAGCGCAAAAAAGCCCCTCACCACACAATGAAACAAAAATTCCGCAAAAAAGTGAAGCATACAAAACCCTAATGAAACTGGATATCACAAAACCATTCATGGGTGTGGCCGGGGGCCGTGCCACGGGCGAGGTAAAAGGCACCCGCGTCTACCCAGCCCACGCCCAAGCTTTTAATCTCAAATAACTGCAAACAGAACTGAGGTTTTGCAGGGTGGCGTAATTCGAAGGGGTCATCTTGAATGGAACTTGCATAGCCGCCAATCTTTGAAGCCCACACGTGCGCCTCTTGATTAGCTTCAACCTCTTCTAGACTCATCTCAACAGGATACACTTCTTCATCTAAGGGCATATCTGTACTTTTTTCAAAGGCCATGGCACATGGTTTGTGGCCTGAAGCCTTTTGGGGGATACTTAAAGGCACAAGCCCTTCCAAAGTTTCATACACCCGCACAAGACATCTCTCGCCGCTTAGAAAATGAGGGTCCACAAAAATGCTGATTAACGCCACATCTTTAAGAATTTCAGGCACAAACGGCAGGTCCTGCACATTGATTTGCCCTATAAAAAATAACTCAAGGTCATCAACCTCACGGACATAGTTAAAAAATTGATCACGCTGCGCAGTCTTTGGGTCAAGCTCATCATAGGTAGGCCATACCTCGTCCAGTCGCCCCATGGGCACGCCACCAAAACGTGACGAAAAAACGTCGCAGCGCAAAGTACGATCTTCGTGAATGAGCACCACGTCTTCGACAAAATAAGAGGCCTCAAGGGGCGCATCCGACCAAGGTTTTTCCAAGCCTGAAGGCGCGTTGGCTTTCTTTACTGAATGGAACACATCAAAAATTTCCAACACCCCTCCAAAAAAACGCAGTACTGAGACAAGAAGTTCAAACAAAACTTTTCACGATCCTCCAAAACATGATTCAATTTGTATAGACCAATTGGCAAAAAAAATCCAGACCTCTAAAGGCTCTATATAGCTAGAGCAGTTTAATGTGACAACAGGATACGAGGAAAGCGACGTGTAGACGTATACACGAGCGGCGAGTGACGCATTATCAAATTATAATGGTTCGGCTATAGATGAGTGGTAACACCCCCAACGTTGATCTATATAGCCGAATCTATTAAGAATGAGCGCTTTTGGATAGGACGCTGTTGTTTGGCACACACTTTCAGCACGCGTCAGAAGCGTGCTGAAAGTCTCACGGGTACAACTTACGGCAAAAGGCCGAACTGGTTCCCCACGACCAACACAAACATTATGAGGACAATAAGCAGAAAAAGCCCCTTTGTCACAAACCCCTTAAAGGAAATGCGATTGTCATTGGCGGCACTCACGGGGAAAGCCGCACCCACGCGGCGCGCAGCCTGAGAACATTTGTCCAAAAGCGATAACGGCTTGCGTGTCATGGGTGCGGTGTATCCTCTTAGGGTCTTTTGGATGCTGGTACGTAATCCCGTTGGGCGTGACCTGTATAAAGTTGACGCGGGCGGCCAATGCGCATATGGGGATCGTCAATCATTTCTTTCCACTGGGACAACCACCCAACGGTACGCGATACGGCAAAAAGCACCGTGAACATGGAAATGGGAATCCCCATGGCCTTCAAGATAATACCGGAATAGAAGTCCACGTTGGGGAAGAGCTTCTTCTCGATAAAGTACGGATCGTGGAGGGCAATTTTCTCAAGCTCAAGGGCCAGATCCAGAAGAGGCTCAGCCCCATGGCCAAGTTCTTTCAAAATCTCATAACAGCTTTCGCGCAGCACGCTGGCGCGCGGATCGTAGTTCTTATAGACACGGTGACCAAAGCCCATGAGACGGAAAGGATCATCCTTGTTCTTAGCCCTTGCGATAAACTCTGGGATACGGTCAACACTCCCAATTTCCTTGAGCATATTCAAAACCGCCTCGTTGGCGCCGCCGTGGGCAGGCCCCCAAAGACACGCAATACCGGCGGCCACACACGCAAATGGATTGGCGCCGCTGGAGCTGGCCAAGCGCACCGTAGAGGTGGAGGCGTTTTGCTCATGATCCGCATGGAGGATAAAGATACGGTCCATGGCCTTTTCCATGACGGGGCTTACGCGGTAAGGCTCCGTGGGCATGGCGAACATCATGTGAAGGAAATTCGCCGCGTAGCTTAAGTGATTTTGTGGATAGTTAAAGGGCATGCCGATGGAGTAACGGTAAGCCATGGCTGCGATGGTGGGCATCTTGGCAATCATGCGGTGCACGGCAATTTCACGCTGGTTCGGATCATTGATGTCCAAGCTGTCGTGATAAAACGCGGACAAGGCCCCCACAACACCCACCATAATGGCCATGGGATGTGCGTCGCGGCGGAACCCTCGGTAGAAGTGAATCAGTTGCTCATGCACCATGGTGTGGTGGGTGATGCTGTTGACGAAATCTTCTTTCTCACGCGCGGTGGGAAGCTCACCGTGGAGAAGCAGGCAAGCGACCTCCATGAAGTCACTTTGGGCCGCCAGCTGTTGGATGGGGTATCCCCTGTGCAGGAGGATGCCTTCATCACCATCAATAAAGGTGATCTTTGACTCGCAACTTGCGGTGGAGGAAAAACTGGGATCATAGGTAAAGTACCCGTGATCTGCGTAAAGCTTGCGCACGTCAAGCACCTTGGGTCCCAAGACCCCTTCCATAAGTGGCAAGTCGATGGATTTATGCTCACCTGCGTCCGTAAATGTAACGGGCACGCTTTTTTCTGATCCCATGAATGTGAACTCCCTGATTATTATGAATCCTCATTCCTGTATATCACATTTTCGAGTCTTTCCAAAGTCTCGTCTTTCCCAAGGATCTCCATCACTTCAAAAAGACTAGGCGATACGGCCCGTCCTGTCAGGGCTGCGCGCAAGGGCTGGGCAAAGGTGCCAAGCTTGTGATGGGTGTTTTCGGCAAGCGCGCGCACAAGCCCCTCAAGGGTGGCTTCGTCCCAGGTTGTCACCTCGTGCAGCGCCGCAACAACGAGGCGCAGATGGGAAATAGCCTCACCTGACAAAAGGTCCCTGGCCTTGGGCTCAAAGACAAGGGGCACAGGGTGTACGTAGAAAAGCGCACTTTGGGCCAGATCAGTCAGCGTGCGCGCGCGCTCTTTAAGGCCCTGCATCCCTCTTTCTAAGCGTGTCTTGTGAAGGTCTGTCAGCGCACTGCCAAGGATCTTCTCAAGGTCTGGTGTGATCATCTCCACAAGACGTGCGTTGTCGAGGCCCCGCAAATAGTGGGCATTGAGGTGCTCGAGTTTCGCCATATCAAAGCGCGCAGGCGCGCGTCCCACGCTTGTCAGATCAAACCAGGATATCGCCTGGGCGCGGGAGAAAATCTCGTCGTCGCCATGGGACCATCCCAAGCGGCTTAAGTAGTTACACAGCGCCTCAGGCAAAAGCCCCATGTCCCGGTACGCGTCCACGCCCAAAGCGCCGTGACGCTTGGACATCTTTGCCCCATCAGGCCCGTGGATCAGGGGAATGTGGGCGACATCTGGCAGGTCCCAGCCCATGCCAGCATAGATCTGAGCCTGGCGGAAGGTGTTGGTCAGGTGATCATCACCCCGGATGATGTGGGTCACGCTCATGTCGTGATCATCCACCACAACGGACAGCATATAGGTGGGCGTGCCGTCCGAGCGCAAAAGCACCAGATCATCGAGCTGGGCGTTATCCACACCTACCTCACCTTGCACATGGTCTTGGATAGTTGTGCGCCCTTCCTGGGGGGCTTTGAGGCGCACCACAAAGGGCTTGCCGGGCGCGGCGCCGTGTGTACGGCACCGGCCATCATACTTGGGAGGCAAGCCCGCCGCCTTTGCCTTGGCGCGCATCTCATCAAGCTCTTCAGGGGTACAAGAGCACGGGTACGCCTTACCACTGTCCATGAGCGTTTTTGCAACGTCCGCGTGACGAGCCGCCCGGGCGAACTGAAAAATTGGCTCTCCGTCCCACTCAAGGCCCAACCACTTCATGCCGTCAAGGATAGCGTCGATGGCCTCTTGGGTTGAGCGCGCACGGTCCGTGTCTTCAATGCGCAGCAAAAAGGTGCCCCCAAAATGACGCGCGTAGAGATAGTTAAACAGTGCGGTGCGCGCCGATCCAATATGTAAAAAACCCGTAGGCGAAGGCGCAAAGCGAGTGACAACGGACATGATTTCCCCCTAAAGTGTCGTAAGGCTCAGGTAAAACTGCTGATCACCAGGTGTATCACATCTTCTCACGCCATGCATCCCGTCTGGAGGCGTTCCTTGAAACTTTCCTGTTTCAGGACACACGCCTTTTTTACTGGGCGCCGGTGTTCTTGGGAATTGGCATTTGGGGTTATTTCTCTCTCCCTTACGAGCCTGACTGGCGCGTGACCACAAGTGTGACGCTGGCCCTTGGCGCCCTCACATTTTTACTGCGCAATAGACGCCTTGTCTATTTCATCTTGGTACCCATCCTCATCACGATGTTAGGTGTTGCCTCGCCCACCCTGCGCAGTCATCTTCTGTCCACCCCTCTTCTCAAAGAGGAACTCCCGCCCCAATGGATTGAAGGCCGCCTGTCCCAGGTGGAGACCTACCCCACCTATCAGCGCATTACGCTTCTGGACCCCCAGTTTCAAAAGCCCTTTACGCACCTTCCTGTGCCCAAGGTACGCATCACCCTTCGCGGGCGCCTACAGATCAGCACCCACCTTGTGCCGGGTGATCTTTTAAAGGTCAAAGCCGTCCTCACGCCCGCACCTGAGCCAGCCGTGCCCGGCGCGCACCACACCCGGCGGCAAACATTTTTTGAAGGCATCGGCGCCCAAGGGCACGCCCTCACCCCGCCGCGCCTACTCACTGATGATGCACCCACGGGCCCTTCTGTGCGCAAGCGCATCCATGTGACCATTGAAAATCTGCGCACGCGGCTGAATCGTTACTTTGAGGCGCACCTGACCTTTCCCGCCAGTGCCATTGCAAAGGCCCTTGTGACGGGTGAGCGCTCCAGCATTCCAGAAGACATCCGCAAAGCCTTCGCGGACTCGGGAACCGCCCACCTTCTGGCCATCTCCGGCCTTCACTTGAGCGTTGTGGCGGGCTTCATTTTCATCAGCGTGCGTTTTCTTCTGGTGCTCATCCCGCCCCTGGCCCTTGCCTTTCCCATCAAGAAATGGGCCGCGGCCATCGCACTGGCGGGCACTGCCTTTTACTGGCTCATTTGTGGGGGCTCTCTGCCCGCCACCCGTGCCCTTGTGATGACAGGGATCGTGCTTGGCGGCGTCCTTGTGGACCGCACGGCCTTTACCCTGCGCAACATTTCACTGGCGGCCTTTTTGATTCTGCTCTTCCTTCCCGAGGCGCTTATGAGCGCAAGCTTTGTCCTGTCCTTTGCCGCCGCCCTTGCCCTCATTGCCGCCTATGACGCCATGCGCACCTACAACCTTTTGCTCATACCAAAGTCCGATAGCACGTTTTTGCGCACCCTCACCTATCTTGGGGGGGTGACCCTGACAACCCTCATTGCAACGGTTGCCACAACCCCTTACCTGGCCGCAACTTTCCACACCCTCACCTTACAAGCCATCCCCGCCAACCTCATGGCGGTACCTTGGACGACCTTTGTGCTGATTCCCCTTTTGCTTTTGAGTCTTCTGTCCATGCCCCTTGGATACGATTTTGGACTGTCTCCCGTTTTGTCGTGGGCCATGGAGATGCTGATTAAAATGGCAGAAAGTGTGGCCTCCTGGCCCGGCGCCCACGTGCCCGTCCCCACGCCGCGCGACGGCGTCATGGCCCTCATCACACTTGGGGGGTTGTGGATGTGCCTTGTGGTGACGAAGAAGCGCTTCTTCGGCCTGGCGCCCATGTCCGTGGGGCTAGCGCTGTGGCTTTTTGCCTCACCCGTGCCGGATCTTTTTATTTCAAGTGATCAAAAAGTGATTGGCGTGAAGGACTCACATAACCAGCTCTGGGTGGTGTCAAAGCGCGCGGGGCGCTTTGCAAGGCAAGTGTGGGCCGAAAGTTGTGGCTTGGCGCCGGCTGAGGCCCTTGCGTCTGAGATGGACGGGTTTTTTACCGATGGGCGCGTGTGCTTTCAAGATAACTGGGTCCTGGGTCTTTCACCCCTCACCCTCTCCAAGGGCACCCAAGTCTTTTTACAGGAAAAGGACCTCCCAGCCATGGGGGGCACCCTTGTATGGTTAACTGGCCAGAGCCCACGTTTTGTGAGTGTGCGCACCCTCGATAGCGGCCGTCCTTGGGCGCTTAAACCCTAGATAAGACGTGCGCGCGGGCGCCGCGTCTTTGGTCGTCATGCGGCAGTAATCAAAGTAAAGATTTGCCATGCGCGTGGTGATGGGGCCAGCGACCCCCGTCCCGATCTGGTGCCCGTCGATATGGGTCACGCACTTGACCATGGACACAGCCCCTGACAAAAAGGCCTCTGCCGCGTCCTTGACTTCCTCAACGGTAAAGGGGCGCTCCTCCACGGAGATACCGGCGGCCCGCGCCAACGCCAAAAGACGGGTGCGGGTTACCCCCGGCACAAGGCTGCCATCCTGGGGACGTGTCACAAGAACTCCCGCGCGGGTCACAATATACGCGTTACAGCTGGCGCCCTCGCTCACAGCCCCGTCCTCATCCGTTAACCATGCATCAAAACACCCTTCCTCCTTGGCCATTTGGCGCAAAAGCACCGTGGGCAAAAGGGAGGTCGCCTTAATGTGGGGGCGACGCCAGCGAATATCGGGCGTGGACATGACCTTCACATGGGGCAAGCGTGCGGCGTCCAACGGCACAGCGCTTTGCTTAATGATCATGACTAAACTGGGGGAGACGGGCGCGTCGGGAAAGGGATGCACCCGGGGAGCGCACCCACGAGTCATCTGGATATAAAGGCTGCCCTCTTTTACACGGTTGCGACGGATGAGCTCTAAACACACACCCTTGAGCACCTCTTTGGCAAAGGGAAGGGCAATCTGGATATCTTTCCCATAGCCCTCGAGACGCCCAAGATGCGCGTCCAAATCAATGGCGCGGCCGTTATAGAGGGAGGCCACGACATAAACGCCGTCTCCAAATTGAAATCCCCGATCATTCACCTCAATAAGGGCAGTGTCTTGGGGTACGTAGAGTCCATTGATGTAAACAAGTCGTGACATTTTAAAAACCGTGTTGACGTGACGCAAGGAAAGGCACGCCCAAACCTAGCAGAAACCTTGCCCGAAACACAAGGGATATGTGGTTCCCTCTTTAAGAGTCCAGCGCGGCTATTGAGGTTAAATCACCCGTGGCAAAAGCCAAGGCGGCAGCGCTGGTTAAAACCATGGCATGGGCGTGAACCTGGGCTGCGTGGGCCTGGGTGCTTTTGGTTTGACTGGTCATACTATCTGTGAAAGTCCCAACCCCTTGGTGATAGGCATCAAGGGCCGCGCGCGCGGCCGTATCTGAGGCCTTCACAAGGGCGCGCGCCGCTTGATAAGACGCCAGCGCGCTTTTAAAGGCGTCGTAGGCCTGGGCCACTTGATGGATCGCCTGGTCCTGGGCCTTTTCCAGCTCCGCCTTTGCTTCTTTCTTTTTCGAGCGCGCAATGCGCATGGCGTAGGAACGCAGCCCACCGTCGTAAAGGGGCATACTCACACGAAACAAAATGGCAGAAGCCGGCTTATTCACATGGAAACTGGGCCCGCTGTCGATCTTTACGGTGCCCATATTTTGGCTCAGGGCTGCCTCGGCGCCAAGGGTGGGATAATAGGCCGCACGCGCCCCTTTCACCCCCGCCTCACTGGCGCGCACATTCGCATAGGCCGCCGCCACATCTGGCCTCTGGCTCAGCGCACGGGTGATGTAGGTATCCACATCCCTCTCAAGTCCTTTGGGCAGATCGGATCCGCGCGCGCTCTCCACCTGAATACGCAGCGTAGGATTCAAGCCAAGGGTTTCCATCAAAGCGTAATAGGCCTCACGGTCATTTGCGCGTGCATGCTCAAGGTCCAGCTGGGCCTGGGCTACCTCGCGCGCGGCAATGGCCACCTCAACGGTTGTGGCAAGGCCTTGCTTTGCCTTGTCGCTTGCTGCCTCTTGGAGAAGCTTTGCGTTTTTGAGGGCGCGCTCGGCCACATCAAGTTGCGCATGGGTCGCGTCCAGCACAAAGTAGGCCTTGGAGACCTCAAAGATCAGTTTTTGATGCTTTCCCGTAAACGCCGCGTTGGACGCGGTGGACAAGGCGCGCGCCCCCTCCACTTGGGCGTCCCGGCGCCCAAAATCAAACAGGAGCCACTTAATCACGAGTGACGGTAAAAGCTCTTTTGTGTGGGCCGTAAAATATCCCTTGGGCTTCAAATCTTTTGGAATGGGAAGGGGCGTGCGCTCAAAGCCCCCTAAGACCTGCGCGCTCAATTCCGGCAGGTAAGCTGACTGGGCCAGCCCCACGGCCGCCGCCGCTTGCTTTGACGTCTCCCAAGCGATGCGGGTATCGGGATTATTTTTCTGCGCCAGGTCAATGAGCTCAGGCAATGTGTAGCGACGCTTTGGATCAATGGGATTGTGGGGGTGGGGTGCGGGCGCGGCCGCCTCTCTTGGCAATGCAAAACCTGTCTTTTGTGACTCTACCTTCTCCTCCTGGCGCCACGGCTGGTCTGGTGCCATCGGCGCCAGGGTGCGCGTATCGCTCATGCATCCGCTCATACCCACCCAAACCACAAGCCATCCCATGTTACGCTTCATCTTGACGCTCCTTGCCCTCTGGCCAGATCGTTGAAAAAATAGCAAAGACAATAAGGTTACCCAGCAAAATCCCCATCACGCGGTCCCGCGCCATGGCAAGCTCAACGGTCGGACCATAGCCCACCAGGGTCGCAAAAAAGAACGCAAACGCCATCTGCATCCCCATGTAGGAGAGCTTTTCACTGCCAGCCGCAATCCACGCGCACAGGACGCTCCACCCCCCTAGCATCAACAAAAGATGGCCAATATCCGTCATGTGTGGCATGAGGAAAATGATGGCCAAAAGCCCCATCCCTCCCCCAATCATGGCGCCGCCCACGCGCTGCGTCATCTTGCGCACGGAGTCTTGTGTACTGCTCAAAGACACAAAAAAGCAGGTCACCACACAGGTGTGAATTTCTGGCCAGTCCACCATGTTGTAGAGAAAATAAGCTGTGAAAACAGCCAAAGTCACCTTGAGAGCGTAGCGCGTGTAAAGGGGATTCGTGAATGCGTCCGGGACAAGAAGAGGAGGCCTTTCATTTTGCTCAGCCTCCAGACGCTCAAAGCCCGTGTAAATGCGCAACAGGTGATACCCAAGCACTAAGCTAATGGGCAAGGACGCCGCCGCCCAGAACCAAAGGATGGTCTTGGTTAAAATATCGCCGCTGGGAACGGGGGCCTCACTCGGCACGGCGTCAATGAGCGTTAAAACAAAAGACCCAATAAACGCCATGACCACCCCCACGGGCCCCAGGGGTGAGATGCGGGAGGCGTACATGCCCGTAAAGGTGATCCCCAATAAAAGAGGAATGCGCAGTGCCGGCTCACCCGCACACAGCATATAAAGCCCCATCACGAAGCAAATCATCAAACTGACCACCACAAAGGCCACGCTTGCGCGCAGAAGTGTCGTGTTGATCTGTGTCCTTGAAAGGATGAAAATAATATAGGCGCTGTAGGAAACAAGTGGCATGCGCAGGGTCTGGGACACAAGGACCGTTAAGCACACAAGGCCCGCCACGTGGAGGGTGAAGGCAAAACGCCCGGGTTTTGACGCAAGCTCTTCTTTTAAAAAGGACCAAAATCCTTCCCACGAATCTTGGGCTTTTTCCTTATTGATCGCTGTCATAGTGCAAGATCGCAACTGCTGAGGCGCCTATGCGCATCATGGCTTCTGGGGGATTTTTCAGCAAAATGCGCACCGGGAAACGTTGAGCCAAGTGCACCCAGTTAAGGGTTTTTGGAATCACGGGAATGCCGTTGACAAGCTTTGCCTCATCGGGCAGGACCCCCCACCCCAAGCTATCCACCCGCCCCTCTAAAGGGGTGTCTGGCTGTCCCATGACATAGACACGCGCCGGCGTACCCGCCTTCATGCGCACCAGCTCCGTCTCACGAAAATTGGCAACGGCGTACCAGCGCGATGTATCCACCAAGGTAAACAGAGCTTGACCCGCCGCCGCGAATTCTCCGTCCCGCACCGTCAGGCCCAATATGCGCCCGTCAAAGGGCGCCCTTGACACCGTTTGGGCAAGCTCTCGCGCCGCCAGTGCGTGTGCCGCAACAGCGCTCGCCTTTGTGGCACGCATTTGATCGATCTGCTCAGCCGTCACAAACCCCTTGGACAGCAAAGGCTGGGAGCGCGCCAGGGTTGTGGTTGCCAAGTCCATTTGCGCCTCGGCCGCCGCCAGCTTCAACTTATATGGCTCCGGATCAATGACAAACAGGACGTCTCCTTTCTTAACGGACTGATTGCTGCGAATATTTAAGGTGATGATGCGACCAGAGACCTCAGGCGCAAAGTGCGCCACATCCGCCAGTAAAAACGCGTCATCGGTGCGCGGGCACCGCGATGCGTGATTGATAGCAAGAGCGCCAGAGACAACAAACGCCACTACCGTGAGGAAGGCAATTGCTTTGCCTATGTTTTTTCTCATCTCTCCCCCTAGTTTGCGAACCAGCCGAGCCAAATCATAAACGTAAACGCGCCTGCCATCAGGATATAAATCAGCGGCCGGAAGGGAATATGATCCACCACCTTTGTTTTAAGAAAAATGACGTGCATCGCGACGCTTAAAAGAACACCCAGCATGGCGCACAACATCCATGCGGGAAAGAAAGACCCCAAAACATCAATGGACGGCGCGTGATGACACCCAGCCAAGAGCGCCCCCCATAAGAGTGATAAGAAAACGCACCCTTTCTGGGTCATCTTGCCTCCCGGTGTTTTCTGTTTCGAAACAGTTTTGAATCAAAGATATCATCCATCTGCCTATAAAAACAGACGAAACCTTTTGCATGTGATAAGGAATGCGGCGCTGCATTTTAAATTTTTTCTTTCTTCCAAGAAGAATGATGCGTACTCTTAATAAAGCAACAGGACATCAGCACGTCATAACTGTGTGTCAGCGGGGGGTGTGAATGGAAGACGCGGGCCACCATCCATGGTATATACGCCTGATATTCTGGCTGCAGACACGTCACTACGGCGCTCCCTTGAATTCGGCTAAAATTTGGGCCACGTCACCCCGTGTTTTTTTAGGGTTGTCCCATCTTTACAGTGCCCTTGATCGCACGTCATCTCCCCTTTCTCCCGCCCTGCGCTCCCTTGTGATTGTGCGTGTGTCTCAACTCAACGGCTGTGCCTTTTGTATTGATTTAAATACATCGGTCCTCCTCAAACGTGGTGTAAGCCTCGAGAAGGCTCTTGCCCTTCATGCATGGAGCCAGAGCACTCTTTTCTCCCCCCTTGAAAGGGACGCGCTCAGCTACAGTGAAAGCGTGACGCGCGGAG
The DNA here is from genome assembly GCA_013822015.1 of Candidatus Puniceispirillum sp. Classification (GTDB taxonomy): domain Bacteria; phylum Pseudomonadota; class Alphaproteobacteria; order Caedimonadales; family UBA1908; genus JACESU01. Next base: position 49,170 of record PNJU01000010.1, on the reverse strand, counting down.
TGCCCATCGACGCCCATGTGAAAGAAAGGCTCACCCGCGACTTAGCAGAGACGGGACTTGTGGAGCTCACAGCCCTCATCGCCTTTCAAAACATGTCCACCAAATTCAATAATGCCTTTGACGTGGCGCCCCAAGGATTTTGCCCTGTGCTCATCCCACCCACACAAGGAGAGGAACACCGACCATGACACATCTCACACGCATTCTGATTCTCTCTCTTTTCGCCTTTATCGTCCCTTTCTGCCCTATATTGCTCAGTCAAACCCCCGCACCCAAGGAGCCTCCCATGACCTTTGATTACAAAAAACAAGATGACACCTTCTGGCAAAAGCACTTAAGCGGCGAAACCCTCCAGGTGTGCCGCTATAGCGGGACCGAGCGCGCAGGCACGGGCAAACTTGATAAGGTTTACGATGAGGGGACTTATTTTTGTGCGTGCTGTGGGGGCGACCATCCCGTTTACAGTTCCCAGGCGAAGTACGATTCAGGCACAGGCTGGCCCAGCTTCTACGCACCACTTCCAGGTGGCGTTACCGAGCGAGCTGACCCACACGATAAAATACGCGGTTTTTTTGGCGCTGCGCGCACGGAAGTCATCTGTGCCCGGTGCGGCTCTCACCTGGGCCACGTCTTCAATGACGGCCCACCTCCCACAGGCAAGCGGTACTGCATGAACTCGGTCGCCCTCACCTTCACAAAAAAGGGAGAAGCACCCGTGCGCACCTATGATCTGTCCAAGGACTGAGCGCCATGACCGCGTCCTTTTTGTCAAAGGCTTTACGCGTTGCCTTTTGCGCCGCACTTCTATGGAGTGGGGCCGCCAAAACCCAAGGAGATGCCACCATGCCAACGTCCAACAAAACCCTGGTTGTAGCCATGGGATGCTTTTGGTGCGCGGAATCTGAGTTCCGTGATCCACAAACCCACAGGCCTAAAAAAGGGATCCTTGATCTTAAGGTGGGGTACGCTGCCGATCCCGAGCGCGCCCAGGGCACCGAGACGCCCACCTACGAAGACCATCCTGGCTATGTGGAAGCCCTCAAAATCACCTATGATGAGACGCAAATCTCCCGCGAGACCCTTTTAAATACTTTCTGGCACAACGTGGATCCCTACGACGCTCAGGGGCAATTCTGCGACAAAGGCCCCCCTTACGTGGCGGTTCTTTTCTATATGAACGAGGAAGAGAAAAGAGACGCCCAGGCGTCTTTGGAAAAAGCAAAAAGAGACCTTGAGGCCTCAGGCAACAACGCCCCTACGCAGGCGATTACAACGCGCCTTCTCCCCTTCAAAAGCTTCTTTGACGCAGAAGACTATCACCAGGACTATAAAACCAAGAACCCCATCCGTTACAACTATTACCGCTGGGCATGTGGACGGGATAAGCGCCTTGGGCAAATTTGGGGCAAGTCATGACCAAAGCCCTTTTAACTCCTGACTTTTGTGTTATTGGTGCGGGCTCTGGGGGACTTACCTTTGCGGCGGGCGCGGCGCAAATGGGGGCGCGCGTGGTGCTGTTGGAAGAAAAACACATGGGGGGCGATTGCCTCAACACGGGATGCGTGCCCTCAAAGGCCCTCATTGCGGCGGCAAAGGCAGGTTACGCGCGCACGCACGCGGCAGACTTTGGGTGGGAAAGCAGCACCACACCCGTGGATTTCGACAAAGTGCGCACCCATATCAAAGAGGTGATTGCCGCCATCGCCCCCCAGGATTCTGTGGAGCGCTTTTCGGCACTTGGCGTCACGGTCATTGAAGAAAGGGGCACCTTTCAAGACGACAGGACCGTTGAAACCGCCTCCTACATCATTCAAGCAAAGCGCTTCGTGATCGCAACCGGCGGCAAACCCCTGGTGCCCAAGATTCCCGGCCTTGAGCATGTGCCTTTCCTAACCAATGAAACCCTGTTTGATGTGCCCCACCTTCCCTCCCACCTTGCCATCATTGGGGGCGGCCCCATCGGTATGGAAATGGCCCAGGCGTTCAGGCGTCTTGGAAGCCGTGTCACGGTTTTCGAGGTCTCGCGGGTTCTGCCCAAGGACGAGCCATCCCTGACGGCGCACCTGAAAGAGGTCCTACACGAAGAGGGTGTTGACATTCATGAGCACACCCGCGTCACTGGGGTCAGCCGAAACGACGACGGTACCCTCGTGTCCTTTGAAAAGACGGCCGGGACGCCACAAACGTGCCGGGCGTCTCACCTGTTTATGGCCACGGGCCGTGACAAGAATCTGGCGGGGCTTGGCCTTGAAAAGGCGAAGGTTTCTTTCTCCCCCCGGGGCATTGCCGTGCGCCCGACACTCCAAACAACCAACCCTAAAATTTACGCACTTGGGGACTGTATCGAAGGCCCCCTTTTCACCCACGCAGCTGGTTATCAAGCCGGCATTGCCCTGCGCAACACCATTTTTGGGCTGCGCACAAAGGCCACAACACGCATGGTTCCCTGGGTCACCTACACGGATCCAGAGCTCGCCCACATCGGGCACACCCAAGAGGAGCTTCAACGGCAAGAAATCCCTTACCGCGTCCTGGAAATCCCATTCACGGAAAATGACCGCGCCCAAGCGGATAGACGCACCCAAGGCGCCATCATGGTGCTTGTGACACCCAGGGGGAAAATCCTCGGGGTTTCCATTCTTGGCACGCACGCGGGAGAGCTGATAGCGCCCTGGATCTTGGCCATGGAAAATGGCCTTTCCATTGGCGCCGTCGCCAGCACTCTTTTGCCTTACCCCACACTAAGCGAAATCAGCAAAAAAGCTGCCGGCGCTTTCTATAAGGATAAACTTTTTAGCCCCTTTATGAGACAAGTCGTCACCTTCCTTATGGGCCTCAAGACATGAGACGCCTCAAAAAAATGCTCCCCCTCTTGGTGCTCGTGGCCCTTGGAATGCTGGCGTGGTTCTTTCATCTGTTTGACTTCTTCACCTTTGAAAGCCTCAAAGCGCACCAAAAGGCTCTGGATGCGCACCTTGCCCAGCATTGGGTCCTCACCCTTTTGATTTTCATAGGCGTTTACTGCGCCGCCGTTGCCCTGTCCTTACCCATCGCCACGTTTCTCACGCTTTCTGGGGGGCTTTTGTTTGGACAATGGGTCGGCACAGGTGCGGTCGTTATCAGCGCAACCCTTGGGGCGTGCCTTGTTTTCTTAAGCACCCGCCTTGCCTCCAAAGATTTACTGGACAAAAAATTGGGCGGGCGCGGCGCCAAACTGCAAAAGGGATTTCAAGACAACGCCCTGTCCTATCTCCTTACCTTGCGCCTTATTCCCCTCTTTCCCTTTGTGGTGGTCAATATCGCGGCCGCGGTGTTTCAGATGCGCTTAGTACCCTTTGTCGTGGGAACCTTCTTGGGCATCATTCCGGGATCCTTTGTTTATGTAAGTTTGGGCGTGGCCCTGCGCACGGTCTTACAAAAAGAAGGGGTCACACCCAAGATTGCCTTAGAGCCCCATGTGCTTTTGGCGCTTGTTGGCCTGGGTGTTCTGTCACTCTTGCCCGTCCTTCTTGGACGCATGCGCAAAAAGTAACCCAGTCTAAGTGTATAGCCTACACTCATTTTAAGAGTTTGCGCTACGGCCGAAATGTCCCCAAGCTGTGTAAATCCGGCCCACGGTTGTCAGCCAACACATCACACCAAAGACCACACACATGGCGTTGAAGTACGCTGGAAACAGACAAAAGAACATCAGGAAAAAGGTCGTCTCCGTGCCCTCACACAGACCGCCCAGATAGTAAAATGATTTCTTACCACGCTTCTGGGTTGTCACGTCCCTTTTGGCCGCAATAATGGCGTAGGCCAGGAACGAGACCATGGGACCGATAAAGCTAAAGACCAAAAAGCTGGCGTAAAAAAGATGTTCTTCGTGCCTAAGGCCAAAGGCAAAGACCACACCCGCATAGATAATAAAATCGCATACAATGTCGAGAAACCCACCAAAATCCGAGAGCCCAGCGTGCCGTGCAATGGCACCGTCTAGCCCGTCGCATATGCGGTTCAAGACCAAAAAAACCGCCGCCCACAAAAGGGCGTCTTGGCTGACCATCACAATGGCGCAAAGGCCAAACACAAAGCCTGTGAGCGTCATGGCGTTGGCCGTCATCCCTTTTTGTGCAAGGAACGCACCCAAACGGTTGAGGGCAGGATCAATCAGAGGTCTGACATAAGGGTCAAGCATAGGTCTTCCAAGCGCCTTTAAAGAAGCAACGTTCCCCTGCACACTAGCAAAGCCCCCGCAAACAAAAAAGTATTTTAGGCCCATCGGCCGGAAGGGGGCCTTGAACTTTGTCAAAAGCTATGGGATGCTGTTGAAAAAAAGCGGGCCGAAGCAAGCTCCGGCCCGAGTTTATAACAGGGAGGCTTCACGTCTTGGGAGACGTAGGACTGGCTGAAAAAACCAGCCCCTCTCCAGGCGTTGCGCCTGGAAACTCGTGGGCGGGAATCCCGCCGACACCTCCTATGTAGGACTTTTTTTCCCCTCGCACCAGCAGAATTTTCGCAAGGGGGGTATGCACAAAAAGCATTGCTTGTGCGCATACTGTCATTTTTCTCTCTTTATTGAGAGTGATAATAAAAATAAACATAAAGAAAATAGAGGGAAAAATGATCGACTTCTTACAGGATCTAGATGGAGGACAAGCCGTAGAAGAAGCGCTGCGCCTTATCGCTGCGCTACTCATGGGCGGACTTGTGGGTTGGCAAAGAGAGCGCTATGGCCATGAAGCAGGCGTGCGCACATTCTCTTTGATCGCCTTGGGATCTTGTTTATTTGGCATTCTGTCCCATCACATGGCTTTTCCGGGAGACCCAGGACGTATTGCCGCCCAGGTTGTGTCGGGCATCGGCTTTATTGGTGTGGGCCTCATCATCAAGGATCACGGCAGCGTCAAAGGGCTCACAACTGCTGCGACCCTGTGGGCGGTTGCGGCGGTGGGGCTAAGCATCGGTTATGGTCTTTACTATGTCGCATCTCTCACCACATGCCTCATTGTGCTGACCCTTTTCATGCGCAGCCTTCCACAGTGGGACCGCATTGTGGGGCGCCACAGTGTGGCTCACCACGTAGATCCGGCCCCAACCCCTGTGACCCCCATCAAAAAAGTGCGTCCACCCTTGTGAGGCGCGCCCCACACATTGCAAGTTTGGCCAAAACAAGCTAAGACTGAGCTTACTTTCACACACTTAAAGGAACGCAAAAATGGCGAGCTATCAATATTCATATGTCATGAAGGGTTTGGGCAAGGTTTATCCTGGTGGGAAACAAGTTCTTAAGGACATTTATCTTTCCTTCTATCCAGGCGCAAAAATCGGCGTTATCGGTATCAACGGGTCTGGTAAGTCAACGCTGCTAAAAATCATGGCAGGCCTTGATGGGGAATTCTTAGGTGAGGCGTGGTCCGCGGACGGCCTTCGTGTCGGTTACCTCCCCCAAGAGCCTGAGCTTGACCCAACCCTTGACGTCCATGGCAATATTATGGAAGGCGTGAAGGAAACCCGCGCTCTTCTTAAGCGCTTTGAAGAGGTAAGCGCGCGCTTTGCCGAGGAGCTCACGGACGACGAGATGAACGCCCTCATTGAGGAACAAGCAGCCCTTCAGGACCAGATTGACGCAGCCGGCGCCTGGGACCTGGAGCGCACCGTAGAGATCGCCATGGACGCCCTGCGCTGCCCTCCAGGCGACGCAAGCGTTGAAAAACTTTCTGGTGGTGAAAAGCGCCGCGTGGCCCTGTGCCGTCTGTTGTTGCAACACCCTGATATGCTGCTTCTCGACGAGCCAACCAACCACCTAGACGCGGAATCCGTTGCGTGGCTTGAGCGCTTCTTGAAAGATTATTCTGGTACCGTGGTGCTCATCACCCACGATCGCTACTTCCTTGATAACGTTGTGGGCTGGATCCTAGAGCTTGACCGCGGCCAGGGTATCCCCTTTGAAGGAAACTACTCCTCTTGGCTGGAGCAAAAAGAAAAACGCCTCTATCAAGAAGAAAAGCAAGAGAGCGCAAGACAACGCTCCTTGAAGGAGGAGCTTGAGTGGATCCGCGCCTCCCCCAAGGCCCGCCAATCCAAGAGCAAAGCCCGTATCCAAGCCTATGAAGCCCTCTTATCCCAAGAACATGAAAAGCGCCAAGAAAGCGCTCAGATCATGATCCCTGCAGGCCCGCGCCTTGGCGACGTCGTCATGGAGGTCTCCCACATGACCAAGGGATTTGGGGATCGTTGCCTCATGGAAGACGTGACCTTCACGGTGCCAAAGGGCGCCATTGTGGGCATTATTGGTCCCAACGGCGTGGGTAAGAGTACCCTTTTTCGCATGATCACGGGTCAGGAAAATCCCGATCAAGGCACCATTCGCCTGGGTGAAACCGTGGTCCTTGGCTATGTGGATCAAAGCCGCGACACGTTAGATGCGGATAAAACCGTGTGGGAAGAAATCTCCGGTGGACACGAAGAGATTGAGCTTGGCAAGCGCCTTGTGTCCTCGCGCGCTTACTGTGGTCGCTTTAACTTTAAGGGCCCTGACCAACAAAAAAAGGTAGGGCAACTCTCGGGTGGTGAGCGCAACCGCGTACATTTGGCGAAAATCCTCAAGTCCGGTGCCAACGTCATTCTTTTGGACGAACCCACCAACGACTTGGATGTTGAAACACTGCGCGCCCTGGAAGAGGGTCTTCTGGACTTTCCTGGCTGCGCCATGATCACCAGCCATGATCGCTTCTTCCTCGATCGTTTGGCAACGCACATTCTTGCCTTCGAAGGCGACTCCCATGTGGAGTGGTTTGAAGGAAACTACGAAGACTACGAGGCTGACCGCAAAAAGCGCCTGGGCGACGAGGCCTCGCGCCCACACCGGGTGCGCTATAAGCCTCTGGCACGCTAAGCACAAAAAAAGGCGCCCCTTTGGGCGCCTTTTCTATTTCATCTATCCCCTCTTATTCAAGGGCGATGTTTTCTTTCCAAGACTGCTCAATCAGGTTGACGACGCTGTTTGGAAGAGGCACGTAATCAAGATCTGTAGCAAGGGTGTCCCCTTTTTCATAGGCCCAACGGAAGAAGTCTAAGACAGCCTTACTCTGCTTGGGATTCTTGGGCTTTTTCTCCATCAAAATGAATGTTGCACCCACGATAGGCCACACCTTGTCACCCTCAACATCCGTCAAGATAAGGTAGAAGTTTGGCACTGAGTCCCACTTGGCAGACGCTGCCGCTTCTTGGAAGGCGCTGGCTGATGGCTCCACAAACTTGCCGGACTTGTTTTGCAGTTGCGCGCTTGTCAGCTTATTTTGCTTAGCGTAAGCATACTCAACATACCCAATAGCACCTCCAATGCGCCCAACATAGCTGGCCACACCTTCGTTGCCTTTACCACCCACACCCGCAGGCCAGCTCACAGACGTGTCTGCGCCCACCTTTTCTTTCCAGTCTTTGTTGACCTGGGAAAGGTAGCTCGTGAAAAGGAAAGAGGTCCCTGACCCATCGGAGCGGTGTACAACCGTAATCACCTTATCGGGAAGGGTCACACCTGGATTGATCGCCGTAATGGCAGGATCATTCCATTTGGTTATTTTACCCAGATAGATCTGAGCCAAAATGTCGCCCGTCAGCTTCACACCACCATCTTTGACGCCATCAAGATTGAAGACAGGCACCACACCTCCCACAACCGTGGGGAACTGGGTCAGGTCGTCTTCCTTGAGTTTCTTCTCGTCCAGTGGCTTGTCGGACGCGCCAAAATCTACGGTCTTGGCCTCGATTTGCTTGATGCCACCGCCGGATCCAATGGATTGATAGTTCAAAGAAACACCCGTTTCTTTTTTATAAGTATCGGCCCACTTTGCATAAAGGGGATATGGGAAGGAAGCCCCCGCACCTGTAATCTCAGCGCCGAAAGTAACCCCAGACGCCCCCATAACAAAGACGGCACAAGCAACCTGAAAAAGATTTTTCACCTGAAAACGCGCCACTCTACTTCTCCTTTTCAAAAAAGAGTGGGTGTGACGTGTCACACCCACAAGGTTGGCGAAAGAGGCAAATCACCCCTTTCCTGTTTTTTATTTTTAGAATTTAACACGCGCACCCAAAAGCACCGCATTGCTGGGCTTGATGTCTTGGGTCACAAGCGTCGTGCCTGCGGCGTTGTAAAGATCTCTGTCAAGCTTGTGATGCTGGTAAGCAAGGTAAATGTCTGCTGCCAACTTCTCCACTTGTTGGTTCAGATAAAGACCCCAAATGCGCATATCTTCGCTGTTTTGCGTCTTCACTTGACCGGATGTTGTTGTGATCACGCCGCCCGCAACAGTGTTAAAGGCTGCACGCATGGCTTTGGCTTGTCCATAGCTGATGGCAAAGCATGTGTTACCAATACCAAAGAAGTTCTTTTGATAACCGCCCTTCAAGTGCCAAAGCTTTCCGTTATCGCGGTTCGCTTGATCAAAGTTCATACCCGTGTATCCACCACCGATGCTGATACCAATGGGGAAGAGGGCAAAAAGGGATCCGCCATACTCGTCACGACTGACGTTGCTAAGCCCCCACGCAGTACCATTGGCTTTGATAGATCCGTTGTTGAAGGGGTTGTGGGCATAACCAATGGCACCCACAAGCTTCACCTTGTTGAACTCGCCTTCATAGCGCAGACCGTAGTCTGTCAAGTCACGTGTGGCATGGCTGGCCGAAACCGTAAAGCCGTACCATGTTGGTGTATCATAGCGCACACGGTCAACACGGCGTGATCCCATTTCTTGCCAATAAGATCCAACAGTCGACGTCAGTGCCGTGGCTGTACCAAGTGCGGCTGTTGAGTTTCCACTGTAAGTATCAACGGCATTTGTTGTGTTGTTCCAGAATTGAACGCCGCCCGCCATGCTTTCTAGCTCGCCACCCTCTTGGGCTGCATTTGTGCCCGTCAAGTCAATGTCAGACACACGGTGGGACGCTGTTTCGCCTTGGCCAACCCACACATTACCGTATTTAGATTTAGCGAAAACTTCCATCTTACGCTCGGTCAAAGAGACGGTATTAGACGTAGCCGAACCATTGCCGATACCAACCGTATTGCTGTTCTCGGAAGGGATCTCAACTTCGATCGTACCACCCATGGTCAGATTGTCGTTGAGCTTGCCCTCAGCAGTGAAGTTAAGGCGTGTATCGCTGGCATTGTTATCCACGTGCTTGTACTGTGAATTATGACCGTTGTCATAGTATGCCATGGCGCGGTTGACTTGACCTGAAAGCTTCAGCTTCAGCTTATCGTTTCCGCTGTAAACCTTGGGTCCATCGGATTTTGCTTGCTCAGCGCTTGCAGCTTGAATTTGATTCAGCTGTGCCGTCAAGGCTTCTACTTGCGCCTTCAACTCACTGATTTGTGCGTGCATATCGTGGTTTGAGTGGTGATGATGCTCTTTGGCAAGTGCGGGAGATGCACTGACCACGAGCGCCGCAAAGGATGCGGTTAAAAGATGTTTTTTACTCACATTTGCCTCCATGTTTTTTATCCAAGCGCAAAGCTCGGTATTTTTGAGTCTAGCATCTCGTCCGCATTTAACAAGAATTTTTCATAAATTTATATCGACTTTTACATCGTGTGACATTTTAATAATTCTCTTAATACTCTGTTAATATCTCACCCCTCGTCTTTTTAATGTTTTTGGGCCCATAATAGACATGTGCTCTATTGAGAATACTGCGCTATGCAAACATCCCAAGTTATTCGCCGTATGAAGGATAGTCTCTTTCTCCACGCGCACCTCTTGAGCGCCTATGCGGTGGCGGCGATCTTTTTAACGCTTTTCCTTTTCCTGACTGACGCCGCCCTGCCAGCTCTGGAAAAATTTGGATGGCGTTTCTTTACAACGGCAGCCTGGGATCCAGTACATGAGGTGTTTGGAGGCCTCACACCCCTTTATGGGACCCTCGTCTCCTCAGCCATTGCTGTGATCCTTGCCATCCCCTTGTCTTTTGGTATGGCCTATTTTTTGACGCAGATCACGCGTGGCCGCGTTGCAAAAGTTTTGCGCATTCTTATTGAGCTTCTGGCCGGGGTGCCCAGCATCATCTATGGCATGTGGGGCCTTTTGGTGTTGGCCACAGTCTTTGCCCAGCATGTACAGCCCCTTTTGACAGACACGCTCGGGGCAATCCCGATCATTGGAGAATTTTTTCAAGGACCTCCCACAGGCATCAACCTCCTTATGGCAGGCACTGTTTTGGGCATTATGATTTTGCCCTTCATCACATCGGTCATGCAGGACGCCTTTGCCATTGTGCCGAAAGATCTTATTGAGGCCGCTTACGCCACCGGCGCCACAAGATGGGAGGTTGTTTGGTATGTGATCTTGCCTTACACCCGCTTTGCGGTTTTTGGCGGCGTGATGCTGGGCTTGGGGCGGGCATTGGGTGAAACCATGGCTGTCACCTTTGTCATTGGAAATGCTGGCCTTTTCTCCAAATCTTTCCTCATGCCAGGCGCGACACTTTCATCGGTTTTAGCCAATGAGTTTGCCGAAGCCAATGGTGAGCTTTATCTGTCCTCGCTCATTACCCTGGGGCTCATGCTCTTTATCTTGACGTTTCTTGTCATTGCCCTTTCAAAGCTGATCCTCATCCGCCTTAAGAATAAGGAGGGCGCCCATGGATAACATTATGCGAGACCCAAAAGAACCTATTTCCAGACGCGCACGCAGGCGCAGACTTACGAACAGTCTTGCCACCTGCTTTGCTTACGGGGCGCTTATCACAGCGCTGTCGTTTCTCATGTGGATTGTCCTGAGCGTCATTCAAAAAGGATTTGCGGGACTCACCCTTGATACCCTTTTGCAGATGACCCCTCCCCCTGGCAGCCAAGGGGGACTGGCCAACGCCATTTTTGGCAGTCTTTACATGACCTTTGGGGCCATGCTGTTTGCAACGCCCGTGGGGATTTTGGCCGGCGTTTACTTGACGCAACACACAAATCAGGTCCTGCGCACGGCGTCCGTGTTACGTTTCCTCAACGATATGTTGCTCAGTGCCCCTTCCATTGTGCTGGGACTTTACGTCTATGAGGTCTATGTGGTGAACGTCAAGCATTTCTCCGCCTTTGCGGGCATGATGGCCCTGGCCCTTATTGCGCTGCCCATCATGACACGCACCACTGAGGACATGCTACGCCTTGTGCCCTTTACCCTTCAAGAAGCTGCTTACGGCCTGGGCGCGACCCGCTGGGAGGTCTTCTCAAAAATTCTCCTGCGTATCTCAAAGACGGGGCTGATCACGGGCGTGCTGCTTGCGGTTGCCCGCATCTCGGGCGAGACAGCCCCCCTTCTTTTCACTGCGCTCAACAATCAGTTTTGGAGCACAAAACTGGGCGCCCCCATGGCAAACCTGCCAACGGTTATTTTTCAGTTCGCCATGAGCCCATACGCCGACTGGCAACAGCTTGCCTGGGCAGGAGCCGCACTCATTATGCTGTGGGTTTTGGCCCTCAACATTATTGCCAGGAGTTTATCGAGCTCCTCTGGCCCGTCCTATTGAGGTAAAAAATGGAACACATCACACTCTCCATCAAAAACTTAGACTTTCATTACGGGAAGCTCCATGTCTTAAAAGATATCTCGCTCAACATTCCACATAAGCAGGTCACAGCCTTTATTGGCTATTCCGGCAGCGGAAAATCAACGCTCTTGCGCACCTTCAACCGCATTTATGAACTATCTGGCAACCCCCGCATTGCGGGCGAAATCTTACTGGACGGCCAAGACATCCTCAGCAAGAAGTATCCCGTTGATACCCTGCGCCAAAAAGTGGGCATGGTTTTTCAAAGACCCACACCGTTTCCCATGTCTATTTTTGAAAATGTGGCCTTTGGCCTGAGGCTTCACCACGCAATGGAGCCAAGCGACTTAGAAGAGCGGGTCACGTGGGCGCTGGCCCAAGCGGCGCTGTGGGATGAGGTGAAAGACAAACTCCACAACAGCGGACTTGGTCTGTCCATTGGTCAACAGCAACGCCTGTGCATCGCGCGCACCATTGCCATGAAGCCGGAAGTGATCCTCTTGGACGAACCCACCGCGTCCCTGGATCCCTTAGGCACGCGCAAAATCGAAACCTTGGTGGAGGAGCTATGTAAGGACTATACCATCGTCATTGTGACCCACAACATGAAACAGGCCCAGCGCATTTCCCACCACACGGCCTTTATGCAAAATGGACACCTTATTGAGCACGCCCCAACGGACACGTTTTTTAATGCCCCCACCCATGAGGAAACAAAGCAGTACCTGATTTATTCGACCTAAAGCAGGGCACCCATTAAGCGACGCAGTGGGGCACAAAGCGACCCGTATTTCCCAAAACAAGGGACGTATCTTCGCGCACGCCAATACCTGCGGGCTGCCCACCGATAACCCAGCTCCCAATGGTGGGGCGATTGCCGTTCAATAAGGGCATGTCATACCATGCTTGGAATACGTAATCGTCCTGGTTCTGCCCCGGTGGCAATTGAAGCGCTTGCCCCCATTCACCTTTTTGGACATGAATCCCTTCGCGGCCCCATTTTGGCTTGCACGCAAAAGCGCCCTCCAAGTCCTGGGGTGAGGAGCTTGCTGGCAAAAGATAGGGACACTGGGGAAACATCTCCCACAGAATCTTGAGAATATGCTTGTTTTGCAAAAGCATGCGCCACGCTGGCTCGTAAAGGGTCACACCAGACGGGCGTATATATGGCGCAAAGGCGTCCGTGCACATTTCCTCCCAGGGGTAGAGTTTATAAAGGTGAGTAATGGGTTTTGCCTCGTGATCGAGAAAAGTAGGCTTCCCAAAGAAAAAACGTTTCCTCAGCGCAATATCTCGCACATGGAGAACGCATATTTCATGCCCAGCTTGAAACGCCGTGTCCGCAAGGTACACGAGTGTGCACAAGTCTTCTGGATAATCTAAAAACCCCGCAAAATGAAGGCGTCCCTTAATGTTCAAACGTTTCCACGTTTCGATCAAAGCTTCATGGATGCGGTTGTATTGCCCGCTGCCAATCCCCGTAGATGTGCGCCACTCCCACTGCACAACGCCGGCTTCAAAAAGGGCTGTGGGCGTGTCCGCGTTATACTCCAGAAGTTTTGGGGGACGTACGCCGTCATAGGCCAGGTCAAAGCGCCCATATAAACTCGGACTCTTTTTGGCAAAGCTCTCCTCGATCAAATCAATGGCCAAGGCGCTCAAACCAAAACCCTCATAACGCTTTTGGGCAATGATGAAAGCCACTGCTTCCTGGCAAAGGGCCTCCAGGGTCAGCGTTGCATTATGGAGATCCTCGATTTGCGCAGGCGTAAACTGGTAGTACGCGGACTCATCCCAATAGGGAATGCCGCCGTCCGTGTGAAAGTGAAACCCAAGGCTGTCCACACGTTCCTGCCAATGAGGGCGTGGGGTAGCGTGGAGACGCTCCAAGGTTTATCCTCCTAAAAAGCCGGTACTTGATTTGCCAAAACCGGATTTGTCGCTTGTCAAAGAGTCCCATATGGACCAGAAAAACCACAAGCTGCCACCTCTTCTTGCGCGTTGCACCATGATATAGTGGGGCTCGCCGTCGCCGTCAGAGAGAACGCGAAAACCCGCCATGGTCGGTGCGTACCCCGTGCGCCACACGTCACACGAAGCATAGAGGGCGTGACACTGCCCCAAGGGGCGCGGTTCTTTTTGACCATCCTTGATCCACGCCTTGGCACGCGCGCTCAAACACACATCTGTAGGATAGATCTTCTCACAGGCCTCAAGATTCTCAAAGGATGGTCCGGTTTTATCCTCACACCCCGCCAACACAACGCTGGACAGGATACATAAGGTGATTTTTTGGGTCGACTTCATTTAGACGGATTACTGTTTAAAAAAATAAGACGTACTACAAATGATCACAAATTGTCAATTTTTGAATGATTATTGACGTAAGATTGACCCAATCTCACCAGCCACTTTCTCCATCATGGTTGACACGCAACCTCTTCCAAGAAGCTTCTTATTCTGGATTATGAAAATACAAACACTCTTGCCACGACGTGCCCCCTTGACAGATGACGGGCCCGCGCGCAACCATTGCCTCACCAACAGACCAGAAGAAAAGAGAATCCCCATGACCTATCCATGCACGTCTTATTGCAGCGCCGATGCCTATGATTTTGAAGGCCTTGTTGCGACCCTGCGTGCAAAAGGACTCGAACCGGAATTTTGCGATGACGCCCTTCACCTGCATATTGGATCTGAGGCCGACACCGGGCACATCTATATTTTCCCCTATGGAAGCGTTGTGTTTTGGGGCGTGCCGCCCGAGGAAACCCAGATCCATCTGGCCCTTATCCATACCCATGCCATCAAACCCCTCGAGACCTTTGTGAGTGACACCTGTGTTTACCGCTTTGGGAAGGAGACCCACATCATAGAGGAGGAGGATGAGGTCATCTTGGGCTCCAAGGACCCCTTCCTTATGCTGTCCTTTTCCTATGGCATGTCCCAGTCGGTGAAGCTTGCTGTCTTTGAAAACACCACCACAAAAACCATCCAAAAAAGCAAGGATCTTCCAGAACAGCTGGCTCAAAAGGGTGCCATTCGCATGTCGCGCCAAAAGCTGTCCAAGAAAATCGGCGCGCTGTTTGCCGAGCGCCACTCCATTAACCTGCATAGCGACCTCCTGGACACCCCTGAGTTTTTCTGGAAAAGACCAAGCTACGAAGCGTACTATCATATGTGCGCGTCTTACCTTGACATCACCACCCGCACATCTATCTTGAACCAACGTCTTTCGGTGCTGCATGAGCTTTACGGCATGCTGTCCGACGAGCTCAAGCACCTTCATTCCTCACGCTTAGAGTGGATCATTATCCTCCTCATTGTGATGGAGGTGGTGATGTCTATCTTGGACTTCACCCACAAGGGATAGGACGCACTGCCCAACGCACCTTGTTATGTGATAGGCTAGAAACGCATCATAAAAACAAGGAGGCTTCCCATGCAACCATCAGGCAATACCATTTTAATCACGGGCGGGGGATCTGGCATTGGCGCTGCGCTCGCCCACCGCCTACACGACGCGGGCAACACGGTTCTTATTGCGGGCAGACGTCAAGAGGCCCTCCAAAAAACCGCCGCGGGGCGCGCGGGGCTGGTCCCGGTCCACCTTGATGTGGACGACGTTCAAAACCTTGACGCCTTTGCGGCGAACCTCATAAAAGAGCACCCTGCCCTTAATATTCTCATCAATAACGCAGGTATTATGAAGCGGGAAAATCTGGGCGTAAAACGCGATCTGACAGACGCCCACGACACCATCATGACCAATCTCATGGGGCCCATTCGCGTCACCAACGCCTTCATTGAGCATCTGAGTTCCCAAAAGAACGCCGTTATTATGAACGTGACCTCAGGCCTTGCGTTTGTGCCCATGCGCGCCAGCGCCACCTACTCGGCCACAAAAGCTGCCCTCCACTCCTATACCCTTTCCCTGCGAGAGGCGCTCAAAGGGAAAGTTGAGGTCATCGAGATTGCCCCACCTGGCGTGCAAACGTCCCTTACCCCTGGCCAAGAAACACGCGATGGCTACATGCCCCTTGAGGCCTTTGCCGATGAGGTCATGTCACTCCTATCGCGCACCCCAACGCCCCCCGAAATTCTTGTGGAACGCGTGCATTTCTTGCGCTTTGCGGAAAAGGAAGGGCGCATGCATGAAGCCCTTACCATGCTCAGCGCCATCGAGTGAGATGTTCCGATACAAAAAAGGGGGCCAATGGCCCCCTTTTTTTTTGCATAATGAGGTCATGCGACTTCATCAACGGCACTGGACTGCGCCGCATTTTGCTTTTCAAGGGTGCGTGCCAGGGTCATGGCAAAAGGACGCTTTGATTTCTTAGCCTTTGCCTTATCGATGATGCTCTCATCCAACACTGTGACAGGCTGCGGCAAAGCCTTTGTGCCAAGAGTTGCCTTACTTGCGTGGGCGCGCTCCAGGGATTTTTGAGTGGCCTCGTCAACGGTTTGAATATTGACAACATCGGACACACGCCACAGGTCATAGGTCACATCGGGCTGAATAATTAAAGCCTCGGGAATGTGAGCGTATCCTTTATCACCCCATTTTTCGCTCCAAGAGTTACGCACAATAAAGCGCTGGGTGTCGCCGTTATACCCCACGATCAACATGGCATGACCGCCCACAATGTCCTCACTTGGGGACGGCACAGGCACCATACCCGTCCTGGCAACCTCACTGGACATAAAGGATTTGCGCAGGGCCATACCAAACATCACGGGTTTACCATCCTTAAGCTGGGCCAAGATGCCTTCTTTAGTCCCGTCCACTTTTACGAATGATATACCGGTTGTATTGAGCCACCTCAAACCCGCCTCATAGCAAGAAGGCAAAGGTTGCTTCTTAAAGGTGCGACCATCGTCCTTATAGGGCCACAGGGTTTCTGGAATAAGCCCTGAAAAGACGGAAAGAGCCGCGTCTCCAATGGTGGCCCCTGAGTCCTGATTCAAATACTCAAGCTCATTGCGCTCGGACTTACCCATGCGCGCACGGGCATGAAAATAGCCTGCAAGCCTCGAGAAATGCACATATTTACCTGTTTTGCGAATCATGGCTTGCTCCAGCGCACCTTCAAGGGAGTGGGCTGTACAACTTCCCGTATTCCCTTGATCTTGGATGGGAGAGCATGTGGGGCGCAGATCAATCATCACCTTAGCCGCCGAAGGCGCCGCCATGCCAAAAATCATGCGACCGCTGCTTGATGGTGCAGGAGCGTCCCCTTCTTGCCCTGGTATGTCGAGGGTCTCCTCAGCGGCCTCGGCCTTAAGAGCCATGCGCAGCGCTTTTAGCTTTGTCGCTTTTTTCAAAAGCTTCGTCTCACTTACCTCGGATGTAGGCCTGTTATTCAACTTGTAGGTTGCAAAAAGGAAGCCCTCATCATGGTGAGGATTTAAAGGAGCGCCGCCTTGGGAAGATGATAAGGACAAATCATCGCCCAAAATTTCTTCTGCAGAAGCAAAAAGAGAAGGGGTCAAAATGCTAGAAAGGACAAGGGATAAATAAGCGGCTCTTTTCATAAGAAAATCTCCTTCTTTATGACTGACAAAATGTCTAGAGAACCTCTCCAGACAAAGTCAGCATGAAGAAAAAGATAAAAAATCTTCTTAAGCGGGAGAAAATTATTTGTAAAATTTAAATAATGAGATTAACAAAACTGACACATATGACAGAATTCATTTAGTAAATATTGTCTAAAATTTGAAATAAGAGCGTGAAAGAAAGGGTTTTTTATAAAGAGGATAGGCGATACTAGGCGATGATATCGGGAACGATTCGGCTGCGCAGATGAGAAATTTGGTCCTTGAGAAGGAGCTTTCTTTTCTTGAGACGCTGCACCGCAATCTGGTCCACAATCGCACCACTCAGGACACGGTCAATCATGGCATCCAAGTCATGGTGCTCATGTTCAAGCCGTTCTAACTGTTGCTTGAGAATTTCTTTAGACTCCATCCTAAGGACACTTTAAAAATGAGACACACCTTACTTTTATGTTTACCATTTTTTAGTATTCATTGGCAACTCCCGTCTTGGTCGCCTAGCCCATCCACTGTGAAGACGATTGATGATGGACCGTGGGCGCAAAGCTGTGCTTGTCTCAGGCCCTCCAAATACGCAATCTGGTCCTGAGCGCTAATGTGCAGCCCTCGATCACTTTGAGCACACGTAGTGGCAATGGCCTGCAAAATCTTCACAAGCTCTTGATGGGTCCGCTCCGTGAAAGATCGGACGTGGCCAGGCAAGCAAGATTCTACGTACTGCATAAGAATGCGGTTTCGTTTGGTTAAGTGGGGTGTCAATGCAGCAGCACGCTTTAAAAGAGATGGACGAACAAGAATGGTTGCTTTTCTGGTGTTATCGTCCCAGTACATAAGGTCCGTATTCACGTGCTTGGCCACAGATACGAGGCACCGCGCCTTCACATCACGAGACGTTGCCTGAAGATGGGCACCGTAGGCCCTTTGCAAGCAGTCCGACAAATCCAGCTCCTCCCCTTCAACAAATATGAAGGGTCCTTGCCAGTAGTCCACAACACCTCGCCATGCAAGTGCGCGCAGATCCAGATTTGTCTGCCCAACAGTCTCCAAAATCCACATGAACTGCGAGCATTTTGACTGAAGGCGCCCCTCCAACAAAATCTGATTACCCTGGCTCGCGCACAAAAGCCTATAAAGTGCATTCGCTTTAGCTGTGTCGTCTCTCTTTACGTGGGCGTCATTCAGGACCCTGCGAAAGCAAGCCTCCTTATCAAAGGTCTCACCGAAGATGGTCACCTCTTGTTTGGGAGCAAGACGTTTCCCCAGCTCGCTAAAAGCCCGCGCCGCTAGGGCGTCATATCCTTCAACGTGCCCATCCTCAATGGCTTTGCGGCAAACATCTATCAGCATAGAAATGGCACTATTTGGGCTTTTTTGTCCTGATGATCTGACTTTTGCAAAGCACTGACTCAAGCGGCGTGTTGCTTGGCGATCTGGGCGAACTTTTTCGTCAATCTGGATGGGTTCACTGCTTAGGGAAGGACCGCGCGGGCTATGCACCCCCACGCCCTTAGGCGCAGATAAACCCGGATCAAGGATAGCAAAACGGTTATGAAGGCGCACACTTGGGTGGTAGGACACCCCGTCTAGATCAGGACGTGCATCCGTGGATGCACCCAAAGGCGTCGCCCCCACCAACAACACAAAAACAAACGCTTTAGAAAAATTCATTTTATCCCCCCCGCCCGTTTATATTTTTTTCACTAGTCTATCGCAGTTGAGTGCCAAGACGCACCCCTGAAAGTGGGGGGAGGCGCATTCCTTGCAAGGTCACTCAATTTTTCAAAGAGGGCGTCCGCACGTGTAATAAGGGTCTCATTTCTTTGCGACACCCCGATTTCCCTGACCTCCTGGAGCTCCTGGCGGCAAGCAACACGCTTGGAGACACCAGGGTGTCCTTTTAGGTCTAAGTCAATGGCCCGCAAAAGGGCGTCGGCCTTCACGTGTGGAAAGCGCGTATAATGGGCGCAGCGCCTAAAAAGATCACTCTTTTCAAAATGCAAATCCATCACCGCGGTCTCGGGGCTACGGATCGCAATGGCCCAGTAGCACTTTGCTGCAAGCTCTCCCCCCTCAAGCCTTACAGCTGCATTATAAGCCGCGCGCAGGGCTTGCGTTTGGGTGCGCGCCTTCCCGCCAAAGGTGCACATCTCCCCTTCCCAATTTTCAAGAATTGCCAGACATGCGCGCGCCCGAAGCGCTTTGTCGTCCGCTGACAGGAGATCAAAAGCACGCGTGGCAAGGGTCAGTTTTGGCATAACCTCATCCCCCAGGGTACAGCTTTCAGGACCTCGGCACGTGGCAATCCGGAGCAATACATCGGCCACTAGGGATGCGTCTTTGGTGTGAGACGCATAAGTGTAAGCCTCCTGAAAGCACAGCGCCGCCCCATATTTCTTCCCTCCAATGGTCACCTGCTCGTCCCGGGGCAATTTTGTGCCCAAGGCAGCGCACGCTCGTGCATACAGCGGATTAAAAACACTTTCTTCTAAAAGCGTTGCGTGGGCATACGCGAGGGAGACAGCCTGAATCAAAGGGCGCGTCCCACCGCCTGGCTGTGTACCTTGAGCCAGATAACTCTTCACGAGTGTATAGGCGTCTTGGGGCGAAATACGTTGTCTTGGCACACTCCCTGCCGGAGGCTTTGTTTTCTTTTGAGAGACTTGGCGAGGCTTTTTTGACCGCGCAGTCTTCCAGTCCCCCAAGACCTGCGCGTCTTCACCAGGACATACATGAGACGCCCTAGACGCGGCTGAGCCGTAGACTGGAGCTATCCAAACAACGGCGCACAACACCAAAAAAAGATTTATTTTCTTCACGGCAACCTCCCTATTTTTTTCTCTATAGCTAGAGCCGGCACTTGTCAGCGTCAAGGGGGCAAAAAAGCGCATTCTCTTCTGGCAGGATACCCTGATCTTGCGTATGCTTGTAGGCACGTCACAGATAAAAATAAGGAGGTCTTCATGTCATCTGTTGTCATCGTTGCAGCCAAGCGCACACCTGTGGGTGCTTTTCAAGGGATTCTGTCAGGAGTGAGCGCAACGGAACTTGGCGCAAACGCCATTCGCGCAGCCGTTGAAAGTGCTGGTCTTGGTACCCATGACGTGAGCGACGTCATCATGGGATGTGTCCTGCCCGCAGGCACCGGACAATCCCCTGCGCGTCAAGCTCTTTTAAAAGCAGGTCTTAGTCAACACACAACTGCCCTCACCGTCAATAAGGTCTGCGGCTCTGGCCTGAAAGCCGTCATGCTGGGCCATGATCTGATTAAAGCGGGATCTGCCACGACAGTTGTGGCAGGCGGCATGGAAAACATGAACGCCGCCCCCTATTTGCTGACCAAGGCACGCGGCGGTTACCGCATGGGTCACGCTGAGATCTTCGACCATATGTTGTATGACGGACTCCAAGACGCTTACGCCGGCGTGGCAATGGGTGTCTACGCCGACGCAACCGCCAAGGAAAAAGGCTTTTCCCGAGAAGATCAAGACGCCTTTGCCATTTTGTCCGCCACCCGGGCCCTAGAGGCCATCAAAAGCGGCGCCTTTGTGGAGGAAATTTCCCCCATTGAGATCGCCGACCGCAAAGGAGCGATCCTTGTGGCGCAGGATGAGCCCCCCTCAAAGGTCAACATCGACAAAATCCCAACTCTGCGGCCCGCTTTCACCAAAGACGGCACAGTCACGGCCGCCAACGCCAGCTCCATCTCCGACGGCGGCGCCGCCCTTGTGCTCATGGAGGAGTCAGCCGCCACCACAAAGCCCTTGGCGCGCATTGTGGGTCACGCCAGTCACTCCCACGAACCTGAGTGGTTTACCTTGGCCCCCATCGGCGCCGTTAAAAAACTCCTCACCCAAGTCGGGTGGCACAAGGATGAGGTGGATCTTTTTGAAATTAATGAGGCTTTTGCAGTGGTGACCCTGGCTGCCATCAAAGAGCTTGCCCTTGATCCAAGTAAGGTCAATGTCCATGGCGGTGCGTGCGCCCTGGGTCACCCCATTGGCGCGTCCGGTGCGCGTATTCTTGTCACTCTTATCCACGCCCTCAAGCAAAAGGGCGGCAAGCGCGGTATTGCGACCCTGTGTATCGGGGGAGGTGAAGCTGTGGCCGTTGCCATTGAGATGCTTTAAAGAAAAAGTAGAGTGCATAAAAAAGGGGGCCGCAGCCCCCTTTTTTGCGCGTGATATTTTAGGAAACTTCTTCCGCCAGGGGCCCAAGAACGCGCATATAGCACGCCCGCATCTCGAGGATCTCCTCTTGCGTTGCCATGCGCGGCGGGACCTGAGAACCATCTTGCGCCGTTGCTCTAGGGCGCGCAAGAATACCTGACGCCACGGCGTGGATACGACGGCCGTCAATGCTATCAAAGGCAGCAATTGCCTTTTGCGCCAACGCCTTTGCCTTCATCGTTTCCTCCCATGAATGCATGAAAAGACCCTCGTCCCACAGCGCACCCGTCACAAAGGTGGCGAGCTCTGCGCGCATAATTGTCAGCATTTTTGAGACCGCATCAGGGTTTGGCTCCAGAAGGGTGCCTTTGGTTGTGCGCTCCATGACATCGTTGAGTCCCCTATGAAGTGCGACGTCGTCCGATGGCCGAAGTCCAAGACCAATGGCGAGAGGACCTGACATAAACGGCGCAACGTAAGCCATTTCCTCAGGTGTATGATTGCTCATAAAGTTTGGGCGCGTCGCAAGAGCCATCGCCTCGAAGGGAATCCCTGCGTGGGTGCACCGTGAAATATTCTCACCCTTACGACTGTATATAAGCTCAACGCCGCTCTCGTTTAGTTTTGTAAGTGTCTCCGAATGTCGTACGATACGCCCATCCCACTCGCCCCAATCACACTCTGGTCCGTGTCCCATCTTCAAAAGGTGTAAACTCATACCCCCTTGTATATGTGGAATAGCACGCATGGCTGAAAAGGGCTCGCACCACATATCACGGTCACCCACAAAAAGACTCGTGTGAACCCCAAGGGGCATTTGGGTAGGATGCACTTGTACAGGGAAAATGGGCGTCATAAGAAAAAGAGCCTGAAAAGGAGAAGCATTGGCCCAGTGATTCGTGGGAGAACCCACCTCCCCGTCCACATAATAGCTCCTCCCATACAAAGGACCTGAAATATTGCGATCTGCGAGCGCAGACAAAGCGACCGCCCCCAGGGAAGACCCCGCCGCCGCAAACCCCTTGATGTTTGGATGCCCATCAAGAATCTCCGCCATACGCAACACATCAAGGGCAATATTGAGGTGATTTTGATCAAGTTGGTTCTCTGAAGACGATCCCGTCTGTCCCTGCCCGGCTCTGGACCTATTGGATTCAACAACAAAGACAAGGGCATTAAGCTCATCTGCCATGCGCGTCACAAGAGTGCGCTCACTCATGCACAACCCACCACTTCCCGGTGCATAAACAATGGCTTTATAGGTAGCCGTCTCTTCAAAAGGATGGGGCAAAAACATCTCACCCCGTACCTCTTGGTCTTTGATAAGAATTGCCTGCTTGCTTGCCTGGGCTTTTTGAACAAGTTCTTGGAAGTAAGCATCACGTGCTGGAACAGGTTTGATAAGCGAGCGGCCACCAAACACACTGATGCTTTGGTCGAGGCGTTTCAAAAACGGAAATGTCCAGGATGGTATTTTAAAATGTGGCTGGCGCAAGTCCACGTCACTTTGATGCTTCCAAAGGGGCAGCACCTCCATGGCAGGGCCCTGGGAGCGCACAACGGATGGGCTGTCCATGCGATGGGGGGACGAAGAGCTACTGGTGGCAGGCGAGGATATACTTGTAGCGTGTGCCATATGGGAACACGGTCCTGTACTTGCCAAAAAGACGAGGCAGAGACCGTAGAACGAGGCTTTTTTTCCTAAACTGCGCGCAAATGTCATCGTGGCTCCTTAACAGTTTATAGTTGTCAAAACAGGAGAGAACCCTAGCAGGCTTTTCCCCACCTTGTCACGCGGTTATAGAGCGAGAAAATTAAAATTGTGCTAAAATAACTGGCAAAAAGGCAAAGTTTATAACACATGCCTTTCTCCATTGACTCTTGGACATGTTTCACATAGAATTTTTAACATAAGCCTATAGTATTTCTATATAATTAAGGTTCTCAATGAATATTTTTTCCCTTGCCCTTTTGACGCTTTTTTTCATCCCTGCTCTTCACGCAAGCTCCCTTTTAGATGAGAAAGAAATTGGAGATCAAGTGGCCCATATTCAAGAGCGCGGCGCCCACTATTCTTTTGAAGAATTCAAGGGACTCATTTTGCCCCATCTAGATCCTTCTCTACACGAGCGTTTCGAGAGCGGCTTTGGTGCTCTTTATGCTCACGCAGACACAAAAGAACGTCTTCACCACTCAGCTGAAAACAGGCACATTGCTTGTTTTTTTAGGTCCATTGCAGGTAAAGACCTTGAAATACAAGAAATCACCCTTGACTCTTTCATGAACGCGGCTCCTCACACAAAGATCCTTCAGAAAACGAAGGAAACAGCTGGCGATGAGCCGCGCACAAGAGATTGAAGATAAACGAATAAAGGAAAGAAATATGGGGCGAGCGACCGGGATTGAACCGGCGACCTCCAGTGCCACAAACTGGCGCTCTAACCAACTGAGCTACGCCCGCCATATGGGTGATTTCTACTGTGAGTTTGCGCGCGCGTCAAGGGGATTTGTCGTCGCGCGCGAAAAAGGCCTTTGCGGCACCAGGAAGATGTCCTATAACAGTGGGGCATATTTTGTTCATAAAAATTTAAGGAGAAAACGGTGGCGGGATCAGTCAACAAGGTCATACTCGTGGGAAACTTAGGGCGTGAGCCTGAAGTGCGCCATACCCAGGATGGCAGCAAGGTTGTTCAGTTGTCTGTGGCCACGTCAGAATCCTGGAAAGACCGCAACAGTGGTGAGCGCCGCGATCGCACAGAATGGCACCGTGTTGTGATTTTCAACGACCGCCTTGCGGAAGTGGCTGAGAAGTACGCAACCAAAGGCACAAAGGTTTACCTTGAGGGGCAACTGCAAACCCGCAAGTGGACCGATCAAAGCGGTCAAGAGCGCTTCACAACGGAAGTTGTTTTGCAAAAGTTCCGGGGTGAGCTGACGCTCCTCGACAACAAATCAGATGGGTCAGGCATGTCCCGCGTGGCAGAGAGCTCCTATGACGCGGGCCCTCCCTCCTTTGACGCAGGCCCCTCCTTTAGCGGCGGCAGCCAAAACGCGCATTTGGACGATGAGATCCCCTTCTGATCCACGCCTTTAAAACCCACATACGCAAGATCAAGGACCACGAAAGGAACTCTTTGTGACTACAAGCGCTGAGAAACTCTCATCTGATATTGTTCCCGTCTCCATTGAAGAGGAGATGAAGCGCTCCTACCTTGACTATGCCATGAGCGTGATCGTGGCCAGAGCGCTGCCCGACGTGCGCGATGGTTTGAAGCCCGTGCACAGGCGTATCCTTTACGCCATGAACGAAGCGGGATTTGACACAGGTAAACCCTTTCGTAAGTCTGCCCGTATCACCGGTGAGGTCATGGGTAAGTTTCACCCCCATGGTAACATGCCTGTTTACGAGGCCATGGTGCGCATGGCCCAGGACTTTTCCATGCGCTTACCCCTTGTTGAAGGACAGGGAAACTTCGGCTCCATGGATGGGGACTCAGCAGCTGCTGACCGTTATACGGAGGCACGCCTAGAGAAAGTGGCGCGCTGTCTTTTGGACGACGTGCACAAAGATACCGTTGACTTCCAGCCCAACTATGACGAAACCACCAAAGAGCCCGTTGTCCTGCCGGCGCGCTTTCCGAACCTTCTTGTGAACGGTGCGGGCGGTATTGCCGTGGGCATGGCCACCAACATCCCCCCACATAACCTGGGTGAGGTGCTGGACGCGTGCTGTGCGCTCATCGATAATCCAGACATGACCGTTGATGAGCTCCTTGAGATTGTACCCGGGCCAGATTTTCCCACGGGCGGCATTATCCTGGGACACGCGGGATGCGCCAGCGCGGCGCGCACGGGACGCGGCTCCATTGTCATGCGCGGACGCACACACTTTGAAGAAGTGCGCAAAGAGCGTGAGGCCATCATCATCACTGAAATTCCTTACCAGGTGAACAAAGCCCGCATGATTGAGCGCATGGCGGAAGTGGTCAAAGAAAAGCTTATTGAAGGTATTGCTGATCTGCGCGATGAGTCTGACCGTGATGGCGTACGTGTGGTGGTTGAGATTAAGCGTGACGCGGTGGCGGAAGTTGTTCTCAATCAGCTGTACCGCTACACCCCACTTCAGACCTCCTTTGGCGCTAACTGCTTGGCTCTCGATATGCGCCGCCCCAAGCTCATGAACTTGCATGAGATTTTGACGGCCTTCATTGCCTTTCGTGAGCAAGTCATCACAAGGCGTACCCGTTATGAGCTGGCAAAGTCCCGTACCAGAGCCCACGTTTTGCTTGGTCTTGCCGTTGCCGTTGCCAACATTGATGAGATGATCGCCCTGATTAAGGCGGCGCCGGATCCGCAAGCAGCGCGCGAAGATATGATGGCGCGCACGTGGCCAGCAGGTGACGTGGCCCCTCTGATTGCCCTTGTGGCGGAGCCAGGCCGGGACGTTGAAAACGGCACCTATCGTCTGTCGGAAGAGCAAGCCCGTGCGATCCTGGATTTGCGCCTCCACCGCTTAACAGGCCTTGAGCGCGATAAAATCGCCGGCGAGCTGGATGTTATTATTTCTGAGATCAAAGAATACCTGCACATTTTATCTTCTCGCGAACGCCTGTATGGTCTCATGAAAGAAGAATTCTTGGCTGTGCGTGAAGAGTTCGCCACACCTCGGCGCACCACCATTGAAGCCTCAAGCGGTGACGTGGACCTGGAAGATCTTATTCAACAAGAAGACATGGTTGTCACCGTCAGCCAAAATGGTTACATCAAACGCGTGCCGCTCGTGACCTACCGTGCCCAAAAGCGCGGCGGCAAGGGCCGCTCCGGCATGTCCACCCGCGAGGAGGACATCGTCAGCGACGTCTTTGTCACGGACACCCATACGGCTGTAATTTTCTTCTCATCGCGCGGCATCGCCTATACCTTGAAGGTCTACCGTTTGCCCCTTGGCACGCCCCAGTCCTTGGGCAAAGCCATGATCAATTTGCTTCCCCTGCAGCCAGGGGAAACCATCTCGACGGTCTTGCCCCTGCCTAAGGATTTAGAGGCGGCCCACGAACTGACCCTGACCTTTGTGACCTCCCAAGGAAACGTGCGACGCAACGCCATTGATGACTTCCTCAATATCAAAGCCAACGGCAAAATCGCCATGAAGCTTGAAGAGGGCGAGACCTTGGTGGGCGTACGCGTGACCCGCGATGACCAAGACGTGCTGTTGTCTACACGCCAAGGTAAGAGCATCCGTTTTGAAAGCACCGACGTGCGCGTCTTCACAGGCCGCACCTCAACGGGTGTGCGCGGTATTCGCCTCATGGACGGGGACGAAGTGATGTCCGTGTCGGTCCTGGAGCACGCCAAATTCTCCATGGAAGAGCGTGACGAGTATCTGCGCCAGTCCAGGGCCGTGCGCGCCGGCGAAGAAGTGTCCTATGACGCCCTGCCCCGTGAGCGCTTTGACGAGATGCAGACCCTGGAGCAATTTGTTCTGTGTGTCACGGAAAACGGTTTTGGTAAGCGGACTTCTGCCTACGAATACCGCATTACGGGGCGCGGCGGACAGGGTGTCACAGGCATGGCTCTGACGCCTAAGACCGGCCAAGTGGTCGCCTCCTTTATCGTCCAGGCAACGGACCAGTTGGTCCTTGTCACCGACGGTGGACAGCTCATCCGCTGCCCCTTGAATGACGTGCGTATTGCAGGACGCGTCACCCAGGGCGTGACGCTCTTTAGGGTCGCGGAAGGCGAGCGCATCGTGTCCGTGGCGCGCATCCCCCTCGAGGAAGGTGAGGATGAAAGCGAAGGCGATGAGACAGACGAAAGTGATGTCGAGGGCGTCGCCCCAGGAGAAGAATGATGCAGTGCACGCCTAAGATTGCCGTTTACCCCGGTACCTTTGATCCTCTGACACTCGGGCACTTGGATATCATTGAGCGTGCCTGTGGGCTGTGCGACCGCCTTATTATCGCAGTCGCCCCTAACCGGAATAAGGCGCCCCTTTTTAGCTTGGAGGAGCGCCTGTCCATCGTGCACGAGAACGTGGCGACCCTGTCAGGCCTCACAACGGACATCGAAATTCTACCCCTCGAGGGTCTTCTTGTGGATTTTGCCCACAAGCACGGCGCCGATTTTGTCGTGCGCGGCCTTCGCGCCGTTTCAGACTTTGAGTACGAATTTCAAATGGCCGGCATGAACGCCCGTCTGACCCCCGCCATTGAAACGGTCTTCCTCATTGCCTCAGACCGGTGCCAGTTTATCTCCTCTTCCCTCATCAAAGAAATCACAGAACTGGGGGGAGACGTCAGCCAATTCGTGTCTTTGGCCGTACGCGAGCGCTTGAGGCGCAAGACCAACAAGTAAGGTTTTCGCCCTTCTTCCTTGTCACTGTTTTTTTTGATTTCATTAATCCTTTCGTAACCCTTTCGTAACCTTTTTCCTCCAAATTCTTACCGTCGGGATAAAAAAATCTTAACACCTGACGGTTTATCCAAAAAACATAAAGGGAGGCTTCACGTTATGAAAAAAGCGTTATATTTATCCTTGGGTTTGGCTGGTGTGCTATGTGCACCAGATCTATTTGCATCGGCGTCGAACGCTTTTGCTTCCTCTTTTGAAGATCAAGAAAACATCCGCCCCACACGTCAGAAGGTGCTCATTGAGGGTGACCATCACAAGAAAGTTGTCCTGAATCACCACTTTTCAAGAGCTGCAGACGCGGCCCGTGTCATGCATGACCATGCCCTCATCAAGCGTGACCGCCTTAACGCAAAGGTTGCCGCCGCCATCAAGGCAGGAGAGGCAGATGTAAGCGCCCTGCAGGCACGTCTTCTGGGCCATGACGCTGAGGTAGAGCGCCTTCGCGCGCAAAAGGAGGCTGTGCATACTGGTGCGCATACGGGCAAGCTCAAAAAACTCAGCAATGGTCCAGCTAGAAAAGAACGTGTGGGCGCGCTCAAAGCTGGGGGTACGGCTGCCGTTGGAAAAATTGACCTTACCGCAGGACAAAAAATTTTCGATCAGGGTCAGTTGGGGTCCTGTACGGCCCACGGAACAACAGCGTGCTTGAAGCAAGCGGGACTCACCACAGATCCCTCACGTCTGTTCATTTATCTAGCAGCGCGCTCAAATATGGGTGCACTAGAGGGCAACCCTAGCAAATATATCAAACAAGATTCCGGTGCGGCCATTGCCAATGCAGCCATTGGCGCAACCCATTATGCTGGCATTGTCCCTGAAAGCACTTGGCCGTACAACGACAGCACAAAGAAGGGCTTGTTTAGCACAGGTACGGCGCCCTTCATGCAACAGCCTGGACTCGAGTCCTATCACGCAGGAACAGATCTTGAGAGCAAAGTTCAGCTTTCTTTTGCAAAGGTAGGCACAAGTACGGCCGCAATCATTGAGCGTTTGCAGGCAGGACGCTACGTTGTCTTTGGCATTACACTCCAAAATTCCTTCATGAATGTGGGTTCAGACGGCGTCGTTCCGCTGCCTGGGGACACGCGCCATGACCCCATCGCTGGCGGACATTGCATGGCTGTGGGCGGTTATCTCCCCAATATGAAGGGAGACGGCGTTGACTACTTCAAGGTCCAAAACTCTTGGAGCACATCCTGGGGCGATAAGGGCTTCTGCTACATGCCTGTGAAGATGTTTGAGAATGATGATACCCTGGGCGACCTGTGGTACGTGTCCGGCGGCACGAAGCCAGCTGCAACGACCGTTGCCACAACCGAAGTAGCCTCTTAAGTTACTTTAAAACATAAAAAAGGCGGGAAGAGATCTCCTCCCGCCTTTTTTATAAAAAGCGCAACCTTTAGTCGCGGTGTGCTTTTTCTGTCTCGCGGCTTCCCTCGATGGGGCGGGAGGCATCAAGTGCGTCTGTTGTGACTGCCGCCTGTGAGCCGGCTGTCAGCTGAGGCTTGCCAGCTTCAACACGCTCGCGGCACACAGAGTTCTCGCGGGAATCATAGGAATAATTCTTCGCGCAGTCGTTGCGCCATCCGGAATCTTTTTGCTCAGCGCAACCTGCCAAAAGGGTGCATGCGCCCATGGCCAGTAAAGCAATCTTTGATACTTGCATCATTTTCTCCATTTCATACGAGAGTAAACCCACGTGGAACCCTAGGCTCTTCCATGAAGTAGCGTCAAGAGAGCACGCTCATTTTACCTTGGAAAAACAAGATTGTGTCTAGGAGGACACATCGGATGCGCGTCTTTTGAAGCGCGAAAACAACGCTGTCCCCATAAGAAGCATAATGTGGGTCAAAACAACGCTCGCCCCCACGGGTGTGTCCAGTATATTTGACACGAATAGACCGCCCAGAAACCCTAGGAGTCCTATGAGACTCGCCAGGCACGCCATGGGTGCGGCGGCCCGTGCCGTAAAACGCGCAATGACGGCGGGCAGCACCAACATGGCGCTGAGGAGCAAAATCCCAAAGTACGTGGAGGTCACCCCAATGCACAGGGCTAAAATCATCATAAAAAGGGTTTTGACCCTTTGGACAGGGACGCCCTCAACGGCTGCCAGATCCTCATGAATGGTCACCAAAAGAAGGGGTTTCCAAAGGCGCATGAGAAGGAAAAATGACGGTATAATCACAGCCGCCATAAGGAGAAGATCACTTGCCTCCATGGCTAGAAGATCCCCAAAAAGGGCCTGGGACAGAGAAAAGCGCCCCCGGGGAAACAGGGCAAAAACAAAAAGACCAAGCGCCAAGGCGCCCTGGGCCAACAGGGAGAGCCACGTGTCTTTGGATAAAAGGGCCTCTTCCTTTGTAAAGGACATGAAAACGCCAATGAGCACCGCCACAAGGCACACGGCAATAAGGGGCGACAAGGAAAGGGCCGCGCTTAAGGCAAGGCCCAGAAGTGTGGCGTGGGCCAAAACGTCCCCAAAAAAAGAAAGACGCTTCCATATCATAAAGGAACCCAAGGGCCCCGCCACAAGGCAAAACAGTGTGCCCGCCACCAAGGGAATCAAAAAGACGCCGTCCATTTACACCTTCTCCTGGCAGGGCCCATCATGGGCGTGGTCATGGTGATGGGTATAGGGCGCAAGTCCTTGGGGAAGGGCCAGACCAAAAAGTGCCCGGTAAGCGGGGTCCTCCCGCACGGCGTCAGGTTTGCCTGAGCAGCACACATGTCCATTGAGACACAAAACAAAATCACTGGACTTATGCACAAAATAAAGATCATGGGACACAAGAAGTATGGCGCACTTTCTTGCCTTTTTGAGCTCTTCCAAGAGGCCATAGAGCGCTTCTTGCCCCTTTGGATCAACCCCTTGCAGTGGCTCGTCCAGCACCAAAAGATCAGGATCCCTCAAAAGCGCACTGGCCAAAAGCACGCGCTGCATCTCACCTCCCGATAACACATGAAGGGAGCGTGTAAAAAGCCCCGCCGCCCCCACAAGGTGCAAAGTGTCGTGCACTTTTTCCTTGGGCGCCACGAGCCTCAAAAAGGATCCAACATCCATGGGAAGGGTGCGCGATAGGTTGAGCTTTTGGGGCATGTATCCTATGCGCGTCAGGGGCGCGCGCGTAACCGTTCCCATGGTGGGGCGCAAAAGTCCCAAGGCAATTTTCAAGAGAGTTGTTTTACCAGATCCATTGGGCCCCACAATGGTCGTAAGCTCATGGGGGTAAAGCGACAGACTCACATTATCGATCACTTGGCGGTCTTCAAAGCGCGCACTGACGTTTTCAAGGCGCAGAAGAGGCGCGCTCATAGGGTAATCCCTGCGCGGTTTGCCCGGTGCAAGACCCAAGGAAAAAACCAAAGTGCAAAAGCCATAAGAGGTAAGAAGAAAAGGGGCTGCCGTGAGGGGGCAGCACTCTGCATGTAAATGGCGAGCCCACCCTGCACACACACAAAACCCCAGTAAAGGCATGTGACTTTCGTGTGTGACCAGCCAATGCGGTGCAAAAGAAGCATATGATACTCCCGGTGTGGCTTAAAAACCGGCCTTCCTTTCACAAAGCGACGCACCAGCGTAATGGCCACATCACACAGGGGCATGAAGAAAAGCAAAGGAATCGTCCAAAAAGAAATATGGCCGCCGGGCTCGGAACCTTTTACAAGGGCCATGCCTCCCCAAAAAGCCCCCATAAAATAAGCGCCCCCATCTCCAAGGAAAATAGAAGGCTTAGGGAAGTTGAGAATCAAAAAGCCAAGGCAGGCGCATGCAAAAAAAGCACAAATCTCAAGGAGCAAATAATCTCCATTCATCCAGGCAATGAGCCCAAGAAAAATGGCACCCAGCAAACTCATGCCTCCTGTCAACCCATTGAGCCCATCCAAAAAATTGAAGGCATTAACAGCCCCCACAAGCCAGAAAAGGGATAAGGGGATGGCAAAAGCACCTAAAGTAATTTCGCCTATCAAGGGGAGATGAAGTGTTGTGAGCTTTGCGCCCACACCTAAAAAGACGGCGCAGATAAAAAATTGAGCCACAAGGCGCGTGGTGGCTGAAAGGGACCATAGATCATCCCAGAAACCAGGCAGGCTCATCAGGGCACATAGCCCCGTAAAAGACCACCACAAAACATGCATTTCCCAGAAAGGTAGACCATCAAAGGAGGTAAAGACCATCCCAAGCCCGAACCCCAAGACGATACCCAACCCTCCCCCTCTGGCGATGGGTACGCTATGGGAGGACCTTTCATTGGGGACATCGCGTGGGCCGCGCTTAATAACGATCAGGCAGCCAATCCATGACACAAGAAAGCAAGCAAGGGCTTTGACAAGCCAGTCCCAGGGTGCAGGAATGATAAACAAACGGCACCCCCTATGTGTTGCGCTGATCGGTCGTTGATGGCTGGGAAACCTGGATTCGAACCAGGGCTGCTCGGTCCAGAGCCGAGAGTTCTACCGCTAAACTATCTCCCAACGTCTGACAGTCTTCTGCCATTCCTATCAGAACTCCTGGGCGCCTGTCTAGAGATTTGTGACAGCTAAAAGAGAAAAAGCCCCCTAAAGATTTGATTGCCTAGCACCTTGTCACAACGCCCGCAGCTTGTTTTCCAAAATACGCGAAGGTACTTGGCACGACACTTGCATATGGCTTGTCAGAGCGTTTGAAACATCACTAAAGGAGAGGCGCACATGAGCGCAGCCGTTGGACAAAGCGTGATGCACCTGGTGGGGAACGCGCCCGCCTGTATCAAGGAGTCTCAAAACACTAAGCCTTCCGAGGCGGCACCAGAGCCCGCATTTGGAGAGCTTTTATCTCAAGAGGGTGAGCCGTCTGCACCCAAAACCGCGCAGCCCTCTCCTACGCCAGAAAAACCTGCCCCAAAAGAATCTCGCGAGGAGGCACCCACGCAAGTGGATAGAACGCAAGAAGAACCAGAGGATGCGACGCAAGAGCCTAGCTTTGATAACGTCATCTTTCCCAAAGAATGGGCCAGGCAAGAAACAGTCACACGGGACGCCGCACGCGGGGCGCAAATAGATCCTGAAGCCGTTCTTACAGACCACATAGGTACCGACCGTCTCATTGAAGAGTCCCTTGATTCAGAGACTGGAAACGGGACACACCCAAACGCCACTGGGATTGTAACGCAGCAAACTGCGCTTACAACCCCCCAGGAGGCCGCCACGGGAACGCAGAGCGACTTCTTGCACAAGAGTGCCTTAAACGAGAAGGGGGTCCCTGCAAATAGTGACCCGCAGGACGCTGCACACCCCTTGGCAGAGGCGCCTGAGCAGACACCAATCGCCCCCATGCCCGCGGTTGAGGAGCAGGAACAAAGGACAGATTTCCACGCGGGAAAAGCCAAGGACGAAACACGCGGGGCGCACGATCAAAGCGCTCTGGCGACAAAGGACGGTGCCAAGATTTTAGGCGCACCTTCGCAAATTCTTCCCCTTAAAAACGCGCCTCAAAAAGAGGTGTCTGTGGCACAAAGCGCGCCTGAAACCGTTTCAAAGAAAGCGCCCGCCCATAAGGCAAACACACACACACCCAATAAGAGTGCGCCCAAAGAGGCAACACCCATCTCCTTTGATCCTGAAACCTCCCTTTTTCAATCGGACACGCCCACATTCCAAGATGCGCGTGACCCTTTTGGATTTTCCGCACATATGCAACAGCGTGGCAATACAGGACATATCGCCCACAGCTCCGCGCGCCTTGACGATGTGAGCCAGATTATTCTTCAAAAAAATGCGACACAAGAGAGCAACCAAGCCACATTTATGCGCACACCTTCCTACACCCTCGTGCACGTGGATATGAAAATGCCGTCTTTGACCGAGGCGGGAACGCTGAAGATGCGCCTTGATCCGGCACACTTGGGCAAGGTGGAGGTGGAGGTCACCCTGACCCATGACGGGCGCATTGACGCAGTTGTGAACCTCTCAAAAAGCGAAACCTTCGAGATGATGCGCCATGACGGCGATGAAATGGCCCGCGTCATTGCCGACGCCTTTGGCCATGACCTTGGCACCCTTGAATTTTCATTAAGCGCTGAAGGCCAAGACAACACACCTTTTTTTGAGGATGGCCCGCAAGGAAGGCATGGCTCCCAAGAGCCTTCGTCGTCCCACATAGCCCTTGCCTTTCAAACCCAACAGCTAGATCCAGCGCGCATGCTGGACGCACTTGCATAAAGGAGAGCCCCCATGTCTGTGAGTATTGCCGAACAAGTCTCGCTCGCCCAACAAAGCGCAAAGAAGCCCGAGATCCATAAGAAAGGAGAGAATAAATCCTTCTCCAGCCAAATGATCATGGATAACTTTCAACAAGGCGTTCAGGTGTTTTTGGCCACCCTTAAAAATCAGGATCCCACTAACCCCATGGACCCTAAGGAAATGGCGCAGCACTTTTCCATGTTCGCGCAGCTCATGGGTATGTCCGACATTAA
This sequence comes from Candidatus Puniceispirillum sp., assembly GCA_013822015.1. Classification (GTDB taxonomy): domain Bacteria; phylum Pseudomonadota; class Alphaproteobacteria; order Caedimonadales; family UBA1908; genus JACESU01. Next base: position 15,050 of record PNJU01000010.1, on the reverse strand, counting down.
GAAGCTCCTGGAAAGCATGAGCTGCACCATGGCAAGGGGTCAGTCCATCCAGGCCGCCAATCAGCTCAATAACCTTGTTAAGGTGCGCACAAACACCTTCAATTACAATCCCCAAGAGCCTTGTGAAGTTGGATTCTATGCCCCGGCTAACGCCCAAAAGGCCTCCATCATCATTTGCGACAGCAAGGGAGAGTTCGTGCGCATTATGGATGGAGAAATCAAGCCCAACGAGGACGGCTATCACGGTATTGTATGGGACGGCAAAGACAATTCTGGTGAGACAGTCACGCCCGGCTCTTACAGCTTTTATGTCCTGGCCAAAGACGCCCGTGACAACATCATACGTACTGAGGATGACAAACCCATTGAGGTCGAGACAAGCATCTTCGGGCGCGCCATGGGTGCATCCTTCAAAGACAACCAGTCCCAGCTGATGGTCAGCGGAAAACACTATCCCATGAATGACCTGATCAGCATCCAAAGCGGTGCCATCTTTGAAGAGTACGCAAACCGCAATACCCAAAACCAGAATCGAAACCAGGGGTCATTGGCCCAGAATCTGCAAGCTGAGTTGAGTCAAGGCCTGGCACAAGTTTCAGCTGACGGGGCTAACGCAGCTCAGGTGCTGCCAACGGCGGCCGATGCGCCCCAGACACCCACCATATCCGACCCTATTCTACAGACGCAGAATTTAGCGGATCAACTCATGCAACAAGAGATAGCTGTCTCTTAAGAAAACAATAAGGAGAAAATAAATGGCTGATTTAAGTTTTTCAGATTCAACGGCCGCCCTCAAGGCCATCGCCAAAGCCACAGGCGCCTTGTCCGGCAACGTGGCCAACGCAGAAACCTATGGTTACAAGGGAAGCCAAGGATATTTCATGAGCCTTGTGACGGGTAATGCGGGCGATTACACCTCGGGCGGCGTATTGGCAACAGTCCTGCAAAATGTCAGCGCCCAGGGCGCCCTTGAGTCATCGGACTCCCCCACCCACATGTCCATTTCCGGCAACGGGTTTTTTGTGGTCAGCGGCTCCCTCACCACACCCCAAATTGCCTATACGCGCGCGGGACACTTCTTTCCCGATAGCCGAGGAAATCTTCAAAACGCCGCCGGTCTTTTTCTGCAAGGATGGGCCACAGACGAAAATGGGAACGTGCCCGCAAACGTGACAACCAGCGACCTTGCCTCCCTAGAAACCATTAACGTCAGCAAGGTGAGTGGACTTTCTAAAGCCACAGCAACACTCGCCTTACAACTGAACCTGCCTTCTACGGACGCTGTGGGTGAAACCCACATCACCAACATCCCCATCTATGACTCACTGGGGGCGCGTCACACCGTGACGGTCACATGGACACGCACAGTTGTGACCCCCAACACGTGGACAGCCGATGTGACCTGCCCAGATGGTACCATCACCAAAACCAATGCAGCGGGCAACCCTTATAACGGCGCGACCCCCCTTGTGGTGGAGTTTGATGGCCAGGGGCAGCCCATGAGCTATGACGGCAACAATGCCGCCAATGCCCAAGCACCAGACATCTTCATCACCTGGGACCCGCTCCAAACAAACGCCCAGGCCCAAGCGGTTAAATTTGACCTTGGAACCATTGCTGCCTCCGATGGCGTCACCAGCCGTGCCGGCCAGTACGCCGCACCCACCATCAAGCAAGATGGACGTGCCTTTGGTACGTTCCAAAGCGTGAGCATCAGCGCCGACGGCATCGTATCTGCCATCTTCAGTAACGGCCAAACCCTTGCCATTGCCCGCGTGGCCATCGCAAACTTCGCAGCGCCTGATCTTCTTGCGCCACAAACGGGAAACTCTTGGATTCAGACAGACCAATCAGGAAGCTACGTGCTTGGCTATGCCAATGTGGGAGGTATGGGATCCATTGTCTCCAACACCCTAGAAAAATCAACGGTTGATCTCGCCCAAAGTATGACGGATCTCATTGAGCTTCAAAACGTCTATGTGGGTAACACCAAAGTGATCTCCACCAAAAAGGGCATGTTTGACGCACTCATGTCCATTAAGAGCTAGCGCCAAGTGCTCAGCCATACGTCTTTACCTTCCCCCATAGGCATATGGGGGAAGGTATTTTTTTGATATGATGGTACGCAGAAAAAATGTCGTAAGTAGGGATGTGACATGAAAAGTAAGCACCTTGTGTTGATTGTTTTGTGCGGTATGAGCACTGCCCACGCAGGAGATGAAGGGCGTTCCTGTGACAATTGTCATGACCTCGAGCAAGACGCCCACCGCCCGCCACGCGGACCAAGGACTAACGCGTTCTTTTCTCTGTCTGCACGTGATGAGCGCATCATCCGAGACCATATTGAAAGGATGCGCGCCCACGGCGTGGGAACCCGGACGCACCCAGCGGGGAGCGCGTCTCACCTTCCACCGTTTATGGAAGCGCTCCTTAATGATTTGATCAACCAGCCTTAAGTTCGTGTATGGAGTCGCATGCATAATTTAGGTGCACAAAAGAGCGCGTCCGGCTATAGTGATCAAAGTTTATACGTCAACACGAAATCCATGAAGCTGCTTCTTACTGCCCTTTTTCTTTTATGCGCCGCCCCCCTTTCCTTTGCCCAAGAAGGGGACGCCCCCGTTGATGACACAGACCTTGAGACAGAGGCGTCTTCGCGGGAGGCAGCAGCGGTTGATGGAGCCGATGAGGATTTTGCAGGCGCCGTTCGCACCAGTGAAACGCCACCGTCCACCTCCCAGGACGTGGCACGTCCTGCTGAAGCTGCTTTTGATGACGACGAAGATGACGCAAATGAGGACACCGACGGTCCTTTGCCAGAGGCACATGACAATGCCACCAACGAAAAAGCCCATACAGGCGACAATCCCACAGCACTGTCGGGCCTCCCCCTCCATATCCCTGCGCCTCCCCATACCCTTGTTTCACCTGAGCTGATCAAGCAAGCTAAAGAACTCGACGAAAAGAAAAAGAAAAAAAATAAGAAAAAGTGTCAGAAGAAACAGGCTACTTCCTAGCCCATGGAAACGGTTCTTCACCACACCCTGGGACTACTCATCAATCCCACAAATGTGATCGTTAGCCTGTTATGCGTAGGGTTCATCTTTATGTTTTTGAATAGGCGCGCCTTGGGAGCGACCTTTTTCGGCTTAGGTGTGGGGTGCTTTATCTTGGTAGGGATGACGCCTCTGGGTCCTTGGGCACTGTCTTTTCTTGAAAACCGCTTTCCTGTACCCCAGGCGCTCCCCCAAGACGCCGCCGGCTTTATCATTTTGGGAGGCAGCTTTGACACGCCCCTTGCAAGCAAAAGAGGAGCCACAAGTTACACGCGTGCAGGTGGGCGCTTCTATGAGGCTCTGCGTGTGGTTAGTAAAGCGCCGGCCCTACCCGTCCTCTTTTCTGGCGGTGGTGTTTCAGGGCTTGGCGTTAAAAGCGAGTCCCAAACGGCCAGAGAAATCTTGAGGGATTTGAACATCCCTACAGACCGCTTTCTCTTTGAAGATAAATCAAAAAGTACCTGGGAGAACGCTTCGCTGTCCTTCAAGCTCATCCACCCCCAACCCCAAAACAAGTGGATTCTCATCACATCTGCTGTCCATATGCCAAGGGCCGTGGAGAATTTTCGCCGCGCCGGCTGGCATATCATCCCTTTTTGCGTTGACTATTTAGGCGCACCCCATGTCGCATGGGAGCCTTTCGCGATCCATAAAAACATCACCTCGTGGAGCCAGGCCATGCGCGAAATTGTATCCTTGATGCGAGACTTCGCCTTAGGACGGTCAAAGGTGTTTATTGCTGCCCCCTAAGGAGGTGCCATGAGTGACGATTCAGATCCTTCGCAAAAAACCGAACAGCCCACTCATCAACGTCTTGAAAAAGCAAGGGAAAAAGGGCAGATCGCTTACTCAAAAGAGGTGGGCACGGCGGCGGGCCTTGGCGCCATCGCGCTTCTTTTAGGGGGACTCCTTCCCCAACTCATCACCCAAACGAAAAACGCCCTGGCCCTTTACTTTGAGCGCGCAACCCTATCCCTGACTGACCCCCACGCCTTCCAGAGTCTCATTAAGGACGCATGTTTAGATTTGGCCTATCCCGTTGGCATATGCGGCGCCATTCTTTTAGGTGTTGGCATCGCCTGTGGTTTTTTGCAAACACGCTTTCTTATCTCGACACAAAATCTCAAACCCAAATTTGAGAAGTTTTCACCTATCAAAGGTTTCAAACGGATCTTTGGCATGAATGGTATTGCTGAGTTTCTCAAAACTTTCCTCAAGCTTGTCATGGTGGCCGTGGTGACCTATATGCTTTTGCGCGATCAGCTGAAGGATCTGGACACAATTGTGGGCATGAATGCCTTTGAACAGCTTATTTACCTGACCCGCGCCACAAGCACTCTTCTCATATACGTCACGTGCCTTGCCTTAGTTGTGGCCGGCCTGGACTTTTTCTATCAGAAATTCCAGTTCATGAAACAAATGCGCATGTCCCACCAAGATATTAAAGATGAGCACAAAGAGTCCGAGGGTGACCCCCACATCAAAGCCAAGGTGCGTCAGCTGCGTCAAGAACGCGCCAAGAAGCGCATGGCCCAAGAGGTCGCCAAAGCCACCGTCGTCATTACAAACCCGACCCACTTTGCCGTTGCCCTATCCTATGATGAGAAAAGCCCAGGCGCACCCATTCTTGTGGCCAAAGGCGTGGATCACCTCGCGCTTCACATTCGAAAGCTCGCCAAAGACGCGGACGTCCCCATCATGGAGGAAGCCCCGCTCGCGCGCGCGCTCTACGCAAATGTGAAGGAAGGGGACGAGATTCCCATGGAATATTATGAGGCTGTTGCCAAAATCATGCGTCATATTTTGAAAATAGGCTTGAATAAAAAGACGCGTTCCTAAAAAATAGAAAGAAACAACAGGGACATCATTTCATGCGTGCACTCACACTTCCCCTCATTGGAGGGTGTGCTTTCTTCTCACTTTGTATTGCTTCAGGCTCATTTTTCCTTCTCCAAACCTCTCCCCTTGAGGCGCTCGCCCTGGGTGGTGTCTTCATGGTTGTGTCCATTTTTACCTTTGATGCCCATATTCGATCGCGCCAACAAGCCCACATCACCAAGGCGTTGGGTGACTTCTATCACTTGCAAGAGGCCCTCGTGGACAAGCTATCTGTCCTGGAGGAGCAAAGCTCAGGCGCAGACACAGGAACAAAGGAAATCATAAGTGAAATCAAATTATTACACTCCCTCGTCAATCATATTATGGATGAGGAGCGCGCCGCCCCCGATCAGAATCACGTCATCCCTGTACAGGTTTACGCGCCCCAAGAGGGTGACCACGGCGATATCCTGACACCCAGCGGGCAAACAGTGACCGCCACCAATTACTCAGCCGATCAACTCCTCAAAATCATCAAAGAGGCCCTTCAGGAAGACCGCATCGACATGCTGATGCAGCCGATTGTCAGCCTACCGCAACGCAAAGTACGCGCCTTCGAGTGCTACTCACGTCTGCGTGACGAACTTGGACAAGTGGTTGTGCCTGACCACTATCTTGAGATCGCCTCCCAGCAGGACTTCATTCGCATCATCGATAATTCCCTTCTCTTCAGGTGCGTGCAACTGGTGCGCAAAGCCCTCAAAAAGGATCTGAGTGTTAAATTTTTCTGCAATTTATCCTTGGCCACTTTGAGGGATAAAATGTTTTTAGAGAGCTTTATTGAGTTTCTCGCCTCTAATACAGCGCTGGCGCCTAGTATCCTTTTTGAAATCGAGTACGCGGATCTAGTGGGCGGTGATGAGCCCACCCAAAAAGCGCTCTCTCGTCTGGCAGCCCAAGGATGCCATTTCTCCGTGGATCACGTCTCAACGCTTGAGGACATTGACTTTGCATTCCTGAAGAAGAGCGCCGTGAAATATCTAAAAGTTGATATCCATTTGATGATTGCTGCGCTGCATACCCCACAAAAGCACGCCTGCGTGAAGACCTTTAAGGACAAAGCTGTCCGACACGGTATGGACGTTATTGTGACAAAAATTGAAAATGAAAAAGATCTTATAGAGATTTTAGAATTTCAGTTTGATTTTGGACAAGGCTTCCTTTTTGGAAAACCAAGGTTATACAGAGGGTAATTTAACTTAAAATTCACTTCTATTATTTATAGTAATACTTACATGTGTAGAATATTGTAAGGACTTTCTATGAAACCACGCATTCGGCACGCACAAAGGGGGGACGTGCGCCTTTTGCTTGACCTTATGAATGAGCTTGCTCATCACCAAGGCTTGCACGATGAGATGGTCGGCACAGAGACCCGCGTCCTCGAAACGCTTTTTTGTGACAACCCCAAGGTTGAGGCAATCCTTTTAGAGGATGATGCTCATGAAGCCATCGGCTTTGCTATCTTCTTTCATAACTACTCAACTTTCTCGTGCCAGCACGGCCTTTACATCGAAGACCTCTATGTGCGTGAGTCGCACAGAGAGCGAGGGTATGGCAAGTATCTTTTGTCTTATTTAAGTGATCTTGGACTTTCGCGCGGATGCGCACAGGTCGAGCTTTTGTGCTTGGACGACAATACGGTGGCAATGGGCTTTTATAAAAAACTGGGAGCCCACGCCCTGGACACATGGACTGTGCACAAATGGACAAGCACACAGATGGAGCAGCTGGCGTCTTTAACAAAGGAGAAAAGATAGAGAGAATTGGCTGGGGCGGCAGGATTCGAACCTGCGCATGTCGGTACCAAAAACCGATGCCTTACCGCTTGGCCACGCCCCAAATGATGAGCATAGATTAACCACATTTTTAAAAAGGACGCAAGCTTTTGTGTAAACCCGCGTCTTTTTTTGGCACTTTTTCTTTATGAGGACTCTGCGCCGCTGTATGCATGGCGGGCTTGGAAGCCGTTCACAAGGGCGCCAAGCGTCTCTATCATACCATGGGCGTTAAAGGTGCCGTCCTCGCTCCAAATGACGAAATGAACGCCCGCGTCCTGGCAGGCTCCTTGAAGATCATAGAGAATATTATAGGCGTCAAAGCCTAACTCACCTGTAAACTCCCTCCCGTCTTCGCGCAGGGTCTTGGCAACACCAAGGGGGCGCACAACCTTTTTCCAGTCCAACGGCACTGACTTATCTTGGTGGTATAGACGCATCACGTCCACAACGCTCTTATCTTGGTAGGTTGGCGCAATCTCCAGTTGAAGAACGCCAATGGCTTGCTCCCCAAAGGGTTCCTGAACATTTTCAACAAAATCGCCAAGAGCGTTTTTTGTAAACGCGCAGGACGCATCAAAACGAAACGTGGGCAATACGGTGGCAACGCCGTTCTCAATGCTGCACATGTCATTCAACAGCGTGCTACTTCCTTCATGCATCATGAAGAACAGAACCAACTGATCTCCAGCCCTTTGCTTTGGGTCTGGCACGGCTTGCACGCTTTTATACATCTGCGTGTACGCGCCGTAGGCTGGCGCCAAAAGAAATGACGCAAAGGGCGCAATACCACGGTTGAAATAGACGTGCCGCCAGTCATGGTCCAAAAACGCGCGCGCGTCCTCGTCTTGGCCCCCATCAAAGGAAGATACGCTCAACGGCAAACCACAAAAGGGCGCACGCGCCGCAAAGGACCCATTGAGGGTATCAAGGGAGAAGACGCCCGTTTCATTCATTGCCGTGTAGGGGTAAAGACCAAAACCTGCAGCCGATGCCATCATGTGAACGGGCGTGTCGGCCGCGTAAGGGGCTTGGAGTGGAACGCTTGCGCAATCTTTTAAGTATCCTAGATATGTCTCAACATCCCACGAGGACAAGGGACTTTGTCTTTGAGAGGACGTGAGAAACATGGCCCACACATAGTGAGCCATGTTAAATTTATAGAGTGTGAGATCCCTTCCACAGGCCACTTCAATTTCTTGACGAGCGGCGTCAAAGGGCGCGTGGAGGCTCTCACTGAGTCTTGCACGAATGACATTCGCGTTTTGCGTGAGCTGATCCATCAACTCAGGAAAGGCGGCCGTTGGGGCGCGCCCCACCTTAAGACCCTCTAAGCGCTCAAGTTGGGCTTCTGAAGAGCGCACCTCCTGGGAGGATGCAAAAGTATTTGAAAATGCTGACAAAATAAAAGAAAGAAGTATAACCGCGGGTTTCACTGAAAAAATCCTTATATCATCTAGCATGTTTTTAAAACACGCATGTGATATGGAGTCAATAATGAAGTGAAAAAGCTCCTCTTCAATTTTTATCTACAAGAATGATCAAACATTGCCTAAGTAAATGCCCATGCCACGCGCTGTGTGCACAAGAGCGTCCGATGGGTCCACACAGCGGTAGTGCTCAATGGCCTCCAGGACAGGAACGTCCACAACGGCGCGGTTACGCCACACAACCATGCGGTCAAAGACGCCTGCCACCACCAAATCAACGGCGTGGACCCCAAAGGCTGTGGCGAGCACTCGGTCCTGGGCGCCGGGCTGACCGCCGCGCTGCACGTGACCCAAGACCATAAAACGGGTTTCAGCCCCTGTGTGCTGGGTAATCATCTCCGCCAAGTAGTGCCCGATACCGCCGTAGCGCTCGCGTCCTGTCGTGGAATCAATGATAGAGGCGTGCTCGCCCGTTTCTTTTTTCACGGCTTCCGCCACCACAACGAGGCTGAAGTTGCGTCCACTTTTCTTCACGTCCTTAATCTTTTGGGCCACGCCCGCAAGGGTGTAGGGGATTTCGGGAAGCAAAATGATGTCAGCGCCACCTGCAATGCCGGAGGTCAACGCAATGTGACCCGCGTCACGCCCCATAACCTCCAAAATCATGACGCGGTCGTGGCTGGCGGCGGTGGGTTGAAGGCGGTCAAGGGCTTCCGTCGCCACGTCCACGGCGGTCGCAAAACCAATGGCGTTTTCCGTGGCTCCCACATCATTGTCGATGGTCTTAGGGATCGCAACATAGGGAATACCGCCCTGGGTTGCAATGCGGTGCAAAATCTTGTGACTGCCGTCCCCGCCCACGCCAATGAGTCCCTCAACGCCCAGGCTTCTAAAGGCGGCAATGATCTCACCCGTGCGATCCACCTTTGTCCCGTCGGGCATAGGATAGGCAAAGGGATTGCCGTGGTTGGTTGTGCCTAAAAACGTGCCGCCCTGACGCAGGATAGGCCCTTCTACGTCCTGGGGTGTCAAGACCATATAGTCAAGAGGTGTTGTGAGCAGACCGCCGGTACCGTGACGAATGCCAATGACCTCCCATCCAAGGTGGTGGGCGTGGATCACAACGGCGCGCAGAACCGCATTGAGCCCCGCACAGTCCCCACCACTGGTCAGAATCGCAAGTTTCTTTGACATTGTCTTATTCCTTTTCAAACAAACGAGGCGCTGGATCAATCACCTCAAAGCCCGTGGGAGTAACCTCTAGTACGGCCATGGCGCGCTCACTCACACCATTTGCACGCAGACGTACCGGCCCGTCAATCCCTAAGAAACCTTGTGGCGTTTCAAGGTGTTGCGCAGTAAACGCCTGACCCTTAAAGCGCAACACCAGGGCGCGCGCCAAACTCACCGCGTCATAGGACAGGGTGCTCAAGCGCGGCGGCACGTAACCAAAGGTGTTTCTAAAGCGCGTCTCGAAATCTGTACGCGCGCTTGGCACGGGGGCGGCAAACCAACCGCCACGAATCTCATGGCGGGCTTTGGCAGCGGGCCCGTCCCACTGGCCGGACCCAAGAAGCTTATACTGATCAAAGGAGGTGTCGTGGTACAAAAGGGCCTCCACCACACGCACAAGGTTTTGCCCTCCTTCTGGGATAAGGACTGCCTGGGTCCCAACCCCTGGCTTGCGGGTCACAAGACCTGGATTTTGCGGCTCATAGGTCACAACACCCGTGGAGGTGATGACGCGCTCTTGGACGAGCGCTTTCACAATACGGTCCGCAAGATCGGCGTTCGCGTCCTTTGGGACATAGGTCGCAACGCGTGTGAGCCCTTTTTTGGCGGCAAAGCGCAGCACGCGCTCAAGTTGCGCGCCGGGGTCAAATCCCACGATATAGACACCGGGCTTTGCAACAGCCTGGTTATTGGAGAATGACACGAGGGGCACCTGGGCGGCTCTGGCCACCTCCCCTGCCCCGATCACCGCATCGGAAAACACAGGACCCAAGATGAGGCGCGCACCGCCCGCGAGCGCCCTTTGTGCCGCCTCGCGTCCTCCTTCTTTGGTGCCCTTTGTGTCCTCAACCAGAAGCTCCAACGCGTCGGCGGTGCTGCTCATAAGGCTGAGCTGAGCACTTTGGAGCATGGCTTTGCCAAGGGCCGCCTGCTCGCCCGACAGTGGCAGGAGAAGCCCCACCTTCACAAGGGTGCCCTTACTGACTTCAGGCCCCGCGGGACGGGCCGGAATCACGCGGGGTGTGGGCACAGGCTCTGGCGCCGGCGACTTCACCGTCGAACACCCCTGCATAAGCCCCATCACAAGACCTAGAAAAAGACAAAGACTTCTCGAAAAAGTGCGCGCCATTAGTATACTATGCTCACAACGAACTGATCATGATCCCAAGGGTACTGTGACACACGCAGAAAGTAAACACGAAGGCATCCTGTTTCTTGTGGCCACCCCCATCGGCAATTTAGCCGATATCTCCAAGCGCGCCCTTGAAACCCTGACAAATGCTGACATCATCGTCTGTGAAGACAGCCGCGTCACCCGCAAACTTTTCACGCATTTTGGTTTACACCCCAAGGAACTTTGGACCTATCACGAACATAACGCCGCCGCCATGCGCCCTAGAATTGTGGACGCCGTCGGGACGGGCAAACACGTCGCCTTGGTGAGTGACGCGGGCACGCCCCTCATCAGTGACCCAGGGTACAAGCTTGTGCGTGCGCTCCAGGACGCGGGTCTCAAGGTCACAAGCGTTCCTGGCGCCAACGCCGCCCTATGCGCCCTTATCCTGTCTGGCCTTCCCTGTGACCAATTTTTCTTTGGGGGCTTTCCGCCCCGCAAATCTGGGGCCCGGCAAACATTCTTTGGCGCTTTGAAAGGCGTTCCAGGCACCCTTATTTTCTATGAATCCCCCAGACGCCTGCGCGCGTGCCTTCAAGATCTCCACGCGGCACTGGGTGAACGCGAGGTTGCCTACGCCCGTGAAATCACAAAATATTTTGAAACCATAGAGCGCGCGCCCATAACACTCTTCCTTGAACGCGAAGATCTTGATAACCTGAAGGGAGAATTGGTTTTACTTGTGGGCCCTCGCCTTGAAACGACGCCAGATCAAGAAGACATCCGCAGCCATTTGGAAAAGCGCATGGAAGACCTCTCCCTTAAGGACGCAGTTAAGGAAGTGGCGACGCAACTCGGCCTCTCAAGGCAACTCGTCTACAGCGTCGCCCTTGACCTACGCGAAGAGCGAGAAAGGTAAGCGCGCTTACCTCAAGGGACTTATGGCCGAAACGTTGGCCAAAGTTTGGCTTGTGGCCAAAGGGTACCGCATCCTTGCCAAGCGCTACCAAGCTGGCGTGGGGGAAATCGATCTCATCGCCCATAAAAAAGGCACCCTCGTTGCCGTGGAGGTCAAAGCCCGTGGGTGCCTCACCCAAGCGCTCGAAAGCCTGACCCACCACCAAAAAGAGCGCATTGCGCGCGCCATTAGCCTCTACGCCGCAAGACACCCCCGTCATCACCAAGATGACATTCGCCTCGATTTCTTCTTGCTTATGCCCTGGCGAGTGTGTCACATCAAAGGGGCATGGGACACATCCATGCAATGACACTTTTAGGATGTTCAAGGAGTTAAAACCGTGAAAAAGACTTTTCTGCTGCTGTCTTGTGTGAGCGTACCCTTTCTCTTGCAAGGATGTGCCCCCGTGGCCGTTGTGGGCGGCGCCTCTACGGTTATGACATCCGCCGTTGAGGAGCGCGGCATCTCAGGTGTGGCCAGTGACGCCGACATCAAAGCCCGCATTCTTGTGAAGTTCAGCGAGCATGACGGCGAGCTTTTTGCCAACATCACCGTTGTGGTCCACCAAGGCCGCGTTCTTTTGACAGGCACCGTTTCAACGCCTCAAAAACATATCGCAGCTGTGCGCTATGTGTGGGAGGTCAAGGGCGTCAAAGAAGTCATGGACGAGCTCAAGACCGGTCAGAACCAAGGCTTTGGCGACGCGGCCAAGGACAGCTGGATCACAACACGCATCAAGTCAAAGCTTCTTTTCACCAATGACATTAACTCCATCAACTACAACCTCCAAACCGTGGACGGTGTCATTTATCTCATGGGCATTGCCAAGGATCAAAAAGAGCTGGATCAGGTCCTGAACATCATTCGCAACACGTCGGGTGTGAAGAAGGTTGTGAACTACACAACCTTTGCAGCCGCCAAAGCGCAAGAGGCGCCCATTGATCCGGCGCCACGTGTCCCCTCACCCAGGAGCGCACAACCACAGGACCCCCAAGAGCCCCTTGAGCCTGTAGACCCCATCGACAGCGCACCCCTGGACAGCGGTGACGCGCCTTCCGCGTTTGATGATTGATGCGAGCCCAAGGTGTGAAGCGGGTCGCCTTTCAGTGCGACCCCATTGAGCGTCTAAAGCCCGCAACGGACACAAGCTTACTCCTTGCGCGCTTAGCCCTTGAGAAAGGGTATGAGGTCTTTTTCTACACGCCCCAAAATCTCACGTGGCGGGAGGCGCGCATCACCGCAACAGGTCATAAGGTCACCCTGGAAGAGGGGGGGCGTCTCAAGCCTGGCGCGCCCGAGGTCTGGGATCTAGCCACCCTTGACGTTTTATGGATCCGCCAAGATCCCCCCTTTGACATGTCTTACCTGACCCCGACCTATATCTTGGATCACTTGGCCCCCCATGTACGCGTCGTCAATGACCAGCGCGCCCTGCGTAGTCACCCAGAAAAATTTATTCCGCTGCATTTTCCAGATCTCATGCCGGCGACCTGTATCACCTGCAATTTGCAAGAAGCCCTCGCATTCCTCGGAGCCCACAAAGAAGTGGTGATCAAGCCCCTTTATGGGTACGCCGGGCGCGGCATTGTGCGCGCCGCCACCCACGAAGCACTTGAGGCTTTTTGGGGCGCCTCCCAAGAGATCGCTGGCGGTGAAGCCGTGATCCTGCAAGAATTCTTACCCCAGGTTTTTGAGGGGGATAGGCGTTTTTTTCTCATCAACGGGCGCCTTGCTGGCGGATTCAACAAAATCCCCGCATCCCAAGAGTTTCGCGCTAATTTAGGGCTTGGCGGTACCCCTCACGCCCTCACACCCAGCCAAAATGAAGAGGCCCTGTGCGCACGCGTTGGCGTTTTTTTGAAAGAAAACAATATTCTTTTTGCGGGTATCGACGTTGTGGGCGAAAAACTCCTCGAGGTCAACATCACCTCTCCCACGGGTATTCCTGCCTTTAATCGTCTCTATAAAAGAAGACTGGAAGAAGACCTGTGGAATGCGCTAGTATCCTTTCCTATAACAGGGTAAAAGACCGAGGTTTCACATGGTTGCAAGGGTTAAAACCGTCGCCTTTCAAGGGATAGACGCAACCGAAATTGATGTGCAGGTTCACCTGTCATCGGGGCTTCCTGCCTTTCATATTGTGGGGCTTCCCGACAAGGCAGTGGCGGAGTCCCGGGAGCGCGTGCGCGCCGCCCTTCACGCCATAGGCCTTGCGCTGCCCACAAAACGCATCACCGTCAACCTGTCCCCTGCTGACATTCAAAAAGAGGGCAGCCACTATGATCTTCCCATTGCCTTAGGGCTTCTTGCCTCCATGGACGTTTTGCCAAAGGACGCTCTCACCTCCTATATCGCCCTGGGGGAGCTGGCCCTTGACGGATTGCTGTGTCCGGTCCCGGGTGTCTTGCCCACAGCCCTTCACGCGAGTTCTCAAGGATTTGGGCTCATTTGTCCCCACGCCAGCGCTAGGGAGGCCGCCTGGGCCTCGGACATTGCCTTACTTGCCCCCCAGAGCCTTTTGTCTCTTGTGAATCACTTTAAGGGAACCCAGGTCCTTACCCCCCCAGAGCCTGCCTTGGCCACCTCCCCTCCGCCTCTTTTGGATCTAGCCGACGTGAAGGGCCAAGAAAGCGCCAAGCGCGCCCTGGAGATTGCAGCCGCAGGCGGACATAACCTTCTCATGCTGGGCCCTCCAGGATCGGGCAAATCCATGTTGGCGGCGCGCCTTCCCGGGATTTTGCCCATGCTGAGCCCTGAGGAAGCCCTTGAGGTCACCATGATCCATAGCCTGTTTGGTCTTGTACCCTCGGACGGACTTGTGCGGGTGCGCCCCTTTCGCGATCCTCACCACTCCGCGTCCCTACCCGCCCTTGTGGGGGGAGGCGCGCGCGCAAAACCAGGCGAGGTGTCTTTGTCCCACCACGGCGTGCTCTTTCTTGATGAGCTGCCTGAGTTTTCAAGAAGCGCTCTGGAGGCCATGCGCGCGCCCCTTGAGTGCGGGCATGTGAGTGTGGCCAGAGCCAATGCCCACGTGACGTACCCGGCCAAGTTTCAACTGATTGCTGCCATGAACCCGTGCCCGTGTGGATACTTGTCCGACCCTTCCCAGGCGTGCCGCCGGGCGCCCCTTTGCGGCCAAGACTATCAAGCCAAAATATCGGGCCCCATCTTTGACCGTATTGACTTGGCCGTTTTTGTGCCCGAGGTGAAGGTGGCTGATTTGGTGGGCGACGGCGGGGAGCGCGAGTCCTCACAAACGGTGGCCGCCCGTGTGGCCGACGCGCGCGCCCTTCAAAAAGACCGCTACATTCGCCTCAAAGCAAAGGGTGTGCACCTCAATGCCCACGCGCACGGGCAAACCCTTGAAACCGTCACAAGCCTTGAGCCTCGCGCCAAAGAAACCCTTGAAAAAGCCGCCGCACACATGAAACTTTCCGCGCGCGGTTATCACCGGGTCCTGCGCGTGGCACGCACCCTTGCGGATTTAGACTCTTGCGAGGAGCTGCGGGCAACGCACATTGCAGAGGCGCTCTCCTTCCGACCAACACGCGTAACATCTTAATATTTTTGCCCCTTTGTCTTGATCCAGGGTTGATGTTTTTG
>PNJU01000009.1 GCA_013822015.1 Candidatus Puniceispirillum sp. | reverse complement strand
TGATACATTGCCCCTTGACCGCGTTGTGCAAATTCACTTGGCGGGACATGCGAATCAGGGCACGCACATCATCGATACCCACGATGGCCCTGTCATTGACCCTGTGTGGACCATGTACCAATATGTGGTGAAAAAGGCCGGCCGTACCCCCAACACCATGATCGAGTGGGATGACAAGATTCCTGAATTTCCTGTGCTGTTTGCTGAGCTTGAAAAGGCCAGGGAAGCGGCGCGCACGGCCGCCTATCATGGCCCCTTGCCTGATTTGAAAAAAACCAAGGACGTGACCCCTTTTGATACGCAAACAGATTTTGAAGGTGCGTTGACACGTATGCAGGACGCGATTCTTGTGGGGCACAAGGCGCCGTCAACTGCCCAAGCCTGGATTCGCTCTAAGGAAGACTTTGCACCAGAAGCACAACTTGGTGTTTACATCAAAGGGTATAGGCTGCGACTTAATCATCTGACAAAAAACGATTATCCTGCACTCGAGCTTTATTTGGGTGAGGAGGCATTCCAACGTCTTTTGACTGACTTTGTAGAGGTGACGTCATCCGATCATTTTAATATCGCCCGTTACTCGGCTAAGTTTCCAGATTTTCTCAAAAGCCAATTGCCCCAGGATATCTTTGCCCATGAGCTCTGCGCCCTTGAAAACGCGCTGACCCAGCTCGCTGATGAGGCTGAAACGATTCCTCTTGCACCCCACCATCTTGAGGGGGTCACGCCCCTGACGCTCATGGAAATGCATCTGTTGCCGCGAAGGGCTCTTGCGCTTTTGACATTTACCCATGACATCGACGCTTATTTTTCGGCTTTTATGGACAACCTTCCTTTGCCCACACCTGATCCCACGCCCTCCTATATCGCCGTCTTTCGCCATGAGGGGGATATGTGGCGCCTGCCCCTTGAAAAGGATGAGTACATTTTTTTGCAGGCGCTTTTTTCTGGAAAAACCGTGGGAGAGGCGTTTGAAGCGCTTCCTGAGGACTTTGACCAAGAAAAGATTTCTGTGTGGTTTTCCAGGTGGATCAGCAACAGTATGCTCGCGTGGCAAGAGGCGAGCACGTCTTAATGCGCGTTCCCAGCACCCAACCCCCCTTGTGGGGCGTCTTAAAAAAGTGATATAAAGAATAGACCGATCGTTCGACAGGCGAAGACGGTTTAAACATAAAACAAAAACAGGGAGTCTAAAAGAATGCAAAATTCATCTAAATTCGCAACCGTTGCTCTTGCTGGTCTCATGACCGTTGGGCTGTCCTCAAGCGCTTTTACGTCCGACGCAGGTCAAGAAAAAGGTGCTTGCAAGGGCGAGCATCAAGAAGGCGGCAAGGAAAAGCACGATTGCAAGGGCCAAAACTCCTGTAAGGGCAACGGCGCCGATGGCAAGAATGAGTGTAAGGGCCAAGGAAGCTGCAAGACAAATAGCTAGTCTTCGTCCTTGATGTCCGCGTGGGGGCCTGTCCCCCCCACGTATCTTTCCCTTGAAGGGTTTCTGCCATGGAAAAAATACCGGCGCTTGGATTTGGGCTAGGCCTTCGTGCAAAGCACTATCCTTACATTTTTGAACACACGCCACCCGTCGACTTCTTTGAAATTATTTCAGAGAATTTTATGGATACCCAGGGGCGCCCCCTGCGTAATCTTGAGAAAATCCGCGCCCACTATCCTGTTGTCATGCACGGGGTTTCCATGTCCATTGGGACCCTTGACCCCATGTCCAGCGTCTACATCAAAAAACTCAAAGACCTTGTCTCGTGGCTGAACCCTCCATGGATCACGGACCACGTGTGCTGGACTGGTATCGCCCACACCAATACCCATGATCTATTGCCGTTGCCTTATACCCCACAAGCGCTGGCTCATCTGGTTGATCGTATTAACCGTGTCCAGGACGCCCTAGGGCGCCCCATGGGCTTTGAAAACCCCTCGACCTACCTTGAGTTTGGCGCCTCCACCATGGACGAGGCTGAGTTTTTGGCCCAGATGGTGGACAAGTCCGGATGCCAGCTGCTTCTGGATGTGAACAATGTTTATGTGAGTTGCTATAATCACCGATGGGACGTGAAGACTTATCTTGATACACTGCCCCTTGACCGCGTCGTCCAGATTCACTTGGCAGG
Organism: Candidatus Puniceispirillum sp.; assembly: GCA_013822015.1. Lineage (GTDB taxonomy): Bacteria > Pseudomonadota > Alphaproteobacteria > Caedimonadales > UBA1908 > JACESU01. Next base: position 125,607 of record PNJU01000009.1, on the reverse strand, counting down.
TCACGCCAATAAGGGGACCCACATCATCGATACCCATGATGGCCCCGTCATTGATCCTGTATGGACCATGTACCAGTACGTGGTGAAAAAAGCCGGACGTGCTCCTAATACTATGATTGAGTGGGATGACAAGATTCCTGAGTTTCCGCTTCTTTTCGCTGAGCTTGAGAAGGCAAAAGAAGCCGCGCGCACGGCCGCCCATCACGGCCCCTTGCCCGATTTGAAGCAAGCCAAAGACGTGACCCCCTTTGATACCCAAACAGATTTTGGCGGCGTTCTCACGCGCATGCAGGACGCAATTCTTTTGGGGAACAAAGCGCCGTCGACTGCCCAATCCTGGATTCGCACCAAGGCTGATTTCGCACCCGATGCGCAGCTTGCCGTTTACATCAACGCCTACAGGTGGCGTTTAAAGGATGTTGTGGCTCAGGACTATGACGCTTTGGCGACCTACCTAGGTGAGGATGCCTTTACAGAGCTTTTAAATGATTTTGTGGAGACGGAGATCTCAACCAACTTTAATATTGGCCGCTATGCTGCCAAGCTTCCAGAGTTTCTCAAAAAGAAGTACCCCCAAGATTCGTTCGCCCACGAGTTATGCGTGCTTGAAAATGCCATTGTGCAATTGGCCGATGAGCCAGAGACATCACCTCTTGAGACCCGCCACCTTGAAGGGATAACACCCGATGAGCTTATGCAGATGCATCTTTTGCCAAGAAAATCCCTGGCACTTTTTGACTTTTCCCATGACGTGAACGCTTATTTTGGGGCTTTTGTGGAAAAGCGTCCGTTGCCAGTGCCTGGGAAAAAACAAACCTATCTTGCGGTTTATCGTCACGACGCAGACATGTGGCGCCTTGCGCTTGATGGGGAAGAGTTTGCATTCTTGGGCGAGCTTTTTTCAGGGAAAAGTGTCGGCGATGCCCTTGAAACCCTTGCCCCAGATTTTCCACAGGAGAAGGTATCGTTGTGGTTCTCCAGATGGATCAGCAATAGTCTTCTTGCCTTTGATGAACACGCTATGATGATGAGACAACAGGAGAATGCCGCATGAAGAAACTGATTTGTGTGCTCGCGCCACTTTACATGCGTGCTGTGACTTTTCTGGATAAATTGAGCTTTTTACCAGTCTTGGGTATGCGTCTTTGGATTGCCAGTGTCTTCTGGCGCTCAGGCCTGACAAAAATTTCAGATTTAGAAAGAACCATCGCGCTTTTTATGGACGAATACCATGTGCCCCTCATTTCACCTGAGGTGGCGGCGTACTTGTCAACGGCCGTTGAGCTCAGTATGCCTATTCTTCTTGTATTGGGGCTTGGTGCACGTTTCGCGGCATTGGCGCTTCTTTTTATGACGGGCGTTATTGAAATTACTTACATGCACTTTGATATTCATATTGTTTGGTCATTGATGCTGACGTTGATTTTGTTCCAAGGGGCTGGTAAGGCGTCCCTTGATTACTGGATAAAAAAGAAGCTCTGCGAACACAAATGCGGTTAAGAGGCGTGAGCGGTTTTCAGCGTCTGTTTGTAGGGTGAGTGTGCTCTTCACTGATCTGTGACGCTCCTTGCAACGATCGCTTGTATAGCCGACCATTATAATTTGATAATGCGTCACTCGCCGCTCGTGTATACTTATACACGTCGCTTTCCTCGTATCCTGTTATCACATTAAACTGTTCTAGCTATAGAGCGGCTTTCTTTTAAAAGAGTCACACCTAAAAATAGCACATGCAGAGCAGCCCTTATTTAAACTGCTTATGCGTTTGATAGATGTTGAGCAACCTAAAATGGCACAAAAAAAGAGAGGCGCCTGGTAGCGCCCCTCTTATTGTAAGATGGTCTTGGCTTATGCAACGGCGGCCAGAGCACTCTTGAGGATACGTGTGAGGTCATCACGCAACCCTTCCATCTCTTTGACCATATTTTCTGACTTTTCTTCCACTTCGGACGCGGCCTTATTGGTTTCTTGCATCTGCTGTGTGACCAAATCAATGTTGTGGGACGCGTGATCCGTGTCGTCTGCGGCTTGCTCCATGCTTTTGGAGATTTCCTGGGTTGCGGAGCTTTGCTCTTCAACGGCACCTGCCACGATGGTGGAGATTTGTGTGATTTCTTCAACGGACGCACCCACATTGTCCATGGCAAGAACCGCTTTTTGTGTGGTTTCTTGGATGGCTTGGATTTGTTGGGCGATTTCTTCTGTGGCTTTACCTGTTTGAGTGGCAAGGCTTTTCACCTCTGACGCCACAACCGCAAATCCTTTTCCGGCTTCACCAGCTCTTGCCGCCTCAATGGTGGCGTTAAGGGCAAGAAGATTCGTTTGGCTGGCGATATCGCTGATGAGTTTGACGACCTCTCCAATGCGCGCCGCAGCGCCCGCAAGCTCGTTAATGACGCTGCCCGCTTCCCGTGCCTTAGAAACAGCCGTACCCGTGATTTGAGAAGAGCGTGCTGTTTGAGAACTAATCTCACGTACGGCGCTGAAGAGTTCCTCGGACGCAACGGCCACACTTTGCACATTGCTTTTTGTCTTAAGGGACGCCGCGTTGGCCACATCCACTTGACGCAGAGCATGGTCAATGTTGTGACACATTCTTTGCGCACTTGTCGACATGTCTGTTGAGAGTCCAATGATATTGCGAATTGCCGATTGAAGGGCGGTCTCCAGGGATTGGGCAATACTGTTCATCAGGGACGTCATCTTGCCTTCCTCTCCCTTTTCCATATAAACGGAAATGGAGATATCCATGTCAAGCAGAGCCGCCTTCATGATGGAGTGAATAATCAAGGACGATTTGGCTGTCTTCTTACCGTAGTGTTCCAGCACAAGGTCACACATGCGCCCGAGTGCAAAATTATATCCCCCAATATACCAACGAGGCTCGAGACCCACGCGGTCGTGGGCCTGACCAATGCGAACGACGCGGGCAAAATAATCGTCGTCGAATTTACCTTGGAAAAGCTCGAGCCAGTGGATTTTCTGAGCTTTTTTAGCCATGAGCATGTTTTCAGGCGTCGCAAAGAGCGCTTTGAGATTATCGTGCCCCCCTACAAAAACATAAAAATCATCCAAAATTTTATCGATGTGTTTCTCAAGGATGGGGGAAAATTCCCGCAGTGCTGCCTTGGTTTCTTCATTAATTTGCATAAACTCAAGGCGCTCTGTAGCGGTTGCGCTGGACGCATTCATGTCACTGTCTCCTGGTGTGGACCAATACAAGCCCATGGTAGACAGGCGACTGTTAAAAAATCGTTAATAGAAAGAAGTCCCTACATCCCTCTCACAAAGGTAAAGAGCGGGTTGTTGTAGAGAAGCCAAGACAGCCATGTTGGCACCCCGGCCGCAGCAAAAAGGGATGATTTGAACTCATCCTCTGGGTGTCTATGGAAATTGGTGACACCATAATCTGTGCGCAGAATGTTTTTACGCACGACGGTGATCATATCCTTATGGCGGGCGGCGACTAAGCTCAAAAGGGGGCCATCGTGCAGATGCCTGCCCATTTGTGGATCTTGAATTTTGCGATCAAAGGGTTCGTTGGTGAGCACGTCTTTTATCTGGCAAAGGCGCAGCCACTCTTCAATGAAGGCCCGTGTTTTGGGGGTGTTGCGCACCATCAAAAAGAACGCCCACATATTGCTTTCATCCAGCACAGGATCGTCCTTCCCAATCTTAAGGATCTCGCGGGCCTCCATCTTCAGGTGATAGCGAATGGGAACGGGCTTGCCATTTTCAGACAAAAGAATGTCCTTGTCTTTCATCATGTCAAGAAGTGGCGTGATGGGTTTTTCAAACACAACCCCTGAGTCTGCATAAACAACAATGGTCCCGTCGGGCGTGCTGTTGAGGGTCTTGAGAATCACATAGGGCTTCCACAACCAATATCCAGCGCCAATGCGCTCATCCATAATGCTTTTGTTCTTTTCATAAAAAGCTTGCTCTAGATGGCCACGCTTGTAATTGATGAAGGCGTCAAATCCCTTGCCAACGGCGCTTTGGGTCATACCATTTTGGTTCTTATGAAAGACGTCAGGCCCATGGGCGTAACTGACCAGAATCACCTGTGGGCGAGAAGCAAAGGCGGCACCTGTTGCCTCTGGCACAAGCGTCTTATCAATGGGCTGGGAAGACGCATCCAGACGAAAAAGGACAAAATAAAGCGCCCCGATGATCAGGATGGCAGCGCTCGCAAGGACTTTGCAAAGGGGGGATGCGAGGATTTTTTTCATGGGGCGCGCTCCTAAAGGCGTTTGCGTATGAAAACGATAAGCGGGTTGTTAAACAGTGCGTTTGATAGCCATTCAGGCAGACCTGCTCGCACAAACAATGGGGATGTGTGCTCTTGGTGGGGATGGCGGTGGGCATTGGACACACCGTACTTTGCCAGAAGCTCATTCTTTGGGATAACCGTGGCGATCGAGGGGTGCTTGGCCAGAACCAGGCTGACAAGGGCCTCATCATGGAGGTGGCGGATGAACACCTCATCTTGCGTGGCTTCATCAAAGGGCTCGTCGGTCAGGGCCTCACGGACCTCGCAAAGGGCCAGCCACTCGGTGACAAACGCCCGGGTTTGGGGCGTGTTTTTAAAGATCATGAAGGGCGCCCATATTTTTTTGAAGTCAAGGCGGGGGTCGTCTTTGGCAATGCCAAGGGCCTTTCTTGACTCCATTTTTAAATAGGTGCGCACGCTTTCAGGACGGTTGTTGCCTGCAAAAACAATGGGCGTCTTATCAAGGAGGGCAAAGAGCGGTGCCATGGACTTGGCAAAGACCATGCTGGAGTCAGCGTAAGTGATGATGGCGCCCTCTGGACTTGCTTCCATGGTGCGCAAGATAAAATAGGGCTTCCACAGCCAATACCCGGCGCCTCTGGGTTGATCGAGAATGTCTTTGTGGCGGGCGTAAAAAGCGGGGTCAATGTGCCCCTGGCGATAAATATGCACCGTATCAAAGCCTTTGCCTAAGGCGCTCTGGGCAAGAAGATGTTGGTTCTTTAAAAACACCTCTGGTCCATTGGCATAGGTGACAAGGACTGTGGGATGGCGGTGGGTATAGGGCCCGCGCAAGACTTCTGGTGTGACGCGCGCGTCAATGGGCAGGCTGCCTGTGTCGATTTTCATCAGCACAAAGTAAAGGACCCCAATGAGGAGCACAGCGCCAATACCCAGGGCGCTTTTAAGGATTTGAGCAAGGTGCGCTGATTTAAACAGATGCATCAAGGGAAAGCCCCTCCTCTTTTAAAAAACTTGCCAGTTCCTGTGTGAGCGCTTGCAGATGGGTGGCTGTACGTCCTTCTGCACGGGCCACAAGGACGTCCTGGGTGTTGGAGGCGCGCAGCAACCACCAGCCCTTTTCGCTTTTTACACGTATGCCGTCAAGATCACTCATGTCGAGCCCTTTTTCGCGCACCTTCTGGGCAATGCGCGTCACCACATCAAAGCGGTTGCGCTCTTGGCAGGCAAAACGCAGCTCGGGCGTTGCAAAGCGCGGCGGGCGCGTCGCGTTCCAGTGCGCAAGGGTACGCTTGGAGGTGGCGCAGATCCCTAAAAGACGCAGGGCTGCATAAAGGGCGTCATCATAGCCAAAATAACGGTCTGCAAAGAAAATATGGCCGCTGAGCTCTCCCGCCAAAAGGGCGCCCGATTCCTGCATTTTGCTCTTGATGAGGGAGTGACCCGTCTTCCACATGATGGGCTCGCCTCTCAAGCGGGCGATGGTATCAAAAAGCGCCTGGCTTGCTTTGACGTCTGCAATGATGGGTGCGCCCGGGTGTTCTTTGAGAACCTCTGCCGCATAGAGCTCCATCATGTCGTCGCCCCACAGGATTTTACCTGCGGAGTCCACGGCGCCAATGCGGTCGCCGTCCCCGTCAAAGGCAAAGCCCAGGTCGCAGGATTCTTTGGCTACAAGCTCTTGGAGTTGCGTAAGATTCTTTGCGACTGTGGGATCTGGGTGGTGGGCCGGGAAATGGCCATCAATGGGGCTGTTAATGACAAAGTGGGTGCCAGGCAAGCGCGCCACAAGGGCCTCCAAGATCTCACCGCTGGCGCCGTTTCCTGGGTCCCACGCAACACGCATGTCACGGGCCGTGGGATAGTGGGCCATAAAATCATCGATCAGAAAGTCAACGTAGGCCCCGTGGCAGGGCGCCTCCTCGTAGCTTCCTGCGCCGCGCATAAAATCGCCCTTGGTAATGCGTGTGTGCAGCTCCAGTACGTCTTCCCCCCAAAAGGGCTTATGGTGAAGGGACATCTTGAAACCGTTTTGGTCCCCTGGATTGTGGGAGCCTGTGACCATGATCATGGCGTGGGCACCTAGCATGCGCGAGGCAAAATGTGCGTAAGGTGTGGGGCCAAGGCCTGCGTCAAAGACATGAAGACCTGTGGCGCGAAGCCCCTCCACAAGGGGGGAGATCAGGGAAGGGGAGGACAGGCGTCCGTCCCTTGCCACGCAAATGGTCTCGCCGTCAGCAAGGCGCACGCGAGTGCCGTAAGCTTGCCCTACAAGGCGGGCAAATTCTGGCGTGATGTGACTCTCTCCCACAACGCCGCGAATATCGTACTCGCGAAAGAGGGTAGGGTTTAAAGAGACCACATCACTCATGCAACGGCCTCACTTTGCTCAGCGGCGCCCTTGAGGGGTTGGCGCCCTACGCATACATAGGTGCAATTGAGGTTTTCAAAGTCCTTGGGCCTATATACATTACGTAGATCAATGAGAAGGGGGGTCTTCATGAGAGAGGTCATCTTCTCAAGGTCAAGGGCACGGAACTCGTTCCACTCGGTGAGCAGCACCGCCCCGTCCACACCTGTCAGCGCGTTGTAGGAGTCATTGCACCATTTAACACCAGGCAAGAGTTCATGCCCTTCTTTGTATCCTTGGGGATCGAAAACCTGGATTGAGGCCCCCATTTTTTGAAGGGCTGGAATAATATCAAGGGATGGGCTGTCGCGCATATCATCCGTATTGGGTTTGAAGGTCACGCCCAGGATGCCAATGGTTTTGCCTGAAACACTGCCGCCGCAGGCGCGCACAATTTTGTTCACCATGGTGGTGCGGCGCTTTTTGTTGGCAGCGATGACGGCGTCCACGATGGTGGCGGGCGCTTGAAGATCTGTGGCTGTTTGGGCCAGCGCGAGGGTGTCTTTTGGAAAGCAGGAGCCTCCGTATCCAGGGCCTGCATGCAGAAATGCCCGCCCAATGCGGTTGTCCATGCCCATACCCATGGAGACGTCTTGAATATCCGCGCCGCAGCGCTCACACAAATCCGCCATCTCATTAATGAAGGCAATTTTGGTGGCCAAAAAGGCGTTGGCGGCGTACTTGATGAGCTCGGCGGACTCAAGGGTTGTAAAGAGCATAGGTGTGGCCAAAAGATAAAGAGGGCGGTAAAGCTGGCGCATGATCTCTTCGGCCTCGTGGCTGCCGGCGCCCACCACCACGCGGTCAGGCTCCATAAAGTCCTCAACGGCCGAGCCTTCGCGCAAAAACTCTGGGTTGGAGGCCATGTCAAAATGGGCGTGGGGGTTCGTTTGGCGAATGCGGGCCTCCACCTGGCGTCCGGTGCCCACGGGGACTGTGGACTTGGTCACAACGACTGTGTAACCATTCAGGGACTTTGCGATTCCTTCCGCCGCTTGCATGACGTAGGTCAAGTCCGCATGCCCGTCACTGGGGCGGGTCGGGGTGCCAACGGCAATGAACACGACGTCCGCTTGGGATACAGACGCGGCAAGGTCGGTGGTGAAACTTAAGTATCCTTTGGCAACATTGCTTTTAATGAGCACATCCAGGCCAGGTTCATAAATGGGGACCTCGCCTTGGGTGAGGCGCGCAATTTTGGAGGCGTCCACGTCCACACAGGTCACGTGGTTGCCAAACTCCGCCAGACACGTGCCCGATACCAGTCCCACATATCCCGTACCAATTACTGCAACTTTAAGCATTTCTTTGACCTTTCGTGGGCGTTACATATTTTTTAAAAGAGGGGCAAGGTTTTGGGCCAACGCGTCCTTAAGATCGCGCCGGGACAAACCCACCGCCATATTGGCCGTCAAGTAACCGACCTTGGAGCCACAATCATAGCGGGTTCCTTGAAAACGCACGCCGTGCAGGGGTGTTTCAGGGAGCATATGGGCAATGGCGTCGGTCAGTTGGATCTCGCCACTGGCGCCTTTTTTCTGGCCAGAAAGGACATCAAAGATGCCGGGCTCCAGAATATAACGTCCAATGACCGCCAGATGAGAGGGCGCGGCGTCGGGGTGCGGTTTCTCCACGACCCCCTTGGCCAACACAAGATTACCCTCTTCGCCATCAGGGTCAATAATGCCGTATTTGGACACGTTTTCACGGGCCACCTCCATAACCGCCACCATATTTCCAGGGCGGCTCTCATAGGCTTGGATCATCTCCTGGAGGCAATTGGCACCCCCATGGATAAAGTCATCGGCCAAAAGCACCGCAAAGGGCTCGTCCTGAATGTGGTGTCTGGCGCACCATACGGCGTGGCCAAGGCCCAGGGGCTCTTGCTGTCTTGTGTAACTGATGCTACCGGGCGTTAAGATGATGGAACGCAAATTTTCAAGCTCACCGGCCTGGTCGCGCTGACGCAGGAGTGTTTCCACTTCTAAGCTATGGTCAAAGTGATCCTCAATGGCGCTTTTGCCCCGTCCTGTGACGAAAATAAACTGCTCAATGCCGGCGGCGTCCGCTTCTTCTAAAGCGTACTGAATCAAAGGCTTGTCCACGATGGGCAGCATTTCTTTAGGCATGGACTTTGTGGCGGGCAAAAAGCGCGTGCCCAGTCCCGCCACAGGGAAAATAGCCTTGCGAATGCGCGACATGTGTCCTCCAGAAAGATCAGCGTCAAAAAATACTTCCCTTTCTTAGCGCAAGAGGAGGTTTTATTCAAGAAAGGTTGTTATATCCAAAGGGGCGGGGCCCTTTTTGGGATGAGGTGAAGCCGCTGGCCTCGTCCATAAAAACTTGACAAAAGAAAAAAAGAAATTATTTAGAATGGGCAAGTTTTATAGAAAAAAATCTCATGAAGAAATATTCACTCCTCATATCTGCTAGTCTATGTTCCACCCTTGTTATGAACACCTTTGCCAGTGCATGTGAAGAGGTGCCCCGGGAACAGGGACCCCCTTCCATCGCGCAGGCCGTTCAATCAAGCCGTGCTCCCACGGTCGCGATGTTGAGCGCGCAACCTGGCACCTACGCTCTTTGGGAAGAATTTTTTCAAAATAGAAATGCGCCTTCTGATATGAGTGTGCATGCTTTGCATCAAGGGCTCACTGTGTACGCACGTGAAAATAAAATGGAACAATGGATTGAACGTGTGCGTGCGTATGGGCTTGAGGGTTTTATCCGCACGCGAACGCCTGCTTTCATACCTTGGTTTTTTCTTCTCAATAACAAAGATGTTGTGCTAAAAGATCTGCCCCAAGTCAGCTTTGTTGAGGCCACGCGCATCTTATTTCCAGGAAAGTACTTAGAATTTTTTCGTAGTGTGACGCAACGTCTTCTTTTTGAGAACTTGGTATCTGAAAATGCCTTTAATCGCTCCCCAGGATTGAGTGAAAATCTCATTATAAGTTCAAATATTTATCAAGTCATTTGTCAGGCAGGTGCGCAAAATTTACAGGAAGATCAAGGTAAAGACTTAGAGGGATCTTTAAGCTTAGCCTATGATATTTTATCCTATCGTCAATTCTTTGATCGCCTTCCCAGTAATGCTGCTTGGGATCTCTCAATTCTCACCCAAGTACGCGATCAAACCCAAGGACTAAATGCACGTGATAAAGCCTACCTCGATTTTCATATTCGTATTGGCAATATGAGCAAGCTTACATCTGCCGATCAAAGAGATGTTGAAGAAAAGAAAGGTTATGCGGCGATGATCCATGAGATCACGCCCTTTTTAAACCCAGATGCAGAAGATTCATTTTTTCAATCCTATGACTTTTATCCCTTTCTCGCAAAGTGTGAAGCATACCTTGGAGATTACAACAAAGCGTTCCAAGCATGGCAGGCCTATGAAAGTGAGAAACGAGCGCCATGGGGGCAGTCGGACCTTTTTTGGGCGATGAATGCGATTACGAGCACTGACACAAAACAAAGCACTTTTACGAAGTGGTTGGACCTTTATAAAAGCGAGACGGATCTTGATTTAAAGACATTCCGTGTGAAGTCCTTTGAGATAGAGCTTGTTGTTGATCTTATTGTGTCCCTCAAAAATAACCAGCTTGACGCAGAAGCCATTGATCTTGGCGAGCGTTACTTTCGGTTTTTAAACAATGAAGGCCGCGATCTACAAAAAAGTTATAGTCAAAAGCGGTATGAAAGCGCCTACACGAACCTGGAGTCAGCCCTTGCGTGCCTTTATGTGAGCGTCGGCAGGTATAAAGAAGCTGCAAATATGTTCCGACAGCATTTTGTTGTTCAGGGGCAAACCGTTACCCTCAAAGAAGACGCGCGTAGACTCTTTGAGTCGGTGCAGTTCTCCCAGGAGAGTCTCAAGGTTATGACAAGCGCGGCCTCCGTTGCGTTCGCGCAAGCGGGGCTTATTAAAGCGACATCAGCTGCAAAACCAGTCGCTCGTCGGGGCAAAGCGCCAATCCGAGGCGCCAGGGGAGGTCTGTCTGCTCGAGCGCCCATGGCGGCGCCAGAGCTTGTCAGACAACATCTGATTGATCACTATAAACAGCGCCTTCTAAAATCAACGCAACGCTTAGACGCAATGCTCAAGACGGTCAGAACCCTTTCTGATTCGCAGGCTCTTTTACGTGAACTTTCCCACAAGGAAGAGGTATTGAGACGTTTGCAAAGTGATTTCAACGCGTCTTCTATTGCCACAGGATCCTCAAATCTTGGAGAAATTGGACGCGAGATTGATAAACTTTCCGTGTCTTTTTCGGATCTGAGTAAAGAGCTGGAGAGCGCGTATGTCGCTCATAAAAGAGAGAAAAAACGCGCACTCGAGACCTATCTTGCGCGCGTGATTCAAGAAGAACGTGAGGAAACTCTTCCATTTGTGATGGCGCCAGATTCACCACCCCAACCCCAAGCGTCTCCTGCGAAACGAAAAAAGCGGGGCGCTGCGTCTTCTTCCCATGCGTCTTCGTCAAGGGCGCCTGCGGTGAGCAAAACCATACCTTTGTCAGCGCAGACTGTGTTCTTTCAAAAAAAGCAAGCGCAGATGGATTATGAAGGCTTGGACAAGAGGACCCGTGCCAAGGCGAACGAGCTGATCAGCGAGATTGCCCTCAATCCCTATAGCCTTGTGGGGCAAGGTAGGCCTGAAAGACTTCAAACAAGTGTTGGGATTTATTTCTCCCGAAGGCTCGGCGATGGCCACCGTATGGTGTACGAGGTGGTTAAAAAACCAGGTGCGCCAACTCGCGTGGTGCTCATTAGCTTTTTGTCCCACTACAAGAATCTTGAGCGCCATCAAGAAAGCACCCATATGACACCCTTTGCAAGGCACGGTGCTGCGTCATCATCTTCTTCGGCGGCCGCGTCCTCATCTTCTTGATGGGAGCAGTGGGGAAGGGCGCGCCTGCAAGGCGCGAGGCTTCCTCGCAATTGAATGGAAGGGGTGTGTTTACGGCGCATCGGGATTGTCTTCAAGGGCATATGGACGCCCAAGGGTGATCTCCTGACCGTCCTCAAGGGTATAACGAATGAAATGATGGGTGTCCAAATCTAGAAGCTTTGGGAACATCATGAGGGGAAGATCTGCCAGATCGGGGGGAAGTTCTTTGCGCCAGTTTGAGGGCAGACCCTGTCTCTCAAATGCCTTGGAGTGAAACCCATTGAATGCGCTGTTTTCAAGTGCCTCAGCGCTCAAGGGCAGTATGAGGCATGGTCCAATGCAGGATACTTGGGGATCAAAGGGCGCAATCCCCTTATCTTCAATACTCACATAAAATCTGCAGCTCCCTCCCTTGGACTTGTGAAGACTTTCAAACAAAGGGTGAGCGACCTCTCGAGGTCCATCGATGATCAGATGCTGGAGTTGTTTGCAATGCATCAAGGTTTCTTTCAAGCCACCATAATGAAAGGGGACACTTATGAACAAGCACCGCAGGTCTGGCAAGGCGGGCAAAATGTCCAAAAGGGACTTAAACTCAGGTGACGATGCCGCCTTCCCATTGTACTGCCGCGGGGTTTCCTCTGGCACGGGGGCGTCAGGCGCATTGTCCGTTGCGTTAAAGTCAATGCTGCCAACATGGAGTGTGCGCAAATGGGTCATGAGTCCTAGGTATGACACGCCTAGGGGGTGACATACCTTGTCGGTGCATCTTTCAAAGTGCAAGTGTCTTATGAGTCTGGGATGATGAAAAAGATCGTTGTTTTTAAGGGTGCAAAGATCACTTGTCAGAAAAAGGTGACAGAATGGATCAAAGTGATTTGTAAAATAAGATAATTCATTGCTGAAAGCTTGTGAAAGGGGTGGGCAGGGGGCTGTCAATGTGGACATGGCCCAGGGATTCAGGGAAAAGGTTGATTCGATAAGCTCATAGGGAAGTGTTGCGGGCACCCCGGTCAACTCGAGCTTATAACGCCACGCAGCCGTAAGGGCCCGCCAAGCCAGGCTAAGCCTTGCGGGCGAGGTGAGCCATCCATAGATGAACTCTTGCGGCGTTAAGGGGGCGTAGTCTTGTGGGGTATAGGTGGGACAAAGGCACCGCGCAAAGGCCACAGGGTCTTTGCGAAACAGCGCCAGATCCGCCCCGGTTTTTTGGGCAAGATCATAAAGTTGGGTGTCAATAAGGGCTGTACTCAATGCAGGAATATGATGCGCTCTCAGGTTCTCTTCGCTTGCTGTGTCCTCGTTTGTGTCACAGGCATGCCCTTCAGCTGAATGGAGCAGAAACAGACAAACAAGGACCTTTTTCAAAAGAGTTTTCATGGCATTTTTCCTCAAGAATCATTGTGCGCGCACGGTACCCAGAAACCTGCGCCAGGTAAAGGGCCTGGCGCAGGTTTGCCTTACAAGAGGGGTGGTTCTTGTTTTCGTGGTGCGAGTTCGTCCATAAGCTCGTAATTTAAATCTGTGAGCGGATTTTTTTCGGGTGTGCTCACGGGTATGTTGCGCTTGGTGACTGGATCATGGCGTGAAAGCTCTCCTTCCAGGATCCAGGGGACCTCATGATGATCTGGGTGACCCTTCTTCGTGCGCAGAAAAATCTGGACCCCTTGGGGCACGAATCCAAACAAGTCTTCTGGATCATGCACACGCCCACTGGTTAAAAACGTCTCACCCCTCTGGCGCACGAAAATGATCTGCTTCAGTCCCGTGCAAGTGCTCAGGATCTGCCTTGCTTGCTCTTCCTCGGACTTGAAAAGAACAGGCAGCTGGAGGGTTTCAAGGGCGCCAAGATAGGGAAGTGCTTTGAGGAGAGCGTCCATCAAAGGAAGCGCTAAGGCGTCAGCTTCGGATATTGAAGGGGATCTGGCAAGAAAAAGTGATTTGAGTGAGTTGAGATTTTGAAGCCCTTCCAGATAGGCCTTTTTGCGCTCAAGGACCTTGGAATCCAGGTCATAACACCGGGTGTCATAGAAGAGCAAATGGCGCACGGTCTCAAGACCATGCAGGGTTTCATGGGTGAAGGCTGAAACGAGGATATGGGGGATCAGTGCATCAAAGGGCGAGGGTGGGAGTGAACCTGTGTGCTCGTGTGTCGTCTCAAGGGAGCAAGCGGCGGCGCCGGGATAAGGCACGTGCAGGGTTTCACTGGATGTGTCTTGGACGTCAAAAGAGAGCACCTCCTTGTTCCCACAATCCCTTATTGTTTGTACGCTGACGCTCCAGTAAAAATCTTCAAGGGAGGACGCAAGGGCGTCTGGAAAGGTGGCAAGGAATGCTTGGCAGATATTGTCTTGTGGGCCAAGGGCGCCAATCCACGCGTCCCATTGCCCTTGGAACGCCTTTTCCAGTTGGTCTTGTACGAAAAAATGCCTGAAAATTTTTTTCTGAAGCGCTGCGGGAATACTGGCAGTCTTAAGATCAGGAATTGCTGCGCGCTGACTTGCACTGATGGACATGTCCTTTTTCCTGGCCTCGAGCCATGCGTGCATGAACGCGTCAAGACCTTCTACGGGGTCTTGTTTGTCTGGAGAAAAATGCTCAAAAAGGATGTCGAGGACCTCGTCAAAATTGGACGCGCCGTCTGCGTGTGCTCTGATAAAGCGTGTGTTGAATGTTTCTCTTGCCAGCCAGTTGAGCGTGCTCACTACCTCCTCATCAGGTCTGTCAGCCGTTGCGCTGCACGGCGCCGTAAAGACAATTGAGATTATTAATAAAAAACAGAATTTCTTCATAGGTTTTTCCTTTTTTAGGGGTTTATCGCCTTTTTTGTTTAAGGCGCACAAAAAGATGCAAGAAGTATGCCGAATGAATTTCTCTTTGGGCTTTTGCGCATATGGGAGGTGTGCTATGACAGAATAGGTTAGATTTGCGCGTGGAGACACCGGTGCAGGGCCATCAACATCATGTCTTGAAGGGGGCTGCCTTTATGGTGGCAGCCATGTTTACGTTTTGTGTTGTGAACGTGGTTGTGAAAGATACAGCCGCCTCGTTCCCCATCCTACAGCTTGTTTTTTTCCGTAACTTCCTTGCTATTATCCCCTGTTATCTCATCTTTAAATCCGCGGGCCGTGCCGCGAGCTTGAAAACCCGCCATATGCCAACCCATCTGCTGTGTGGCAGCCTTGGGGTGCTGGCCCTTTACTGCCTTTTTACCTCTTTCCATGTGCTGCCCTTGGCCGACGCCACAGCCTTTTCCTATACCTCCATTTTGTTTGTGACCCTCTTTTCCTACGTGATTTTGAAGGAGCACCTGGATGCTTGGCGTGTGAGCGCCGTTGCCCTTGGCTTTGTGGGGGTTCTGATCATGGCTAAGCCGTCGGGGGACGTTTTGCACACGGGTATCTTTTACAGCCTCGTCTTTGCCGCCATTGATGCCTTTGTGATGGTGAGCGCAAGGCGCCTGACCAAGGACGATCATCCGGCCGTGGTTGTCTTTTACTTTGCGTGCGTCGCGTCCTTCGTGAGTGCGCTCTTCTTGCCCTTCGGGAACTGGGTTACACCAGACGGGACTCAGCTTTTAAAGTTATGCTTTTTGGGTCTTGGGGGGGGATTTGCGCAGTTTCTGTTGACCCAGGCTTTTCGCCACGCCCCCGCCGTTGTGGTGGCCCCACTCACCTACACTTCTCTCGTGTGGAGCGTTCTTTTTGGCGCCGTGCTATGGGGTGACTTTCCAACACAGCAGCTTCTTGCCGGATGTGCCTTAGTCATGGCTTGCGGTTGCTTCATGACCTGGCGTGAGCATAAAAAGCAAAGCACATTCGCCAAAGAGTTGTTGCTCAAAGACCGCGTTAGAAAAGCGGTGTTTGAGGGACTTAGCGGCTAGGAGCGCCCGGCCTTAGAGGATGCCGTTCTTTTTGTACCAGTGGTAAGCCTTCTCCACACTGGGCCAAGCGTCACCCGGCTCAAAGCCAAGCTCATGCCTGGCTTTTTCAATGGAGTAATGCTGCATGGTGCGCGTCAGATCAATACCCATGATGGGAACAAGGGGTTTTTTACACCGCAGCAAGAGATTAAGAAATTCCGTCATGTGCGCCAGGATGATTGCCGTGCGCTCTCCTAAACATATTTTGGGCATGGATTTGCCATCAAGGGCGCGCACCCTCTCTATGTAATCTCCAAAGGTGATGTTGTTCCCGCACAATAAGTATCTTTGATTGGTCCGGCCTTTTTCAAGGGCCAGAACAACGCCGTGAGCTGCGTCTTCCACAGCAATGATATTGAACTTGTGGGTCACACACGCCGCAACGGGGTACTGGAGAAAAAACCGAAAGAACTCCCCCGTTGAAGGGTTATAGTCATGCTCTCCCACAAAAACCGCCGGATTGACCACCGTTGCACTCAGTCCCTTCTGGGTATACTTGAACACAAGATTTTCCGATCGAATTTTATAGCGAACCCCGGCGTTGACGCCTTCTTCACTGCGTTTATCTTCTTCTGTGGCAAGGAGATCCGCGTCCCCTATGGTTGCGCACACAGACACAAACACGGACTTTTTGATGGCAGATCTGAAAAGAAGCTCTAGGAAGGACTCCATCTCGCGCATCTCAAGGTTCATCTCTTTGATGCGTCCCAAGGACTGCTTGGGATAGGGAATCGCGGCGTAAATCAGGTAGGTGCATGCCTCAAGCATGTGCTTTAACCGCGTCTCATCTCCCAAGGGACAAACGACGGTTTCAAGGGATGGGTGGTCAAGGAGGTCTTTCACATTTTTAAAGTCCGGTGACGATGAGGAGTGGAGGACGACCCCGTATCCACGCGCTAGGAGCACACGGCAAATGTGTCCCCCCAGAAATGACCTTCCGCCCATAATGACGACTTTTTCCACGGCGTCCTTGTTCTTTTTAAAGCGTACTTTGTATTATGGGCTCCCCTTGGCAAAACACGAAGGCAATTTTTCCCTTACGCGTTAGAAAGAGCGTGCCGGCACGCCTTCGTGAATTCGCTCCATATAGTTCTTCCACAAGAGCCCTGGATATTTGCCGCCTGTCACGTCCTTTGTGGGCTTGCCGTCATCATTGCCCATCCATACGCCCGTGACCATGTCAGGGGTCATGCCAATGAACCAGGCGTCCCTGTGCAATTGTGTGGTACCTGATTTGCCGGCCGAAGGGCGCGTAAGGGCAATCTTACGCCCCGTGCCATAGCTCATGACCGCTTGCAAAAGGGTAAGGGTGTTGCGGGCAACGTCTGGTGAGATGACCTGTTGGGTGACCTTATGGGTGCGGGTATAAAGGGTCTCGCCCGCTGGCGTTGAGATTTTGGTCACGGCATAGGGCCACACCCCGCGTCCGCGGTTGGCAAAGGTTGCGTAGGCGCTGGTCATCTCCAGAAGGGAGGCGTCCCCCGAGCCCAGGCACAGGGTGAGATCACCCGGCTGCGGGGAGGTCAGCCCCAAACGCTTGGCCATGTTTTGGATGCGTGGCACGGTCATCTGCTGCCCCAAGCGCACAAGGGAGGTGTTGATGGAATAGGCAAAGCTGTCTTTGAGAGAAATACTTCCCTTTGGCACCCACTGATAGGTCTTGGTGGAAAAGTTACGGGGCTGCCAGGATCCAATGCGAATGGGCATGTCGGAGATGAGGGTGTCGGGGTCCATGCCTAACTCAAAGGCGGCTACATAGACGAAAATCTTGAAGGATGATCCCGTCTGGCGCTTGGCTTGGGTGGCGCGGTTGAAGGGGCTTTTGGCATAGTTTGCGCCGCCCACAAGCGCCCGCACAGCCCCAGAAGGCGTCATAGACACAAGGGCGAGCTGGCCCACCTTTGCCTCTTGCCCGTGCTTGTCCAAAATTTGGGTAGCTTCTTGCTCGGCCATGCGCTGGCACCTGGGGTCAAGGGTTGTCTCCACAATTAGGTCCTGGGTGATGGGGCCCACAAGATCGGGCAGGGTATCAAAAACCCAGTCCGCAAAATAGCGCCCAAAGGTGGACTCTCGCTTGATGAGCTCTAGGGGCGTTTTCATGTAAAGGGCAAGCTGTTTGTCTTGTGCCTTGATAAAACCCGCGTCCTCCATGGTGGCCAAAACAAGACTGGCGCGCTGATCACACAGCGCAGGGTTTGCCGTTGGCGAAAACTTTGAAGGCGCCTTTAAAAGGCCGGCCAGCACCGCTGCCTCATAGAGGGTCAGATCTTTCGCGTGCTTGCCAAAATACTTGATGGCAGCGCTGTCCACGCCAAAAACGCCGGCGCCCAAATAGGCGCGGTTCAGGTAAAGGGTGAGGATTTGTTTCTTTGTGAAATGCCACTCGAGCCACAGGGCCAGGATCACCTCCTGAACCTTACGGCGTAGGGATTTGTCTTTATAGGTATAGAGGCCCTCTTGCAGAAGAAAATCCTTGGCCAGCTGTTGGGTTAGGGTCGATCCCCCCTGCACCACATGTCCCGCGCGGTAGTTGGTGTAGGCGGCGCGCGCCAGACCCACGGGGTCCACACCAAAATGGTGATAAAATCGCCGGTCCTCGATGGCAACCACAGCTTGCCCGACGTAGGGCGGCAGGTCTTCAAGGCGCACGAGCTGTCCGTAGAGATCGCCGTAAGTTGCCAAAAGTGACCCGTCCTTGGCGTATAGCGTCACGCCCGGGCGGCGTGTGGCGTGCTCGAGCTTATCCACACTTGGCAGGTCATAGGCAAACCAAAAGACGATGACGGCTCCCACAACCCCCATCCAGATGGCCATGTTGAGAAGGACTAAAAAGAGGCGCCCGAAAGCACTGCGTTTTTTTGTTTTGGACGCACCTGGTGCTTGACGCGCTTTGGGCACGCGGCGGTTCTTATTCGTCATGATGCAAGGGATATGGCGGCGGGGCCGAAGATTTTCTCATAGTGATGATCGAGGTAAAACAAGAACCATTTGGCGTAGATCTCGGGGTGAGCGCGCGCATCTAAGCGAATGGCTTCCGGCGTCATCCACTTGATGTTCATAATTTCGTCGGGATTGAGAGACATTGCAAAATCTTGGGACTCCACAACACCTTCAAAAATGTGGGTCAGCTCATGCTCGATAAGGCCATCGGCCAAGGCAAGTTCATAGCGCACATGGCCCCGGTAAGAAAGGGGCGCGCGCGCACCGAGTTCCTCAAAAAGACGGCGCTTTGCGGCCTCCTCATTCCCTTCCTCAAGGTAAGGATGCCCGCAACACGTGTTGGCCCAAAGGCCTGGTGAGTGGTATTTGCCTTGTGCGCGCTGCTGCAACAGAAGCTCACCCTTTTCGTTGTAAAGGAAGACCGAAAACGCCCGGTGCAAAAGGCCGCGCACGTGGGCGTCCAGCTTTTCAGCTTTTCCGACGGGGGTGTCGTTTTCATCAACGAGAATGACATCGATCACTTGGGTCATGGTAGGTATCCTTATTCCTTAAGCATCAAGGTTGGCAACCTTCAGGGCGTTTTCTTGGATGAAGTCACGCCTTGGCTCCACCACGTCACCCATGAGGGTCGAGAAGACTTCTTCGGCCGCGTCGTTGTGGGTGATTTGAACCTTCAACAGCGTGCGCGCATCGGGGTCAAGGGTTGTGTCCCACAACTGATCCGCGTTCATCTCGCCCAGACCCTTATAGCGCTGGATGGTGATGCCCTTGCGTCCTTCGGCTATGACGGTGTCAACGAGGGAAATGGGGCCAAAAATGGACAGGGTTTCCTTGCCCAGGGTCAAACTGCCGTTGCCCTTGAAAATATCCGCAAGCTCGTCCTTCATGAGGTTCAAGCGGTGGGCGTCTCCCGTTTCCAGGAAGGATCTTGAAAGGACGATCTTTTCTTCAACACTGCGCACCGTGCGGCGCAGGGCCAGTGCCTCGCCCGTCTCAACCATGGGATCCACGTCCCACTGGGTGCCCTCGACGGCGTGGGCGTCCATGTGCGTGAGGCGCTCACCCCAGGTCTTGCAAAGCTCAAAACGTGCCGCGTCGTCCAGCATCTGGGGAGACAAAAGCCCCAAAATGGCGGCTTGCTCAATGGCGATGGGGTTACCTGTGCGCTGGGCCAGGGACAAAATAGCTGCGCGCGCGCCTTGGGACTTGGCCACAAGCTGCTTGAGGTCTTCACCCAAAATGCGCTCGCCCTTACCCGTTTCAAAAAGCGCGCCTCCCGCCCCGGCGTTGATCAAAAAGGCATCGAGGGCCTTTTCATTCTTGATGTAGGTCACGCTTTGCCCGCGCTTAATACCAAACAAAGGAGGCTGGGCAATATAAAGATAGCCGCGCTCAATCAGCTCGGGCATCTGGCGGAAGAAGAAGGTAAGAAGCAGGGTGCGAATGTGGCTTCCGTCCACGTCCGCGTCGGTCATGATAATGATTTTGTGATAGCGCACCTTATCGGGGTTAAAGTCTTCGGAGCCGATGCTGGTGCCCAGCGCCGTCACCAAAGTCCCGATCTCCGCCGAGGACAGCATCTTGTCAAAGCGCGCGCGCTCAACGTTGAGGATCTTACCCTTCAAAGGAAGGATGGCTTGGTTGCGGCGATTGCGTCCGCTTTTGGCGGTACCTCCAGCCGAGTCTCCCTCAACAAGGAACAGCTCACTTTGTGCCGGGTCGCGCTCTTGACAGTCCGCAAGTTTGCCCGGCAAGGACGCCATATCAAGGGCGCCTTTACGGCGGGTGAGGTCCCTGGCCTTTCGTGCCGCTTCCCTGGCGGTGGCGGCCTCCACAGCCTTCATGACAATCTTGCGCGCCTCCTGGGGGTTTTCCTCAAACCACTGGGCAAGCTTGTCCGCGACTAAGCCTTCAACGGCTGGGCGCACCTCCGACGACACAAGCTTGTCCTTTGTCTGGGAGGAGAACTTGGGATCCGGCACCTTCACGGACACCACGCTTGTGAGCCCCTCGCGAATATCCTCGCCTGTCAGGGCCACTTTTTCTTTCTTTCCAATGCCGCTTTCGGTGATGTAGGTGTTCACAACGCGTGTGAGAGCCCCGCGAAAGGCAGCCAAGTGGGTACCACCATCGCGCTGGGGAATGTTGTTGGTAAAGCACAAAACCGTTTCGTGATAGCTGTCCGTCCATTCCATGGCCACATCCACGGTGATGCCCTCACGCTCGCCAAAAATTTCAATGGCGGGCTTGTGGACGGGGGTTTTGCTGCGGTCAAGATAGGCCACAAAGGCGCTTGTGCCGCCTTCATAATGGAGATTGGAGACTTTCTCTTCACTGCCGCGTTTATCAATAAGGCGCAGCCTGACGCCTGAGTTCAAAAAGGCCAGCTCACGCAGGCGGTGCTCCAGGCGCGTGAAGTCAAACTCAATGGTGGAGAAAGTCTCGAGGGAAGGGGTAAAGGTCACCTTTGTGCCCGTTTGATCCCCGCAAGGCCCCACAACGGCCAGGGGCGCCTCGGCCACACCGTGGGCAAAGCGCATGAAGTGCTCGCTGCCCCCTTGCCACACCGTAAGCTCCAAGGTCGTGGACAGGGCGTTCACAACGGACACACCCACACCGTGCAGACCACCACTGACCTTATAGGAATTCTGGTCAAACTTACCGCCCGCGTGGAGCTGGGTCATGATGACTTCCGCCGCCGACACGCCTTCTTCCTTATGGATGCCCACAGGAATACCGCGTCCGTTATCGCTGACACTGACGGAGCCGTTGGCGTTGAGGGAAATATCAATGAGATCACAGTAACCGGCCAAGGATTCATCGATGGCGTTGTCCACAACCTCGTAAACCATGTGGTGAAGGCCCGATCCGTCGTCCGTGTCGCCGATATACATACCAGGGCGCTTACGTACCGCGTCCAAGCCGCGCAACACCTTAATGGAGTCGGCGCCGTATTCGTTCTCTTGTGGCTCAGACGTCAGATTCTCACCATTCGTGGACATGACAATTCCCTTTCACTGTTTGACCCTTCTTTATAGCGGGGTTAGGGTCCCTTTTTCTAGCTGAAAATGCTGCATACGCCCTTTCATGGACGCAAAAGCGCATGGATGGGTGCCAGTCATCCATGTTTGGATGTTTAAGTGGCTGATTTCCTCTAAAAGAGCGACGCGCCGGCCTTCATCCAGGTGGGCGATGACCTCGTCAAGAAGTAAGAGGGGAACCCCCTCGCGCGTGCGTGCCCGCAGCCTCACGGCCGCCATCATAAGGGACAAAAGAAGCGCCTTTTGCTCTCCTGTTGAGCACGAGGCCGCAGGTGCGCGTCCCTCATAGGTTACAACGAGATCGCTCTTATGGGCGCCGCACTGGGTGCGCCCGGAGCTCGCGTCCAGCACACGCGACGCTGCAAGCATTTTTTGAAAGTCCTCCTCGGCGCGCAGGGCCGGGTGAGCGCGCACGAGATCCTCTACGTCGCCTTCTAAGGTAAGGTACGGACGGGGCAAAAAGCCCAGTGCCAATTCTTTTGCGCTGTTTAAACGCTCCACAAGGGACAGGCGCGCCGCCGCAATGGCCACAGCCGCTTGGGCCGCCTTTTCCTCCAGGGCGTCAAGCCACTGGGGGCTGCTTCTGCCGTCTTTAAGAAGGCGCAGCCTCTCACGCACACAGTATTCGTATTTGGCAACCAGGCTTGCGTGGTGGGGGGCAAACATGGCAACTAAGCGGTCAAGAAACCGGCGCCGTGAGGCGGCCGCGTCCATGAAGAGGCGATCCATGGCAGGGGTTAGCCACACAACGCCCAGAACCTGGGGAAGCTCACTTTGGGGGACCCCGTGCCGTCCGTCTAGCTGTATCACACGCCGCTCTTTGCCGTCGCGCATTTCAAGGCTTGTGCCAAGGACCATGGGGGCAAGGCCGCCTTCTCGCACATGCACGGACACGCTCCAAGGCGTGTGGGACACGTGGGCATGGCTTGTGATGTGGGAGAGTTTGGCGCTGCGCAGCCCCTGACCTGGCGCCAAGAGGGAAAGGGCTTCCAAGATATTGGTTTTGCCGGCGCCGTTAGGGCCCGTCAGGATCACGGGCGTGGTGTCACAGGCAAAGCTGACATGCTCCCACGAGCGGAAATGCTGCAAGAAGACCCGGGAGATGCCCCCGTGGTCTTCTTGGCTGTGGGTATTTGTTTGGCGAAGGGCTTCGTGTGCCACGTGCGCGTGCCCTCCTTAAAAATAAACCCTTAGACCCGTAGTGGCATCAGCACATAAAGGGTGCTTGCGTCCTGGGCGTCTCGCACAAGGGTGGGGCTCAGCGTATCGGAGAATTCAAAGATAAGCTCGCCTTCACCCGTTTGACGGGCCACGTCCATGAGATAGGTCACGTTAAACCCAACCTCAAGGGGCGCGCCGTCATAGACGACTTCCATTTCCTCGTCGGCCGCGCCGGCGTCGCGCCCGGAGGCTACCAGGGTCAGACGGTCATTTTGCAACGACAGGCGCACGCCCTTGTTTTTTTCCTCACACAGGGTCGCCACGCGGTCGAGGGCCTTGAGGAACGGTGTTGCGCTCAGGCTCAGGCGGTTGACGTTATTTTGAGGGATAGCGCCTTGATAGTCTGGGAACGTGCCGTCCACCAGGCGTGAGACAAGCTTCACGTCACCGAATGCGCAGGAGACCTGCGTGTCGGACAGGGACAAGTCCACCTCGCCGCTGGCATCACTCAAGAGCTTTTGCAGCTCCGTTACGGTCTTGCGGGACAAAATAATGCCGGGAGTTGCCTCCAGGGACAAAGGCACAGAAATCTGGGAGTGCGCCAGGCGATGGGTGTCCGTGGCGGCCGCGTGCACGGCGCCAGCGTCCCCGTCGCCCTTTTGGAAACTCAGGTGAATACCGTTGAGGGTATAGTGTGCCTCTTCCACGGACATGGCAAAGCGCGTGCGCTCTAGGAGGCGCTGAAGCTGCTTTGCGTCCAGCTTCAGGTGGTGGGGAAGCTCGCCCACGCTCACCCGGGGAAACTCGTCGGCGCTAAGGGTGGCAAGCTCGTACTTACCGCGCCCCGCGGTGATGGTCAGGCGCCCCTTTTCCACGTCATGGTTCAGGGATATCTGCGCCCCGTCAGGGAGCTTGCGCACAATGTCAAAGAGCATGTGGGCACTGACCGTAAGGCGCCCTTCCGTCTCAACGCTCGCGCCCACAACCTCAACAACCGCAAGCTCTAAGTCCGTGGAGGTGAGTGTTAGGCGGTCGTCTTTTGCCTCCAAAAGCACGTTGGCCAAAATGGGCACAGCTGTGCGTTTTTCCACCACACCTTGTGCATGGGACAGGGCTTTTAAGAAATCGCCGCGCTCAAGAAGGATTTTCATGGGATTCTTCCTTTTTCAGTCAAGGGGTTAGCTGGATTGTAACATGCGAGTGAGAAGGTCAAGATCCTCGGCGAAAGAGCGGTCTGTGCCCTTGAGTTCTTCAACTTTTTTCACCGCGTGCATGACGGTTGTATGGTCTCGTCCCCCAAACTTACGACCGATTTCTGGCAGCGACATGGGGGTTAGGCTTTTGGCCAGGTACATGGCAATTTGGCGGGGCCGCGCTAGGGAGCGCAGGCGTTTGGCCGAATGCATGTCCGAGAGGCGAATGTTGTAGTGTTCTGCGACTTTTTTCTGGATCTCCTCAATGGAGATGCGCCGGTCACTGGCGCGCAGCAAATCACGCAACACGTCCTGGACCGAGTCAATGGTCACGTCCCGACCCACAAGCATGGCGTGGGCGGCAATGCGGTTGAGGGCGCCTTCCAGCTCACGCACGTTGGAGGCAATCTTATGCGCCAGAAACTCTAGAACCTTTTCAGGAATCGGGGTGTCAAGGCATGCGGCCTTGCTTTGCAAGATGCCTAAGCGTAGCTCATAGGTCGTGGGGTGAATGTCCGCCACAAGCCCCCAGCCCAGGCGAGAGCGCATGCGCTCCTCAAGGCCCTCAAGGTCAGAGGGCGATTTATCCGCCGAGATAATGACCTGGTGGTTTTGATCCACAAGGGCGTTGAAGGTGTGGAAGAACTCTTCCTGGGTTGAGTCTTTGCCCCCAATGAACTGAAAGTCATCGATCATCAGCACGTCAACGGAGCGAAAGCGCTCTTTAAAGGAAACGGTGTCGCGAAAGCGTAGGGCCCGAATAAACTGGTACATGAACTTCTCAGCCGATAGGTACACGACCTTACGCCTGGGGTCTTTTGTCTGAATATGCCAGGCAATGGCGTGCATCAAGTGGGTTTTACCCAGGCCCACGCCGCCATAAAGAAAGAGGGGATTAAAGGTGACCTTATCGGCCTCGGCCACACGGCGTGCGGCGGCATAAGCGAGCTCGTTGGAGCGTCCCACAACAAAGTTATCAAAGGTATAACGTGGATCTAAGCGCGATCCCACAAGCTCTTGGGTGTCTTCTTCTGCGTCTGCGTCACTCTCGAGGCCACCCTCGCTTGTTGTGGACACAAGGGCAGGGCGCAGGGGAACGGCCGGGCGCGGCGCGTTGTCCACCACAAGATCAAGGGCTAGGATGCGGGGGTTTTCCTCCCGAAGAAGGCCAAGAATCTGGGTGCTACATTGGTCCGCCACCCAGTCGCGCATAAAACGAGAAGGGGCTGCCAAAACAAGTCTGCCGGAGAAGAACTCTTTAAAGGAAAGGGGCAGGAGCCAGCTTTCAAATGTCGCCGCGCCAAAGATGTCGGGCAGGCGGCTATAAAGGCTGTGCCAGGACTTGCGAACGTTTTCAGCCTCTCCATCGGCACCGAGATCATCAGTCAGCGCTTGGGATAAGGAGGCCATGGTTCTTAAGTCACCTGTTTTAAAAGAAAAAACGTCTTAAAAATCCGCCCCGTAAACACCATGCTTGACAGGTCTGGGACGAAACTGGAGGCATTCTAGACGACCTAAGAACGCCCCGCAAGGGGGGATTTCCCCCTTTTGAGCGCCCCATGAGGTGCCCAAAAGGGGGAGAAAAGAATTAGGCCAAAGCCTTAACGCGGCAAGAGAGACGCGAAATTTTACGTGAAGCGCGCTTTACGTGGTAAAGACCCTTCTTGGCGCCGCGAATGATCTCGGGTTGTGCGGCAATGAGGGCGCCCTCAGCAGCAGCCTTGTTGCCGCTTGCAATCGCTTCTTCAACCTTACGAATCGCTGTGCGCACACGGCTGCGACGTGAGGCGTTACGTTGTTCACGTACGAGAGTTTGACGAGCTCTTTTTTGAGCAGAACGAATATTAGCCATTTTCTTCCTTCCTAAAAAACACGAAAAGGTGCAAATCTTTTACAGGTGTATACCCCAGCTTGACACGCAAGGTCAATACAATTACGTGTGCGCCTTCGCGCGCCCACCTCACATCACTCAGGATACGGGCCGTTGAAGTGGCCTCTTTTATCTGGTAGGCCAGCCCATGGAGAAAAAGCTCATTTGAGATTTGTGCATGAAGTCGTTTTTATTTTTCTTAAGCCTCAGCCTGTTATGGCCCGCTGGGTCGCACGCAAGTGAGGATGAGGACCAGTCTGCGCGCGCCGTTTCCCTGTCCCGGGAGGAAAAGGAGGCGCGTGCGTGGTCTGTGAGGGGATCGCTCCAATTCGTCTCAGGAAAACGCGTCACAGATGATTTCACTCGAGATCTCATTGATGGTAACGCATGTTCTCTTGAGTCCAAAATGCGCCCAATCCCCCTTGGGTCTGTGGCGTGGATCCTGAGGGAGGTGGGCGCCCTCACCTGGGTGCGCAGTCTTAATTTGTGCAACAATGAGCTCCAAAGACTTAATATGGACATGGGGTCTTTGCCTTATTTAGAGGTGCTTTATTTAGATCATAACAAGCTCAAAGAATTGCCGACCACTATCGGGGGCTGCGCGCGCCTGCGTAAGGTGCGCGTCTGTCATAATATGCTGGAGTCCTTGCCGGACACCCTCACGTCATGCACGGCCCTAGAGCATGTGGAGGTCACACACAACGCGTTCACCGCCTTTCCAACCGTGCTGTGTGGGTTGAAAAAACTCAAATTCTTGGATGTGTGTAACAATAATCTTGCAACGCTACCCCAGGACATTGGTGATTTGACCTGCTTAGAAAGACTCTTTGTTTGTGAGTGTTGTTTGCGCACCCTGCCCAGTTCCATAGGTCAGCTAACGCAATTGTACGTCCTTTATGCTGACGACAACGCCATAGATCATTTGCCCGAGGAGATTGGGCGCCTCACCAACTTAATGCACTTGCATATGCCCGGAAACCGTCTCACCTTCTTGCCTTTGTCCGTGGGGGGGCTTGTAAGCCTTAGAATTGCCAACTTTGCGCATAATGCCTTGGAAAGGTTGCCCTCGACCCTGGGTGAGTTGGGGAGATTGCAGTGGTTAAACTTGAAGGGCAACGTTTTGCACGTGGTGCCGGCCTCCCTGGGGCGTATCATAAGACTGTCGATTTTGGACTTACGCAGCAATCCCTACCTTTTATCGCGGGGCCGTTGGCAAGGTGCCTGGGGACAAAATGAGATCACGGACCATTTTGAGGATGTTGCGCGCCTCGATGAACCGGTGGTCAAAGCGATAAGTTTGCACACAGTCTTGGCGTTTATGGTGCCCTTTTGAACGATAGACTCGCCCGCAAAAACAAGTCCACCCTCACACCTTTCTTGAGACGTGCGTTAAAATGCCCTTCTATATCACCTTACGCATGTGGGGTTGTGTCGTATAATCAAGGCATGCACCCCTCACGCGACACGCCTTCCAAGCAGCGCGTGTGCGTGCTAGGGTGGCCTTGTGTCAGGCCGTCTTTGACAAAATGGCCTGTGGATTATGAAAAGGTTTTGGACTTTGTAAAGACCCTATGACATCTACGCTCTCAAAACGTGTTGTGCGCTTTCTCATTGGAACTTTGTCTGTGCTCGTTGCAAGTACGGCGGTCCTTGTGGGTGCCTGCCTTTTGCGTCTCTATCATGAGCCCTTAGACCTGTCTCCCTACACCCAGGACGTGGCCAAAGCCCTTAAGCCCGCTTTGGGGCATGTGGACTTGTCTCTCACCGCACCCCGCCTTGTGTGGCACGGCATTGGTCATCCCTTGGAGGTGGAGACGCGGGATCTTGTGCTCACCCGTACAGGGGACCAAACGCCCATGGTCAAGGCTCCCCACGTGCGTTTTTCCTTCCGTTTTCGCAGTCTTCTCGTGGGGCAGTTTCTGCCGGCAACCCTGACCCTTGTCCAGCCCACCCTTTGGGTGGACTTGCCTCAGGCGTCTGACACCCCCCAAGACAATACGGTCTTTGCTTTTGTGGAAGAAACCTTTCTGACGCCTTCCCACTCAAAGACCCTCAAGCGACTCCATGTGGAGAACGCCCAGATTCATGTGACACATGGCCCAAAAAAGTGGGATGTGCCCGGGACAACATTTATCTTTGAACGCAAGCGGGGCGGCCTTGATATTGTGGCTCAAATCACCGCCAAGACGGCTTCTTTTAGTGCGCATTTGGCGTACGCGCCTGACGCGCGCACCTGGCAAGGCAATACGCACCTTCAAGGAGTGCCCATCATGGAGGTGCTTGGGGATCTGTCTGATGTGGAAGGACCCTGGCAAGGGTGGTACAAACTCCTTGAGGGGAGCCGCCTGACTGTGAGCGGCGAAGGCTCCTTTGACTGGGGAGCCGCCCATGGTGTGCGTGCCATGAGCCTGAATGTCAGCGCGGGGGCGGGAGTCCTCAATCTGCCAACCTCCCTACTAGAAAAACCCCTCGCCTTCCAAAAAGCTGATTTAAAGGGCGAGATTAAGGATGGTCAGCTCACCATCACGGATACGCTTTTCCTCACCCAGGGTGCAACATTGAAACTGACTGGGAAAGGGCGTGTTCCAACGCCAGCCTCGCCTAAGGGAGACTTGGCGCTGGAGGCTGTTATTGGGAATTTGCCCATGGCGCGTCTTGCACATTTATGGCCTGAAAAAGCGGCTCCCGACGCGCGCGCTTGGCTTGTGCAAAACATTCCCCAGGGCATGGCGACCAAGGCAACGGCCGCGCTTAAGGGGGCACTCCTATGCGAAGAAGGGTCGACGATTCCGTGCTTTACCTTTGAGGGGCTTAACGGGGAGATTTTCCTGGATAAAGCAAAGCTCACGTACCTGCCCACCATGCCGGCCGTTACGGATCTTAAGGCCCACGCGGTCTATGATCAAAATCACTTTGATATTGCTGTAGAAAAGGGCGTAAGCAATGGTCTGTCTCTCTCCAAAGGACGGGTTTTGATTGCGGACATGACAGGAGACGCCCCCCATCTTTCCTTGAAGGTAGGGGTTGATGGACCCCTATCCAAGGCCTTTGAGATTATTAATTGCAAACCCCTGGAGGCCCTCAAAGATCTGCCCGTTTCCTTGAAGGATCCCAAGGGTGGGGTGAAGGGGACCTTTGAACTTGCCTTTCCCCTTAAGGACGTTTTGGAGTCCCAAGATTTTACTTACGGCGTAGATATGCAGGTCACGGGCCTTGCCTTGCATAAGATTCTCTCTCAAGTTGGTATGGATCTGACGGACGCCAGCGCCCATGTGACCATCAAAGACCGGGTCCTTGGGTGTGACGCTAAGGGGGTGGTTAACGGCGACAAGGGTGACATTTCCCTGAAGGTGGGGCTGGATGATAAGGGTCATACACTTCTTAAGGCCCAGGTGCTGGGAAGTGCCCCTGGTCTGTCTCGCCTTGGGTTTAACCTTACGCCTTATATGACGGGGCACGGCGTTTTGGATATCGTCTTTGCAAATGAGGGAACGGCCGCGTCTCACCTTGATGTGCGCGCCGATTTGAAGGACGCGGTCCTGAGCTACGGCGCATGGACAAAAGCTGCCCAGACCCACGGGACTCTCAAGGGTCGTCTTGTTTTTGGCAAAACAGGCCTTGAGGCGCTCCAAGGGGTGACACTCCAGGCACCACAAGCGGATATTGCCTTGGACGCGACCTTTGGAGGGAAAGAAGGGCGTCTTAAAACCCTTGTGCTGTCGAAAGGGATCCTGGGGCAAAGCGAGGCCCACGTGCGTGTGGGACCGCACAAGTACAGAGACCTTTTGATCAGTGTACAGGCTAAAACCCTTGATCTGGCGCCCTATATCGCCACCCTGAAAGAGCCTTCCACGGGAGATGCCAGCCTTGGGCACACCTTCGACTTGAAGCTGAGCGCAGATAAAATGATCCTGGGCGAAAAACAAGTACTCAAAGGCAATACCTTATCCCTAAGCTATATGAATGAGCGTGTTCAAAACCTGACCTATAAAGGGCACTTTGATGAGGATCTGAAGAAATTTTTCTACGTCGATATTTTTCCCAGGGCCCAGGATGGAAGGCGCTTTCGCCTGAAGTGCGAAAATGGGGGGGCATTTTTTAAGGCCTTTGATTTGACGCGCAATCTTTCCAAGGGGACCTTGAAGATCGCCGCAGAGCAAACACGCGGCCGCAGCGCACCCTGGGTTGGCAAAATCGAGTACGATAATTTCTGGGTGAAGGACGCCCCCCTTCTGGGACGCCTTTTGTCCCTTGCCTTTCCCACGGGCTTTGTGAATTTCTTCTCCGATAAGGGGATGCAGTTTGATCGCCTCAAGGCCCACTTTACCCTGGGCACCACAAAGCTCATTGTGCCCAAGGGGTTTGTCCAAGGGCCTTCCTTGGGCATGACCATGAAAGGCTCTTTGGCCGATCATTTTGAAAACTTGCATTTTTCGGGCAACATTTATCCGGCCTATTTCGTGAATAATGCCATCTCAAAGATTCCTCTTCTTGGACAGCTTCTCACGGGAGGTAAACACGAGGGGCTATGGGGCGTTTCTTACACCATCACAGGTCCCAGGAGTGACCCAAAGATTGGGGTCAATCCTTTGTCGGTCTTTACGCCAGGGGTTTTGCGTAAGCTCTTTTCCCTTGACGACGAGGATGATCTCACCCTTGATGACGCGGACATGGACAATGATAAAGTTGTGGAGTAACCCTTGCTGAGTATCACGCCTATTCCTGTTCTTAAGGATAACTACGCGTATTTTTTGGAGGATCAGGCATCGGGCGAGACGGCTGTTGTGGATCCTTCCCGTGCCTTTGAGGTTGAGTCGTTTCTCACAATGCAAGGAAAAGGTCTCACTTACATCCTCAATACCCATCATCACTGGGATCATGTGGGGGGCAATGAGGATCTTGCCAAGGGCTACGGCGCCAAGGTCATAGGCTTTGCAGGTGACCGGGGGCGCCTTCCTGGGCAAAGCGTGTTTCTTGAAGATAACGAGATTTTCGCCCTAGGGGCGAGTCATGCAAGGGTGCTGCATATTCCGGGTCATACCCTGGGGCACGTTGCGTACTATTTTGAAGAGGACGCGTGTGTGTTTACGGGGGATACTCTCTTTCACCTGGGGTGCGGACGCCTTTTTGAGGGAACGCCCGCGCAGATGTGGGCATCCCTTTTAAGGCTTGCAGCACTTCCTCAAGACACCCGGGTGTTTTGTGGACACGAGTATATGCTGTTAAATCTGGCCTTTGCGCGTTATATCGCGCCACAGGATAAGGAGCTTGAAGACTTAGCCCTCGACTTTGAGCGTGCACGCTCAAAAGGAGAGGCCCTTGTGGGCTTTCCCCTTTCCTTTGAGACGCGCTTCAATCCGTTTTTAAGGTGCCTCCTTGACGCGCCAGGCGAGGCGCTTGCGCTTTTCACCCGGCGTCGTCTGGAAAAAGACGTGTTTTGAGGTGGTTAGGACTCGTCTGAGTGAACGCGCTCGTCCCGCTCGTGGCGCTCTTGTGCTTCGATGCTCAGGGTCGCCACGGGCCGCGCCATGAGACGCGTTAGGCCAATGGGCTCACCGGTTTCCTCGCAGTAGCCATAGCTTCCGTCCTCAACGCGGCGTAGGGCTTCGTCGATTTTGTTGATGAGCTTACGCTCCCTATCGCGGGTGCGCAGCTCAAGGGCGCGGTCCGTTTCCGTTGACGCGCGGTCTGCAATGTCCGCCTCGTTGTGGGTTTGCTCTTGCATATGGTGGATCGTTTCAACGGTATCGCGCAAAAGCTCCCCCCGCCACTCCAGGAGTTTCTTTTTAAAATAGGCAAGGTGCTCAATACACATATAGGCTTCGGCGTCGGAAGGCTTGTAATCTTGAGGTAAAACCACTGCCCTTAAGCGCTCGGAATAGGATTGTGTGTCTGGTGCTGCGTAAGCCATCTTTAAAAACCTCCCTTATAAAGCCTGTTTGTGATCCTCATGTCCCTTAAGAGACATTTCTATTTTTGTGAGCTCAATATGAACACGTTGTTCGATTTGTTCAAGTATGTCTTTTAAAGGTTCTTCGATATTGTCCACCGGGCAATGGGCCAGCTGACTTGCAATATCCTCAAGATTTTGTTGGGAAAAACTCCCCATCAGCAAGCCATCTCGCAGCACCTCTAGGCTGACGAGGAGGTCCTCCCCCCGGGAAATGGCGCGGGACTTGGTGTGTAGGCTGTCAGTGATTTCTTGTAGGTGCATGAGTGGTTGCAAGGGCGCGCTTGCGCTGACATGGGCAGAAGCAGATGTCTCTTGGGTGGTGGTTTCATCCAGGGCGCTGGAAAAAGAACCCGCAGACGCCTTGTCGGCCTTGCGGGGCGCCGCGCGCCGTGTGGGTGCAAAAGGAAATCCGTCCCCAATTTTGATCACTAACGTGTCACCTCCTGCTTTTTTTTGCTTCACGCGCCTCACTTGGCACGCTTCTGGCATAACATGTCTCAGTATAGCACGCTTTATGTGGTGTGCCACAGATTTTAAGGATGAAGAATGGGTTTGGGTTTCAACTTTGCCATGACAAAACTGCCAAGGGTCGTGCGCTTTGCGGCTCTAGCCTTTGGGTGCGCAGCTCTGTGCGTGCCAGCATTTGCCGCCCCTCTCAAAGTGCGCATTAAGGATATCGTGTCCTTTGAGGGCGTGCGTGAAAACCAGTTGGTGGGATACGGCCTTGTGGTGGGATTGAAGGGAACGGGTGACACGCTAAAAGACTCGCCCTACGCCCTTGAGACTATGATCAGCATGCTGGACCGCTTGGGTGTTAACGTGCGCGATCAAAGCACAAACATGAAGTCAAAGAACGTAGCGGCTGTGATGGTGACGGCGACCCTTCCTGCCTTTGCCCGACACGGGACACCCCTTGACGTACGTGTTTCGGCCATCGGCACCGCAAAAGACCTTTTGGGTGGCACCCTTCTTGTGACGCCACTCATGGGCGCGGACGGGGAAGTGTACGCCGTTGCCCAGGGTCCCCTGGTGACGGGTGGATTTTCCGCAGAAGGTCAATCGGGGACGTCCGTGACCAAAGGTGTGCCCACAAGCGCGCGCATTGCAAATGGGGCCATTGTGGAAAAAGAAATAGCCTTTGATATGAACCAGTTGACCAGTATGCGCCTTTCCTTACGCAATCCTGACATGACAACGGCCAAGCGCATTGCCCAGGCCATCAATGGGCACGCGGGCTCTCAAGTGGCCAGCGCCATGGATCCGTCCACCGTCCAGCTCAATATCCCTTCAAAGGGAGAGCACGGGGTCATGGCTTTCTTGACAAACATTGAGCAACTTACCGTTGAGCCAGACACCATCGCAAAGGTCGTCATCGATGAACAAAACGGGGTGATTGTCATGGGACACAATGTGCGCATTAGCACCGTTGCTGTCAGCCACGGCAACCTGACCATCCGCGTGACGGAGACCCCCCAGGTGTCCCAACCCAACCCGTTCTCTAACGCAGGCACAACAGCCGTTGTGCCACGCACCGCCATAGATGTGAATGAAGGCGGCAAAAAAATGACGGTGGTTGAGGAAGGGGTGACTTTGGGTGAGCTCGTGGATCACTTGAACGCCCTGGGGGTTGCGCCTCGGGATATGATTACGATTTTACGCACCATTAAGGCGTCGGGCGCCTTACAAGCAGAAATAGAGGTGATTTAGTGAGTGCTTCAATGAGCGTGGCTGTGACCAGCCCTATGATGGCCCACAAGGTCAAGGACCTGAGCGCCCAACGCCTGAAAGATATTGAAGGGAACGCCCAGTCTTACGTGTCCTTTATTATGTCAACCTTTGCCCAGGTGATGCTCGATACCCGCAACAAAGAGCAAGATAGCGCGGGCGAGATGATGGAAGGCGCCTTTTTGACCGATGTGCTGGGCGAGGCCATGTCCAACAGTCCCCTTGGCAAGGAGATGGCCAACGATTTGATGGGGACCATGATAGATCTTGCAAACCAGGAGAAAAGACCATGACACACACAACACTTTTGAAGGATCTGGACGAAATTATTGCGTTTTTCGAAGAAGATAATGCGCTTTTTGCACAAAAAGAGCGCACCAAGGTGCGCGAGCGTATGGACGCGCGCCAGCAAACCATGGAGGTCTATACCTTTCACTTGAACCGCCTTAAAAGTGATTTGCCAAAGGAGGCAGCTGTGCGCGCGGTCCTTGTTGAAAAGCTAAGACGCCTCGACGCTGTGTTAACCCAGAACCAGATTTATCTCGCGGCCATGGCAGACGCTTTTACAACACTGGCAGACGTTTTGAAAAAGGACATGTTTGCCCAAAAGGACCTGCCTGTGAAGCGTTATGGGCAGGTAGGTAAGACCCTTTACAGCAACCAGGCACCTTACGTGTCTGTGAGCCAGACTCTGTAGGGAGCATAAAATGGCTGGGATTTCCGCAACGGACGCTTTGATTTCAGGCTTAAACGCCTCAAAGGTTGCTATTGCTGATTTATCAAATCAGATGGCAAACGTTGAGACCCCCGGCTTTACCGCGAAAAAACCCCTTGTGACAACGCGCATCTTGGACGGCCTTGGTGCAGGTGTGGACTTGGCGCCCTTTCAGCGTGTTGTGGATCCATTTCTTGTGTCCGCCGACCGGGTGCAGGCCTCCCTCACCCATCACATGACGGCCAAAAGCTCCTTGATGAAGCAAATGGAGCTGGAGTTTGGCAAGCCAGGAGACGCAAACTCCATCAGCGAAATGGTGCGCGGGATGGTGGATGCGTATCAGAAAGTCTCAACATCTCCCACAGATCCTGTGGGACGCAAAGAAGTTATGCGTACCTCTACGCGACTTTTTGATGAGATTGCGCGCATTAGCGGGCGCATCCAGCAGATGCGCCAGGACGTGGACGGGAAAATTGCCACAGCCATTGTCGACGTGAATAATCAGCTAGATCAAATTAATAGCCTTAATAGCGTCATTTCGGGCAACACCTTCGCGCGTCTTTCCGTGGGGGATCTGGAAGATCAACGGGATCTTGCCCTTAAAACCTTGGCGCAGCACTTGGACGTTTCTGTTTCTAAAGACGGCGACAATGTTGTCTATATCCAAAATAACGCGGGCGTTGCCCTTCTATTTCCCGACGTGATTCACATTGATTATACGGCGACCGCGCTGATTAATGCGTCGTCTGCCTATAACCCGAACCCAGCACTTTCAAGCATCAACCCCATCACAGTTTCCGATTCGGGTGGTCACACAACGGACATCACACTGGATTTTAAAGACGGCGATATTGCAGCCTTCCTTGAAATGCGTGATACGGTTTTGCCCCAATTGCAACAAGAGCTTGATCGATTTGCCGCAAGTCTGCGTGACTCAGTGAACGCGGCCCACAACCTGGGCGCCAGCCAAACACCACCGGACACACTGACGGGAACGCACATCTTTACGGACCCGACTGTCGATACCTATACAGGAACAGGTGTGGTCAGATTCGCCCTTGTGGACAAAACAACGGGGCAAATGGTGGGTGGTAACACCTTTGATCTGGATACGACTACCATGGGGACCGTGTCGATTCAGGCCTTGGCAGCCACGATCCAAGGGGGACTCTCACCTCTTTTGGGAACGGTGACGGCCGTATGTGACGCGACAACCAACAACCAGCTTGTACTGAACTCAGGTGACACCAACATCGGTATTGCTATCACGTCTGTGGGGGCAAACGCCACGGAAACGGCCACAGGGCGTGGTTTTTCACATTACTTCGGCCTTAATGACCTGATTATCTCACCCCCGCACGGCATTCAGGGGGCAACGGCAGATCCAGGTATTTCTCAAACCCTGGCCATTCGACCTGACATTCTGGCAACGGACGCGTATCTCTCTCGGGGCACCCTGTCGGGTGCTGTGCCACCTCCGGTGCCCCCTGCAAAACTTGTGGCCCTTGGCGACAAGACCTGCATTGACAATATCATTGGCGCGCTGAGTACACCGCAAGTTTTTACGGCCGCAGGGGGGCTCACATCCGTCAGTGCAAACTTCATGGACTACGCAGCCCTCATCATTGCGGACTATTCTTTGGACGTTCAAAATGTGGAGACCCGGGCGACCCAAGAATCCAATAGGCTTGAGGCAAGGGATTACGCCATCGGTCAACAGGCGGGTGTGACCGTACAAGATATTTTTACGCAAACAATGAACTGGCAACGGCTTTTTACATCGTGCGCGCACATGAGCAAGATTGTGAATGACATGTTCCGTGAGTTGGTGCGTGTTGTATAGGGGGTAGAAAATCATGGCAGAACTAAACGGAGCTGGAGATTTTGCGCAAAGTCATAGACTGAGTTATCAGCGTAACTTGGTGACTGCAGATTACCAAAAAGCACAGCTCCAGATGAGCTCTGGTCAAAAAGCCCAGGCTTTTCATGAAAATGCCCTGGTGGTGCAGGAGTCTTTCAACGTAAAAAATACCCTCTCGGGGATTGAGCAATATGTCAGCAACATGGATACGGTGGACGCGCGGTTGCAAAGCATTGAGAGCTCCCTTGATATTGTCACAAAGGTCGCAGAAGAGTTTCGCTCGCGCCTCATGCGCGTGGTGCAGCCTGGCCAGCCAGACTCAGCCTTTGATAGGTTTTGTCAAGATTCCCTGGAGATGATCGCCAAGCAGCTCAATGGTCGTGATAGCCGGGGCAATTACCTTTTGGCGGGTACGGACTGGGCAACCAAGCCCGTGGATCTTGCGTCCTTACCTGTGCCAGTCCTAGGAGGCGTGCCATCAACCAATTATTACAAGGGCGACCAGGGCAGTAATACAGTGAATATCGATGATGGGCAGTCCCTTGACTATACCATTCGCGCCGATGACCCGGGGCTTGCCAATCTGCTCAGCGCCCTCAAAATTGGTGCAACCATCATTCCCGATTATGACGAGAGCGGCCCAAACATGAAGCTCTTGCGTCAGGCCATCGATGAGGCAGACACGGGAACCACCTTGGTTGCTGAGCTCTATGAGAATCTTGGCACTATGCGCGGCAATATCATTGCACAGGAAAACCGCTATGAAGACGTTGCAGAAAATCTCAAGGAGCTAGATGCCACACTTAACAATTCAAACCCTCTGGAGGCTTGGGCGCTGTCCACAAGCCTAGGTGCTCAGTTGCAATTAATGATGTCCATCGTGTCCCAAGATCTTCAAATGACGCGTAGTTATATTTCACTTATGGCCTCTTAATAACTTGAAAGGATAGAAAAATGTCACATATAGAAGCAAAAAAACAAGACGCCCCTTCGTGCACGCCCATGGAGCGCAGAGCCTTTGAACACCCGGAGGTTTTCACGGAGGAAGCCCTCTTTTTCCATCATGGGATCATCGGCTTTGGCAATGACCAGCGTTATACGTTGACGCCCTTCCCGAGGGCCGAATATGTGCCTTTGCAGCTTTTGATTCATCACCAAAACCCGTCCATTCATTTTTTGATCGTGTGTGATCAAGAGCTTGATCAAAAGTACCACGTGAATGATTTATCTTATGTTTATCAGACATTTGGATACAACGCTGCCACCACAAAGTGTTACTTCATCGTGACGGTTATGGGGCAGGGAGCACAGATGCTGGTTGCCATCAACCAAAGGGCGCCTGTTCTCATTGATCACGCAGGTAAACGCGCTGGGCAACATATTATGGCGGACACCCAGCTGCCTCTTTCTGTGCCGCTGCCTGAGTTTTCCGTTGCCCTTCGCGCCCGCATCACCCTTTGAGGGAGAGGCCCATGGCATGGCGCGTGAGCACCTTTTTTAGGGGTGGGATGCGGTTGACAATCCCAAGGCCCACACCGCGCAGGTGTCGTAGGGTTCTGGACTCGTTGGAGAACAGCTTCACAAGACCATGGGTCATGGCGGTCATAGACACAATGTCGGACATGCGGCGCTGGGTGTAAGCGCTCGTCAGAGCCGCGCTGTGTGAACCTTCAAAGAGGTGTGGCTCTTGATCCAAGAACCAGGCCACATCACGAAGACCTAAGTTAAAACCTTGCCCTGCGACGGGGTGAATCCCGTGGGCTGCGTCCCCCACAAGAAATGTGCGCCCCTTTGCAGGCGTTGTGACAAAGTGCCCGGCCAGGGGGTAAGAACGGCGCGGCGCGCTGAGAGTCAGCTCTCCCAAAAACGGAAACACATGGGCAAGCAGCTCACAAAAGCCGCCCTCATCAAGGCCCATCAAATAATCGGCGTGCCCTGGGGGTTGGCTCCACACAAGGGCGCTGGAAAAGGGGGTGAGGGGCAAAAACGCCACAGGACCTGATGCGAGAAAATGCTCGTATGCCACGCCGTTGTGGGGGCGGGTGTGGGTGAGGGTGGCCACAATGCCCACCTGGTCATAGTCCCAGCTGCGGGTTTGAAAGCCCAGGTGCTCCCGTACCCAAGACGCGCGTCCATCCACACCAAAGCACCAGTCTGCTTCAAGGGTTTTCCCGTCCTCGCCATGTAGACGAACGTGGTCCTGATCCATGGAGAGGGAGGTTGGCACAAAAGGGCGCACAAGGGTGATGCGTGCCTCGTCGTTTGCGCGCGCCATGAGTGCGCTGTGGAGAAGCTCCATGGGAATGAGGTAGCCCATGGGGTCCGTGGACACATCCTGGGACCGGTAGTGCACGTTGCCTTGTCTCTTTTCTTGGCTGACGAGAATCTCCTGGATGGGGTGGGCGCTCTTTTGCAGCGTCTGCCAAACATCCAGTTGCGCCAAGATCTTACAAGACCCTTGGGCCAGCGCAATGGTACGCCCGTCGTGGGGCGGGCATGCGGGCGCGCGGTCCACAACGGTGACGGCTTGTCCTTGTTTTGCGAGGGCAACAGCCAGGGCCAGTCCCACGGGACCGGCACCGATAATGATACTTGAGGCGGCCATTGGCTATCCTTGTTTTTTGAAAACTGCCCTGCATTGTAACGTGTACAACCAGTTGCATTCAAGTTACCATGGGTTTCAATGTTTTTTTGGCGGAGGAAGACCCATGGTGAAAAAGTGGATGACGGTGACGGCGGCGACCCTTGCAGGATGCGTGCTTCTTCTTTTTGCAATTCCTTATTTCATTCCTCTTGAGTCCTATAAGCCTCTGATTATCAAAGAGGTAGAGGCGAGCTTGGGGAGAAAAGTGACCCTTGATGGGGGGATGCATTTGTCTTTCTTGCCAACGCCCCACGTGGTGGTGAAACAGATCAAGATTGCCACGGGGGAGGGCGGCAAGGCTGCCTTCATGGTCGATCTACCTAAGGTGCGGGTGGATCTGAGTCTTGGCGCGCTTTTGCACAAACAAATTAAGCTGACAAATGTTAAGATTTTTGAGCCAACCATTCAACTTGAAACCCTGCCAAATGGTGAAGGGAACTGGATCTTCCACCCCAAGGAAGAGGCCCAAGTGACGGACGTGAACGCAACGTCCGTGCAGACCCAAGACAAGGGCACCTCTTTTGATTTGTCCGTGGATGAGGTGGAGATTTTGCGCGCGACGCTCATTTGGCAAAACGAA
Organism: Candidatus Puniceispirillum sp.; assembly: GCA_013822015.1. Classification (GTDB taxonomy): domain Bacteria; phylum Pseudomonadota; class Alphaproteobacteria; order Caedimonadales; family UBA1908; genus JACESU01. Next base: position 86,464 of record PNJU01000009.1, on the reverse strand, counting down.
CAAGGCCAGACACAGCGTCTTGAGGACCTGAGCACCATGTTGTCCTTAGATTCCTTGAGCGGTCCCATGGACGCACGCGGGGCCTTCAAGGCCCTGGGGCGCGACATTGAGTTTCGCGTGAGCATGAAAAAATTCACAGAGAAAACTCCTTTTAAACTTACCCTTGCTACTAAAGGTGTTGACGTGAGTCTCAAGGGCAACTTGCTCATAGATCAAAAATCCTTTGAGGGGGATCTGAGCGTTAAAAGCGATTTGGATGATCTGGAAAAGATTTTTGACGCCTCTACCCAGGCCCCTGAGTTCTTGCGTGAGCCCTTTGCCCTCACAGGTTTTGTGATTTTGTCGCCCACGGGCGTTGAGGCAAAACACCTGGAATTTATTATGGAGAACAACCGTTTGGAGGGAAGTGGACAAGTGCGTTTTGATCCCCTTTCCTTTGCCTGTGATATGCGCGGGCTGCCGGGCGGCGTGCACGTACACTTAACAGGTGTGCCGCGCAAGGGAACGCTGTCTGGATCGGCAGGCCTCTCCGTTCGCGCGCCGCGCAAGCTCATCTCTTGGACGCGCCTGACAGACGAGAAAAAGCTGCCCTCGACCCTGATCGATGCGTCCTGGGATATGACGACAGATTTCCAATATGACGCCGGTGGGTTGAACCTGAAGAACCTGATGCTGCAGACCGATGATGCGCGCCTGTCTGGGGGTATTGCCTACCGCCTTGCCAACCACGGTCTGACCTATGATCTTTCCCTGACCGCAAGCCAGGCCTTTTTGAGGGGGGTTGGCGCACCTTTGAACACGGACCTTGAGCGCGTAACGCTCAAAGGCACCACGCGTGTCACAAACTTTGAGCACCTCGCCCTTGAGACAGACACAACCTTGGGCTTGCCCCAGGGCAGCTTATCAGCCAAGGGCAATATGCACAGCGATGACGCCGGGACGCCGCGCTTTGATATGTTCGTGCGTGCGGCCTTAAACGATGGCTTTTCTGTGTCCGATACCGTGCGCCTTCAAAACGTGCAAGTCTCGACCTCACTGCAGGGTGAGCCCAAGAAAATGCAACTTGGGGGCATCAAAGCGTCCCTTACCTCAGGAGGTGAAAAGATCACCCTGGAGGGGGGGCTGGTCCTTGATTTAGATCCAAAGATGAATGTGACTGGGCAGCTCCATGCGTCAACCATGAACCTTGACCGCTTTTTGGGTGGTATGGAAAAGCAAGCCAGCCTCGAGGCGCCCGAGGTGCCCCGCATTATGCTTGTGGCCCAGAAAAAACGTGAGAAAGCCGCGCCAAAAGAGGCGCCCACCCCCCACACATGGTCGCGCACCCCCATGGATTTTGCCTGGATTGAGAAGGTGGATGCCAACGTGACCTTCACGTGCCCCCGTGTGACTTGGGGAGACTGGTCCGTGGAAAAAACCCAAAAGACTGTCACCATTAAAGAAGGGGTGCTGACCAGTGAAGCAACAGGCACCATTTGGGACGGCAAGTTCTCCAGTGCTTTCTCGCTGATAACACCCAAGGCACCTGTTTTGAAGCTGCGCGCGGGCCTGGAAGGGGCGTCGGTGCAAAAGGCTTTGGCCAAGGTTGATACGGGCAAATTCAAAATCGTGAAGGGCTCCCTTGAGCAACTCACCAATCTGAAAACCCAAGGTAAAAGCGTATGGGATTTTGTGAACAACTTGGAAGGAACCGTCAGCCTTGACGTGGAAAACGGCGCCATAGCGGGCGTGGATTTGAAGGGGCTTTCGGACAAGATCGGAGGCCTGCGCTCCTTAGATGGTCTGACAGCGCTTTTCTCGGGAACATTGAGCGAGGGAACGACGCATTTTTCCCAGGCCAAGGTTGCCCTTGCGTTTCATAATGGCGTGGGGCGCATTGGCAAGCTGATCCTGGTTGCCGACGCGGCGGAAGCAACAGGCGGGGGCACTATTGACTTGCCACGTTACTTCATGGATGTGACCACAACCTTGCGCTTGACCCAGCACGCGGATTTCCCACCCTTTACGGTTACGCTCAGCGGGCCGCTGAACGCGCCCCAGCGGAGTTATGATGTGAGCCAGATCCAGGCCTATATGCTGCAAAACGTGTTCTCAAAACTCTTGTCTGGTACCAAGGTTGGCAAGATTGGGGAGGTGATCACGGGCGTGATAGGTGGAGGGGGCGCTGGGTCCCAAGGGGGAGATTCGAAGGACGCGCCCCAGGACAATGGTCTAGAGGATCTGGCCAAAGAGCCAGCCAAAGCCATAGGTGGCCTTTTGAAGGGGCTCCTTTAATGGTGCATGCGCGTTTCGTTTTGGTGCTATTCGGGCTTTTTGGTGCAGACTCCCTTCTGGCGGCGGGTGATCTGGCACTGCCGGGGGCGTCCCTGTCGCTTTTGTGGGCGGTTCCTTTTGCGGGAACGCTTCTCAGCCTTGCGATCTGCCCCTTGGTGGTGCCTGGGCTTTGGCACCACCACTACGGGAAGATCATGGCCTTTTGGACGCTTACCATCTGTGCTGGGCTCTTGAGTTATGGCTGGCAAAGCGCCCTTTATGAGCTTCTTCATCTGACCCTCATGCACTACATCCCTTTCGTGGTCCTGGTGGGGGCCCTTTACACCATTGCGGGGGGCCTGCGCGTCACCTTAAACGTGCCGGGCACCCCTGCCATAAATACGCTTCTTTTGTTCTTGGGGGCTCTGGCCGCCGGGGTGATGGGCACAACGGGCGCGGCGATGCTGTTTATTAAACCGATCCTCGATATCAATGAGGGACGCGCCTCCTGCACCCACACCATTATTTTCTTCATCTTTATTGTGTGTAACGTGGGCGGCGCGCTCAGTACCTTGGGTGATCCGCCTCTTTTTCTGGGCTTTTTAAGTGGCGTTGACTTCTTTTGGCCCACTCAGCACCTGTGGCCAGAAACCCTCGCTGTCCTGGCAGCGCTCCTTGTGATGTACTGGGCCATTGACACGTGGCAGTTTTCAAAACACGGCTATGTCTTTGAGAAGAAAAAACATGTGCGTCTTGTGTCCTTTGCAGGAAAGCGCAATTTCTATTTTCTAGGAGGGGCCGTGGCCCTGGTGCTTATGAGCGGCTTTTGGAAGTCTGGCATCACGTTTACAGTCTTTCATGTGCACCTTGCCCTCCAAGACATCATCCGTGATACGGGCCTACTGGCCCTCATTTATGCCTCTTGGCGTTTTGGCCCCAAAGACGCGCGCCACGCGAACCATTTCTCCTGGGGCCCCTTTGAGGAGGTTGCCAAGCTCTTCATCGCCATTTTTATCACGGCGGCGCCCGTCATTGCGATTTTGAAGGCGGGTGAGGCGGGCGCTTTATCCACCATTGTGCAGATTGTGAACAAGGGCGGCGCGCCTGTGGACGGCGCGTACTTTTGGCTTTCTGGGATCCTGTCAGCCTTCCTTGATAATGCGCCAACGTATCTTGTGTTTTTTAACTTGGCAGGCGGGCAGCCTGAAACCCTCATGGGACCCCTTGCCTCGACCTTGACGGCCTTCTCACTGGGCTCTGTTTTCATGGGCGCCATGACCTATATCGGCAACGCCCCTAACTTCATGGTGAAGGCCATTGCCCAAAACCACGCCGTGCAAATGCCAAGTTTTTTTGGCTACCTTGCATGGTCTTGTGGACTTTTGCTCCCACTTTTTCTAATACTATCTCTGATTTTGTTTTAAACCCCAAGGAATCTTAAAACCATGAGTGAGAGTGTTTTGGAAGAGAAGGAAAATCTCTTTCGTGCGGTGCGTGTGGCCAAGCTGGATGAGCTGCGTGATCTGGGTGTAAACCCGTACCCCTATCAGTTTGCGCGCACCCATAAACTTGACGCGCTGCAAGACCTCTACAAGGACCTGGACACGGGTGTGGAGACCCAGGACGAGGTATGCGTGGCGGGACGCATCCGCTCCCTGCGTAACAGCGGTATGTTCATTGATCTGCATGACACATCCGGCAAGTTGCAGCTTTTCTGTCACAAAGACACGCTGCGTGAAGAGGACCAGGCGCTTTTGAAGCTCCTGGATCTGGGCGACATTGTGGGCGCGAAGGGCCTCATTCGCCGCACGCCACGGGGTGAGTTGACGGTGAATGTGACGGAGCTGACCCTTTTGTCAAAGGCGCTTTTGCCGCTGCCCGAAAAGTACCATGGTCTGAGTGACGTGGAGATCCGTTACCGCCAACGTTATCTTGATCTCATCATGAATGAAGAGTCACGCACAACCCTGCGCGACCGCAGCCGAATTATCTCCCATATCCGGAGCTATCTGGGACAAGAGGGCTACCTGGAGGTGGAAACACCCATGCTGCAGACTTTGGCAGGCGGCGCGGCAGCGCGTCCCTTCATGACCCACCATAACGCCCTGGATATGACCCTTTACCTGCGTATTGCGCCGGAGCTTTTCTTGAAGCGCCTCATCGTGGGAGGTCTGGCGGACCGCGTGTTTGAGATCAACCGCAACTTCCGCAACGAAGGCATCTCCACGCGCCACAATCCTGAGTTTACCATGATTGAACTTTACGCCGCCTACGAAGACGGCGCGTCCATGATGGCCCTGACCGAGAATCTTGTCAGCAGCACAGCCCAGACCCTTTTTGGCAAGACCGCCTTTGATTACGCCGGTCAAACCTTAGAGTTCGCGGCCCCCTGGCGCCGCGTACCTATGCTCCAAGCGGTTAAGGACGCGGTGGGCATTGACTTTGGCACCCTTGACGCTGTTGGCGCCGTTGCCGCCGCCAAGGGACTTGGCCTGAAGGTCAAGGACGGGGCTCTGTGGGGTGAGGCGCTAGAGGTTGTCTTTGCTGAAAAAGTCGAGCATACCCTGATTCAGCCCACCTTTGTGACGGAGTTCCCCTTGGATATCTCGCCCCTGGCGAAGGTGCATCCAGAAGACGCACGCTTGACGGAGCGCTTTGAGGTCTTTGTGAATGGGATTGAGCTGGCCAACGGATTCTCGGAGCTCAGTGATCCCATTGACCAACGCGCACGCTTTGAGGCCCAGATGGCCGCGCGCGCTGGAGGCAATGATGAAGCCCACCAAATGGACGAGGACTTCGTGACGGCCCTTGAGTACGGCATGCCCCCCACGGGCGGCCTTGGCATTGGTATTGACCGCCTGGTCATGTTCCTGACCGGCGCTCCTAGTATCCGGGACGTGATCGCGTTCCCCACCATGCGACCAAAAGAATAACTCAAAACCTTGAGCCTCAAAACCTATGCGGTTTGGGGCTCAAGACGATCACTACACAGCCGAACCCTTATAAGTTGATATGCGTCACTCGCCGCTCGTGTATACGTATACGCGTTGCTTTCCTCGTATCCTGTTATCACATTAAACTGTTCTAGCTATAGTTTCTTTAGAATGCACTTCACCGCACTTTAACGCGGTGACATTTTTCTCTGAATGAAGTTTTTGTGAAATGGGCTGGCGCCACAAAGATGGCGGATGGGGTGGGATTCGAACCCACGAGACGCTTGCACGCCTGCCGGTTTTCAAGACCGGTGCCTTCAACCGCTCGGCCACCCATCCAGCTTCTCTTTGATATCTTGAAGTAGGGGCCGCGTCAAGGGAAAGGATAAAGCGCACACCCTTTTAAATGATGACAGCATCCCGCGTCGGGATAAGGCGTGCTCACTTATATAGCCGAACCATTATAATTTGATAATGCGTCACTCGCCGCTCGTGTATACTTATACACGTCGCTTTCCTCGTATCCTGTTATCACATTAAACTGTTCTAGCTATATCTTTATAAGCTGCGCGCGCCTGCCCCTTGCCTTCCTTGTGACGCGATTTAAAATGCTTGTCCGCTATGAAATGATAGGGTTTTAGCAACATAGTGATTACGCGTCTTCGTCAAACCGGCGGGTGATGAGGCTGGATAGCGCTGTGAGGGCGTCTTGGGCCTGGGGACCTTCGCAGCAGAGCTCTAAAGTTGTGCCCTTTGAGGCGCCCAGGAGCAAAAGCCCCATGAGGGAGGTGCCAATGGCCGTGCGCTGGGCACTGGTGACAGTAATTTGGGCGTCATAGATTTCCGCAAGCTTCACAAAACGCGCAGCTGCCCGTGCGTGGAGTCCGCGCAGGTTCACAATCTCGACACTGGCGCAGGCTGCTTCCACGGGACTCACGCTGCTCCTAAGAGGCTAGAGGCAACATTGATGTACTTCTTGCCAGCTTCTTGGGCCTCTTCAGCGGCTTGGGCCAGCGCCAGGCTCGCCCGCACCTTGGCGAACTTCACAAGCATGGGCACGTTTACCCCCGCAATGACCTCAAGAGCCTCGTGGCGTCCTAAAAGGGAGATGGCAAGATTAGAAGGTGTTCCCCCAAACATATCCGTAAAAAGTAGGACACCGCTTCCCCTGTTCACGTCCTTAATAAGGGTCTCCAGGGTTAGGCGCCGTTCTTCCATGTCATCTTCTGGATTTACGCAAAGACAGGCCGTTGCGGATTGCGGCCCCACAACGTGTTCAAGAACCTGTAGGAACTCTTGTGCGAGTTGACCATGGGTGACAATGACAAGACCAATCATGACGCGCGCTCCAGCTGTTTTGGCTATCTTAGCGTCTTGCATTCCCTTTGAATAGGGGCCTTAAAAGACATGCTCATTTAACAGCTTGAGCACCACAACCAGAATGAGCGCGTAATAAAAAGCCCGTGGCGCCCAGTTCTTTTTTGTGTAGTAATCCAAGATGGAGGCAAGGGAGAGGACAATGAGGGCTGGGTAGAGGTACTCGAGAAGGGACCCCATGACGCGGGCCAGACTCTCAAAGCCTAGGAAGGACACGAGGCAGCATAGGGCGTAAGTCACAATCACTAGGTGGCTGCGCGCCACTCGCTTGGCAAAGATTTCCGTCTCACAAAAGTCTGCAAAAAGTCCAGCCAAGGCAATCAGGGTCGTCAGGCACGCCATGGTGATGGTGAGGGCCACGATGGGCAGAGCCGCGTCCCCCAAAGTATGCTGGGCGATTTGCACAAGCATGTGCTCAGGGCTCACACCTTGCAGCTGCTGGGAAAAAGATGCACCCAGGGTGACAAATCCAAGGTAAACAAAGGCCAGAAGGGTAATGCCGACGGCACTGGCCTTGATCGCCTCTTTTGCGACCTTTTCCACGGGAGCGTCATGCCCCATGTGGGCACGCAAGTACGCCACAATGGATACGGAGAAAAAGAAGGCCGCCAAAAGGTCCATGAGCTGGTAACCTTGGTGAAGGCCCACGTGGAAAGCCTCCAGGGGCGTGTGAGGGGCGGCGTCCATGGGGGGGGCAAGCCATAAGCCCACGACGAGGATGGATACAATACCGAACAGAAGGAAAGGCGTCAGATACTTGCCTAGAATCCCCACGATCTTATTACGGTTGAGAGTCAAAAGGGCACCTATCGCCGAAAAGGTGACCGTAAAGACACTAAAGGGGAGGTGGGGAAAGACAAGCTCTAAGCTGCCATAGGACACAAGGATGCAGCGCGCGCATACACCAAAGGGGCCTAAAATAGCCAAAAGGAAAAAGGGAAGCAAAAATCCGGGAATCTTACCGAGTTTTGTAAAAAAGCGCTTCGCGTTGCCGTCCACAAAAATCATGGTGAGAAGCCCCAGAAACGGGACAAGGGTTCCGGTCAACATAAGCCCCCACATGGCAAAGGAAGATTGATCCTTTGTGATTTGACCCGTCACCAGAGGAAAAACCAGGTTTCCTGAACCAAAGAACATGGAGAACATGGCAAAGCCAGCGGTCAGAAAAATACCGCGGCGAAGATTTTGTGGTGAAGGAGACACGGTTAAAGGCTCAAATGTTGCTTGTAAATTTTGGATCATATGTCAAAAGAGACAGATTTTGCCAGCTAAAAATGCGCCCCCAAGGCCTATGGGAAAAAAGAAGGGACCTAGGGGCCCATCTTTCATGTTTTTTATCAGGATATATTCATGACAGGGCGCCAAAAATGCGTTGGTAGAGCTCAGTGTGGGGTCTGTTGGCTTTGAGCTTTTCTAACTCTTGTTGCGCAAACTCTTTGTGGTTTGGCACACCAACCAAAGATGGGTGCACACAATGTACAAAATCCTCAGGGGTTGTCATGCCGCATCGCATGCGTATCTCTAGATCATTGTGCTCTAAAACGCTCAAGATCTTGGCGTCGGTCTTGTCGAGGTTGCTCCGATCAATGGGGGTTGTGCGCGCATGCATGAAGCGCTCTTTGAGCTCCACGAGACGTCGCCCAAGGCTTCTTGCCCCACGCTGTACTTCAGGAAAGTGAATGGGAAGGGTATTGAGCCTTGCGACATCGCCGATAAGCGGGTGTCCGCCGCTCGGTATGATGGGTGCTGCGTCGTCTTCGGCCAACAAATCTGAACGAGAGGACAGCCACTCATTGGGTGAAGCGAGTGGCGTTGCCTCACAAGGCGCGCAAAGTGCGTCATCAGCCATAAAACCACGATCTTTGAAAAAACGGATAGCGAGCTGCATTTGAGCGTCCGAGCATCCGTAATGACCGGTGCGGGTTGTCATAAAGCAAATCTTACCATTTTCATCAAGCCAAAACTCCCCCGCAGCCACACCGTATTCCATGCCTTTGAGGGCATCGTGTCCTGTTGCAGGTCCAGCAAAGGCCTGGAGATTTTCGTCAATAAAGTAATCAAACCGCGTGTCCAGTGCAGGATGTGACTGTTGTATTGCCGTGTCGCCCAGATACAAAGTATTTTCTTGGAGGGTCAGCTCTTTACCCATATAACGGGGGCGCTGCGTACTTTGTTTAAAGCGCGCATTGAGGTTTGTAAGGGTCAAAGGAGCGGCGTCTTGTACGGGTTTAGGTGAGAGATAGCCATGGGCTTTGCGCAAAATAACCCTTTGGTTGCCATCTGTGGCCCACACAGCACTTGGGAAGAACTTTTCTGGAAGAAGGTCACGAGGATTGAGTTGGTGCTCTTGTGAAGATGGGTGATGGCCAAATATGACGGGGCGCCCTGTTGTAATCACCCTACCTGGTTCAGTATATGGGACGCCGCCCAATGTTTCAGCGCGGGGGAAGGCATCACTGCTTGCGCTCGCTTGCCCCATGAGAAAAGTGTAAAAGGCAAAGCTTCCAAGAGCCTTTAAAGTCATCTTATTTACCCAGATTGGTATATTTATTGTCAAATAGCACGCAGAAAAACAAATCAAGAGCTCGTCACTAAGAAATAGAGCATTTCTATTCTGGTCTTTTGTCACCGAAGTAGGCGAGACAGTGCGCAAAAGTTTTCAAGGGTGAGTTCTTCAGCGCGCGCATTTTGGGAAAGCCCTAGGGACGCGAGTAAGGCGGCACTTTCCTCATGTAAGGGACGCAAGTTTGCGCGCAGGACCTTGCGCCGGTGTGCAAAGGCATGGCGCAGGAGGGTGTCGAGCGCCTCTGGATTGGCGTCAAAGGGGGGCGCCTTGTGGGGCACAAAGGACACAACACTTGAAGTGACCTTGGGAGGCGGCCAGAACACATGGGGCGCCAGATCAAAAAGGGTATGGACCGCCGCGTACCACTGGGCAAGCACAGACACACGGCCATAGGCTTTGGTGCGGGGCTCGGCCTCAAAGCGCTCGGCCACCTCTTTTTGCACCATGACGGTCATGCTTTCCAAAAGATGCAAGTGGGGCAGCCAGTTCATAATCAGAGGAGTTGCAATATTGTAAGGCAGGTTTGCCACAATCTTGGTAGGGCCCGTCACGAGCGACTCAAGCTGAAGTGAGAGAGCGTCCTCTTCCCGGACCTCTAGGCGTCCCTGGGACGCGTCGACCAGTGGAGCAAGGGCGGTAACACAGCGCGGATCTTTTTCAATGGCGATAACTTTAGCGGCGCCTTCCAAGAGAAGCGCGCGTGTAAGGCCCCCAGGTCCGGGGCCAATTTCAATGACCGTGCGTCCCGCAAGCGTGCCACTGGAGCGCGCAATACGGCGGGTCAGGTTAAGGTCAAGAAGGAAGTTCTGCCCCAAAACCTTTGTGGTGCGCAGCTCAAAACTGCGCACCACATCACTGAGGGATTCAAGGTCGTTGATGGGGTCTTGTTTCATTACAAACGTACATCAATGAAGGCGGCCGCGCGTAACTTGCGCAGCTCCCTTTGGGCGATGTTGTTGAGTTCCTGGCTGCGCAGTCCCTCGCGAATTTCGTCCTTGGTGGGGTCCGCTGGATCAATGGTTTGACGATCGCAGACCATAAAGACCATAAAACCTGCTTCCGTCAGCACAGGATCACTGGCCTTGCCAATGGACAACTTATCCAGAAACGCCTTGAGAGGGCCGGGCAGGTTGCCAACGGAAACCTTGTCCATTTCTTGAAGATGGCCGTGGTGGTGGTTGTGTAGGAGCTTCTTCATCACAGGGCAGCTTTTTGCGCTGCTTGACGTAGACTTTGCGCGCATGAAGATATGGTAAAGGGTTTCTTGGGAGGCGCCTTTAGGGGCAGGGAACAGGACCTGTTGGAAGGAGATAAATGTATCCTTTTGGAGGCTTTCCCCAGCTGCGCGCTTGTCACGCACGAGGTAAATGGCAATGCCTTCTGGTGTCTCGATGGGGCTGCTGATGTCGCCTGCGGGGACGAGGTCCAGGGCGCTACGCACCTTTTCATCCAGGCGGTTTACACTGACCCAGCCGCGATCACCTCCGCGCGCGGCGCTTCCTGCGTGGGAAAATTGTGCCGCCAGAGCCGGGAAAGGTGCGCCCGCGCGCAGCTGTTGGGAGAGCTTGATGGCAAGGGCGCGGCCGCTGGCGTCATTGGGTAAAAGAATTTCAGACAAACGCATATGGGGCTGTGTGCGCGCGGTCTTGAGTTCGTCGACGCGTCGATCAATTTCCTGCTCACTGACTTGCACCGCGTCACCATAACGGGCGCGAATGTAGTCAACCCAAGCAATGCTAGCGCGCAGGTGGTCACGCATGATGCGTGCGGGCACATCCGCTTTTTGAAGGGTTCCCAAAAGCTCGCCCGGAGTCATATTGTTGCGTGTTTCTATGTCTTGAATGGCAAAATCAACACGCTCGTCTTCTACGGTGATTTTGAGCTTTTGGGCCATTTGGCGCTGCAGGGATTCTTCGATCATCATGTCGAGTACTTGGGGCGTGAGCTCAGCGCGTGCCTCAGGCGTATTGGGCATATTAGCTGACAAAAGAGCCATGCGCACACGTGCATCAAGATCCGTTGTGGAGATGACGTGGTCGTTCACCATGGCAGCCACACGGTTTGTGGCAACATAGGTCTGGTGGGGTTTTGCCAGAAGGGGTGACGAGACCAAACTTGTCACCAAAGCGCTTAAACAAAGGAGTTTGTAGATTTCTTTTTGCATTTGGGTTAAAAACCTCGAAAAAGTTTCAAAAGTGGTTTATGAAGATTACCTTCCATGTATACTGCCATACATGGAATAGGGTTTTCATTGCAAGGCTTTTTTCAGAAAGTCACCGAACAAGAAGGATGTGAACGAGACCATGGGGCTAACCACGCGCTATGTGACAAGGCAAGTGCTGATCGCAACTTTTTTTGTTGCGTGCGTTTTGGTGGGTGTTGTGTGGATGACGCAATCCCTGCGCCTCGTGGGTGTTTTGGTGCAGCACGGCGTGACGCTTCAAACCTTTATGACCATGATGGTGTTGCTGATTCCAGATCTTGTGGCGGTGGTTCTGCCCTTTGCCCTTGTGATTGGGCTGTTGTTTATCTACGCGCGTCTTTACGCAGATAGTGAGCTCATTGCCCTGCGGGCCGTGGGGTTGAGTGATGTGCGTCTGAGTACGCCTGCCTTTATAAGTGCCGGCCTTGTGGTTCTTGTTTTGTACAGCATTAATTTTTATTTCCTACCGGCCTCCTTTCAAAAGTTTAAGGACCTGGAGAGTCAGGTGCGCGGAAACGTAACGGCTGCCCTTGTAAAGCCAGGGGAGTTCATGACCTTTGAGGGCATCAGTGTTTATGTGCGCAAGAGATACATTTCTGGCAAATTGCAGGGTATCTATATTTATGACGCGCGGCACACGCCAGCCTTTACCCTCGTCGCGAAGGAAGGCGTGGTGATGGATACCGCCCAAGGCGCGCGCATTGTGCTCCATGACGGGGCGCGGTACGAGCGCCCTGATCCTGAAAAAGCGCCCTCTCTGCTTGTTTTCGAAAAGTATGCCCTTGATATTGAATCGCCCCATGCTGCGTCCGGGGAGCCTCGTGTGCGCAAGCCCTACGAGCGCTTTTTGTCTGAGCTTGTGAGGGATGAGGGGGATAAAGGCCTTGCGGGTAAGCTCTGGGTTGAGGTGCATCAAAGATTTTTGATGCCACTCATGAGCTTTGCCTTTGTGGGGTTGGTGATGGCGTTCTTTTTAACGGGTGATTATTCCCGGCGTGGGCGCTCACGGCGCATTATTTACGCGGTGGCAGCCTGTGCCCTTCTTGAAATTGCCACGTTCATCGCGCTTAACCTTGGTGAAAAATTCACCTTCATGCCCTATGTGGCGGAAGGCGTTGTGCTTCTTGTTTTATGCGGCGCGATGGGGCGCCTTCTCAAGAATGACGCAGCGCTCTTTGGAGGTATGCGATGATCCACATTCCTTGGCTTCTGTCGCGGTATTTTGCCGCGCGTTTTTTGCGGTGGTTTGGGGTTGCCTGTGTGACGGTGTTGGCGCTGATTTACCTGTTTGACCTGTCAGAGATGGCAAGGCGTGCCTCGTCCAACACAAGTGTAGGGCTTTTGCTTCTTGTGCGTATTAGCCTCTTACGCTTGCCGTCCTTGTTTGAGAAGCTCTTACCCTTTGTTGTGCTTTTTAGCACCATGGTGACCCTGTGGTCCTTGAACCGTAAACATGAGCTTGAGGTCACGAAAGCGTGCGGTATTTCCATATGGCAGATCCTTCGCCCACTTCTTTTGGTTGTGGCAGGGGTGGCGTGCTTGGATCTTATACTCGTCAATCCTTTTGGCGCGCGTATGATGCTGGAGTACGAGCGCTTAGAGAGCACGTACCTGTCCAGCCGTCAAGGGGCCCTTGCTATTTCTGACACGGGACTTTGGGCCAGAGAACGTGTGGGGGAGACCCAGAGTGTCATTCATGTGAAAAGTCTAAGTCCTGCCGATCATTCTCTCGTCACAGTGAGTGTGACCCATATGAACGCCAAGGACGCTTTTGTGGCACGCTTTGATGCCACATCTGCGACCTTTGAACCTCGCCATCTTGTGCTCTACAATGTCTGGAAAACACAAGGGGAGGAAATACCCACGTTTTTTCGCGTCCTGAAGCTGCCCACAACCTTTACCTACGCATCTCTTCAAGAGTCAGGCGTTGACCCCAGAAGCCTCTCCTTTTGGCAGCTTCCCCACTTTTCAAAGCTTTTAAGCAAGTCGGGGCTTTCTCCCCTTAAATATGAGCTTCACCAGCACACGCTTCTGGCGCGACTGTTGTGGTTATGTGTGATGGTTTTCTTGGCAGCCGCGTGCTCTTTACGGCCCTTGCGTCAAGGTGGGACGCTTATGCTGGCAGCGTCTGGTCTTGTGGTCTCTTTTCTCTTATACTTTGCCAGCGATGTGTGCCAAACACTGGGTGCGTCGGGTAAGCTGCCAGTCTTGTTGGCCGCTTGGGGACCTGCGACCATGAGTGCATTGGCGGGGATATCAGTACTTTTATATTCGGAAGATGGATAAGACATGGGCGTGACAAAACGGCTTCTGGTGGGGACTTTTCTTGTGGGCGCGACGCTTCTTCAGGCGGATATGGCGTCCCTTTATAAGGCAGAAGAGACAACGGTTTTGCGCGCTGACCAAGTCTCGCGCGAGGAGCGCTTTGATCTTATTACCGCACGGGGCAATGTTGAGATTATCCACGGGGATGAGGTGCTTCTGGCGGATCTTGTGACGTACAATGAAGCTGCGGGCACTGTGACGGCCACCGGCAATGTGCGTTTTAAAAGTAAGGACGGCGACGTTATTTTTGCAAACTACTTGGAGGTGACATCGGACTTCAAGGAAGGTGTGAGCCGCCACATTCGTATGATCATGCGCGACGGTGCCAAACTTGCGGCCAAGGATGCCAAAAGAGAGGGCGGGGTGCGCTCTGCCTTTGATATGGCTGTTTACTCGCCCTGTGAAGTGTGCCGCACGAAGCCTGATAAAGCCCCTTTGTGGCAAATTGAAGCAAAGCGCACTCTCCTGGATGATGAGTCTCAAGATGTGATTTATACGGACGCCGTCATGCGCATGTGGGACGTGCCGGTCATGTATTTGCCGTATTTTCGCCATCCAGCACCCCACGCGGGCAGACGAAGCGGACTTCTCGCGCCAACCTTTGCAAGTTCGTCTGGTTCCTCGGGTAGTTTTTTTGCCCTTCCCTATTTCTGGGCCATTGACGACCATAGGGATATGACAATCACGCCCATGTACGCGGACACACGTCCAGCCCTGGGTCTGTCTTATCGTGAGCGCTTTGCAAAAGGCTTTTTGCGGCTGGCGGGAAGTGGTCTTTTTGGTGCGGATAAAAAAAAGTCTGCTGAGGCAAGTTCCGATAAAGCCCTTGAGAAATCCTTTCGAGGGCACATTGTGGGAAGCATGCAGTTTCATCTCAATCCCTACTGGCGTGTGGGCGCACAGATTGAACGCGCGTCCGACCAGACTTACTTGAGACGCCTGCCTTACTTTGGTTTTGAGAAAAGCACGAACCTTGTGTCGAGAATCTACGCAGAATATTTCAATCGCCTCGATTACTTTAGCATTGAGGGGTACACCTTCCAGGGTCTTCGTGACGGTGACCGCAACGCCACAACGCCTCTTCTTTTGCCCATGGTTGAATATTCAGCGCTTACGCGCCCCGGCAAATGGGGAGAGGTGTGGACCTTAGACGCTAGCGCCTTGGGACTGACACGCCGCGAAGGCACGGATATGGGGCGCATGAGCGCCACAGGTGGGGTGTATATGCCTTACTACTCCTCTTTTGGGGAGGTTTATACTTTTGGCGCGCGCGTGCGTGGGGACGTTTATCATGCACGTCACCTGACCACGAATATGCTCAGCCAAAGCACGACGTCCGGCACAACTGGGCGTTTCTTCCCCCAAGGATATGCCCATTGGCGCTTGCCGCTCGTTGACTTTGGCTCAAAGTTTAATACCCTGCTTGAGCCACGTGTGGGTCTGTTTGTGGCGCCCAATACGGCGCAAGGCGACAAGGTGCCCAATGAAGATAGTCGCTTCCCTGAGTTTAACACCTACAATCTCTTTTCCTCGTCACGCTTTGCAGGTCTTGATCGCCTAGATACGGGATCACGCATTGTTTACGGTTTGGGTGGGCAAACCTCAGCCCTGGGTGACAATGCTCAGGTCGACGCCTTTATGGGGCAAAGCGTGGGCCTGAGTGAACCCCGTGACTTTTTGCGCTACACAGGCCTTGATCACAGGTGGTCACACTATGTGGGGCGTTTGTCTGGATCGTATCAGGATTGGCTAACTCTTGAGACCCGTCTTCTCATGAACCGGGTGCACTTGCGTCCTGAGAGGCATGAATTCCTGGCAAGTCTGGGTAAACCAATCTTACGGTTGAACGCCGATTACATGAAGCTGCCGGTCTTTGAGGAAGGTGTTGACGGGTACGCGCGTCGCAAGCAGCTGACCCTTGGTTTGTCCTCGCAGCTCACACCTCAGTGGTCTGTAGACGTCTCTAGCACGAGACAGCTTGGCAGCCCCTCATTCTCTCTTGCTCACGGCGCAGGTGTGAAATACCAAGACGAGTGCTTTGGTGTTCAGGCACGGGTTGAACGAACTTTCTATAAGGACAGAGATGTGAAGCCAGGCTTGACGGTTTTGCTTCTCGTCACATTTAAGAACCTAGGCGAGATTAAACACGAGCTCAATCCAAGGTCTAGCAGCGGCACAACGCCGTTTTGATGTCATCCGCCGCGCCCCAAGCGCACATGGCGGTGGATGGAGATGGACATGAGAAGGCCTAGACCCATCATAAAGGTCATCATGGCTGTGCCCCCGTATGAGACAAGGGGCAAGGGAATCCCTACAACGGGGGCAAGCCCCATGACCATGGCCATGTTCACGAAGGCGCATAAAAAGAGAAGAGTCGTCAGCCCCACTCCCAAGTAGCGTCCAAAAGCACTTCGGCTGAGTAAGCTTACGCGAAAACCGTAGACAAGCAGCGCCACATAAAGGGCCATGAGCAGCGCCCCTCCCATCACACCGGTTTCCTCACACAGCATGGCAAAGATAAAATCCGTTTGTTTTTCAGGTAAGAAATT
Source organism: Candidatus Puniceispirillum sp. (assembly GCA_013822015.1). Taxonomy (GTDB): domain Bacteria; phylum Pseudomonadota; class Alphaproteobacteria; order Caedimonadales; family UBA1908; genus JACESU01. The sequence goes on along the minus strand of PNJU01000009.1, from coordinate 70,258 downwards.
CAGATTAGACTGGGAGCCTTGCCCAAGGCCTTGCCCAAAAAAGCCGCCAGATCCCAGGGCGATTTTGGACTGGAGGATGTGGTACCCCGATCCTAAGGGGTCTCGCTCGGGGTCTAAGAAGGTGAGGACACGCTTTTTCTGGTAATCATGCATGTTCATCCAGAAAAATGGGCTGGCGACCAGGGCGCTGATGACAAGGGCGGCGATCTTCCAAAACCGCATGCCCGCCACAAAGAAAATGCTGGCACCTGCGCCCACAAAAATCACCATGGTGCCCAGGTCAGGCTGGCGCAGCATCAAAAGGGAGGGCACCGCGACCATGATAGCCGGAGGAATGAGCGCGCGCAGCTTGCGGATCTCAAGGGGGGGAAGCGTGTGAAAGTACCGCGCCAACGTCATGAGGAGGGCAATCTTCATGAGCTCTGAGGGTTGCAGCACAATGACGTAAAGATCGATCCAGCGCTGGGCTCCCATGCCCACTTTTCCGGCAATTTCCACGGCAATCAAAAGGACTAAGGAGACGGCGTAGCTGACATAGGCAATGGACAGCCAAAAGCGCAAGTCCACAAGGGCGATCAGGCATAAGATTACGAGCCCCCCCGCAAAGCGCAGCATTTGTTTATGAGCCCAGGGCGAGAAACTGCCACCGGCCGCAAAATACAACATGACAAAGCCAACGCACGCAATGGCACATACAATGAGGAGAATGCTCAGCTTAATGGGGCGACGACGCTTAAGGGTTGATGTAAAGCTCACGTGGCAATCTCCTTTTGGGCGTAGGTGAGAATGTCGCGCCCTAAGGGCGTTGCAACGCGCCCCCCGCCGCCGCCATGTTCCACCACTACGCAGACAACAAAGCGGGGGTCATTCACAGGTGCGTATCCCGCAAACAGGGCGTGATCGCGCTTCTCCCATGGGATTTCTTCATTCTTGAGGACACGCGTTTGTCGCTCTTTCATGGAGATGCGCCGCACTTGAGAGGTGGCAGTTTTGCCCCCCATCTCAAGGCCTGGGATCGCTAAACGCTGGGCATAGGATGTGCCGGAGGGGTGATTGACGACTTGGTTCATGGCCTCGCGGATGAGTGCTAGGTGCGAGGGCTCCAGGGGCAGGCCCGGCAAAGGGACATGGTTGTCTTTGATGAGCGTGGGCGTAAAAGCGCGTCCATCTCCCACCAGGCGGCACATCATGAGGGCAATTTGCAAGGGGGTGGCAAGGCTTGCGCCTTGTCCAATACTCGACAAGATGGTGTCCCCAGGAGTCCAGGCGCGGTTTTGGGTTTTGCGCTTCCAGGCGCGTCCGGGCACAAGACCTGCTTTTTCGCCCACGAGCTCCACCCCCGTGGGGGCACCAAGGCCAAGCATGCGCGCCATTTGCTCGATGGCGTCAATACCAACACGGCGCGCGATATCGTAAAAATAGACGTCACATGACTCGCGCAGGGCTGATGTGACATTGACGGGTCCATGGGTTCGCCAGCAGTGATAGCGGTGGGACCCGAGTTCGCAATAACCCGAACACTGGATGGTCGTTGTGGGCGTGATCTTACCTGCCTTGAGGGCCGCCAAGGCTACAATCATTTTGACAAGGGAGCCCGGGGCGTATTGGCCACGCAGGCTTTTATTGGTGAGGGCTGCGTAAGGGTTATCACGCAGGGCGACCCAATTCTCACTGTTGATGCCTTGCACAAAGAGGTTAGGGTCATAGCTGGGCGTTGAGACAAAGGTGAGGATTTCCCCCGTGCGCGGATCCATGACAACGGCACTGGCGCTCTCCTTTGAGGACAAAACCTCAAAGGCATGCTGCTGGAGGCCTGCATGGATGGATAGGAGGAGATCTTGTCCTTGAATGCCTTGCTTTTGGGTGAGTTCTCGGATCTCCTGACCTCTCGCGTTCACCTCTACTTCCCGGTACCCAGGCGTGCCTTGAAGGGTCTCGTCAAAGGCCTTTTCGCATCCTTCGCGGCCCAGGCGAAAGTCCGGCAGGCGCCACGCAGGATTTTGGGCGGGCTCATCTTTGCCGGGCGGTTGAACGTAACCTGTGACGTGGCAGAGTGGATCCTTCAGTGGGTACATGCGCAGGGCACCCTTTTCCACCTCAACGCCTTCAAGATCGCGCGTGTGGATCTCAAGGTGGCAGACTTCGTCCCACGTGAGGGGCTCTTTGAGAATATGCACACTGCCTCGGCGCGTAAGCTGCTTGAAGTCGAGGGGGGGTAAAGGAAATACCTCAGAGAGATCGGTCAGTGTTTTGACCGGCTCTGTGCTCTCACCCGGATAAAAAACAAGCCGGTAGATCATTTCATCCTGGGCCAGCGCAACGCCCGTCCTGTCTAAAATGCGTCCGCGCAGTGGTAAGGCAAAACGCAACCGCACGCGGTTTTTGCGTGATAGCGTATTATAGTGGGAGGAACGCACGCCTCCTAAGTAAACAAGGCGTCCCAGTAGCACGGACATGAGCACACCCTGTGCGCCTGCCAGGAGAAGGGTGCGCCTGGAAAAGCGTGTATCCTTGGGGGTATCACGACTCATGTCGTGCGCTCAGTGTGACGTGAACCCATGTGAGAAAGCGAAAAAGCAAGGGGAACATCAGCGCGAGGAAGCTGCACTCTGTGACAAAGTTCACAGGGTGTTTTGAAAGATGCATCACGCCCATGAGAAAGCCCTCTCTGACCCCCAAGAAAGCCAGGGTTGTAATGGCAAAGATCACCCACGTAAAGAAAAACGCGCGTTTAAAAAGATACTTGCGCTGGGACATGAGGAACAGTCCATAAAGGCCGTAGAGGCTTCCGTGCACGCCTAGAGGGATATTGGACAGGGTATCTTGAAAGAGGCTCATACAAAAAATACCAACCCATGGGGTGTGCTGGGGATTAATAAGAATCGTAATGAAGATGAGTGGCAGAAGGAAAGCGGCGCCAATGGCGTCAGCCACAAAAAAGAGCGTGAAGAGAAGTACGCAGAGCCCGTAGTAAACGCAAGAGCGTATGAGAACGGATTGCTCACCCATGGGAGGCCTCCGCGTGTTTGAGAATGCTCACATAAGGCGGCATGGGTTCCTCAAGGGCGCACATGAGGGCATGGGTCCCATCCTTTTGTGCCACCACGCGTCCCACGATATAGTCCGGAGGATAGAAAGCGCCTTCGGTGGTTGTGAGGAGAAACTCACCGGGCGTGAAGGTTTTTGTATCTTGGGCGTGCACAAGGCTTAAGTGTGTTCCACCCGTCCCTGTGACAACACTGCGTTTGCCTGAGTGTTCGCCCACAACGGGAATGCGCACACTGGGATCTTTGGTGGTCACAACCATGGCGCTTGAGTTGCCACATTTGGCGATGTGCCCCACAAGGATGCGTCCGCTGACAACGGGGATTTCCTCCGCAACGCCTTGGTCGTATCCCGCCGCCAAGAGCAGCCTATTGTGCGCCTCACCCCGTTGTTGACCAATGACACGTGCCGTCAAGTGTGGCAGCGTTGTCAGTGCTGAAAGATTGAGCTGTTGGCGCAAAAGCGTGTTTTCTCTGGCCAAGATACGTGCCTGTTCCTGCCACCCTTTGAGGCGGGTGTTTTCATCTTCCAGTTGTCTGTGGGTTGCAGCTGCCCGTCGCATGTCTAGGAAATCTCGGTGCAAGGTCGGCACAAACTCGAAAAGTTCTTTAAGGGTGCGCTCAAAGCTAAGGCTGGTATCAAGCACAAGGGTACGCACAGAAGAAAGGTGTGTGGGCTGGGTTATAGAAAGCGTAAAAAGGCAAAGGCTGACAATAAGGGTGGTGCCTGCGCCCGCAAAGGGGATGGCACTTTTGAGCACATGGAGGGAGCCTTTGGCCAGTGAGAGCATCCAATCTGAGGACGGGCCCATGGGCTTAATCTCCCTCCATCCAACTCAATTAGTACATTTTAATAAGGATGTTCTTTAAGACGTCCATTTCCTCGAGGGCTTGACCCGTGCCAAGGGCAACGCAGGACAAAGGATCGTCGGCAACGGATACGGGAAGACCCGTTGCGTCGCGCAGGACCTTGTCGAGATTCTTCAAAAGGGCGCCCCCGCCAGTGAGCACAATACCCTTGTCAACAATGTCCGAGGACAGTTCAGGCGCAGTGCTCTCCAAGGTTGTCTTGACGGCGTCCACAATGCCCGAGACAGGCTCAGCCAGGCTCTCGGAAATTTGGCGCTCCGACACAGTCACCTCTTTCGGGATACCATTGAGCAGGTCACGGCCCTTGATGTTATAGGTGCGTCCTTCCCCGGACTCGGGCGCCAGGGCAGAGCCAATCTCTTTCTTAATGCGCTCGGCAGTGGCCTCGCCAATGAGGAGGTTATGTTGACGACGGATGTAACCGATGATGGCCTCGTCCAGGGTATCACCACCAATGCGCACAGAGCGGGCACACACAATGCCACCCAAGGACAGGACTGCCACCTCTGTCGTGCCCCCGCCAATGTCTACAACCATGGATCCTGTGGCTTCTGTCACAGGAAGGCCGGCGCCAATGGCCGCCGCCATGGGCTCTTCAATGAGGAAGACCTTGCCAGCACCAGCACCTTCCGCGGACTCTTGAATGGCGCGCTTTTCAACGGCTGTGGAGCCGGAAGGCACGCAGATGATCACCTGGGGGCTGACAAAGGAACGGCGATTGTGAACCTTGTGGATGAAGTGCTTGATCATTTCTTCAGCCACTTCAAAGTCCGCAATCACGCCTTCGCGCAAGGGGCGAATGGCCTGGATGTTGCCGGGTGTGCGCCCCACCATTTGTTTCGCTTCATCACCCACGGCCAGCACGCGCTTGCGCCCGCCCACGTCGGCAATGGCCACAACGGATGGCTCGTTTAGGACGATGCCCTGACCCTTCACGTAGACGAGTGTGTTGGCTGTGCCCAGGTCAATGGCCATATCCGAGGACATCATGCGAAGAATTTTGCTAAACATCAGTTCACCCACTTAAATTGTTCATGGTTGGAAAAAGATGGTGTTTCCACCAATGTGTTCATATGTACGCCACCCTTAGCAAGAGGTCTAGAGGCTTTGTGGGCTCGCACGCACTTTTTGTGTGCTTTTTTTGCCTTGAAGTGGGGCGCTTGATCACAGTATGTTCACTTGTCAATAAGTTAAGGAGAAGAACGATGAAAAGAACGTTACACATGTGGGCAGTGTTTCTGGTTGCCTGGGGAGGTGCGTGTGTCTATGGGTCAAGTGATGGGGGGGCTCTAGACCCCTTGGAGGGGCCCTTACGCACATGCTGCGCGGCGGCGGGCGCCCCAGACACCTATGAAGATGTGCGCAGGCGTATTGAGACTTTTCATACTCAGATCCCGGGTAAGACAACGACGCTCACCCGATTGGCGCTCATGGAGGAGTGCTTTTTGCCCCAGTGGCTCGCCCAGGAGCTTGGCCTCGTGCACCTAAGAGCGTCTCGGGACGCGGCAAAGGTGCAGGAAGATATTCACACGTGGCACTATGACAAGGGTCATGGGGCGAGTGCGCCGACCGCTCTTTTTCTTAAGAATATTGGGATGACGCAAGAGGCGTTCACTGCACTGGCTTATAAAGATCAGCTGGCCAAATTTGATGCCTCTAATAAAGCCAAGACACACCTTCTGTCGCGCTCAGAAGGCGATGTTCCCCATATGATTTGGGAAAGCGCCCTCCACCATTACAACCGCGAGCGCGATCCACACAAATTTGCGCTTTTGTACTATACCTTCATGGCCTGTGAGGCCGATGAACGTCTTGGGATATGGCAGAGCCTTGTGGCCATACGCGCCTGCGAGGGCTTTGCGTGGAAGGGATTTGAATTTTACGGGGCGTCTGACACACATATGAGCTTGAAGGACGCGCTTTTAGCCCTTCCCCATGTGCCGTTTCCGTATCCTGAAGAAGTAATGCCTGCGCAAAATATTTAAGGTGCTTGAAGGTTTTTGTGAATTGAGAGTCAAGACTGTTTGTCTTGACTCTTTTTATTTATCCTGATAGGAGTGCACATTCAAAATTGACAATAAGGAACGAAATGACATCTCTTTTAAGCATGAGCACACTTGTGTGTATAATGGCGTGCGCGAGCATTTCCCACGCAACAAAGCTCGTTTTGGAGTTTGATGAGGTGGACTGCAAAGGCAAGCACCACTATCTCCTAGAGTGTCACAAGGATTTTGCCAATGATAGCCCCCAAAAGGTTGTTGATACCTATGCGGATATCGCTTACACACTCAATGACGTGCAAACAAGCTATAACCTGGCCCGTTACATGTACACGCAGGTGCGCAAAGGGGCGGCCGTGACGGACAATGAGGGGGCACTTCTTGGTATTGTTGCAGAGGCCGCACGACTTGGCTACCCGCCAGCCCAGGTGACCTACGGGCGCTACCTCCAAAGCACCCAAGTGGGTGACCACGCCCTTGCGCTACATTACTTTTTAGAGGCGCACAAGCGTGGTGATATTGGAGGAACCTTACGCGCTGGAAAGATCTATTATGACTGGGGTTGGTACAAGAAGGCTTACCCACTCATGGAAAAAGCGGCTGAAAATGGAGACCGTGACGCACAGTATGCCACCGGGCTCCTTCTAGCCCAGGGCTTGAAGGATGTGGGAGGTGGTCTATGGAGTTACCTTGGATCCTTTGTGGATGTGGGAAAGTCAGCCAGAATGCGCGCAGATCGTCCCCAGGCCATCACTTGGTTGACAAAGGCGCACGCCCAAGGACACCCCTTGGCAAAGGATGATCTTCTTGGGTTATTCGAGTCCAATGCCAGAGAAGGAAAAGCCTCCTTTGAGGATTTGATGGCCCTTGGAGATGCATGCGACATTTCAAAAACAAGTCTTTATGACAGCAAGAACCGGTGGGACGCCATTGGATACTACCAAAAGGCCGCACGCCTTGCTGCGCAAATGGACGACTTTGAGCGGGAAGGGGAGGCGCGCTATCAAGCAGGCGTTATTCTCAATAAGCCCTACATTGAGGGTGATGGCGCTCATTTTCAGTGGATCAGATTGCGTGAGCATGCCCACGCGCACTTTGTGTGGGCGGCGGCTCTGGGGCATAAGCGGGCCAAGTGGTGTCAGGAGGCCCTTGAAGAAGAGCTGTGCCTTGAGCCATCTGTGGCCGAGAATGGCCCCGCCTTTGCGGTACAGGAGATGTGCGGCTTCTTTCCCCATGGCTTTCATCCTGTCAAAGCCCTTGAGGCTATGGGAGGGTATCCCTTGCCCATGGGACCTCTCCCCTTTATTGGGTAAAGTCTAACTTTCCCTTAAGGTGTCTTGCGCGCTAAACGCATGGTGAAAAGTGTTGAAAAGGCGGGTTCGTCTAGGTGATAGACGCACGCCCCCTTTTCAAGTCCCATGAAGGTGACCTGAACCTCTTTTCCAAAAAGTCCGATGGTCATGGGCTTACTTTCTTCGTGGGTGACAAGCCACTTTTTCCCGTCCACTGTTTCTTGGAATGACTCTTGTGCGCGGTCCGATAACAGTGAGACACGCTGGGCGACGGGGCTATCAGGTGCAATGTGGGGGCACGCCGCACCGGTTTGCGCCGTGGCATGGGCATGGGGCGTTACCGGCATGGTCAGAAAGACGCTCAAGATGATTAAAGGGGACGGTTTCATGGCTATTCTCATCCACACATACACATAAATAATAGCCACATGTCGATTAAGAAAGTGTTAAAGAATCCTGCTAGGCCCTTGTAATAAGGCCTTTTGTGAGGAGGTGTGGGCTTAGAGAGAGGGGTTCACGATGGGGACTGTGCTACCTTTTTCTTGTGTCTGCCCGTTCCTATCAGTTAAAATGTAAGACAAATTTTATGAACAGGGAGCAAAAGATGACCTATGTGTATGCGTTGCTGCTGGGCGCCATGTGTGTGACCCAGACGGCTTATGGTGAAAATGCAAAGACGGCACCCGCCCATGTTGAGGCGCCAACCCCTGTCCCACCACAGGCCAGGAAAACCCTCCCAGCCCCTTCCCAGGATCCTAGTGTTGCTTTGCAAAATGACGTGGATTTCTTGCAAAAGCAGTATGAAAAACTCGGGGGCCAAAAGGGCTATGACGAAACGGCCGCCATCTTTTTGCATCAGGTGACCCCGCTTTTTGATCACGTGAGGATCTTGGTAGGGCGTATATACGGCGCAAAGAACGCAGTGCGCGATACCCAAGAGCAGATTGCGGCGCTCCAGGTCCAACTTCAAAAAGAACAAAGCGCTGTACGCGATCTTGAGTCCCAGACGTCTGCCGTTGTGGTGCATATCAAAGAGACCCTCAAGAAAGTAAGTGATATGCCAGTGTCCGCACCCCAGAGCTATCCCGAACGCTGTGGCATCATGACACAGGAAAAAGAGGTGCAGGGGGAAGGCTTTGAAACGGTGCACGGCATTGTGGAGAAGTTTAATAGAAAGTGGGTTTTGTCCTTTGCCGATCAAAGTGCGTCCGATGGTTTGAGGCGCTTGCCCCTGGATGACAAGGTCGGTCTCGTTGGCTCAACGGACCATAATGCCGGCTTACTTGTCACAGGGTTCACCCCCGCAAATATGTATGTGACGGGACTCTTCAATCCGAAAACAGGAACGATCATGTGCGTGAGCAACCCCCAACCAGTGCCTGAAAAAGCACAAGGACAGAGTGTTGCGCAACCTGCTGAGACAAAAGAGCCTCAGCCTATGCTCTCCGCCACAAAGCCAGCAAAAGGGAAAAAGCAACCCAAAAGCCCTGCGCCACAACCCGTGAAAATTGTGAGTGCGCCTCCTGTTCAAGTGGTGCCCCAAGCCGCATCCCAAGGGATGCAACAAGGCGTTTTTGAAGATGTGACACCCCAAGGGGAGGCAGCGTCATCTGGGCCTGCGACTGCCGCCACAGCGCCTTCTGCGCCTACGCCAAGCGCCACACCAAAGGGGGTCACACGCAAGATTTCAGGGTGATCTTGACGTATTTTTTACCTCTTTATGTCATGATAGATGATGGGATAGTTGCGTGTTTTTAAAGGAGAAGGACATGGCTGCTTCTTTTGTAAAGAAATCCTTTTTAGTTTCTTTGGGTGCCTTGTCAATTGTGGCCGCCGTAAGTTCAGGGCAAGCCCAGGCAAGGTGGCACCGTGAGGAGGTTGTGATCGCACCCTTTCCCTATGTGGGACGCGACGTGATTGTTGAGAGGCCTGGTTACCATCACCACCACCATCCTCTATGGGGAAGGGTGCATGAGCTTGACCGCGAAATTAACAATCTCTCAAGGGAGCTGGATCGTCACCCAAACGCATGGCGCGCTCGGGAGCGACGTGACGCGCTTGTTGCAGAGAGGGAACGAGTCCTGGACCGTATCAGAGACTAACGGAGTCAGATCCTATCTTTGGCGTTTAGTGGAATGCTTGTCCCGTGAAGGTTTGAGGCGTGTGCGTTTTGCGTGGGGGCGCTTTGAGTGCACAGGCTGAGTGGGCCATGGCTCAAGGTGGATGGGGCCGTCATAGGGCTGTGCTTTTGGCTCGAAGCTTACGTCTTCCCATGTCTGATGACCTTGCCATGATTGAAGCACGTGACCTGCCTCTGGGGCGATTGCCTGCATTTGGCGCATTGCTGGAGAGAAAACGTGGGGCATAAGATCAAGCAGCGCTGAGATATGGTACGCTGCACTTGACACAATATTGTGCCGCGCGACGCTGGGGGATTGGTTTTGTGGGGCAGGTGATTGGAAGGACGGTGGCGTGAAGTGGGGCGCAGCAGTGGGCAGTGCGCTGGGAACTGGTGAGACATTGCTTACGTCATGGACTGATTGAAGAGGGACATGGGGTGAAGCACTTTCTTGCGTGGGTGCATGCGTAAAAACTTGGGTGCTTGAGGACGAAGGAGCGTGCATGTCTTCATGGATTTTTGGGCTGATTTCATGTGAGTCCACCCGCGATTCATGGGCAGTACGTCGCATCCAATGCTGATAAAAGTCTGGCAGCACCTTAAGTTCTGGGTTGGGGGGAGCGCACGGCTTTGTAGCCTCCCACAGGCGCTCAACCTCATTGAGTTCCCGACGGGGAGGTGCTTTAGGATAGAAAACCCCCGAAAACATCTCCCGGGCAAATTCTTTATCATCAGCGGAGAAAAGCGGGAGAGGACCGGAAGCCTCTGAGGTATCATAGAGAAAACATGTGATGAGTAAAATTTTATACTTTATTATATTCATTGAAAGAAATCCTTATTCAGGCAAAATTTAAAGCGTCATATAAAGTTATTAATCTTCTTTTTGTGATGCGTCAATCTTGTGTTGCTCTGCACAGTGCTGCAGCTGCCTACTCAGGAAGAATGATTTCCCAGGGTGCTTTTGTGAGCAAAATATGGTACATGTCTCCCATGTTTTTTTTGACTCCTCGCTTAACATGAACCTTCCTTACGCACAGTCAAGTTCTCGTTTTCTTATCACGGGTGCGGCTGGGTTTATTGGTGGCCATTTGACGCGTGCACTGCTTGAACAGGGCCACACAGTCGTGGGCGTGGATAACTTTCTTGCCAGCTCACCGGAGAATTTTTGCACCCTGCAAGGGGCGCTCCCTCCTGACGCACGCGCAAGGTTCCATTTTGTTGAGGGCGATTTGCGCGACGCGGACCTGTGCATGCATCTCATGGAAGGCGTGGACGTGGTGCTTCATCACGCGGCGCTTGCCAGTGTGCCCCGCTCCATCGACGAACCCCTCGCCTCCCACGCCCATAATGTGACCACCATGGTGAATTTGCTGGAGGCAGCAAAGCGCCATCGCCCCAAGGCCTTTGTCTACGCCTCATCAAGTGCTGTTTACGGCGATGACCCAGCACTTCCAAAGTGTGAGTCCCAGCGTGGTCAGGCCCTTTCTCCCTACGCGGCGGCCAAGCAAATGCTGGAGGATTACGCGGCCCTCTTTCACCGCTGTTATGGTCTGAGTGTTGTGGGGCTTCGTTACTTCAACGTGTTTGGGCCCCATCAAGCGGAAGGCGGTCCTTACGCGGCTGTGATCCCTGCGTGGGCGGGCGCATTTATGTCCCAGCGTCCGGCGGTTCTTTATGGCGACGGTTCATCAACGCGGGACTTTGTGAGCGTACACGATGTGGTGCGTGCAAATCTCCTGGCGGCTGCGTTTGCAAGTTCCTCGCCCGTTTGTGCCGTCTACAACATTGGCACAGGCCTGCGCACCCCCCTCATTGGCCTTTATGAAACCATGGCCGCCTGTTGGGGAGAGGTTTCCTGCCCGCCGACTTTTCTGCCCGAGCGCCCAGGCGACATCCCCCACTCGGTGGCCGATATTTCCCTCGCGAAGCAGGATCTTGGATACGCCCCCCAGACGGATTTGAAAGAAGCGCTGGCAGAGACGCTTTCGTGGTACAAGAGTCGTCATAGCGCACACCCTTTTAAATGATGACAACGTCAGGCGTCAGGATAAGGCGTGCTCACTTATATCTTTATAAGCTGCGCGCGCCTGACCCTCGCCTTCCTTGTGACGCGATTTAAAATGCTTGTCCGCTATGAAATGATACGGTGTTAGCTATATGGACGCGTGAGCGGACGAAGAGGACATATGATGGACAAACAACGCCTTTTGATGCTGGTGGGTGAGGAAGGTCACTTTCGTGCCCATTTGTTGCCCATTGCGCGCACGGCGCTGGCGCGCGGTTTTGAGGTCCATGTGGCCCTTTCCCAGGATAAAGACGTGCGGGATCTAGAGGCTTTAGGGATCAAGGTCTGCCCCGTACCCCTGAACCGCAAAAGCATGAATCCCTTGACCGAGTTAAAGCTCCTATGGGCGTACGTGCGTCTTGTGGGGCGGGTGCGTCCCCATGTGCTCCACACCTTTATGATGAAGCCCATTGTGTATGGGACCTTTGCCGGGCGCCTTTTGGGCGTGGGGCGTATCATCAACACGTATCTGGGTCTGGGCACCCTTTTTATCCACGAGACGCTGTCCATGCGCCTCGTGCGTGGGTGTGTCAGCTTTTATCTGCGGGCGTTAGGCGCAGGTGGGCGCGTTTTGCACGTGGTCCAAAACGAGGATGACGCCGCTGCCCTTATCAAAAGCCGCGTTGCGCCCCCTGCCAAAATACATGTGCAGTGCAGTGTGGGCGTGAGTGTTGCCGAGTACCCCCTCACCCCTGAGCCTGCGTCTCCGCCCCTTATCTTTGCCCTTGTGGGGCGTATGCTGTGGGACAAGGGCGTGCGAGAGTTTGTAGAGGCCGCGCGTCTTCTGAGTCTTCCCCCCGACCGCGCCCAGTTTTGGCTTGTGGGCACGCCAGATCCGGGCAGTCGCCACAGTGTGGATGAAGAGACCCTGCGCGACTGGCATGAGGAAGGCGTCATTGTTTACAAAGGCTTTCAAGATACAAAGCTTCTGTGGACCCATGCCCATGTGGCGGTTCTGCCCTCCTACCGCGAGGGGCTCAGTCGGGCCCTTTTGGAGGCGGGCGTGAGCGGGAGATGCCTTATCACTGCCGACGCGCCAGGGGGACGCAGCCTTGTGGAAGACCAGAAAACAGGTTTGCTTGTGCCCCTTTATGACGCACATTCTCTCGCCCGTGCCATGGCGAAAGTTCTTGAGGACGGGGCACTGCGTGCAAACTTAAGTGAAGCGAGCCGCGCCTTCATCCTCACCCACTACACCGACGAGGTCTGTGCCAATCGCACCGTGGATTTGTACCGAACATAAGGAGGGTTCTATGCGGTTTGATCCTGCGCTGTGCCCTTGGGAAGAAACGCATGGTTTTGTGGACAGGCACGCATTTGAAAAGTGTGTCGCCTGGCTTAACGAGCAGATTCGCTTAAGAACCGCATCCCCCATATCTCCACCAAACAGCGGGATTGACTATAATCCCCAAGACCGGTGGGTTTTGCACCGAGAAAGCCAAATGATATGGCATGTGTTGTGGCCAGAGATGATCACTTTTACGGGCGCGTTCAAAGCTTATATCCCAGGTTTTAATGATACCTGGACACAGGTCACCATTATCCACGACCGGGATTATCTTCTGATGGCGAGGTGGATGCAAAAGCAAATAGACAAAGGCGTTGCACGCCAAGACAGTGGCGTTGGCTTCAGGACATATGAAGGTCTCAGGCACCCAGATGGATCTGCATGCTTCTACCCGGGGCAACGTGAGAAGACAGCTTACCTTCAGTGGGAAAAAGAGCAACACCAGCAAGGGTATACACAGAAAGTCAGTTTTGACACCCCCCTTGAGGGCACCTTTGTGCAAATACAAAGTGGCCAGATTTGGTCTTTGGAGGCGCCTGGGGAGCGCGGCCAAAGTGGATCTTTTAGAAGAATCCATGTGTCAAAGGTTTCAGAAAGAGTGGCGCTTGTTCGTTTTCTTCTCAAAAAACAAATCCTCCTCTTATGGGACGATAAGGCCTGTCCGCACATAGCTCCCCTCGCGCAGCTCCTGGATTTAGTGGAGATGGATCAAGGGGGTGAGGTATCACAGCTTGAGGTTCTGCGTCGCGGATACCTAACGCTCTTAATGGGAGGTGGCACCTTCTGGTGGTTCGAAATCCAACATGACGACCCGGAAATGCAGAGCTTTCTCAGAAAATGCTTCAAGGGCGCCATACGTGAGACATGCGTTTTATTGTCCATACCATTTTGACCATAGCTAACAGTGGAAAAGGCGTACCCTTAGAAAGGTTAGTTCGGGTTAACTGCGTGTGACGCAAGGGATTCGATGCTCTTAAAGACTTCCACTGCCCATTCGATGTCCTCTTCAGTGTCTACGGCAATATGTGTCGTAGATATGTTTCCGGGCGCTGCAACTTGACAGGTCAAAATTGGATATCCTCCCTCCGAGGCAGGTGCGTACCTTAGCTCAGCCATGCCAATGCACGTGTCCTTTTCAAAGTTAAAAACATGCACGGGATCTCCAAGCTCCTCGTCTTTCACGAACGGGGGTATGACGTCTGGCTCTGTTACATAAGCAAATAGAGAAACAGATTTTCCAATATGTGACCATGTGACAGAGCTGTCACCTTCTTCTGACAAGTCGTAAAAGTATCCAGGGATGACAATGGACCAACGGCTGGAAAAGGGTATTCTGCGGTTCAATCTATAGAATCCCATTAAATCGGGGTTTGGAATGGGGCAATGGGTACCAGTGCGCAGCGCACGCATCTCTTCGATTTCCTCTTCAGGAAGGGGAATTGTATTATGTGAAAGGTGACGCGCTTTTTCAAAGCATTCTAGAGTTGTTGTGAGTAGCTGCTCATCTTCGTCTCCTTCTAGATAAGCAGGGTGCCATTTCACCTGAGTCCACATCTTCACAAGTCCGACATTCTTCCAAAAAAGGGCGTCTTGTGCGCTGTGCCACCAAGGGAAAAAGGCTTCTGCGTTGTCGCGCAACTGGGACGCATCCTCTAGGGCAGACTTGAAAAATGCTTTTTCCCATACCCCCATGGGGGAAATAGCAAAATGGGTGTGCTGGATGCCAAAGTTCGTGGGCAGAGAAAGGGAAAGGCTCTTTGAGTCGTCTTGATTGACCAGGAAATCGCATAGTCCTTGAAAGTAGCTGAGCATGGCATCTTGCAGCATTTCAAAATTGCGGCGCGCGCCATAGCCTGCTTCGTCACCAAAACCAAGCGTCTCGTTATCCCAATCCCATTTGAAATGGCAGCGCTTCTCTATTTCTGTGAGCATATCCACTACAAATGCGTGGTACCCGGGGCCGGCTGATGATGTTTTAGCTGAGCACACCAGGTGGTCTGACGCGACATAAAAAGACACGTCTTCTTCAGCTGGATGAATGCCAATGGCCATGGCGTCTTGGTCTACGGTTATGTGCGCGATGCGCGCAGGGTTCTTTTCCTTAAGGTAGTCGCCCGCGGCCAAGGCAATGCGCTCTATGATAGAGGCAAACGACTCTGGTCGCGAAAAGAAAAAACGCTTTTGTGGCTTTATGCCGACACATACCGACAGTCCCATGTATTTTATCTCCAAGATAGCGCTGCACGCCAAGGGTGCTCATTTTGTTCTTTCCTACGTTAAAGTGAGCCCCTTTACAAGGTATCACCGATGGGCACATGTCAGTATTTGGGTGTATTCAACGCTCCTCGTAGGTGCTCATCGCGGTGGTAAGTTTGAATTCCTAGGAGGCGACCTAAAGAAACCCGTGACAATGGTAAATCTTTACGACCTCTTCACGCTCTTCGGGACATCTGACTGACATATTCTGAAATTTGCACACGACTGACGCCCATAGTCATTGCGGTGCCTCACGTATGCCCGTAGCATGGAAGAAACAACGGGGGAGGTTTCCTTGGAAAATTCAGTGCTCATGTGGGGCGTTTTTATAGTCCTGGTTTTGTCTTTATTGGTCTTGGATTTGGGGGTTTTTCATAAAAAAGACCATGAGATAGGCATCAAAGAAAGCCTTTGGACCAGCGCGTTTTATATTTTCATGGCGGTTCTTTTTGGGCTTTGGATTTGGTATATCAAGGGCCTGGATAGTTTTGCGGAATACATCACAGGATTCCTGGTTGAGAAGTCCCTTGCCCTGGACAATATTTTTCTGATTTCTCTCATTTTCTCGTCTCTTTCGATCCCTTTAATGTATCAACACCGCGTGCTGTTTTGGGGTATTTTGGGCGTGATTGTCCTGCGCGCTATCATGATTGGACTGGGCGTTCACATCATCACGCGCTTTGAGTGGGTCCTCTACATTTTTGGGGCCTTTATGATCTTTACGGGCATCAAAATGTTCTTTGTCTCAAGCGCGCCCGTGGATATCGCACAGAACCCTTTATTGATTTGGATGAGAAAGCATCTCAACATCACGCAAACCCTACACAATCAAAAGTTTTGGATTTTAGAAAAGGACCCAACTTCCGGGAAAAAGAAGTTCTTTGTGACCCCTCTGCTTGTGGCCCTTGTGATGGTGGAGTTTATTGATTTGGTTTTTGCCGTTGACAGCATCCCAGCTATTTTTGCAATCACCCAAGACCCTTATGTGATTTATACCAGCAATATTTTTGCGATCCTGGGGCTGCGCGCCCTTTATTTTGCCTTGGCTGTTATCATCAAACGATTCTACTACCTTCAACATGCCTTGGCAGCCGTGCTCATCTTTATAGGGTCTAAGATCTTTATTGCAGATCTGATGAACATGGGAAAAATCCCACCGCTTTTGTCCTTAAGCGTGACGTTTGGCCTTCTTGCCACAGGGGTTGTGTTCTCCTATATCAAAGAAAAAAGATCAGGGCCATGAGGCAGGAAAATTTCCCAGCAATCCGAGGATCTAAGGGGAGTGATCAGAGGCTTCAAACGTGACGCCGACAAGAAGCCCAAACTGTCCTGGTCTGTCTTACCATTTGAGTATCTGATCCTTTTCCCAAAACATCCAGCGTGCGACCTCCATGTTTGTGGAGTTTCCAATTTGGTATGGGCTGCGTTTGCCGGTGTTTAATTGGATTTTATAGATGATGCCCTTATATGTCCCGACATATAAGAAGGTTTCATCATCGGTGATGTCCATTGCCTTAATATTAAAACCTAGGTAGTCGTCCCAAAGATATACACCGTCATGGTCCCGCGCCCTGATGTAGCCTTGTGCGTCCCCGATAATATATCCAAAGGAGGTTGAAACACCCGCGTATACGCGGCTTTCCGTGTCAAGCTCAATGGCTTTATCTTGAGATACAGCATCTCTTGATGCCATGTGCGCAACACTTAAGGCAATGGTTGCTCCGTTGTAGAAATGACACGCATTAAACATGACTTGTTTATCGTCTTTGGAAAAAAGGGCGTAATGGGGATACGAGGATGCGGGTTCGCCTTCACCCAGCAACGCGCCAGCACATCCATACAAACGATGAGATGAGCATTGATGACCCAGGGCGATGTAGGCATTGTTATGGGAGAGTGCAAGGTGCAACATGGGATAGTCTCCCATATCCAGAGCGCCCTGACTGAGGAACTGATCTTCCGCGTCATCGTCTTCCCCAAAGGCGTGCGCTGTTTCTTGGTCATCAAGTACATCTTGTTGGGTCGGCAATAGAACTGTGTACCGTTCTTCGTCCACCAGCAAGACGCCGTGCTCTTCGTGGCCAAGAAGGATTCTCTTACCATCGGAGAATGGAAGACACAGATCAGCCATTCTATGTGAAAGCTCAAAATGATCCTGGGCGATGGAGCCGTCAGGAAAAGAGAGGGTGACACTTTGGGGTAGGGCGATGGTACGCAAAATATCGCCGTCCCAACCATTCCTGAGCTCTATGGCGTCAGACTTTACATAGGCATAAATCTGTTTGCGTGGGCAAACACCAAACCCTTTCACATCGTCTAACTTCGTGAAACGGTTCCCTTGATGGAGGTAACAGCCCCCTTGAAAAGAGGATAGAGTATGCTCTGGGGAAAACTGCGGGGTTATCATGCGTATTAGAAAAAGATCGTCTTTAATACAAACAATTTTTTCAATATGAGATGCTGTTTCTTTTTGTGTTGTGAGATCGTAGAAAATCTCTGTTTGGGGTGGAAACAAATTTCTTAACGCGTCACTTTTTCCGTCGTTGTTATATTTAAGAACGAGGTCATATATCTGGGATGCGTACTTTTCTCTTGTGTCAATGGGGGCTTCTGTTTTTGGTTGTTCCTTCCATTTTGTGCGCATTCCTTCCGCTCTGAAGGCATTGACCTGGGCGACGTAGCGGGTTGTCTCTTTTTTGAATAAAGACGACAAGCGTTTCACTTGCAGCGTACGCATAAAGGATCTCATCATAGGCTCCTTATATTTGAGAAGGAGAGGGCGCGCGCTCGTGTATGGGCGGCTGAGCTGGGTTATTTATTGCCTCAGGCTTTGCCGACATCATGCGTTGAGAACGCGCGGGGGCCCCTCACCCATAAAAAACGTGGGTGATGACCACGGGTTTTTTGCCCTTGAAGGCGTTGACGGTGCGCCGCACGCAGCTTGACAGAAGATCCTTGAGGGCCGTCTCGTTCTCGAGCTTTTCCTTTGTGGCCAGGTGAAGAAGACCTGTGATCTCGTCAAGAATCTCCTGACGCAGGGCGGCCTCTTGCTCCTTTTCCACAACGCCCACGCACACGAGCTGAATGGCGTCCTTCAAGCGGCCTTTGGTGAGGCGCACACTGACGCTGACCACACCACCTGAAGACAATTTCGCACGGTCACGAATCATGGGGCCCCGGGAGGGAACTAGCTCCATGCCGTCAAGGGCAATGCGCCCGTAAGGCACCTCGTCCACAACACCTAAGTTATCCGTGCACAGGGCGATGATCTGCCCATTTTGTGGGACGATGCTCTGGGGGATGCCACACTTTCTGCCCCAGCGTGCTTGCTCGCGCATGTGGGTCAGCTCCCCGTGTACGGGCACAAGAATTTGAGGACGCACCCAGGTGTACATGTCCTTGAGGTCGCCACGAGACGGGTGACCGGACACGTGAATGTGGGCGTCTTTGTCGGTGATAAGGTTCACGCCGCGCATGAGCAGGGCCTCTTGCACCACTTTGATCTGGGGCTCATTCCCGGGAATGCGGCGGGAGGAGAAAATAACCGTGTCTCCCTCCTCTAGGTGTACGCCGGGGTGTTGGCGCGCAGCAATACGCGCCAGCGCCGCCCTTGGCTCGCCCTGGGAGCCCGTGCAGATGAGCAGCAACTCCTCAGGGGGAATGTTCTTGATCTCGTTTTCCTTCACAAGGTCATTGGCTTTGATATAACCACACGCCCTGGCTGCGTCCACCATGCGGTGGAGAGAGCGCCCCACAAGGGCCACGCGCCGGCCTGTTTCCTTTGCGGCTTCAAAGGCTGTGGCAAGGCGCGCCACGTTGCTGGCAAAGCACGCAATGACCACACGGCCCTTTTGCTTGGCCACAAGGGGAATGAGGTGTTTGCGCACGTCGGCTTCTGAGCCTGTGTGTCCCTTTTCAAAGACGTTTGTGGAGTCGCACACGAGGGCCAAAACGCCTTCGTCGCCAAGACGCGTGAGGGCTTCTGTATCCGTTGCCTTACCAATCAAGGGGTCCGTGTCGATTTTCCAGTCACCCGTGTGCACAATGGTGCCCGCCTTCGTTTTGATAATGAGGGCGTTGGGCTCAGGGATGGAATGGGTAAGGGTCACATAGCTCAGAGCAAAAGGGCCAAGCTCAAAGGCGCCGCTCAGGGGGATTTCATGGACTGTGGCTTCTTTTAAAACGCCTGCTTCCTGCAGCTTGGCGCGCACAAGGGCAGCCGTAAAGGGGGTCGCATAAATGGGGCAGCGCAGTTTATGCCACAGGTGCCCAACGGCGCCAATGTGATCTTCATGGGCGTGGGTCAGCACAAGGCCCACAAGATCCCTGCGGTTTTCCACAATGAACTGGGGATCGGGCATGAGCACCTCAAGGCCCAGTTCCTGGGTAAAAGTGACGCCTAAGTCCACCATCAACCACTTGCCCTGAGTTCCGTAAAGGTTCAGGTTCATGCCGATTTCGCCGGCACCTCCCAGGGGCAAGAAAAATAAATTGTCTTTGCTATACTGCTTGGTAGAGTTCCTCATTGAACTGTACGAGTCCTTTCTCACATAAGTGAATGTAGAGCAGATTCAGCCCCTTTAGGGTCAGATCCGCGTCATAGGTTTGAATGGCTGGAATTTCTTGGGCAAAGATGCGCCCAAGGCCGCCCGTTGCAATGACGCACGGGGGCTTTGTTGTTTTTGTTTCTTTGAGTGCGCGGGTGAGAAGTCCTTCTGTTAGTCCCACATATCCCCAGAAAAGGCCTGAGCGGATGGAGTCAGCCGTGTTAGTGCCGATGATTTTTTCTGTTTTTTCCATGCTCATGCGGGGAAGGCCAGCGGCCGCCTGGAAGAGCGCATTGGCGGACAAGTTTACGCCAGGCGCGATGGCCACACCGCAGAAGTTGCCCTTGGCGTCGACCTTTGTGAGGGTTGTGGCGGTGCCAAAATCAAGGACAAAGGCAGGGCCGCCGTAAAGGGTGGCGGCGCAAAAGGCGTTGATCATGAGATCCGCCCCTTCCTGGCCGGGGTGGTCAATAATGGATTTGTTCGCAAAAGGCGCGCGGGGGGAGCCCGCCACAAGGAAGCGCTCTCCAAGCTTGGTGCGCCCCAGGGTTTCAAAGGCCTCTAAGATATCGGGCACAACGGCGCACACAAGAAAAGCTTCTAGATTCTCAAAGGTGTGCCCCACTTGGGCAAGGGCTTGGCGCAGGAGAAGTTCCCATTCGTCGGCTGGACGCGTACGCCTACTTTCAAAGCGCCAGGAACACAGCAAAGCACTTTTTTCAAACAGGGCGACGCAAACGTTTGTATTTCCGATATCAGCAACGAGAATCATGACTTTTCCTCCTGATGCAAAAAAACATCTCCAACACTTAAGGACAGGACCTCCCCGTCATCGCGCTTTAGCAATAACCTGCCATGGGCGTCAAGGTCAAGAAAAGAGCCACTCACGCGCTCTTTTCCTGTGTGCACCATGAGGCGCGTGCCTGATGTGTGGGCACCATTAAGCCAGGCGCTGCGAATTTCATCAAAGCCTTTGGCCTGCCACACGTCAAGGCAGATATCAAAATGGTCAAGATAAGCCTTTAAAAAATCCGCTGTAGACGGGGCGTTCTCGCACGCGTCCTTCAAACAAGCATTTTCACGGTCTTTGAGCGCTGGTGCCGCGCCCACATTCACGCCGACGCCGATGATCACAAAGGGCGTGGGATGGGGCGCCTGGGTGTGGATCTCGAGAAGAAGTCCTGCCATCTTGCGTCCGCCCAGCATCAAGTCATTGGGCCACTTGAGGCTGAAGTCACCTGTGGGCGCATACCGTATGGCCGTTTGGTAAAGGGCAAGGCTGGCTACAAAAGAGATCTCAGGCAGGCGTGCAAGGGGCGCGTTGCATGTAAAGGCAAGGGACACACTTAAGGTGCCTGACGTGTCCCGCCACGCACGTCCCATACGCCCACGCCCCTTTGTTTGGTGATTGGCCGCCAGGGCAATAAAGGCGTCTTCTTGGAGATGGGCGAGAACAGCGTCCATGGTGGAGGTGACCTCCTCTTCCCACAAGATGCGCCAACGGCTCACGGTACGCCTCCTTAAGAGGGGTGAAAGAAGAGAGCCTGGGACGCCTTACGCGCAGGCTCCATCAAGATCTCTGGATACAGCATATAGCTCAACATAAAGATAACACATCCGAGCATGATGACGGTGGTCTCCATATGGTGGCGCGGCTCAAGGGGAAGGGTGGCTTGGGCGGGGGGGTCAAAATACATGACTTTGACAACGCGCAGGTAATAGGCCGCCGTCACAACGCTGGCCAAAACACCCACCACGGACAAGAAAATATGTCCTGCGTCCACCAGCGCAATGAAAATGCTGAACTTGGCCATGAAGCCCGCCAGGGGCGGAATCCCTGCCAAGGAAAAGAGGCTGACGCTGAGGGCTGCCGCCACCAGGGGCATCTCCCGGGACAAGCCCGCAAGGTCATCAATCTCCTCAATGAATTTTCCGTGTCGGCGCAGGCATAAGACACATGCAAAGGTACCCACCACCATCACAAGATAAATGGCCATGTACACAAAGACGTTTTGCGCCCCAAGGGGGGTTGCACTGATCAGCCCCAAAAGGATAAATCCCATGTGTGCAATGGATGAGTAGGCCAGGAGACGCTTGATGTCCTTTTGGAGCAGTGCACCAAAGGCCCCCACACACAAGGACACAACACTCAGTCCCATAAGCACCGCGCGCCACACGCCCACTTGATCTCCAAAGACTTCGTGGAGAAGACGCAACAGCAAAAGCACGGCCGCCGCCTTGGGGGCTGCAGCAAGGAAAGCCGTCATACTGGTGGGCGCACCTTGGTACACATCGGGCGTCCACATATGAAATGGCGCAAGGGAGACCTTAAAGGCCAAAGCCACAATGATCAGCACAAGTCCAATATGGAGGAAGATGGGTGTTTGGTTTGAGGATAGGGCTTGGGCAAGGCCTTCATACTGGGTTGTGCCCGCAAAGCCGTAAATAAAGCTTGCGCCAAAAAGCAGAAGGGCCGTGGAGAGGGCGCCCAAAATGAAATACTTCATTGCCGCCTCACTGGCCAGGGGCTTGTCCTTTTGCATGGCAATCATGATGTAGAGGGGCAGGCTTTGCAGCTCAAGGCCCACAAACAAGGAAATGAGATCATTGGCGGACACCATGACCATCATGCCCAGGGTTGAAAGCAGAAGCAAAATGCCGTACTCGAAATCCGTCACATTTTCCTTTTCCAGTTGCCGGTGACTCATCAGATACACGCTGGCGCTTGCGGCCAAGATGAGCACTTTGGAAAACTGGGTAAAGGCGTCGCTGAGGAACAGACCATAAAAAGCTGTTTGCTCGTGGTGACTCATGATCACCACCAGGGCGAGGGCGCACAAAAGCGTCACAAGAATGCCAAGGGGCAGCATGCGCTTGCCAAAGGGTGAGAAAACGCCCCACAAAAGTAAAATCACGCTGGCAAGGGCCAGGAAGATTTCAGGAAGACCGGGAAGAAAATCAGCCAATAAGGTCATGGGTCCTCTCTCGTGCAGCGTGTTGGCTTGTGGCGGCCGCTGGGGTTTGTGGTGCGCGGGTGTACTCATTGAGTATTTGGGCCAGAGCCCCTTCACTCATGCGCAAAATGGGGGATGGGTAAAATCCAAACACAATGACAAGGGCGGCCAGGGGGATCAGCACGGTTTTTTCCGTGTTTGTCAGATCCAGGAGCTTTTTGACGGCGTCCTTTTCCAGGGGCCCCAACCACACCCGGGCGAACAGCCACAAACCATAGGCGGCGCCCAAAATAATCCCAAGGCCCATAAAGAAAGCCAGGAAGGGGCTGACGTGGAAGGAGGCAATGAGCACCAGCACCTCTCCCACAAAGCCCGTGGTGCCCGGCAGCCCCACGCTGGCCAAGACAAAGATCATGGATAGAGTTGTGTAAAGGGGCATGACCTTTGCGACTCCCCCATAGGCCGCAATCTCGCGGGTGTGGAGGCGATCGTAGAGAACGCCCACACAGAAAAAGAGGGCGGCTGAGACAAAACCGTGGCTGATCATTTGAAAATACGCGCCCTGGACGCCTTCAATGGTGAAGGTGAAAAGACCGCAGGTGACAAAGCCCATGTGGGCAACGGAGGAGTAGGCAATGAGCTTTTTCATATCCTTTTGCACAAGGGCCACCAGGGAGGTGTAGATCACAGCCACCGCGCTCACCGTCAAGATGAAAGGCGCAAAGTACTGGCTCGCTTCGGGAAAAAGGGGCATGAGGAAACGCACGATGCCGTATCCGCCCATCTTCAGCATGACGCCTGCCAGCACAACGGAGCCAGCGGTGGGCGCCTCTACGTGGGCATCGGGTAACCATGTGTGCACACCCCACATGGGAATTTTGACGGCAAAGGACGCGAGAAACGCAAGCCACAGCCACTTTTGTGCCTCAAGTGGGAAGCGGTACGCCTCCACCATAAGAAGATCGGTGCTGCCCACCTCGCGGTAGATCACAAGGATCGCCACAAGCATCAAGACGGACCCCAAAAGGGTATAGAGGAAAAACTTCAAGGACGCATACACGCGCCTTGGGCCGCCCCACACACCAATGATGAGGAACATGGGAATGAGCACCCCTTCAAAGAAAATGTAGAATAGAAAGAGATCCAGCGCCATAAATGAGCCCAGCATCATGGTTTCAAGGACCAGGAAGCATACAACATAGGTGCGGGTTTTTTCTTTGATGTTTTTGGCGCTCACAAGAAGGGCCAGGGGCACAAGAAGGGTGGTGAGGACCACGAGGGGCAAGGAGATACCGTCAATACCCACACGGTAGGGAAGGCCAAGACCCACAAGCCACTGGGCGCTCTCTTGCCAGGTGTAGTCGGCCGCACTGGGGTCAAAGCGCGCCCACAGGATGAGGCTGAGAAGAAATGTCACACAGCTCGTCAAAAGCCCGACAGACCACGCGTTGCGCGCCATCATGGTCTCGTCTCCACGAATGAAGACAACGCAAAAGGCGCCCAGGAGTGGCAAGAAAAGGGTCAGTGACAAAAGAGGAAGATCATCAAGTAACACCTCACAGTCCTCCTTGGGTGGCGAGCAAAAAGCCTAAGATCACGGCGACTCCCAATAGCATCACCATCATATACTGGGACAGGCGTCCCGTTTGGAAGGCGCTCATGCGTACGCCCACACCCATGGCCCACTGGGCAAATCCGTCGGGGCCGCGCGCATCAATGGTGGCTTGATCACCCTTGGTCCAGAAAATGTCCCCAAGACGCAACAGTGGCTTCACAATGATGGCCTGGTAGAGCTCATCCACGTACCACTTGTTGTAGGAGAGCTGGTAAAGGGGCATGACCCCCTGGGTCAACTTTTCGAGCGTGTCTGGCGCTTTGAGATAAAAGAAAGTGGCCAAAAGAATGCCGCACAAAGCCGCGATCCTGAGCACGAAGTCAACGAGCCAAGGCAGATGCGCCTCCGGGCGTGAGACAAGGGCGAGAGCGTTCTGCCAGAAGGTAGCCTCCTCCACAAAAAAGTGCCCTACATATCCAGAAAAGACTGCGCCAATACTGAGGACAAACAAGGGTACAAGCATGGTCATGCCCGGCTCGTGAAGGTGGCCCATGACCTTTTCGTCGGCGCGCGGCTTGCCGGCAAAGGCCAGGTACAAAAGGCGCCAGGAGTAAAAGGCTGTCATGACAGCAGTGGCAGTTCCCATCCAAAAGGCGTAGTACCCCACGGGGGTACCCGCCTGCCAGGCGGCTTCCAAAATCGCGTCCTTAGAGTAGTATCCCGCAAAGAAGGGGATGCCCGCCAGCGCCAGGCTACCGATCCACATCATGGTGCAGCTGATGGGAATCATGCGCCAAATGCCGCCCATCTTGCGCAAATCTTGCTCGTCGGACATGGCGTGGATCACGGCGCCTGCGCCTAAAAATAGCAGCGCTTTAAAGAAGGCGTGGGTCGCCAGGTGAAAAATGGAAATGTTATAGGCGGACACACCTGCCGCAAAGAACATATATCCCAGCTGGCTACAGGTGGAATAGGCAATGACCCGCTTAATGTCGTTTTGGGTCAGGGCGATGGTGGCTGCAAAAAGGGCCGTGGAGGCGCCAACAAACGTCACGAATTCCCGCGCCATTGGCGCCAGCTCATAAAGGGGTGACAAACGCGCCACCAGAAAGACGCCGGCCGTCACCATGGTGGCGGCGTGGATGAGGGCGGACACGGGTGTGGGGCCTTCCATGGCGTCGGGCAACCAGGTGTGCAAACCCAGCTGGGCGGACTTACCCATGGCGCCAATGAAAAAGAAAAAGGCGGCCATTTCTAAGATGGGGAAGGCGTGTCCACCAATGACGAGAACTTCGGATTTGGCGCGCGCACACAGCCCCAGAAATTCCGCAATGTTGAGGGTACCAAAGACGCTGTAGGTGAGACCCAATGCCAAAACAAGCCCCAAGTCCCCCACGCGGTTCACAACGAACGCCTTCATGGCGGCCGCACTCGCGCTGGGCTTGTGGTACCAGAAACCGATGAGGAGGTAGGACGCAAGACCCACCCCTTCCCATCCGAAGAAAAGCTGAATAAAGTTGTCGGCTGTCACAAGGGTCAGCATCATGAAGGTAAACAGGCTCAAAAAAGCCATAAAACGCCACAGGGCCTTGTCGTGGGCCATGTATTCCAGGGAATAAAGGTGCACCAAAAAGGACACTGTTGTCACAACACACACCATCAAAAGGCACAGGGTATCCAGATGCAACCCCCAAGAGACCGACAGGCTCCCCACCTCAATCCAGGTAAAAAGAGGCGTGGTGATGGTTTTACCTTCAAAGACAATGCTGGGGAAAAGGGACCAGGCAACACCGCAGGCAATCCCCACGAGGGTTGTTGTGATGAGACCACTCCAGCGGTCACCTAAAGTGCGTCCCAACAGACCGACGATAAGAAAACCAACCAGAGGCGCAAAAAGAGGAATCCAGGCCATGGGTTATCCTTTCAAACGACTGACGTCATCGACATCAATGCCCATGCGGTTGCGGTAATAAACGATCAAAATGGCAAGGCCAATGGCGGCTTCAGCCGCGGCAATGGTGAGGATAAAAAGGGTAAAGACCTGACCCACGAGATCCTTCAAAAAGGCTGAAAAAGTGATCATGTTGAGGTTGACGGCCAGCAGCATCAGCTCCACGGACATGAGAAGGTGAATCAGGCTGCGCCGCGCCCGCAAGAGCCCTGCTGCGCCTAGACAAAACAGGAGCGCCGCCACCACAAGATAGTGCGTAAGGTGAATCTCAAACATCTTTGACGCCCTCACCTAAGGGAATGGTGACAAGGCGCACACAGTCCTTAGGGTCCCGTGTAACCTGGGTGACGATATCCTGACGCTTCATGGTGGTTTTACCACGCAGGCTCAGGACAATGGCCCCGATCATGGCCACAAGGAGCACTAGTCCGCATCCTTGGAACACGTAGGCGTAGTAGCGGTAAATGAGGGAGGCCAGCGCCTGGGTGTTACTCAAGAGGTCGGCAGGAGGAAGAGGCGCGCTCACGCTCTGCATGGCAAAGGGAGATGATTTCCACACACTTCCAAAGAAGATGAACTCGCCCGCCAAAAGTAAGCCCACAAACCAGGTCAGTGGTAGTGCTTGGATCAGCTCTAAGCTGCCCTCAAGACCGGAAACGCCGCTGACGCGCCGGGCCAAGGGAGCCGCAACCCCGCACGCCATAAGAAGAAGGGCAAAGGAGGCAGCCAAGGCTGGGGTAAGGGGGAAGGCGTGCCCCGCAAAGGGTGCAAACAGAAGAGGCAGTCCTCCAGACAGAAGGGCGGGCGTGAGGGTCAGCTCCAAAAAGAGCCACGACACCCCCCAATAAAGCCCCACAGCCACGGGTAAAAAGACGGCCATGTAGTACCCAAGGGCAAAAAGTCCTTGGAAAAACTCTTTCACACGTTTGGTTCTTTTTTGTGCCGCGGGAGGCGTCACGTCCAACATCATGACCACAAAGAGGAAAAGCACAGCCACCGCGCCCACATAAACCACCACCAGAAGCATGGCCAGGAACTCAGCCCCCAGGAGAACAAACAGGGCGGCAGCGTTGAAAAAGGCAAGGATCAGGGACAAAACGCCGTGCACAGGATTGCGGGTAAAGACCACCCCTGCTGCGGACACGAGCAGCAAAAAGGAAAAGAAGTAAAATCCAAGTCCGTAAATCATTGGTGCAATTTTACTAAAAAACTAACCATACTATACCAGTCCCCTCTCTGTTGTGCCAGACCTCACCGGTAAGGCGCGTCACTTTCAATGTTTTGAGCCAAGATGGGCTCCCACCTGTCTCCGTTATCCAAGAGCTTTTCTTTGTCATAGAAGAGCTCTTCCCGGGTGAAGGTGCTGAACTCAAAGTTGGGCCCCTCCACAATGGCGTCCACGGGGCATGCTTCTTGGCATAGGCCACAGTAAATACACTTTGTCATATCAATGTCATAGCGAACGGTGCGCCGGCTTTGATCTTCGCGCGGGGCTCCTTCAATGGTAATGGCCTGAGCTGGGCACACGGCCTCGCACAACTTGCACGAAATACACCTCTCCTCCCCAGTGTCATAGCGGCGCAGGGCATGTTGACCGCGAAAGCGTGGACTGATGGGTCCTTTTTCGTAAGGATAATTGAGGGTCACCTTGGGACGAAAGAAAGCGCGCAGGGTCAGGGCCATGCCAGAGAAAATCTCTTTAAGACCGAAAGCTGAAAGGCGCAGAAGAAGCTGGCGCATGGGGTAGTCCTTTCGTTGATTTTCTAGGGTGCAAGGTCAAAGGCCACGAGCACGCCGGCTGTGCCCACAACCCACAGGAGGGAAAAGGGCAAAAAGACCTTCCATCCCAGGCGCATGAGCTGATCGTATCGGTACCGAGGCAGGGTCGCGCGCACCCACAAGAAGAGAAACAGCATAAAGGCGATCTTGAGGGCAAACCATACAAATCCCGGAATAAGTGTAAAGGGCGCAAAAGGCAAGGGAGGCAGCCACCCGCCCAAAAACAAGATGCTCGTCATGGCGCTCATGAGGATCATGTTGGCGTATTCCCCCAAAAAGAAGAGGGCAAAGGGCATGGAGGAGTATTCAACGTTGTATCCCGAGACGAGCTCAGCCTCAGCCTCAGGTAGGTCAAAGGGCGCGCGGTTTGTCTCAGCTAAGCTCGAGACAAAAAACACAACAAACATGGGGAATAAGGGCACTGCGAACCACACGGTACGCTGGGCCTCCACGATTTGGCTTAGGTTCAAGGACCCCGCGCACATAAGGACCGTAATCATGACAAACCCAATGGAAACCTCATAGGACACCATTTGTGCGGCCGAGCGTAAGGCCCCCAAGAATGCGTACTTGGAGTTACTGGCCCAGCCCGCAATGATGATGCCGTAAACGCCCAGGGATGAGATGGCAAACAGGTACAAAACGCCCACGTTGATGTTGGCCAGCACAACCCCTTCATCAAAGGGGATCACAGCCCAGGCCATCATGCTGAGGGCAAAGGTCAAAAGGGGCGCCACCAAAAAGAGGAGGGGGCTGGCGTTTGTGGGGATGATGGTTTCTTTGTGCAGAAGCTTGAGGGCGTCGGCAATGGGCTGCAAGAGTCCAAAAGGCCCCACAACGTTGGGTCCTTTGCGCAGCTGCATATAGCCAATGACCTTGCGCTCAGCGTAAGTGAGGTACGCGACGCACAAAATAAGGGGCACCACGATCAAAAGAATGATGCCGGCTGTTTTCAAGGTTGGCCACAGGTAAGGCAAAAGGGCGTCAAGCATGGGGCGCGTCCTCCCGTTGGATGGCTTCGCACGCCGCCATGGTGGGCGAGGCGCGGGAAATCACATTGCCCATGAAGAGGGAGGCCCGGCTACTGTGAAAGGCGCCTGGATCTAGGGGCGCCTGTGGGTCTCCAAAGGTGCCCCAGGGGCGGGGCGCACTCTCGCCCTTTAAACCGAAAAGTGGGCTCCTTTCAGCCATGCGCGCACGCACGCTTTGCAGCGTGTCATATCCAAGGGGGTGGCCAAGAGCTGTGGCTAAATCCGCAATGATACGCCAGTCTGGCTTTGCAAGACCCGGCCCCTTCAGGCCTTGGTAAGCGCGTTGCACCATGCCGAGCGTATTCACGTAAGTGCCGTCTTTTTCAGTGTAGGCAAGGCTTGGCAAGACAACGTCCGCCCGCGCGGCACCATTGTCACCATGGTGACCTTGATAAATCACAAAGGCTTTGCCCAGCATGGACATGTCAATGTCGTCGGCGCCCAGTAAATACATGACGTCGAGGTCGCCGCGTTTGGCGGCCTGGAGCATGAGG
This sequence comes from Candidatus Puniceispirillum sp., assembly GCA_013822015.1. Classification (GTDB taxonomy): domain Bacteria; phylum Pseudomonadota; class Alphaproteobacteria; order Caedimonadales; family UBA1908; genus JACESU01. The sequence goes on along the minus strand of PNJU01000009.1, from coordinate 41,013 downwards.
GAGGTGGACCAACCGTGGTTAGTGGGGACAAAGCCAATATCAAGGCCTCCCACGCGTGCAGCCGCCCGGTGGAGCACATTAAAGCCGTGCCAGTCATCTCGCACAAGGTTATGGGCGTCCACAAAGGCGCGCGCGCGTCCCAAAATGCCGGCGCCGTCCCGCCGCTCAAGGGCGCTTGTGCCCACAATGATGAAGGTGTTGGGGTGGTCCTTCAGATCCTTTGCCCAGGGGTGCTTGCCTGAAATAAGGGCGTCCAGGGTCCCAGGGTCGTCGCCCAAATCTGTGACGGGAAAGGTGAGTGCTCTTTTCTTATCAAGGGGCGTGCCAAGATAGGCCACCTCAAAACCACCTTGATTGAAGCGGGTGCGTAGGCGCGCGGCCAAAAGGGGCGCCTCCGCCCGCAGGTCTGCGTCGATAATCAGACACCGCGTTGCTTGGGAAAATGCAGTAAAGGGTGTGTTAAAAAGATAGCTGGCGCGCAAAGAAGGCTCCAGGTGCACGCTGTCCTGCCGGCAATCCGTATGGGGAGATCCCAAGGCGTCCATGAGGTCAAGCAGGCTCGTCATGGCTTCCACATCCACTAAATCCCCGGCAATGGCGCCGATTTTGGAGCCGTGAATTCCATGGAGTTTCCCTTTGATCGCCTCGAAGGCGTCCTCCCAGGAGGCGGGCTCAAGGCGCCCATTCTCGCCCCGTACGTAAGGGCGATCAAGGCGCTGAAGGCGCAGGCCATCACAGGAAAAGCGGGAGCGGTCTGAAAGCCACTCCTCATTTATGTCCTCGTTCAGGCGCGGCATAATGCGCTCGACGACACCGTGGGCGCTGTCGATGCGAATGGCGCTGCCAAGGGCGTCCAGGACGTCAATGGAAGGCGTTTTCGTCAGCTCCCACGGGCGTCCGCGAAAGGCATAAGGGCGCGACGTGAGGGCGCCGACGGGACACAAATCAATGATATTGCCCGAAAGCTCGCTTGTGAGGGGGCGATCCAGGAAGCTCTCAATCTGGACGTCCTCACCGCGTCCCGTTGTGGCAAGCTCTCCCGCACCGGCCACGTCCTGCAGGAAGCGCACGCACCTGGTGCAGTGGATGCACCGGGTCATCTCAGTCTTCACAAGGGGCCCCATGTGTTTGGGGGGCACCGCGCGCTTGTCTTCCTCGTAGCGGCTGGATCCACATCCGTAGGACATGGTGATATCCTGCAGATCACACTCCCCGCCCTGGTCGCAAATGGGGCAATCGAGAGGATGGTTGATGAGCAAAAACTCCAACACCCCTTCACGCGCCTTTTTGACCATGGGGGTGGTTGTGCGAATGACCATGCCTTCGCTCACAGGCATGGCACAGCTGGCAATGGGCTTGGGCGCGCCTTGCATTTCCACAAGGCACATGCGGCAGTTGCCTGCGATATCCAAGCGCTCATGGTAACAGAAAACAGGAATTTCAATACCAGCGACGCGCGCAGCCTGCAGGACCGTCATGCCGGCGGGCACCTCTATTTCTTGACCGTCAAAGATCATCTTTGGCATGGCGTTTTCTCTTTCTCCTGTTTAGGCCGCTTTGCGAATGCGCTCCACCAAGAGCGGGCGGAAATGTCGCAAAAGCCCCTGTACGGGCCAGGCGGCCGCGTCCCCAAGGGCACAGATGGTGCGTCCTTCAATCTGATACGAAATGTCTTCAAGTTTATCGATGTCGGTAAGGCTTGCTTGTCCCTCTATAATGCGCGTAAGAAGGCGCCACATCCAGCCGGTGCCTTCACGGCACGGTGTGCACTGGCCACAGCTTTCGTGCATGTAAAAGCGCGACAGACGTGCAATGGCGCGCACAACGTCCGTGGACTTATCCATGACGATGACGGCCGCCGTGCCAAGACCGCTTTTCACAGCCGACAGGGCCGTAAAGTCCATGGTCACACTTTCGCAGATTTCTTTGGGCAACAGGGGCACGGAGGACCCGCCTGGAATCACGGCCAAGAGATTGTCCCATCCCCCCCGCACGCCGCCTGCATGTGTGTCAATGAGGGTGCGCAGAGGTATCCCTAGTTCCTCTTCCACGTTGCAAGGTGTATTCACATGACCTGAGATGCAAAAAATCTTTGTGCCAGCAGAGTCTTTGACACCAAGGCCCGCAAACCACGCAGGACCACGGCGCAAAATGGTGGGTACAACGGCAATACTCTCCACGTTATTGATAATGGTGGGGCATCCGTAAAGGCCTGAGATGGCAGGAAAGGGAGGCTTTAAGCGAGGAAGCCCTTTGCCGCCCTCTAAGCTCGACAGCTGCGCCGTTTCCTCGCCGCAAATATAAGCGCCCGCGCCCCGGTGCACGTAAAGATCAAAGTCCCATCCAGACTTGGCCGCATTCTTGCCCAAGAGTCCTGCTTTGTAGGCCTCGTCAATGGCTGCCTGAAGATGCTGGGCCTCTTTATAAAACTCACCGCGAATATAAATGTATCCCGTGTGGGCATTGATGGCAAAGGCGGCAATGAGCGCCCCTTCGATGAGCTTATGGGGCTCAAAGCGCAAAATATCGCGGTCCTTACAGGTGCCGGGCTCACTTTCGTCGGCGTTAATCACCAGATAATGGGGAAACTTTCCAGGCTTGGGCATGAAGGACCATTTGCGTCCCGTGGAAAACCCAGCCCCCCCACGTCCGCGAAGACCCGAGGCGATCATTTCTTCAATGATGGTTTCACGCCCTTTGGCGATAAGGGTGTGCGTCCCCTCCCAATCGCCACGCTTCCTGGCCCCGGCCAGCTCCCAAGGCTCCTTACCATAGAGGTTTGTAAAAATACGGTCCTCGTCCTTAAGCATGATTGCCCTCCTTAGAAGGGGTATGGGGAGCAGACCCCTGGCGCCTGAGCGCCGAGTCCTTGAAGGGGGGCTCTTTTCCTGCGGCCAGAGCGTCCAACAGGGCGGCCGTCGCGGCGGCGTCTAGGTCCTCATAGACGTCATTATTAATCTGCACGAGGGGCGCGTTGACGCATCCACCTAAGCATTCCACCTCACAGACCTGGAAAATGTCCGGTCCATAGTGGGCGGCCTTTTCCTCGCATGTGGCCAGTACCGCGTCGCTGCCGCGCAGCCAACAAGGGGTCGTGGTGCATACCTGAAGGTGATGCTTTCCCTTGGGCGCGAGGTTATACATGGTGTAGAAGCTGGCCACTTCCCACACTTGGAGAGGGGTCATATGCAAAAGACCCGCCACAACCTCAATGGCCTCGCGTGACACCCACCCTTCTTGGGCTTGCACCAGGTGAAGGGCCTCCATAACGGCGCTCTTGTCGCGTCCATCGGGATACTTTGCGCGCGCGGCCTCTAGGGCCTGTGCATTTTCTTTTGTAAAGGCAAAGGGTTGCCTTGCGTCCTGCATGCGCCGCTTCATCGGTCAATCTCCCCAAATACAATGTCCATGGAGCCGATGATGGCTGGAATATCCGCCAACATATGCTTGCGTGCCATAAAGTCCATGCCTTGCATAAAGGCAAATCCGGGCGCGCGGATTTTACATCGGTACGGCTTGTTGGTGCCATCCGCTACAAGATAGACCCCAAACTCGCCCTTGGGCGCCTCCACGGCTGTGTAGGTTTCGCCCGCGCTCACATGGTATCCTTCCGTGTATAACTTGAAGTGGTGGATGAGCGCCTCCATATCATGCTTCATTTGCGCACGTGAGGGAGGTGAGACTTTCAAGTTATCGGTCATCACAGGTCCCTCAGGCATGTGGGCGAGACACTGCTCAATGATGCGCACGCTTTGGCGCAGTTCTTCCACACGCACAAGATACCTGTCATAGCAGTCGCCATGCTTGCCCACAGGCACGTCAAAATCGATGCGGTCATAGGCGTCATAGGGGTGGGCGCGGCGTAGATCCCAGGCAATGTTGGAGGCGCGCAGCATGGGGCCTGAAAAACCCCACTCAATGGCTTGATCTTTGGTGACAACGCCAATATCAACGGTGCGCTGTTTAAAGATGCGGTTTTCGGTGAGAAGACCTTCCATGTCGTCAATGGACTTGGGATAGGACTGGATAAAGTCGAAGATGTCCTCAAGTAGGCCATCGGGCACGTCTTGGGCCACACCTCCTGGGCGGAAATAGTTGGCGTGGAGGCGCGCGCCACATGCGCGCTCGCAAAAAACCATGATCTTTTCACGGTCTTCAAAGCCCCACAACAGGGGTGTCATGGCACCCACGTCAAGGGCGTAGGTGGTGAGGTTCAAAATATGGTTCATGATGCGGGAAAGCTCCGCAAACATAACGCGGATGTACTGGGCGCGCGCGGGCACCGCGAGTCCGAGGAGCTTTTCCACCGCCAAAGCAAAGGCATGCTCTTGGCACATGGGCGCCACGTAGTCTAGGCGATCAAAATAAGGCAGGGCTTGAAGATAAGTCTTATCCTCGATGAGCTTTTCTGTCCCCCGGTGCAAAAGGCCAATGTGGGGATCGGCGCGCTCGATCACCTCGCCTTCCATCTCCAGCACAAGGCGCAGAACGCCGTGGGCGGCAGGGTGCTGAGGGCCAAAGTTAATAGTATGAGTTTGGGAGACTGATTTTGCCATGACTACATCTCCTGGGTCGCTTTTTCATCCCCGGGAAGGACGGGGGCAGCTGGCGTCATCCCTTCCCAAGGACTGAGGAAATCAAAGGAGCGGTAGGCCTGTGGCAGATCAACAGGCTCGTAAATGACGCGCCCTTCAACGGCGTCATAGCGTACTTGGGTGTGGCCAGTCACAGGAAAGTCCTTGCGCAGAGGGTGCCCTTCAAACACGTAATCGGTCAGAATACGCCGCAGATCCGGGTGGCCCTCAAAAGGGATGCCAAACATATCCCAGATCTCACGCTCGTACCAATTGGCCGCCTTAAAAAGGGAGGAGGCTGTGGGGACACTTTCGTCTTCTTTTGCTGCCACCTTCACGCGGATACGCTTGTTATGGCGGTGGCTTAAGAGATGATACACCACCTCAAAGCGTTCTGTGCGCGTGGGATAGTCGGCGGCGCAGATGTCCGTGAGTTGGCGAAAGCCTAAGGGCGGGTGGTCGCGCAAAAACGTGAGGGCCTCAATGATATCGCTTGTTTTCACAAACAAGGTCAGCTCACCTAAGTGCACCTCGCTACGAATAAGAGAGGCGCGCAGGTTCAAGCGAAGAATAGTCTCAATGTCGTGGAGTGTTCGCTTCTGCACGGTCCTATCCAATCACAAAATGTTTGGGTTGGCGAATCTTGCGTTGTAGCTGGGTGATGCCGTAAAGAAGGGCTTCAGCCGAAGGGGGGCATCCTGGCACGTACACGTCCACGGGCACAATGCGGTCACACCCGCGCACAACGGAATAGGAATAGTGGTAGTATCCGCCTCCATTGGCGCACGATCCCATGGACAAAACCCAGCGTGGCTCAGCCATCTGGTCATAGACCTTGCGCAAAGCCGGGGCCATTTTGTTGGTGAGGGTGCCCGCAACAATCATGAGATCCGACTGGCGGGGGCTTGGACGAAACACAACGCCCAAGCGGTCCAAGTCATAGCGGCTGGCGGCCGCCTGCATCATCTCAACGGCACAGCACGCAAGGCCAAAGGTCATGGGCCAGAGGGACCCGGCCCTGGCCCAGGCCACAACCTCGTCCACGCGTCCCAGCAAAAAGCCGCGGTTTTGTGCGCCTTCAAAGACGGATTTTGCAAAATCGTCCTCGCTCACCCCGTCCGGTAAGGCGGGGAGGATGCTCTTATCTATTCCCAATCGAGAGCCCCTTTCTTCCATTCATAGGCAAAGCCTGCGGTCAAAATCCCTAAAAAGATGATCATGGACCAAAAACCAAAAAGTCCCACCTCCGATAAGGAGATGGACCAAGGAAACAAGAAGGCGACTTCAAGGTCAAAGATGATGAAAAGGATCGCCACCAGGTAGTATCTGACATTAAAACGGCTGCGCGGCGCTTCAAAGGGTTCAAAGCCGCACTCATAGGGAGAGAGTTTTTCCGCGTCAGGTCGCTTGGGGCCGCGCAGCCAGCCAAGGAAGATCAAAAGCGCGGAAAAGCCCACGGCAATAAAGAGAAAGATCAAGATGGGCACGTATTCTTGCAACAGACCCATATCCACCGTGTCCGCTCCCATGGATGATTCCTCAAAGATTTATCTAAAACAATGCCGTATTCTAACGCCATTTTCATCAAAGGCATAGGGTCTCTTAAGTTTAAAGAAAATCTTTTCTTAAGAGTGTTGCGCGCGCGTGATGCACAAGTGCGCGGGGCTGTCTTGCATGAATGTGCTGATGTGAGGTAAAGTGTTTCAACTTATTTCAAAAAAGCGGGAGAGGCCTTGTGGGTTCCAAGTTGTTAAGTACGATTGCAGTTGGCGTGTTCTTTGCCAGTGGGGTGGGCGTATGGTCGGCCATGTCGGAGGAACAAACCAAAGAGGTGCAAGGTGTGGTGAAAGACTATCTTGCAAAAAACCCAGAAGCAGTCGCCCAAGCACTTGTGGCCTTTCAAGAAAACCAAGCCAAGGCCCGCCAAGACAGTGCAAGTACCGCCATTCAAAAAAACAAGGCAGGCCTTGAGGCAAAGCCAGACGACGCTGTTCTGGGTAACCCCAAGGGGACACAGGTGATGGTGGCATTTCTAGATCCATTTTGTGGACACTGCCGGGCTTTCCATAAGGTCATGGATGAGGCGGTGGAGAAGGAGCCTCAGCTTAAGGTTATTGTGAAAGGAATTCCCATTTTTGGGGAGCCATCCCTTTTGGCCGTTAAAGCCCTCATGGCGGCAGGCCGTCAAGGCCTCTACAAGCAAGCCAGCGCCCTCATGGATCAGGCAGATCCCAAGCAAACCCTTGACGACATCACCACAAGCTTTGAAACCATCCAAGGTTTTGATAAAAGTAAGTTTCAAAAGGACATGGCAAGCGATGGATTGATGAAATCTCTCAAAGGAACCATTGATTTGGCTGAGAAAATTGGTGTTAATGCAACGCCGACACTCGTTGTGAATGGGCGCTTTATTGAGGGGGGCATGCCTTACGGCGCCCTCAAAGAGCTCCTTGCCCAGAAGGCTTGAGAGCCAATATTTTATGCGAGTCCAGCGTATTTATGGTATAATGAATGGTTGGTAGGAAATTGGCCTTTTTTTATAAAGGGCCTCAGATACAAGAGGAGAAAACAGATGAGTGTTGTACATGTCAGTGATGAGGCGTTCTCGAAAGAAGTGCTTGATCATGAAGGACTTGTGTTGGTTGATTTTTGGGCTCAGTGGTGTGGACCATGTCGCGCCATAGCGCCTCTTTTAGATCAACTTGCTGAAAAATATGGCGAAAAAGTTAAAATTTGTAAGGTGGATATTGATAAGAATCCTGAGTCCCCGTCTCAGTACGGTGTGCGCAGTATTCCCACCCTTCTTCTTTTTCAAAAAGGGCAAAATGTGGGCCAACAAGTGGGCGCGCTACCCATGCCAGCCCTAGAGGCTTGGTTGGGGCAACATCTTTCTTAAGATACCCTTCACGCACGTTGTCCAAAAAATAAAAAAAGCGGGGGCCTTATGGGACATAAGTCCAAGACGACATTTCTTGATGTGATGCAGACAAAGGGTCAGCAAAAGGCTGACCCTTTGCAGATGGCCAAGGGCCTTATGCAGCTGGGTGAGCAGTTCCAGCGCACCGCCATGGAATACGCCCGCGAGATGTACGAGAAGTCCGTCTCTCCCCCTGAGCCTGATCCCCTCGATCCCGTGACCATCACGAAGGCTTTCGTTGAAGCGGGTCTTAAGATCGCCCAAAACCCCCGCAATCTTTTGGAGGCCAATGCCGCTTACATGCAAGGTTGCGCGCGTTTGTGGCAGTCTGCTCTGACCCACGCAGCTCACCCAGATCAAGCGCTCACACAAGTGGTTGAGACACCCAAGGGGGATAAGCGCTTCTCCCAAGAGGCCTGGACGACCAATGCTGGCTTTGACTTTATGAAACAGCACTACCTTTTGTGGGACCGTTGGGTGCGTCAGGTGTCAGGTAATATTGATGGTCTTGATCCTAAGGTTGCCAAAAGGGTCGGCTTTTTCTCCCAACAAATTTCCAACGCCATGGCCCCTACCAATTATTTTTGGGGAAATCCTGAGGCCATGAAGGAAAGTCTTGAGACCCATGGACAGTCTCTGATTCAAGGTATTTCTAACTTTTTCAAGGATCTTGAGGAAGGAAAAGGCCGCTTGAATATCTCCATGGTGGAACGTGGTCATTTCCGCGTGGGCGAGAACATCGCCACAACACCTGGGAAGGTGGTCTTTCAAAACGAGCTCATTCAGCTGATTCAGTACGCACCGACCACCAAAGACGTTTACCGGATACCGATTCTTCTTGTCCCCCCTTGCATCAACAAATTCTATATCTTTGATTTGCGTCCCGAGAGCTCCTTTGTGCGCTGGCTCCTTGATAAGGGATGGACGGTTTTTGTCGTGTCTTGGGTCAATCCCCAAGATGATAGACTGGCCCACAAAACCTTTGAAGACTATGTGCTTCAAGGCGTTGGTGCGGCCCTTGAGGCCATGGTAAAGATCACCGGCGAGCCTCAAGTCAACGCCCTTGGTTTTTGTATTGGCGGGAACTTCCTCACGGCCTACAGCGCGTACCGTGCCAAGGATAAGGACAACCCCCTTAAAAGCACGACATTTCTGGCGACACTGTTTGATTTTGAAGACGCGGGTGACTTGAAGATCTTCATCGATGAAGAGCAGCTGTCCAAAATGGAACAGGCCATGAAAAACTGGGGCTACTTTGACGGACGGGTGCTGGCGAAAACCTTTAATTTGCTGCGTTCCAATGACCTCATTTGGTCCTTTGTTGTGAACAACTATCTGATGGGTAAAGAGCCCATGGCCTTTGACCTTCTCTATTGGAATTCCGATTATACCAATCTGCCGGCGGCTATGTACGCTTATTACCTGCGTAATATGTTCCTTGAAAATAAGCTGATCAAGCCAGGCGCGCTCACCCTTGGGGGGCGCAAGATTGATTTGAGGGACGTCAAGGTGCCAAGCTTCATCCTAAGCACGCGTGAGGATCACATTGCACCTTGGCAATGCGGGTATGCGGGCGCAAAAGTCTTGGGCGGACCCACAACCTTTGTCCTAGGTGGTTCGGGCCACGTGGCCGGTATCTTTAACCACCCGTCTAAGAATAAGTACGCGTACTGGACGGGAAAGATCCTTCAAAAAGGAGCACAGGATTGGTTGGATGCGGCACAGTCCCATGCGGGATCCTGGTGGACAGCCTGGGAGACGTGGCTCACGTCCCACGGGGGAGACAAGATCCCAGCGCGCACGCCAGGCACAAAAGCGTTTCCGGCCCTTGCAGATGCCCCCGGAACTTATGTGAAATAAAAAAGCGCACAAGGTTGCGTGAGGCAAGGAGCAAGCAGTGCCCTTTTTTTCCCGTTTTCGGCGCATCATCGCCCTCACGTACGGTGTGATTTTCTTTTGTGCCTCAGCGCTTTTCTGGGTGCTGTACAAGGAAAATTTTGAAGGACGTCTGTCATCCCTGCGCCTACGCCTCGTGGATCAGTCCCAGGCCCTCGATTATTTACTGCGCATTCGCTATGACGCCGTGAACGGCATGCGCATCCAAGCTGAAGACTTTATGCGTACGCCTTTTCATTTTTCAGATCTGTCGGATATTGCCCTTAAAAATGGACCAGATCGTACTTACTTTCACCTGGACGTTCCCCACACCCACTTTCAAATGGTGGGCAATATCACAGGACAAGGATCTCTTGAGCAAATACCACCCGAAAAATGGCAAGAGATTCGCATGGCCTACAGCCTCAATCCTCTCTTTAAGGTGATCAAAGAGAACATTAAGTCGACGGCGTCCTTGCGCTACGTCTCCAAAAAAGGCTTTATGAATGTGTATCCTTGGCGCGCGGCCATTCATGAGAGGTACAGCGCAGACCTTTTGGGCAGAGAAGCGTTCCAGGGCGCGCTTCCCCACAAAAACCCCAAACGCGACATTTTTTGGACAGATGCTTTTTTAATGCCAGGCAGTGATGAACTCATGCAGACATGCGGCGCCCCCGTCTATCAAGGGAACAGTTTTTTGGGTGTGGTGACCTTGGACTTTACACTCGAAGCTGTGGATTACTTCATCGACAGTATCTACTATCGTAATGGACGGCTTTTGGTTGTCAATGACCGCGGGACCGTTGTGTCAGATACCGACGATGATAACGAGCGCACGCATCTTGTGCGTGCGGCCAGCATCTTGCCCCCTGAGTTGACACTCGAGCAAATCCTAGCCCAAGAAGAGCACAGCCTCAATAAACTCAAGGGATACTGGGTGTACCGGGCGCGCACAGACTTTGCTCCCTGGAACGTTATTTTCTATATCAATGCGGCGGATTTGGGCCTTGCAACGCTGCTGCATGTGGGGCCAAGTGTGCTATTCGTGCTGATCTTTGGCATGCTGTTTTTGCTGTTTACCAACAAACTCATTGGGCGTGAGTTCATCACCCCCACTCACAACCTTGTGAGCCACATCATGGGGCAGGGCAAGGATGATGTGGAGGTTGTCTATCCCACCATTCAAGATCCTTGGAAGAGTTGGTTTGAGGCGGTGTCGTCTGTGTTTGAGCAAAACCGAGCCCTTGTTTTAAAGCTTGAAGATCACATCCATACCCTGGATGCTCGTGTTCAAGAACGTACACAGGAAATTTCAAAGAAAAACCAAGAGCTTCAAAAAGCCATTGTGAACCTGCGTAAGGCCCAGCAACAGATCATTGTGCAGGAAAAACTGGCTGGCCTTGGTTCCATCACAGCCGGCATTGCCCATGAGATCAAGAACCCTTTAAATTTCATCATTAACTTTGCCCAAGTCTGTCAGGAATTTGCCCAGGAGATTACCCAACTTCTCCATAACGTCGTGCGCGGCCACATCTCCACAGCGCAAAAGGAGTCCTTTGAAGAGCTCCTTGAGATGCTGACAGACAACCTTAAGCGCATTAATCTGCATGCCAACCGTGCGGACTCCATCGTTAAAAGTATGCTGACCCACGCCAAGGGGGGAAGCGATGAAGAACAGCATACGGACATCAATCGGTTGCTTGAGGAAAACGTGACCTTGGCCATTGCTGCCTTTCGCTCCAAAGGGACCCCGCCGCGTGTGGAGATGGAGCTCGCAGGGGTCCTAGAGGCCACGGTTTACAGGCAAGCGCTGGGACGTGTGCTTCTCAACATGATTCACAACGCGTGCTACGCGCTCCAACAAAAGCGCAATCTTTTAGGGACGACTTTTGAGCCTGTGTTGACGCTCAAGACCCAAGACTTTGGGGATAGCTTTGAGGTGCAGATTGAAGACAACGGGCCAGGGATGAGTGAGAGCGTGCAAAAGAAGATCTTTGATCCATTCTTCACAACGAAGCCGGCGGGCAGTGGCACTGGGCTTGGGCTATCGCTCAGTTATGATATCATAGTGAATCAGCACCATGGTACTTTAAGTGTGGAGAGCCAAGAAGGCGCATTCACACGTTTTATCATGAAGATCCCAAAGAAAACATTTGAGCAGGAAGATAACCGTGACCTCACTAGAAAAGCTTGAAAAACTTCGCGCCCTCATGGGCAAACAGGGAATTGATGCACTCCTTGTCCCCCATACCGACGCCCACCGCCATGAGTTTTTGCCCCCTCAGTCCAGGGATATTGCTTGGCTTACGGGCTTTGAGGGGTCGGCTGGCCTTGTGGTGGTGTTTGAGAAGACGGCTGTTCTTTTTGTGGATGGGCGCTATACGCTCCAGGCAAAGGGCCAGGTTGATCCTCACCTCTTTCAAATCCTACCCCTGACCATGGCGGCGCTCAAAGAATGTTTAAAGAGCGCGCCCCATAAGGGGGTTTTGGGGTTTGATCCCTGGCGCGTGAGCGTGCGCGAAGCCCAGCGCTATGAAGCCCTTTGTGGTCAAGCCGGCTGGCTCTTCAAGCCCCATAAAGGAGCCAAGGCGCCTATGGCGCGCGTGTGGCAAAAGCGCCCCCACCAGCCTATGGCCATGCTTGAGACCCACGACGTGCGCTTTGCGGGCCTTTCTGTTCAGGAAAAGCTGAGCAAGGTGGCGCTCTACCTCATGGAAGAAAATCTAGATGCCTGTCTTTTGACCCTGGGGGAATCCCTGTGTTGGTGCTTGAACCTGCGCGGCCAGGACGTGGATTTTACCCCCCTTGTTGAGGGATACACGTTTGTATGGCGCGATGGCTCCGTCGACTTATTTGTGGACGGCCGTAAAGTCTCAGACGTTTTGAAAAGTAGCCTGCACAAGCAAAACGTACGGCTGCACCCATACGGGGATTTTGCCGACTTTGCCAAAAGTCATATGGTTCATAAAAAAGTGCTCCTTGACCCAGCAAGCGCGTCAGTGGCCTGTTTGACGCTTCTCAAGCGCGTAGGCGCCCAGGTGAAAGAGGGTCAAGACCCTTGTCTTTTGCCTAAGGCGTGTAAAAACTCACAAGAAATCGCAGGTGCCAAATCCGCCCATGTGAAGGACGGAGTCGCCATTGTGCGGACTCTTTTTTGGTTGGATCAAGCCATGGGGGCAGGCAGCCAGGTGCGCGAAAGTGATGTCTCTAAACGTCTTCTTATGGAGCGCGCACGCCAAAGTGACTTCAAAGGACCAAGCTTTGAAACCATCTCAGGCTCGGGCCCCAACGGGGCCATCGTCCACTACAGGGTGACACCTCAAACAGACCGCGTGCTTCAAAAGGGAGACTTGCTCTTGATTGACTCCGGCGGCCAGTATCTGGACGGCACGACCGACGTGACGCGCACCCTTGCGTGGGGGCGGTGCGATGACGGACATATCAAGGCCAATGTGACCCGGGTGCTCAAAGGACATATTGCCCTGGCAACGGTGCGCTTTCCCAAGGGTACAACAGGTCACCAACTGGACGCCCTTGCCCGCGCGCCACTGTGGCAGGTGGGCCTTGACTATGCCCACGGCACAGGCCACGGGGTGGGGAGTTACCTGGGTGTACACGAGGGCCCCCAAAGTATTTCAACCGCCTGGAAAGACGTGGCTTTGGAGGAGGGCATGATTGTTTCCAATGAGCCCGGCTATTATAAAGAAGGCCACTACGGTGTGCGTTTAGAGGGCATGCAGTTTGTGCGCGCAAGCACAAGCTATGACGGATTCTTTACCTTTGAAATGTTGACTCTTGTGCCCTTTGATACGGCTCTTTTGGACGTGAGTCTTTTGACTTTTGGTGAGAGAGAGTGGCTCAATGCCTACCACGCCCTTGTCTTTGATCAACTTGCGCCACACCTGGATTCCCAAGAAAAGGTGTTGCTGGAGGCAAAAACAAGACCTCTTTAGATTACTCCATGCGCCTGCGAAACAGCCACAGCGCAGCCATGAGTGTGCAAAGGGCAATGAGGAAATTGGGCCATGTGTACTGCGCCACCAGGGGTGCTGGCAGGTCCTTGAGGAACAGTCCCCGAGAGACAATGAGAAAGTGCTTCAGGGGGGAGAGTTCGGATAAGTACTGGAGAAACATGGGCATATTTTCAACGGGCGTTGCAAAGCCTGAGATGGTAACCGCAGGCACCATATAGACAAAGGTGCCAAGGACCACTTGCTGTTGGGTTTTGCACATAGATGAGATGAAAAGCCCAATCCCCACAATGGACAAAAGAAAGATGAGCATGCTCCAAAAAAAGAGCATGAGGGACCCTTGAAACTCCACACCAAAAACAAAAACCACAAGAAAAAGAATCACGTAGCTCTCAAGGAACGCAAGCCCCAGGGCGGGCAAAGTTTTGCCCGTCAAGATTTGGATGGAGGAGACTGGGGACACAAGCAATTGTTCAAATGTGCCAAGTTCCCGTTCTCTGGCAATGGCAAGGGAGGTCAGTGAGAGCGCAATGACTTGCCCAAGAATGGCCACCAAACAAGGCAGGGTAAACCACATGTATTCTAGATTGGGATTGAACCAGTGCCGGACCACAAGGGTTGATGGGGCCAGAAGTACGCCGCGCTCTTTGGCGAACTCTTGGTTGTAAGTGTTCACAATTTCGTTGAGATAACCCGTCATGATGGAGGCTGTATTGGAGCGACGTCCATCAAGAATCACCTGGAATTTGCCGCTTTCCCCGTTCATGACACGGCGGGAGAAGTCCGATGGAAAGTGAATGCCCACCAGGGCTTTTTGGTTATTGATGTGGCTCTCGATGTCCTGAGTATTATCGGGGTTTAAAACCTTACGGATGAGGCGGGGGGACGCGGAGATACGTTGTACAAGCTCCCGTGCAACGGGCCCTTGGTCCTCATTAAGAATGCTAATGGTTGTGTTCTTCACCTCCAAGGTTGCGGCAAAGGAGAAAAGGAACAGCTGCAAAAGGGGAGGCATAATCAGGACCATGCGCGTCTTTTTGTCGCGCCAAACTGAAAGAAATTCTTTGATGAGGATGGCTCTGATGGCAGTTAACATTAATCAATCCTCTTACGTGTCATCTTTATAAGAAAAATCACAAAGACGGTGCCAATGGCAAAAATACCAACACAGTCAACTAGAATCAGTCTTGGCAAGTCGCCGGCCAAGAAAATGGTTTGGAGGATGCTGACTAAATAGCGGGCGGGCAAAAGAGATGAAACCAGGCGCAAAATTGCAGGCATGCCGCTGATTTCAAAAATAAATCCAGAAAGCATGAAGGCGGGTAGATAGGCCGTATACAAGGCCATTTGAGAGGCAACATATTGATTGCGCGCCGCCGTTGAGATGAGAAGGCCTAGGCTGAGCGCCGCGTACAAAAAGATACTGGTAACGAGCAGCAGTAAGATGAGCGATCCCCGAAAGGGTACGTCAAAGATGTAGATGGATAAAAAGACGCACACGGACATGGAGCAAAGACCCAAGAAGAAGTAGGGAATAAGCTTGCCGATGATGATCTCAAAGATGGTGATGGGGGTGGACATGAGGGCTTCCATGGTGCCGCGCTCCCACTCTCTGGCCACAACCAAGGCTGTTAGGAGGGTACCAATGATAGTCATGATAAGCGCAATGGATCCAGGCAGGAGAAAATAGCGGCTAATGCTGGCGGGGTTATACCACACGCGCGCTTGAATCTGGACGGGAGGCGTGAGCTCCTCGCCGCGCGCGCGCATGCGCTGGTCAAGCCAGATTTGCCATGCGGCCTGTATGTAGTTTGAAAGCAGTCCCGATGTGTTGGGTTTACTACCGTCGGTGATGATTTGAATGGGCGCGGGCGACTTGCCTGACGCACTTCTCATCTCATAGTTACTGGGTCCGATGATGAGAACGTCCACGGCCTCGGACATAATCGACTCGGCCGCCTTGTGGCGGGACGTGTCCACGCGCACGATTTCAAAGTACGGAGACTGTTGAAAGGACGCGATAAAATCCTCAACATCCGCGCTTGGATCCTCCATCACAACGCCAATACGGGCGTGTTTTGGATCAAGAGAAACGCCGTATCCAAACAAAAACATCAGCATGAGGGGAAACACAAAAGCAATGAGAATACTGCTGGGATCGCGCACGATCTGGTACATCTCCTTGATCACAAGGGCACGCACACGGCGCAGATTGATATCAGGAAGAAAGGGGATTTTCTTTGTCATATCTTTGTATCAACTCTATGAATGTGTCCTCAAGACTTGGAATATGATCAGGTTTTGTGCGCGCCATCTCCTTTAGCTCATCAGGGCTTCCCAGGGCGATCATTTTTCCTCGGTAAATCAAACATGCCCGGTCGCAAAATTCCGCCTCATCCAAAAAGTGCGTCGTGACCATCACGGTTACACCTTTTTCAACCATGCCATTGATGTGCAGCCAGAACTCGCGCCGGGTAATGGGGTCCACGCCGGAGGTGGGTTCATCTAAGAAAAGGATCTCGGGCCTGTGCATGACGGAGCAGGCAAGGGCCAGGCGCTGCTTAAACCCAAGGGGCAGGGTTTGGGCGGCCGTGTCAAGGTAGGGGGTGAGCTCAAAGGTCTCAACCATGGCGTTGATTTCGTTGGCCTGCTCTTTGCCGTAAAGACCGTAGGCGCCTGAAAAGAAATCAAGATTTTGTTTCACGCTCAAATCGCCATAAAGAGAGAATTTCTGGGCCATGTACCCAATGCGGCGCTTGGCCAGCGCGTTGGCGGTACGCATGGTACGCCCAAACACAAGGGCCCTGCCATCGGTGGGGGTGAGAAGCCCACACAGCATCTTAAAGGTTGTCGACTTGCCAGCGCCATTAGGCCCCAAAAACCCAAAGATTTCACCGGGTTTGATCTGGAAATTCACGTGGGAAACCGCGGTAAAGGCACCAAAGCGTTTGGTGAGATCCTGGGCAGAGATAACGCTTTCGTCGGACGCCGGCAGGGGCGGGATGAGGGAAGCAAGAATTGACTTGCGCTCCTTAATGCCTCCCAAAATATCCAGAAAAGCGTCTTCAAAGTGGGGCGGGCTCGGGACCCATTCTTGAGGTTTCTCAGGAATCTGGATGTCATCAGGCGTGGCGCCTTGTTTAAGGAGCACCCGTAAGCCTTTCCCTTGGATCAGGCCGTCCATGACCTCAGGCGCCTCTAGTATTTTTTGTAAAACCGCACGCTTGTTGTGAACAGGTGCCGCTGTTTGGAAAATGCGTCCCTCCATGCGTTTGGTGAGGGTGTGTGGCGGGCCAGTGTAAAGAAGGCGTCCTTCATTCAGCACAAGAACATCATCGCACAGCTGCGCCTCATCCAAATAAGCTGTGCTCCACACAACGGTTGTGCCGTTTTGCGTAAAGGCCTTCACCATGGCCCAAAGATCGCGCCTTGAAAGGGGATCCACACCCACGCTGGGTTCATCAAGCAGGAGAATCTTTGGCTCTTTTAAAAGGGCGCACGCAAGGCCGAGCTTTTGCTTCATGCCCCCAGACAAATTGCCAGCAAACCTATCTTTGAAGGGACCAAGACGTGTGAAGGCATAAAAGGTCTCAAAGGTCTCTTTAAGCTTACTTTTTGGAAGGCCCTTAAGTTGCGCATGGAGGATCAGATTTTCCTCAACACTTAGATCCTCATAAAGGCCAAATTTTTGTGGCATATAGCCAAGGGTTGTTTGAATCTGGGGCGCCTGGGTTTGGGTGTTGAGGCCCCGCACGAGAATGTCTCCAGTGGTGGGGATAAAAAGGCCTGCAATGAGGCGCAAAAGCGTTGTTTTACCAGCGCCGTCAGGGCCCACAACGCCCGTGATGCGGCCAGGTTCGATGCGGGCCTCGATGTCGCGAAGGGCCGTGATTTTACTGTCGGGAAAATGTTTACTCAGGCCTGTGATGAGAATTCCCTCGTGGCCCATGGGACTAGCCTTGTAGGAACTTAACGGTCACGGGCATGCCTTGGCGAAGATAAGCGTCTGCGTCAGTGATGATAATGCGCAGGCGGTATACAAGCTGCGTGCGCAGCTCAGGCGTTTCAACATTCTTGGGCGTGAATTCCGCCACGGGAGACACAAAGCCCACCTGTCCCGTATAGGGCTTGTCGGGCCGCGAGTCCGTGAAGACGTGGGCCTTCATGCCCAACTTAATACGCCCCAAATATGGCTCAGGGATGTAGGCGCGCACCCACATGGGATTGTCCAGGGACAAGACAAAAACCGTTTGTCCGGCGTTCACAATGGTGCCCTTTTCTTGAACACGGCTGATGATGGTGCCGTCGCTGGGGGACACGACTTCGGTGTCGGACAAATCTGTTTGAGCGCTACTAAGGGCCGCTTCAGCCGAATGAATTTGGGCGCGTGCTTCATCAGCCGCCGCCTTGGCTGTTTCGTAGTCTTCCGTGGAGGCAAACTTAGAACTTGCGAGTTTTCGTTTACGCTCGCTAATGCTCTGGGCGTTATTGTAGGCCGCCTCATTTTGGTTGAGAGCCGCCTTGGCCACAGCCACTTTATCTTCATAGGGTTTTTTATCAAGAATCGCCAAAAGATCGCCCGCCTTCACGCGGTCCCCTTCGTCAACCTTCAGGGTGTCAATGCGGCCAAAAACACGAAAAGACAAATCTGCCTGACGAATGTCCACGTTGCCGTATATGATATCTGGGTTTTCTTCGAGTTCTTTGGGGAGCACAAAGGCAAAGTAGAACGCGCTTCCCGCAAGGCCGCCGACAACCCCGATGAGAACTGATCTAAGCAGCATACGGTCCACAGTTATCTCCCTGTTTATCTTATTTCCTCTAGTCTAGCCAAGTTTGGCACTTACGTCACTGTAAAAAAGGTGGAAAGTAATTGACCACCTGGAGTCATATTTCTGCTAAAATGTAAAGAGTACAAAGGAGTTTTATGCCGTGTGGATCGACGTTGAACAGCTCTATGGCTTCTACGCCTCCCCCCGGGGGCGGATGGTCACCCGTGTGGTGATGGAGCATTTGCGTCATATGTGGGGGGATGTCCATGGGCAAACCCTTGTGGCCTTTGGATATGGCGTGCCTTTTTTAAGCGATTTTTCCTTTGAAGCTGAGCGCGCTCTTTGTTTGATGCCGGCACCCCTTGGTGTGTGCCCCTGGCCCGTGGAAGGGCCAAATGCCACATGCCTTTGTCCCGTTGACCGCATTGCGCTTCCTGACAATAGCGTTCATAAGCTGCTGCTGATTCACGCCCTAGAGTTCGCGCCCGACCCACATGCGCTGCTTAAAGAAGCGTGGCGTGTGCTTGTGGCGGGAGGGGAGCTCATTATTTGCGCCCCAAACCGCCGCGGTTTTTGGGCACGCTCCCCCCACAATCCTTTTGGTGACGGAACGCCTTATGCAGGACGCCAGCTGTATTCCCTCGCCCAAGAGGCCTGCTTTTCACCCGATAAGCCAGTTTACTGTCTCTTTTACCCACCAACGGTGCCCCTTTTGTCACCCAAAGCCCATGAGACCTTGGAGCGTTTTGGCAATGCATGTATTAAGAAAGTTGGCGGGCTTGTGATGCTACGTTCTTATAAAAAGATGATTGCTAAAATTGAAACGAAAACACCGTCACTGGGACGGCGTATCTTTTTGCCAGAAGGGCTTGTGCCCCAGGCGGGTCCCCTGGGGCAGGTAGCCACAGAGGGCTATGCGACCTCAGGCTCGAATTCAAAAACACCCGGCAAAAGCGTATAGATAGGCACACTTGTCCATCCTTGGGCGCCCATGTAAATCACTTGTGTGCTTTGGCCAAACTCAGAGATGACTTGACGACACGCGCCGCAGGGTGTGCATACCTTCTCCTCACCGTTAATGATGGCAACGGCCTTGAGCTGCATGGAGGGGCCTTCTTCGCTGATGGCTTTGGCAATGGCATTGCGCTCGCCGCACACGCACAAAGGATAGGCGGCGTTTTCAACGTTACACCCTTGGTAGATGTTGCCTTCCTGGGTCAGGACCGCCGCGCCCACGCGGTGTTTTGAGTAAGGGGCATAGGCCTTGGCGCAGACTTCTCTGGCGGCGGCAATCAGATCTTCTTGAACATGTACGGGTAGTGTCACGGGTTAGTCCTCCAAGTTTCTAAAGTGAACCACGCGCTCAAGACACTCTTTAAAGTATGCCAAAAGCGCAAGGCGGTTGCGACGTACGTCACGCGCGTCGTCATTGACGGTCACATCATCAAAGAAGGTGTCGATGGGACCAGAAAGGGTGGAAAGGGTTTTAAGACACCCTTGAAAGTCCTTTGCCGCAAGAAGGGGGGCGAGGGCCTTTTCGGTGTCTTTCAGGGCCTTAAAGAAGGCTTTTTCTACGTCTTGTTGGAAAAGCGCTTCCTGGGGCAAGGCGCCTGTGTATGAAACGCCGTCCTTTTCTTCTTCCAGGCGCAGGATATTTGCACCACGCTTGAAGGCCGCTAGAAGACGGGCGCTGTCTTGGTTGTGACCAAAATAGGCCTTGAGTGCGCTGGCCCGTGCGTGGGCTTGCCAGATGGGGTCATGAACGCGCACAGCGGCGGCAATATGATCGGGTCTGAAGTCTTTGGACCACAGGACCTTGAGGCGCTCCTCAAAAAAGGCAAGGAGGGTCTTTTGGGTGTCCTCAAGGGGCAAAGGCTTGGCCTCACCAAATGCCCTCTGCGCGCCGTAAAGGGCGTAAGCCTTCTCAATAAGGTCTGGCAGGGAAACGTCAAAGGACGCGTCCTCCAGAAGGCGCAAAATGCCAAGGGCTGCGCGGCGCAGGGCAAAGGGGTCACCCGAACCCGTGGGCATAATACCCACAGCGCAAAAGCCCACCAAGGTGTCGAGGCGATCGGCCAAGGCCAAGACCTTTGATAAAACCCCTTCAGGCAGCGCGTCCTCAGGTCCCTTTGGCAGATATTGCTGGGCAAGGGCGCAGGCGAGAGTCTCATCAAGGCCTTGGGCGCGGGCGTAGTAACCGCCCATAATGCCTTGAATTTCAGGGAACTCGTGCACAACACCCGTGACAAGGTCCGCCTTAGCCAAGAGACCCGCGTCCTTGGCAAGAGCCGCATCAATGCCCATCATGCCCGCAAGATCGGCGCAAAGGGCGCCAAGGCGTGCGGCTTTTTCAGCCATGGTGCCAAGCTTGGCATGGAACACCAGGGAGGTAAGCTTCTGAGCGTGCACCCTTAGAGGCGTCTTGCGATCGAGGTCATAGTAAAAGAGCGCGTCCGACAGGCGGGCCCGCAAAACGCGCTCGTTGCCTTGGGTCACCAGCGCCCCTGCATCCTGGGTAGGTGAGGCCGCCACGAAGGCAAAGCGGGGTGCGAGGCGTCCGTTTTCTTCCTCCAAGGGGAAGTAACGCTGGTGCACCCGCATGGTGGTGGCCAGAATCTCCTTAGGCAGGGTCATGAAGGCCGCGTCAATGGTACCAAGATAAACATGTGGTGACTCCACAAGGCCTGTGACCTCTTCGAGTAAGCCAGGATAGGAGGATAAGCGAAGCCCTGTTCCTTCCAGGGCAGAGGCAAGAGCTGTCTCAATGCGCGCGCGGCGCGTGTCTTGCAGGACAAGCACATGGGACGCTTCCAGCTTTGTCACGTAATCGTCAAAGGAGGAGACCTCAAAAGGGGCGGGTGCTAGGAAACGGTGTCCCTGGGTTGTGCGTCCCGCCACAATGCGCGGCGCGTCCTCGCGCTCGCCAAAGCGTAAGGTGACTGGCAAGACCTCGCCGTTAAATAGCGCTACTAAGCTGTGAACCGGGCGCACCCAGCCTTTTGTGCCTGTTCCCCACCGCATGGTTTGGGGCCATGGGAAGGACAGGATCAGCTCCTCCAAAAGGGGGGTGAGAATTTCTCGTGTGGGGCGGCTTGGCACATGGGTGCGGGCAATGAGAAACGTGCCCTTGGGTGACTCTTCGCGCGCGCACGCCTCAAGCGTCACGCCCGCCGACTTTAGAAAACCCGCAATGGCCGCCTCGGGTGCGTCTGTGCGTGGCCCTTTGCGTTCAACGGTTTGGGGTGCAATTTCGCTTGCCAAGCCTTCTACAGCCAGAGCCAGGTGTCTAGGGCTCACAGCCGTTTTAAAAGTTGTGGGCGCAAGGCCTGCCTTCGTCAGCGCGTCTTTGGCAAGGCGCTCAAAATCCTGGGCCGCACGGGTTTGAAAGCGCGCGGGGATCTCTTCACAAAAAATCTCAACAAATAACTGGGTCATGCTTTTGTCGTTTCTAAAAATACTTCACAGCACCCTTTGGCGAGCGCACGCACACGGGCGATGAAGCTGGCGCGCTCAAGCACACTGATGACACCGCGGGCATCCAAAAGGTTAAACAGGTGGCTTGCCTTCATGCACTGGTCATAGGCAGGCAGGGACAGATTCTTGGCCAAAAGCGCGTTGCAGGCGTTTTCCGCGTCCTCAAAGTGGGCAAAAAGCTTCTGGGTGTTGGCCTCGTCAAAGTTATAGGCGGAGAACTCCCGCTCGCTCTGACGGTAAACATCCCCGTAGGTCATGGGCGAAGGACCGTCCGGATCATTCCAAGCGATCTTGAAAATATCATCAAGACCTTGGGCCGCGCACGCAAGGCGCTCCAGGCCGTATGTGATCTCGCCACTGACCGGATCGCAGGCAATACCGCCCATTTGTTGGAAGTAGGTGAACTGGGTGACCTCCAAGCCGTCACACCACACCTCCCACCCGAGTCCTGAGGCACCAAGGGTTGGGCTTTCCCAGTTATCTTCCACAAAACGGATATCATGAAGACTGGTGTCAAGGCCAATGGCGGCCAGGCTTTCAAGGTATATCTCTTGAATGTTTTGGGGCGAGGGCTTTAGGATGACCTGAAACTGGTAAAAATGCTGCACGCGGTTGGGGTTTTCGCCGTAACGTCCATCGGAGGGGCGCCTTGAGGGCTGGACATAGGCCGCGTTCCAGGCCTGGGGCCCCAAGCATTTGAGGGTTGTGGCGGGATGAAAGGTGCCTGCACCCATCTCCATGTCATAGGGCTGGAGAATGACACACCCACGGCGCGCCCAAAAATTTTGCAGGGTCAGGATAATGTCTTGAAAGCTTTTAAAATTCTTTTTCATAGGGTTGATTCATTCTGGCATAGGTTACAGCACGCTACCTTGTCCCGGTTAAAAGGTCAAGAAACGGTGAAAATCTCGTATCCGTTTTCCGTTACGCCAATGGTGTGCTCCCACTGGGCAGACAGGCTCCGGTCACGTGTCACCGCCGTCCAGCCGTCGGGCATAATGCGCACGGCCGGGCCCCCCGCATTAATCATGGGCTCAACGGTAAAGAACATCCCCTCGCGCAAAACCAGGCCTTCCCCAGGATCGCCGTAGTGCAGCACATTGGGGGCCGCGTGGAAAGTGCGCCCGATGCCGTGACCACAAAAATCTTGCACAACGCTGTAACGCTGTTTATGGGCAAAAGTCTCGATGGCGTGACCAATGTCACCAAGGGTCGCCCCGGGACGCACCACTTCAATGCCGCGCATCATGGCTTCATAGGTCGCGTTCACCAATTTTTCCGCCAGCAGGGGAACCTTGCCGATGCAAAACATGCGGCTTGTGTCCCCATACCATCCGTCCAAAATGACTGTGACGTCCACATTGATGATGTCGCCCTTTTGCAGGATTTTATGTTCACTCGGGATACCGTGACACACCACATGGTTGACGGAGGTGCAAACGGACTTAGGGAATCCCTTATAGTGAAGGGGAGCCGGGACCGCGCCGTGGGAGATGATAAAATCGTGGCAGATATCATTGATGGTGCCCGTTGACACACCTTCTTTGATGAAGGGAGTGATGTGATCCAGCACTTGGCTGGCCAGACGCCCAGCATCGCGCATTTTTGCAAATTCTTGGGGCGTGTGGAGTGTGACGCGTTCGCCCTCATAATCAAAGACGCTTTGTTCCATTTTAAGCGGTAACCTCATTTATTATGTGAAGGGGGCGCGTGAGTGTGACGCCCATTGTTGTAACATCGCAACCATAGCATAACTCTTCCACCCCGCACAACTTGGCCCTTGCCGCCGCCTTTGCATAAGCGGGGTCAATGTCGCGCGCCAGGGAAAAGTCTTGGGCGTCTGGGCGTTGGACCACGTAGAGAAGGCAGGCCCGGGCGCCGTGGTCTGTCACCATACGCGCCAGCTCCTCCATATGCTTTTGGCCGCGGGTGGTCACGGCGTCTGGAAACTGCGCCATGCCTTCACGCTTCAAGGTCACACTTTTGACCTCCAGATACACATCGGGCAGTCCCTCACCTGTGAGTAAAAAATCGATGCGCGAGTTTGTGCCATAAGCGACTTCGCGGCGGATGTGGGTGTAGGGGGCAAGGGGCTCAATGGTTTTGGCAAGAAGGGCTTCTTCCACCACCTTGTTGGCCTGGGTCGTGTGGACGCACACGAGCGCCCCGTCTACCTCGATGAGCTCCCATGTGTAGGCGAGGCGCCGTTTCGGGTTATCGCTTTTGCTCAGCCAAACGGTCGCGCCTTCTTCCTTCACACCCAGCATGGATCCTGAGTTGGGGCAGTGGGCCGTGATCAGGCTGCCATCCTCAAGAATCACATCGGCCAAAAACCGCTTATATCTTTTGACAAGGCGACCTTTTTCAAGGGGGCTCATAAATTCCATATTGACTCGCACAAGAAACTCACTAAGGCTAGTTTCTAGCACAAGTCTTTGGAGAAGGGGAAATTTCTGTGTGGTCGCAAGAAACACCAACTGCCGCTGTTTTGATCATTGGCAATGAGATCCTTTCGGGACAAGTGCAAGACGCCAACCTTGTTTATATTGCCACCCGCCTATCGGAGCTTGGTATCCGCCTCAAAGAAACCCGTATGGTCGAGGACGTGGAGGAAGACATCATCGAGGCTGTGCTGGCCTTGTCCTCGCGTTATACACATGTCTTTACAACGGGGGGCATCGGCCCCACCCATGATGACATAACGGCCGTGACCATGGCCAAAGCCTTTGGGCGCCCCTTGTGTTGTTCTTTGGAGGCGCTGGCGCGTCTTATGGCGCGCTACCCCAATCCACAGGCGCCAGAGGCGCTAACCCGCATGACCGTGATGCCTGTGGGTGCAGCCCTCATTGATAATACGGTCAGTGCCGCCCCGGGATTTCAGTTGGAAAATGTCTTTGTCCTGGCTGGCATCCCCAGCATTGCCAAGGCCATGTTTGAGGCATCTGTGCCACGCTTGGCAAAGGGCCCTGCGCGCCATGTGCGTGAAGTCGTGGGCGAGGTTGTGGAAGGCGCCATTGCCCAAGGCCTTGAGGATCTCGATGCAGCTTATCCCGGCATTGAGATCGGCAGTTATCCTTACTGGTACAGCGAAACAAACCACGGTGTGCGCGTGATTATCAAGGGCCTGCGCCTTGATGAGGTGGAGGCCGTTGAGGCCAAAATCATGTCTCTCATGGACGCCCACCCCGGCTACTGGGCCGCCGCCCGCCGCGAGCCTTAGGCCCGGAGACGGGGTCCCGTTATCTGGGTTTCCTTTTCTTTCAACCGCTTATAATAAGCCATCAGGGTGCCAAAGAAAAAACTCTGTGGGAGCATGGTGATGAAAGAGCTGGTGGCAAAGAGAAGCGCTTGTCCAAACGTATTGTCCCAAAACCATGTGTTCATCAGTAAGAAAGATTCTGCAGGGCCAGTGTAGGCAGGGTTTATCCGGGAGGTGCTATCGAGGGCGCCTAAAAAGCCCAGGGGAATGGCCACGCAGGCGCCAAGCACTATGCCGCCCACAACAAGGGCCAGTATCGGCCCCACGTGTCCTTTGGAGAGGAGAAGCGCTCTTTTGACACCAATTTTGCCCGTATCAGCAATGACACACAACAAGAAAGACAGCTGTGCAAGCGCGTAGGCGCAGAAGGCCAAGAGCATTAAAATGGCGCCTCCATAACTCAAGGTATCTTGAAGGCTTGCCTCCAGAAAAAGGACAAGAAACACGTTTTGCTGAATATCTTCAGGCAGCGCAGACCATGTGCCCACGAGTACGATACCTAGAAGAAAAGGCAGACCAAGGCCAACAAAAAGAGTGCGCCACACCAGGTGATTCATGTTCGTTGCGATGTGAGATGCACCGTGAAGCATGCGAAGACCTATACACAGGCAAAAGATCAGCACACCAACGTAGTAAGCTTTATCCGTGAAAGGGTGATGAATGAAAAGCGTATCTTCTCCTGCTTGACGGATGACGCTCTCGGATAGAGGCAGCGTGGCGTCAAAATATCCCAAACAGAAATATCCGACAAAAAATGCGGCGCAAATCGCCAGCAGCTCCGTGTCCAGGGTAAGATGTGCCCTCCAAGACTCTACGATACTTTGTTTCATGATGAGCAAAGGTGACGCGAGGGCCGATTGGGGGGTGGGTATGTTGCTGTAAGTTTCCATGAATCATATTTTTACAACGAAGATAGACAACTCATAAGTGGGGTGAGCGCCCGCGTCAAGGCGCTTCCCGTGTATCTTTAAGCTCCCAGACCCTCACCATCCAAATCCTTGGCCCAGCTTTTGGTCAGGGAGATAACCTGGGCAAAGCTTGTGTCGTTCTCCATGATATCGTGGGCCTTTGATGAGAGATACGCCAGCCCCTCTGGTGAGGTGTCGTCCAGGGCGCCCTTGTCATCATCGAGGGTGAAGTTGACCCGCAGGTACGTGTCAATGCGCCCTAGTGAGGCTTCTGACTTGAGGCGCGTACGTGCCACGTGCCCTTGGGTATGCATAAGGTGACCGATGAAAGGACCTGTCCACGCAAGGCTTCCCATGGATTTGCTGGACGCGTGATTCATGGAAATGTCTTGGGTGCCTGTCCCCAAAGAGACGACCACAATTCTGGCGCCAGGATTTTCTTGTCTAACACGCTCATAGACCATTTCTGTGGGATCAAGGGCCCAGAAGCATCCGTCACTTAGGGACACCTTTTGACTCTTTCCTATGCTGAGGCGACAAGGGGGAAAGAAGCTGGGCGCAGCACTTGAGGCCCTTGTGGCTTTACGCATGGAAAAATCAATACTTGGATCTTCTTTTGCTGCCTCACTGGAAAAGACAACAGGTGTTGAGCTCTCAAGATCATAGGCGGTTGCGTAAACGGGCTTGATGGCGTGGCTCAGTGGCGTTTCGCCAAAATGATCCCTTAAAATCTCTTTCAAATTTCGTGGACTGTACCTGGGTCCTATCAGACCTTTGAGAGACGTGTAATACTGCAATCCTTTTTCAAAGATGCGCTCGCCCTGGGTTTCGTATATGCGTACGATATCTTTTGCGGTGTAGCGTGGCCCAAAATTTCCAGGGACAGTAAGGCCCATGGCGATGATGCTGCCCGTGGAGGTGCCCGCAAAAACGTCAAAAAGCGCGCTGATAGGCTTGCCCGTTTCCTCCTCTATTTTGCTCAAAAGGGCTGCCGGTACAATGCCGCGCTGCCCCCCTCCATCAATGGACAAGATGCGGATGACCTTTTCTGGTTGCCCATGGTGTAAGTTCGCCAGGATAGGCCTGGCGCTCACAAACAAGAGGCTCAAAGCGCAAAGGCCCGTGTAAAAAAGCGTGTTTCTTTTTATCATGATAATTATGCCTGTTTGTCATGCATCGTCTACGGCTAGACCCTAAAAGTGAAAGGTCACGAATACGTGAAAAAAAACTTTCAAAAGGATAAAAATGATCTTTCAAGAAATTCACTATTCAACAATGAATACATCTCGGACAACTTGCATTTATTTTTGTGTTGACTTTTTTGACAAAAAAGAACTAGAAGATCGCGTGTTTTGTTTTTTTGAGAAAGAGCCATGTTTAAGAAAAAATTATTAATGCCTCTTGCCTTGATGGGCATATCTGTCTTGGCAACCGCCAGCGCGCACGCGAGTCATAACGCAGACATCGTAGAAGCGCAGTGCACGCAAACCTTCATACGCGTCATTGAAGATGGGGATCCAATGAATGAAGAGAAGCCGCAATGCTCCCCCATTGCGGCGCTGCCCGTTGAGGTTATGGACCACATTTTCTCCTTTTTATCACCCCATCTCTCGCCCCAAGAGATGGCACGTGGCAGGGAACTTTGCAGTCTATGGTGTAATCTTTTAGAAGGAACGCACGGGAAGACCATTTCCCATTCCCATGTCCTTTTTGATGCCGCCCCCTTGAGGGACACGTCTTCCATTCCCGACGAAGAGATGGCACAGATTCTTGCGCTCCACATGAAGCACAACGGTTTTGCTCCGTTACAGAATGTTTACATCAGCCCCAATCAGTATCCCAAGGGCACACGCCTATTGAGTGCGTCAGACCTCCTGTGGCGCCAAGACACCCTAGATGCTTGGTACTGGGCGCTGTTTAAGCAAAACCCCCAAGACCCCCATGCCCTGGCTCTTGTGATGTCCGCCTTGCCACAAATCCTGGTGGAGGATAAAACGAGCCCGCAGACCCTCGATCGCATCACGTCCTATGTGAAACGCGTTGGCCAGGCGACACGTTTTGTGCGCTTTACGGGAGACGAAAGCCAAGAGGATCTTGAGGCTCTTAAAGCAACAGCGCACACCTTTGTTGTGCGTGCAGATGACCTGCAAAAGCACAAAGACGCCCTCAACACACTTCTTGCCCGTGACGATCACCGGGTGATTCTCTCCCTCGACGGTGAGGCCTTCCTCGAGGGCGGCGTTCGCGATATCTTCCGTAAGGGCGCTGTTCTCACTATACTAAACGGTGACATTCCTGAGAACCTACACCACCTCACCTTGTCGGATCCTTTTGCGCAAGTCGCCTTCATTGGACCCTATTTCCTGTCTGGCCCCCTGAATCTCTCGTCCGTTGACACGCGGGGTCTTACCAGCCTCGGATTCATAGGGCACAGTTTCCTGGCTGGCTGCACGAACCTTACATCCTTTGACACGCGGGGCCTGGCAAGTCTCAGGTCTATAGGAAGTGCTTTCCTGTATAATTGTAAGAATCTCAGGTCCTTTGACACAAAACCACTGACGCAAGTCAAAGTGGTGCAGTCCTCTTTCTTGGACGAAACGGGCCTCTCCCTTGCAGGAAAGGCGAGCGTGCACATGTTTCTTGCGCATGTGCGCCAGAATACAGCAGCAGGCGCATAAAGAAGGGGGGCGCGGCGCCCCTGGTCCATGGGCGCCGGTTGAGTGGCGCCTAGCAAGGCAAGGGAGCAGCCTGTGTCCCCCATTCGTCTTTGTCGCAAAAATTGATATTTTTGACAAAAAAATCGGAAAATGGTTAATTTTGTTTTATAGAAGAGCAATATGTTTAAGAAAATTATTTTAAAGCGCCTTGCCTTTATGGGCGGATCTTTCCTGGCAAGCATGTGCGCTCAGGCGAGTTTTAGTGAGGATCCAGCAGACCGGGAGGCTGAGCAAATCTCCCCTATTGGAACGTTACCCCCTGAGGTCACGCAGCACATTCTCTCCTTTCTAGATGCCCCAGGAGCTGCGCGCGTGAGGGGGGTTAGCAGCCTATGGCAAGGCATCTTGAGCAACCTACATGGCAAAGCATTCACACATTCCAACGGGCTTTTTGGTTGCGCTTCCCCCGAAGTCTTGGCCTCAATTCCGGACAATGAAATGGCAAAAACCCTGGCCTTTCACATCATGCAAAGCGGCTTTGCACCCCTTGAGCATGTTCTGATCAGCCCAGATCTCTACCCCCAAGGCGCGCGTGTGTTGCAGGCGTCAGACCTGCAGGCGCACCCGGACATCGTATCTGGCTGGTACACAGCTCTTTTCGGTTGTGCCCCCCAAGACGCCCATGGGCTGGCCCTTGTCATGGCTGTGTTACCGCAAATGTTGGTGCACGAACACACAAGCGCGCAAAGCCTCGGGCGTATGACGGCTTATGTTGAAAAAGTCGCCAAGAGTACCCATTTCGTGCACTTTACGGGCGGTGAAAGCCAAGAGGATCTTGAGGTCCTCAAAGAGGGGCCTTGTACCCTTGTTGTTCGTGCCCAGGATTTACAGGCATGTAATGACGCTCTGGCGGCGCTTCTTGAAACCCGCGACGATCACCGTGTGGTGCTTTGCCTCGACAGTGAGGCCTTTCTTCAAGGCGGCGCTCTCAAAATGTCAAAGGACGATATTCCCGGGAACCTGTGCCATCTTACCCTGTCGGATCCTTTTGGAAAAGTCACCTCCGTTAAAAGCCGTTTTCTAAACGGCAGTACGGGCCTCATATCCTTTGAGGCCCGGGGATTCGCAAGGCTCATGTCCATTGGAAACGGTTTCTTGGGACGTTGTTCAGGCCTCACGTCTTTTAACCCAGGCGGCCTTGGGAATGCGTCCATTATCAAAGACTTCTTCTTGGCCGGATGCACCGGTCTCACGTCCTTTGATGGCCGTGACTTCACGAGGCTCACCTGCGTGGGGAACTATTTCCTTTGGGGTGGCACAGGCCTTGTATCTTTTCAGTCTCGTGGCCTCACAAGCCTCATCTCCATCGGGCACAGTTTCCTGGCTGGCTGCACGAGCCTCAGATTCTTTGACGCCCAAGGCATGGGAAAGGTCAGCTCCATTGGGGGCAATTTTCTTTTGGTGTGTGCAGAGCTCACAGCCTTTGATCCAACGCCCCTCACAAGTCTGGCCCATGTTGGGCAATCCTTCCTACAGAGCACGAACCTCTCCCTTGAAGATCAGGCAAAGGTCGACGCGCTTTTGGCGCGCGTAGCAGGCTAGAATAATCTGCAGACCTGGGCGTATTTCCGTCAGCCTGGATCTCTATCCGACCGCCTTTTTTATGCGACACGGCCCTTTTTGAAAAATGGGATCGTCTTGTGTGTCTATTATGAAGCTGTTAGACTTGTTTTATAAAAAAGGGAGTGCCTATCAATGTGGGAGAAGTACTGGCATCTTTGTCGTGATTTTGCGCGACGTAAAGAAGGCGCAATTGTGATCTTGGTTGCCCTTGCCCTACCCATTGCCATAGGATTTGCGGGCCTGGCCACAGATGTTGGCATTTGGTACAACCAAAAGCGCCAACTCCAAACAGCCGCTGATGCGGGTGCTTTGGGGGGTGCCTATGCACTCAGCACAACGGGCGTGTCCACCATTGTGCCCTACGCGACCACCGACGCAAAACGCAACGCATACAATCCTTCCCTTGGCCCCATTACGGTGAATTACCCACCAGCGTCAGGTCCCTATGCCGGCAATATGGGCGCTGTAGAGGTGATTCTGGAGCAAGTCGCAACCCTTTACTTTGCGAAGATGTTTCTAAGTGACCCCCCCATTATCCACGTGCGCGCGGTGGCGCTGACCCAGGGACTCAACGCAGATCTGTGTATTTTAACGCTCGGGGGATCGGGCCTTTGGACCCAGGGTACGGGCGACATCGTCGCGCCTAAGTGCACCCTGTACTCGGACACGACCCTTGGTACAAAAGGCAACAGCACCATTACCGCACTGGCTGTCTATGCCCACACAACCATCTCGGGATCCATCACCACAACCCAGGGACAGCACCCAAATTCCCCCATTGTTCCCGATCCTTTGTCAGGTCTTCCTCTACCGACCTATTCAGGATGCAGTCAAACAAACTTCTCCTCTAAAACAACCCAAACCATTAACCCAGGTGTTTATTGTGGAGGCATGAAGCTTAATGCCAAAGCCAATGTGACCATGAATCCTGGCGTCTATATCATTAATGGCGGCAGTCTTGATATCAATGGACAGGCGGAGCTGACGGGCAGTGGGGTTACCTTTGTTTTGACAAGCTCAACGGGAAATGATTATCCATCGGTCACCATCAATGGAGGTGCGGATGTGAATTTGTCTGCGCCAACATCGGGCACTTATGCGGGTATCCTTTTCTACAGCGATCGCCGTGCACCTGCTATGACGCAGAAATTTAATGGTGGGTCCAATAATGCCTTTGAGGGTATTTTATACTTCCCAACCCAGAGCTTAGAGTTCAGTGGTAACTCAAGCAGCCAAAGCTGTGGCAGGAGCTCAAGTCGGAGTTGCTTGAGGACAATCTCACTGGATCTTACGGTGACGGGCAACTCGTATTTTGGAACCAACTGCTCGTCTACATTCAAAGTCAGTGTGCCTGGCGGCGTGTCATTGGTGGAGTAAAAAAATGCTGATGAATTTTTTGAAAAATCAAAAAGGTGCCGCGGCCATTGAGTTTGGTATTACGATCCCTATCTTGTTTGTGATGGTTGTGTGCGTCATCAACATGGGTTACGTGCTCATGAAAGAAAATGAGCTCAACTCTGCCGTCAACGCAGGCTTTCTACATGCAAACAAAAACGCAGATAATACCGCTGCAATCTCGGCGGCCGTTAGTGCGGCCACACGCCTTAAGCCACTCACCGTCTCTGTGACGAGTTTTTGCAGCTGTTCAGACGGGGCGACCCTCGCTTGTAACACCTTTTGTTCCGATCACACAGTGCCTGGGACCTACATTAAAATTACCGCAAGCAGTACCATTAAACTTTATGCACCGGCGCTTTTTATGACAAATCCCTTTCCCATTAGCGCCACCGGAACAGTTCGTGTGAAATAGGATGCGCCCCATGAAAAACACTCTCCTGCGTCAGTATGTCAAAGATCAAAGCGCGTCGCCTGCCATTGAATTCGCCGTTATCTTTCCAGTTTTTATCTTAATGCTGATGGGGGCCATTGAAATGGGGATGGTTCTGTGGGGGCGCAACAGCATGAACTATGCCGCTTCTATGGCGGCAAGATACGCCTTTGTGCACGCCTCATCTGTGACCGATGATCAGGTGGCCGCCTACGCGCAAAATCTTGTGCCCGCATCAAGTCCTGGCTTTACCTTTCATTTTAAAGCGACTGTGACGCCTAACGCGTCCGCTGTGATTATCGGGACATTGCGGTATAAGTGGCTTGTGCTTCCCTTAAGTAACATCACCCTTCGTGAAAGAGTGACGCAGCCCCTTTCGAGCTAGAAAAAGGGCCTTTTTCCCCTCAATCCCCCTTGACCAAGGGCCCACACACGATTATCTTGACCCTCAGTGGGTGCTTAGCTCAGTTGGTAGAGCATCTGACTTTTAATCAGAGTGTCACAGGTTCGATCCCTGTAGCACCCACCACAAACTCTTTTTTTCTAGATAAGATCGTCGAATTTAAAATATAACAAAGCCATGCCTCCATGGAGGTATCAGGTGCAGGTGCATAGATGGCACGACATATCCGATCGCCTATGGTCTCTTTTATCACCGCACAGACCCGCTGCATCTGGATTTGTTAGCCGCCCTGCGCAAGATAACAGACTGCTCAGCGCCTACAGCATTCACATCTTGTAGACTGATTGAAGTTATGCATGAGATAATATGTCAAAAAGGCTTAAACGTAATCCAAGACACGTGAATTGACGCACCAACTACATTGTCGCAAACTGCTTTTCCAAATCTTTTGGATTTTTGGCCCAAAGCTGACTCAGATCCTTCGACATCGGATCAGGGAATATGTCCTCATGACCGGCTGCAATCCCACCGATGATGTTTTCTGCAGTGATGTCAGCGCTTGCTTTCGGAAAATTAAAATCCTTTGCCATACGGGTGTCAATGGGGCCGGGAAAAATGCCGTGGACACTGATGTGTTTGGGTTTGAGCTCCGTACGCATAGCTTGGGTTGCCGAAAATAATGCCGATTTCGATGCACAATATCCTGCAGCACCCACCATAGGAGCAAGTCCGACGATGGAAATCAGGTTGGCTATGGCGCCGCCCCCTTTTTTTTCAATCACTGGGGCAAATGATTGGATCATATTGACCGTGCCAAAAAAGTTAACTTGCATGTCGCTGACTATATCATCGATTTTTCCGGCCACAATTGGTGCAAAGGCCAGTGCGCCTGCATTGTTGATGAGAATATCCGTGTCCTGAGCCAACTGCGCAGCATTTCTAACCTGTACAGGGTTTGTGATGTCCAGCTGCACTGGCACAACACGAGCATCTTGAAAGGAAAGGTTTTCTAAATGGCGTGCTGCTGCGTAAACTTTTTGGACATTGTGCTTCAATAAAGCCTCAACGATTGCTTTTCCAATTCCCCGATTTGCCCCGCTTACAAAAATTACTTTGTTATCGTATGTCATGATCATCCTCCAATGGGTAACTAAAAATGATTTTCAATAAGCATCGTTGATTTATCAACGTATCCAGACTTTTGGTGTGCATCCTTTACCCGTTTTCCGATGGTCAAAAGGGCTCCGATGGCATGATCTGCTGGTAGGTGAATCAATTCAGCAACTTTCCCGGGGTCAAAACCGATCATTGGGCAGGAGTCATAGCCCATAGCTTTTGCCGCAATCATCAGCGTTTGCATGAAAAGTCCAACTGAACGCATGGCTTCATCGCGCTGTAATTGATCTTTTCCTTCATAAAAGGGGGCAATCAGGGGGAGCAAAATACCCTGCGCTTCTTTAGGCGCATTGCGAAGGTAGTATCCAGGGTTTTTTTGCCAAACTTTGATGTCTGTTGTGATCACAAATAAAAGGGATGCATCGGTCACTTGTGCCTGATCCCAGGCGGCTGAACGGACTTGTTTACGAAGGTCAGGATCCGTGACATTCACAACGCGCCAGTGTTGTAAGTTAAAGGATGAGGGGGCTTGCATACCTAGTTCAATAAGTTGATCAAACTCTTCCTTTGTAAATCGATGTGTTGGATCAAAATGCCGGATGGCACGACGTTGGTAAATGGCATCAAAGGCATGCATGGGCAAAATTATCTCTTGGTAAGAGTGAGGAGCATTGATAGGGTATGGTCAAAAGGTTATTTTTTGATTAATTAGACAAAATTTCTGAGACCCTCTTTTTGAGGCGTGGCAGGACATCTTCTTCAAAGCATGGATTTTTCTTCAAAAACCTATTATTGCGCGGGCTGGGGTGGGGGAGAGGAAAAATAGAGAGCCAATAATCTTCAAAAGAACGAACGGTTTCACTCAAACTTTTCGTGCTGTTGATGTGCCATTTGTGAGCATATTGACCAATGACAAGAGTAAGTTCTATGTTGGGTAGTTGGTTTGGCAATTTTTCTCTCCAAGAAGCTGCGCACTCCGATCTGGGGGGAAGTCGCCCGTGGGGCCGGTGCCGGGGTAACAAAACCCACGGGCAAAAAGGCAATTGTGCAGGGGTTGTAAAAAGTTTCCCGATCAACTCCCATCCACTGGCGAAGTCTATAGCTAGAACAGTTTAATGTGATAACAGGATACGAGGAAAGCGACGTGTATAAGTATACACGAGCGGCCAGACGCGCATTATCAAATTATAATGGTTCGGCTATATCTCCACTGGGATCATTAAATGGCATACCCGAATCATGTGCACGGATTCCTGGAGCTTGGCCGGCGATTGATATCTGTGCTGACTCAGAGTACTGAAGAATAGGGCGCGGTTCCTTGGGCAATAAGGATTTGCAAAGTGTGCAAGCTCTGACTTCTTTCAGGAGAGTCTCAGATGAATTCGGCATTGGAGTCATTTCCTTTCAGCTCACGTGCACGGGCGCACTGAATATGAGATTCAGGCCGCGGCTTCGGGAATGATTGAGAATATACCGCATGGGGCTCAATCCGTTCAATGAAAATGAGGTGTGTAGGTGTTGTTCTTATCGGCGACCTTGGCAGCACATTGAAGGGCGCACGAAAGACGTCAGGTTGGCACAGCTGCCCAGAAAGTGGCCCAATTCTGACTGTTGGGGCTTATGGGCATACGCTCATCGTGTGATACGAGACTTCTGAACGCCGAAAAATCCCAGGGATAAAGCTTCTATTGATAGCTTCCATAGAAGCTTTAGGCAGGAATGCCTTAATTAACATTGGTTTTAAGCCTCATTGTACAAGCAGACTTTATCACAGTGCGCCTGCAGATTGAATCGGTTTACTTGCCTGCATCGATTTCCTCGCGCAGCATCTCAAGGCGTAGCCATTCGGACTCACATGCCTCAAGCTCTAGGCGCGCTTGGTCAAGCTTCTCGGCCGTTTTTAAAAAGATAGTTGGCTGTTTGGTGAAAAGGTCTGCTTCCTCCAAAATCGCGCTCAACTGGGCAATGGTTTCCTCTAAGTTCGTCATTTTTTGTGGCAAAAGCTCTAGGG
The DNA here is from genome assembly GCA_013822015.1 of Candidatus Puniceispirillum sp. Classification (GTDB taxonomy): domain Bacteria; phylum Pseudomonadota; class Alphaproteobacteria; order Caedimonadales; family UBA1908; genus JACESU01. Next base: position 5,625 of record PNJU01000009.1, on the reverse strand, counting down.
CGCGCTGGTCTTGGTAAGTCAACTTCTTGACTTGTTTTTCCCGTTGGGGCGCCTCTTTTTCCTTTGCCGCTTTTTTGGGGGCCGGCGCTGCTGGCGCCGGACGCTGGCTCATATAGTCGCTGTAGCCGCCTGCGTACTCGCGCGCGCTCCCATCTTCCTCAATCACAATGGTGGACGCCACGACCCGGTCAAGAAAACTTCGATCATGGCTGACCAGCAAAAGGGTACCGTCATAGTCATCGAGCATTTCCTGCAAAAGATCTAGGGTCTCCATGTCAAGGTCATTGGTGGGCTCGTCGAGAATGAGGAGGTTAGAAAACTGTGCCAGCGCTTTGGCGAGCAGCAGCCTGTTGCGCTCACCGCCGGACAAGCTCTTCACGGGGCTGCGCGCCTGGGCCTCCTCAAAAAGAAAGTCGCGCAGGTAACTGACCACATGGCGCGGCTTTCCCCGCACCATGACCTGGTCTGTGCCAGACTCAGAAAGGGTGGCCCACAGCGATGTCTCGCCGTCTAGCTGCAGGCGTCCCTGGTCAAGGTAGGCAGGGGTGAGATTTGTGCCCAGCTTCACGTATCCCTTGTCGGGCGCAAGATCTCCCGTGAGCATACGCAGGAGCGTTGTTTTGCCAGCGCCGTTAGGGCCGATAATCCCCACCCGGTCTCCGCGCATGATGCGAGTGGAGAATTCCCGGATAATGGTGCGCTCCCCATAAGACTTGGCGATCTTCTTGGCTTCGATCACCAGGGCGCCGGACGCCCCACCGCTTTCGGCCGTCAGCTGTACGGCGCCTGTGCGCTGAATCTGTTGGGCGCGCGTGGTGCGCAGGGCGTCTAGTTTGCGCAGTCGCCCCTGGTTGCGCTTTCTACGCGCACTGATCCCTTGGCGGGACCACAGGGTTTCCTGGGCAATGAGCTTGTCGAGTTTTTTACGCTCCGTATCTTCCTGGGCAAGTATAGTATCGCTCCACGCATCGAAGTCGCAGAACCCTTTGTCCATGCGCCTCACAATGCCGCGGTCGACCCACAGCGTCGTTTTAGTCAAATGGTTGAGGAACATCCGGTCATGGCTGATGATCACAAAGCCGCCTTGGAAGGCGCCCAGCACCTCCTCCAGCCATTCAATGGTGGGCAGATCAAGATGGTTTGTGGGCTCGTCGAGCAACAAAATATCAGGCTCCCCCACAAGGGCTCGCGCAATGGCGGCGCGTCTTTTTTCGCCGCCGGACAGGGTGGCGACAACGCTTTTTGCGTCAAGACGTACGGAGGCAATAGCCGCGTCCACCATGTAGTGACTATCACGGTTTTCCTCCCCCAACCCCTGGGCGATATAGTCCGAAACCTGAAGACCTTCGGGAATGACCGGCTCTTGGGGAAGGTAAGCCACCCGCACGCCAGGTTTGACAAAGCGCGTACCGCCCTCGGGTTCGACGATGCCCGCGATGATTTTAAGCAGGGTCGATTTACCTGCCCCGTTGCGTCCCACAAGGCAAATGCGCTCACCCTGACCGATGGACAGCTCTGCCTGGTCAAACAGGGTTTTGGTCCCAAAGGCGTGGGAGATACCAGTTAAAGTCACAAGGGGTGGGGCGCGCATGGGTTATCTACCAGATGAAACATAGACGATCACTAGCAAATTTTGGCGCTTTTTTCAAATATAGCCGAACCCTTATCATTTGATAATGCGTCACTCGTGGCTCGTGTATCCCTCACGTCGCTTGCCTCGTTTTCTGTTATCACATTAAACTGTTCTAGCTACAGAGGTCAGCAAACGATGTCCCTTGTGTTTATGAATTTTTTGGGAAAACCACACCCATCAGGGACCCTTTTTGGCGGTAGGTATCGCGAATGACGGAATCTTGGGCAAATGAGACGACGGCGTCGTAGGCCTTTGCCGCATCCTCGAAGGTTTTCTCGTCGTCAGGACGTAGTTGCTGGTTGAAGTACCGGTCCCATGCCCGGGCGCTTTGAAGGGCTAGGTATGCCTTGCGTGCGGGGGTTTGGGCAAAGAACAGGGCGCGGTAAAAGCTTCGGGCAGCCTGCTGGAGCGGCGCTCCCAACACGGTCTGGCCGGGGGCGTTGATGTACCTTTCCCATAGCTCAACGCACCTGGCCATAAGGGCAGCTTTTTGCGTGGGGTTTTCAGTGACAAGGGCCATCTCGTGGGCGCTCCAGGCAGCGCGTCGCAGGACATCATGCATTGGATTGGGGACGCGCTTAAGGTAGTCCTCCCAAAAGGTGTTGGCCTTGGCGCTATAGAATATCTTATCCAGTGCGCTGCGCGCAAAATGGACCGCATGTCCGTAATGAAGGCCTGGAATGATCGCCTCTTCTTCCCTTGGGGCGTGGATCTCGCGCAAAATCACTTCCCACGTTTGGGCGTTCGCCCCGTACAGAGCGCACTTGATATGGGGATCTTGGGCGAAAAGCGCTTGGTCCCAAGTGATCTGCGCACACTGCCTGAGTGCTTCCAGATCCACGGGGCGAGCAGCAGTGTGGGTCCTTGGTGCAGGCTGGGAACTTTCTTCAAAGCTTGCCAACAGTGTGGCGCTTGTGAAAAGACTCAGGAGCGCAAGGCGCAGGCAAGGTTTCATTTTTTTGTCCAAAAAGTGAGTGCAGGAAATTCTAAGCATGCTGCGCGTGCGGGTCAATGCACGCAGGTCACTCACTTGCCACCGTACCCTCTTGACTGACTGAGGCATGGGCGCTTTGGCCCGCCTGAAACTGAGCGCTTCTTTGGCGGTAGACTTGCCTGATGTCTTCCTTTTGCGTCAGGGAGACAACTGTGTCGCAGGCAAGAATAGCCCCATGGCGTTGCGCCCAACTTAAGGGACCGAAATGGATATCACACAGATTCCAAACCTTGGCGCATTTTATGGCAAGCTCTTCTTGTTGCTCAGGATCTTGCGTGTATAGGCGTGCGTCCCAGTAACTTGTTGCGGCTTGCTCAAAGATGAAGGCCGCGGGGATGTGGCTGTTTTTCAGGTACCTGTCCCAAAGATCAATGCTTCGTTGGTGGAGGGAGATCCTGACCTTCTCGCTGGAAAAATCAGCCGCACTGTGGGCGCACCACGCGGCGCTTCTTAAGGTAAAGGCGGGAGGATTTTCAAACTGTGTGAAGTACACGTCCCACAAGGCATTGGCCCTTTTCCAGTAACGGGCGCGTGTGTCTGGACATGCGGTAAAGGTCGCCGCGTTGGCGTAGTGGGCCATGGGTGTTGCCGCTTCCGCGTCACTTGGATTGGCGGTGTTTTTCAAAATGACTTGCCATATCTGGGCTGAGGCAGCATAAAGGCTCGCTTTTTGATCGAAGCTTTGTGCGCCCATGGCTTGGGACGAGCAAGTTTGGGCCGACTGCCTGAGTGCCTCAAGGTCCATGGGACGGGCGGGCGCGCCGGTCACCGGTGCAGGTGATGTGTCAAGACGCTCTTCAAAGCTTGCCAGCAGTGTGGCGCTTGCTAAAAGGCTCATAAGCCCCAGGTGGGCGGCTTTCATTTAGTTTCCCCAATAAATACAGGTGATGATACCGTCCTTGGTATAGAGGTCGCCCCTCCGGGTCAAGGGCCTCTGTCGTTGGGGCTGTACGCAGTGGGCGCCGAAAATCAGCGCCCACGGGGTACACCTTCCTTTAAAGCTGGGTCGCTTTGGGGGCGGCCTTTGCTTTTAGGTCCTCAAGGATTTGCTTTTGCGCAAGGCAAAATGCCACTTCTTTCTCATCTTGAGAGAAGCTTGCAACCTTATCAAAAATCTTGCTCATGCTGGGGATCAAGGTAGGATCTGCTTTATCTCCGGCAAAGCGCATATATGCACCAAAGTGAAAGGCTGCTTTACTGTAATATGTTTTTTGAGCTTTTGGATCCTTTGTCAGTAATACAAGAACGGCATAAAGGCGGGCGCTGTCTTGCATGTCGCTAACAAAAGCGTGTGGCTTTTGTGCCCAAAAGGCCTCCCACAGCTCGGCCGCCTTGGTGTAGTAAGAGAGTCTTTTGGCGAGGTCTTCAGGGTTGCTGGTGTAAAGGCCTGCGTTTGCGAAGGCCCGTGCCATAAGGGCGAGATCTGACGGCTGGGGTTCTTTGAGAATTTGCGCTGAGTCTACCCAGTTGGATGCACTTTTGATGGTGTACTTTTGGCGCATCTCTTTGTCCTTGGAACACACGGTACCATAGGCGTAGTCGACGGCCATTTGCCTTTTTGTTACGGCACTCAGGTCCGCTGCTTTTTCCTCGAACCTTTCCCACATGCCGGCGATCTTCAGGTGGATGGCCGCCTTTTGTGTGATGTCAGATGTCAAGGTGGCCGCCGACCTCCAGGCCTGTGTGGCGCTGACCATATCATCTTGCGTAATCACATCTGATTTTTCCAAGAATTTGTCCCAGTTTGCGCCAGCACTGGCGAAAATACGGGCTTTCTCCTCAGGACCTTGGACCAAAATGGCTTTGGCAGAAACGGCTTTGGCTGCATGTTTGAAACCCTCAGGCGATGGGGCCCCTTGTGCTATAAAATTCTCCCAGGTATTGGCGGTGCTCATGAGACGTATAAACAGTTCGCCAGGGCTTTTGGCCATCATGGCTGCGTGGTCGAAAACCTGGGCTGCCATGCGCAGGTTTTCTGGCGTGGGGATTTCTTCATCTTCTTGGTCTTCATCGTCCGGTGTGGGGGCCGTTGGCGCAAGGTACGCGCCCCACTGGTCGGCAGACTTTTGAGCGTAACGGGTTCTGTTGAGATCATCCTCGGCAAAGATGAATGCACAGGAATAGTCCACGGCCGCTTCACGGTGGACGCGCTTGCTTGATACAAAGCCGTTAGCTGGCAAGAAGTAACGATCCCACCGGTGACGCAGTTTCTCTGCGTAGAAAAATTGTTCTTCCGGCGTTTGGCTTGCCAAAAAAGCTGCACGGTAAATACTTGCGGCGTTCACATAATCATGGGCGGGAATGTCTGTATGATTTTTAAAGAGCGCGTCAACGAGGTTCACAGCGCGTGAGATCATGCCCGCTTTTGTCTCGTCCGCTGTGACACTGATTGCCTTACAATAAGCGGCGCTAGCCAGACAAAGCTGCTCGCGGGTGGGCTTGTCCGTCATATCCAGACTCTGCTGGGCAAGGTGTACGCTTTTAAGAAGATATGCCGCTTTCGTTTCCGGATCTTCCATTGATAGGCCCCACATAGAATAGTGTTGTGCAGCCAGCTCAAGCTCCATGAGCGTAAGGTTGTCAAAGGTATCCAAAATCTTGTCCCAGAGGGCCACATGCTGCGCCAAAGGCTTGTTGATATGGATGTCGGCCTTTAAAAGGGACGCTTGGTACATACGACTTTGAGGGCTTTTTGCAATGGTTTTCTTAAGCCCTTCTTCAGTCGCCAGATTTGCTGGATTCCCTTGAAAGCCGGCCTTAATGTAGGCGAGCATGTTGAGAAACACCTTGTCGCCGTCGCCTGTTGCCGCGTGAACGGGAAAGGCCTTCACATCAAGTTCGCCCACATCTGCGTGAGTGAGAGTCTTCAAAAACGTCCAAAGGGGTGTGTCCCCCAGTGTTTTTCCTTGGGAGGTAAACCCGCCGTGGGTATCCAGCAGCGTTTCAAAGTCGCCTTTGGTTTTTATGCTGGGATATCTAAACATGCGCAAGGCAGCGA
>PNJU01000008.1 GCA_013822015.1 Candidatus Puniceispirillum sp. | reverse complement strand
TTAGCTTCCGCAGTCAATTTTTCACGTCTTGTTGCGGAACCGGAGCTAGCTATGTTCTCTTGAGCAGCAATTTCTTCTTTGATTTTTGCGAGTTCAGCGCTCGGTACGTTTGACGCGGTGGGTTGTTGCACGCCAGACGCTGTAGCCGGTGACGGTGTTGTTGTTGCCGGCGCAGATGCGGGCGGTGCGCTTTGTGCTGGGCTCGTTTGTGTCGCAAAAGGCCCGGGGGCTCCTGCGCTAGGGTTTGAAGAAGAGGCAGGAGCTGGCGCGCCTGTGGGGGCTGGTGGTGCGATGCCTGCGGGTGGATTGCTGGGATTTGCACCCGTGCGAACGGCTTCAGCCCATACTTCATCGACACTCGGTGGTGTCGCGTCCCCGCGTGCAGCTTTTTCGCCAAGAACAGTGGCGTAGGGCCTACGCATGGCGATCTGGTGAGATTGATCTAGGCTGTGCGCTGCGGCCCATGCATTAAAGGACTGAGCTCCTCCAGGCGAAGAAGTTGATGAGACAGCGGCGCTTGCTGCGACACCCTTCGGCGTCGGCATGGTTCCTTGTTGTCCACCATTATGCCATGCCCAGACGGCATCATACCACGCGCGCTTATTTTCCGCCTCCTCAGGTGTATTTTTAACAATGTCGCTGGGGCGCTTGTATTCAAGCACCCCACCCGCCACATTTGCTGGGTAAGGGAGAAAATATGCCCTCCCCTCACTTTTTGCTTGGACATTCGCCCTCCAAGTTGATTCGAATCCTTGTTTGTTGATGGTTGAGTGAATGGTGCTGTCTGCAAGTGCGTGTGGATAAGGATTCCTGTCTTGCTCGAGGATTTGCAGTGGTGTTGGCATTTCTGCCAGCGTTGCGTAATCGTTTTCATAGTTTTCGTGCCACTCCTGGTACGCCTCTTTCCACTTTTTCTTGTTATTTTTTGCTTCTGAGGCGCTGAGGCCCGCTGGTTTTGGATAAGGGGGGTTTGTTTCATCAAAGAAGAAGTTCGGAGCTAACATTTGGGTTTTATACTGAAGATCATCGGTCGTGCTAGCAAGCTGATTAAAGATCGCCTTAATGCTTGCTGGTGCAGCAGGCGTATTAGGCGTGGCGGTGCCCCCGCCTGGTGCTGGCGTGGTGGAGAAACCAGGTGCGGAGCTTGAGGACGAAGATGACTGAGGTGCGGGCGCCGCCGAGGGCTGGCCTGTGGCTGCTGGGGCGGGGCGGATATGAGGGTCTCGCAGTCCAAACTCCCCAGCGCGCAGGCTCAAAAACTCTTCCCACTTATCCTCGGGCTTTGCGCGCGGGTTTCTTGAGGCCCATCGGTTATAATTTCGCTCAATGCGGGTTACTTTGTCTTTGTCCGTGGGGGCTACCGCGCTGTCGGTAAGATAGTACTTAAAGAATTTTTTGGGTGTGAATCCAGCCGGCAATTGGTCGCCAGGGTCGATGGTTGCGGGCAGGTCATCGGGGATATCGGGGTACAGGTCCCCCCCTGTTATAAGAATGGCGCCCCAGACAGGATCAGGTGTCGCTGCTGCGGGTCTACCCCCGCGCACAGGTCCGCTTGGCCCGGCAGCAGGTCGCGTGGGTGCAGGCGCGGCAGATGGCTGGGTGCTTGAAGACGATGTTGCGGGTGAGGGCGCTGGTGCGCCAGAAGGCTGGGTGCTTGAAGACGATGTTGCCGGTGAAGGCGCCGAGGACGCACTGGACTCCCCGATCTTTGTGAGAAAGTTCTCAGCAGTTTTTTTGCTACCCGCGTCCCATCCAACCAAGCCTAAAGACGCCCGAAGTGGGGCCCAGTGACTTGGATCAATGTGTGTTGGATCAATTGTGTCGAGCCCATCCATACACGCGGCGAAGGATTCTCTGATCCTGGCAGTTGCGCCAGAGCGGCACTGCTGGAGTATCCCAATGGTATCATTGATCTTATTATCCGTAACGGCGCGTTGACAGTAATCTGTGAGGAGTCTCTTGTCGACGGCGTTACCCGTTGCATCTGTGATTGCTTTTGTGCAGTCTATGCCGCGGGGTACACTGGCAACGGCCACCTCGCACGCAAGGGTGCTGGCACAAAGGAGGGTGAGGGCGAGAAGGGAGGTTGTCTTGGGCGTCATTTATTTTTCTCCTGTTATGGGTGACGGCACATGTCACTTTTTATAATTTTCCTTTCATTCTAGCTTTGTTATATGAAACACGTAAAGGGCTTTTTTGAATCTTGCGTGGTTTTAAAAAGAGGCGTTCCTTGCGTGTTAGGTCTTGACGCAGGGCGAAAAAGGCGTTACAAGGCGTGAGATGTCATTATAAAAGTGTGATGGAAGAGAAATGAAAGTCGTAAACTCCCTCAAGTCCATGAAGGCTCGCCACAAGGATTGCCGTATCATTCGTCGTCGTGGTCGTGTCTATGTGATTAACAAGACAAATCCTCGCTTCAAGGCCCGCCAGGGTTAAGGATCGCTGTTCTTCGTTTGACTCCCTTTAGCTAAGGATATGTGCCATGGCCCGCGTGACCGTTGAAGATTGTATTCGTCAAGTACCAAGCCGCTTTGAGCTGGTCGTGCTGGCCGCGCGCCGGGCGCGTCAAATTTCCGCGGGTTCTCCGGCGACCTTGCCACGTGAAAACGATAAGAACTCTGTTCTGGCGCTGCGCGAAATAGCGGAGAGCACCGTTTCTGTGGACGAGCTCGAGAAGACCTTGATTGGCTCTTACCGCCAATTTGCCCAGACGGAGACCCAGGAAGAAGAGCTTGAAAATCTGCTGGAGCAAGAGCTTGAAAGCGCGCTTTTGATGGCGGAATCCGGCGCCAATCCTTTTGCGGCCCACGGCGGCTTCCAAGAGGAAGAGCTTGCTTTGGATGAGGACGACGATGTGTCACTCGAAGACGCAGCCGACAAGGGTGACGCGTAAGCGAAGTCTATTTACAGGGCTCAGAATTTTTAAAAAACGCATCCCTTGGGGGGTGCGTTTTTTTGCATTCGTCTGGTTCTTTCACCCATTTGCAACAAGTCCATGTTCTTTGAGGCAGATTTTGCCATAAAGCTTCCTTTTGTGGGGTGCATGCTGATACACTACACTAAGTTAAGAGAGAAAAGGCGGGGCTTCTTACGCCTTGCCAGAGTGGCATCAGGGTGATTCGTCAATTTGAGTTAATCGAAAAGGTAAAAGCGTACGATCCAAAGTGTGACGAGGATCTTTTGAACCGTGCCTATGTGTACGCCATGAAGGCCCACGGTTCTCAAAAGCGCGCCTCAGGAGACCCTTACTTTTCCCACCCCCTTGAGGTTGCCGGTATCTTGAGCGATATGCGCATGGATTCGGCCACCATTGTGACAGCGCTCCTCCACGATACCGTTGAAGACACCCACGCAACACTTGAGGAAATTGCCTCTCTTTTTGGGCAGGAAATCGCAACCCTTGTTGACGGGGTGACCAAACTCACAAAGCTTGAGCTGCAGTCGGTGAACACCAAGCAAGCGGAGAACTTGCGTAAGTTAATCCTGGCCATGTCCAACGACATCCGGGTGCTTCTGGTGAAGCTTGCGGATCGCCTCCACAATATGCGCACGCTGCACTTTGTGCCCTCAGAAGAAAAGCGCCGTCGTATTGCCCGGGAAACCCTCGAAATCTATGCCCCTCTTGCGGAGCGTATGGGCATCCACCATATCAAGGATGAACTGGAGGATTTGTGCTTTGAGATCCTCAATCCCGATGGACGTGAATCCATCTTAAACCGCCTGAGTTTTTTGGAGCAGGAGGGTGGGCGTGCCCTTGTGGAGCGTATTATTGGGGCACTGCGCGAAGATCTTGTGCGTGAGGGACTTGAGGCCAACGTATTTGGTCGCCTCAAAAAGCCCTACTCCATTTGGCGCAAGATGCGTGATCAAAATATCTCCATTGATCAACTCTCAGATATCATGGCCTTTCGCGTTCTGGTCGCGAACGTATCGGAGTGTTACCAGGCCCTAGGGATATTGCATGGGCGTTACCACGTGATGCCTGGGCGCTTTAAGGACTATATCAGTACGCCCAAAATCAACCAGTATCAGTCTTTGCACACAACCCTTATGGGGCCAGAAAACCGCAAGATTGAGGTGCAGATTCGCACAAAAGACATGCACGATGTGGCCGAGCTCGGTGTGGCGGCTCACTGGCAGTATAAGCAAGGCGGCGCCCAGCACAGGGAAAGCGGGACATATAAGTGGTTGCGCGGTCTTTTGGAAATCATTGAGCACGCAGAAGACCCGGAAGAGTTCCTCGAGCACACAAAGCTTGAAATTTTCCAGGATCAGGTCTTTGCCTTTACGCCCCAAGGTGATCTGATTTCTCTGCCCAGGGGCGCAACCCCCATTGACTTTGCCTACGCCATCCACTCAGAGGTGGGAAACCACTGCGTCGGTGCCATTATCAACGGCCGCATGGCGCCTCTTCGCACCATCTTGCAAAACGGGGACCAGGTGGAGATCCGTACCTCAAAAACCCAAGTGCCATCCCCGTCCTGGGAGCGTATTGTGCGCACAGGAAAAGCGCGTGCCTACATCCGCCGCTTCATACGCACCCAACAGCGTGGCCAGTACGTTACCCTTGGGCGCTCGCTTTTGCAAAAAGAGTTTTCCAGCGCCCGCATCGACCTTCACGAGAAAGAGCTGGAAGGGCTTTTGTCTCACTATAAGCTGGAGACCTTAGAAGATCTTTACGCCCATGTCGGCGAGAACTTGATCCCTGCCCAAAGCGTGCTCCAACACATTGCACCAGCATCGGCGCAACCCCAAGGGGACGCGGACGCCTCGAAAGAAAAGAAGGCGCGGCGCGACAAAGAGGCCAAGGGCCAAAGTATGTCCATTAAAGGACTTATCCCTGGTATGGCCATCCACTATGCGGGCTGCTGTCATCCTTTGCCCGGTGACAAGATTGTGGGTATTGTCATGACGGGCAGGGGGGTGACCATCCACACCTATGACTGCCCCAATTTGCAGAACTATGCCCATGAGCCTGACCGGTGGATCGACGTTTCGTGGGATCTGGAAGACGAACAGACGGCCCACATTGGGCGCTTGTTTGTGCTCCTGGCCCACAAAACCGGCGCGTTGGCGGCCCTGACATCTGTTTTAAGCGCCCACAAAGCCAACATTGTGAATTTGCGCTTTCATTCGCGCGCCGAGGATTTTTACGAGGTGATCCTTGATATCGAGGTGAAGAGTTCCGATCACTTGAGCAATATCCTGGCGGCGCTGCGGGCGAGTTCCTTTATTCAGACCGTGGAGCGTATGCGCTCTTAGGCAAGCGCAACACATGGAGGGCGATGTGAGCCTCAAAGCATTATTGAAAGAATTCCTGATGCGCAGGCAGGGTGGTACGTGGCATGATTTTGCCATTTCCTTCTTACTGATTGTGATTGTCATGCTCTTTATCGTGTTGATTTATCAACTCAGTATTCCAAAACTATTGCAAAACATTCTCTCATCCCTTGGGTAGGGGGCAAGTCATGGCTTCCTTTGAGAAGTCGAGTGTTGCATCGTTTCCCTAGAGACTATCCGGTATATTTAGGACAATGACTTTGATTTCTTTAAAGAAAGAAAAATATTACCCCCTTGACCTTGAAGGCGACCTTTGGCACCCTTATGTATGTAACGGCAAAAAAAGTAATAATGGGGATAAGTATGACAAGGTCTGAGCTCATTCAAAGGCTTCTCGCAAAAAATAATGACGTCTCTCATCAACAAGCTGAAAATGTTGTGGGCGTGATTCTCGATGAAATCTCTCAAGCGTTGGCAAAAGGAAACCGCGTGGAGCTGCGCGGTTTTGGTGTCTTTTCCGTGCGCAAGCGCCGCGCGCGCATAGGGCGCAACCCCAAGACAGGCGCCTCCGTTGACGTGGCCGCCAAAGGTGTTCCTTTCTTTAAAGCCGGCAAGCAACTGCGTGACCGTTTGAATACCGACTGATTGTTGCGCTTTTCAAAAACGCCGTATTCTGTTATGTGTTTGGGGTCATTGACATGGCGCCAAGCCATGGCAGAACTTTGAGAGGGTGTTTTACATGAGCTGGTTAACGAATTTTGTGCGACCTAAGCTGCGTGCATTGGTTGGAAAAGATGTGCCCGATAACCTGTGGCATAAGTGTACAAAATGCGAGCAGATGCTCTTTCACCGCGACCTCGTTGAAAACCTAAGCGTTTGTCACCACTGCGGTCATCACATGCGCATCAGCGCCAAGCAGCGCCTGGAGTCTCTCTTTGACGGGCGTGACTATCGGCGTGTGGCGCTCACGCCGTCCCCCCAAGATCCTTTGAAATTTAAAGACCTCAAGAAGTATTCTGACCGTTTAAAGGACGCGCGTGCACATACCAAAGAGGATGACGCTGTCCTTGTGGCTTTCGGCCAGATTGGCGGCAAGCCTGCTGTTGTGGCGGCCTTTGACTTTCATTTTATGGGAGGCTCCATGGGAGCAGCCGTTGGAAACGCCCTTGTGGACGCGGCCCGTGAGGCCGTGAAAAGGCGTGCAGCTCTTTTGGTGTGTAGTGCGTCAGGGGGCGCGCGCATGCAGGAAGGTATCTTGTCCCTCATGCAAATGGCGCGCTCGACGGTGGGCGTGTGCATGGTGCGCGAGGCGGGGCTCCCTTACCTCACCCTTTTAAGCGACCCAACGGCAGGAGGCGTGACGGCTTCCTTTGCCATGTTGGGGGATGTTGCCATCGCTGAGCCTGGCGCGACCATCTGCTTTGCAGGCCGACGCGTCATTGAGCAAACCATTCGCCACAAACTACCCGATGACTTTCAAACAGCAGAGCACTTGCTGGATCACGGGATGATTGATCTTGTAGTCCACCGTAAGGATTTGCCAAGAACCATTGGGACCCTTCTGTCCCACCTTATGCCGCATTAAGGGGCCTTGGGTGGCTGTAACGCCGGTGCGCTTACTGCGGATCGGCGTTTTTTTGTTTTGCATTTCGGTGTGGTCGGGATAGCGAGAAGATATCCTTGTCAAAAGAGGTATCATTTGATACCATATAAATGTATAAAGTGAGCCAAGGGGCTGAGGATGATTCCTGCAGATCGTATTGCTGACGTGATGGGGGGCGCAGAGGTGCTTCACCAAAATGTCCGTTCTTTTCATGATTTAGAAGAGGTTGTGGAGCGCGGTCTTCCTAAAACGGCCCTGCGCCGTGTGGGTGCCTTCATGTCGCGTCCCATGACCAAGCTCATTTACAAGGTTGTGCCCGAGGGGACCTATAAGCGTCGTCGCGCGCACCTCAGTTTAGAGGAAAGTGAGAAGACTGAGCGCTTGGCTCGCGTCATTGCCACCGCCCTTTATGTGTGGGACGACGCAGATAAGGCACGGGCTTTTTTAGCGAGTCCCCATGGGCTCCTCAAGGACCGCGCACCCATAGATGTGGCGCTGACAGAACTTGGTGCCAGGCAAGTAGAGGAACTCTTGTGGCAGATTTTCCATGGACTCCCCCTTTAGTTCAAGCCCACCGCACCTCACCGCTTACCGCATTGCAGACGGCCGCCACCCCCTTTTTAATGGGTCGGGGGCCATGCTTTTTGGTGCCAGGTGGAACTCCCAAGGCTTGCCAGCCATTTACGCGGCCATGACCTACGCCGGCGCCATGTTAGAGGTCCTTGCCCACACGGGCGGTCTGGGAGGGGTGCCTCGCACCCACCAAGCCATCACCATTTACATTCCTGATAGTGTCCCATGCGTGCACCTTGCGCCAGAAGAGGTGCCGGGTTGGGACGCGCCTGATCTTCTGGCAAGCAGGGCCTTTGGAGATATGTGGCTGCGTGCAGGTAAGGAAGCTGTCCTCATTGTTCCCAGTGTCATTGCCCCAGAAGAAAGAAATCTCTTGATTAACCCCGCCCACGTGGCGTTTAAAGACATCACGGTATCACAGCCGCGTGATGTTGTGTGGGACGCGCGGTTTTTTAGGGGAAAAGGGTAGGATGAAAAAACGGTTTTGCTTGTTTGCGCTTATGGCTGTGTGTGCGTCTATGAATCATTTAGAGGTTGCGGCGTCCCTTGAAGGTTATGAAGATTTTCGGGACAAAATCGGCTACCAAAGTGCCGACTCCGACGAAGAGGAAGGCTCTGCCTTGATGGGGCCGGGGGTGCACTCGACTTTTCGCCTTCAACGGGGCGAAGCGCACGAAGGTTTGGTCTTTGACTTTGAAGTGGCCCTTAAGGGCTTAGACGTCTTTGATCAAAACCTTGCCCGGGCGGCAGTGGCGGCCCCCAATGGATGCCCTAATTGGTCTCTTCTGCCCATGGACACTGAGGCCGGACGCGTGAGAGCACACAGCGTTGCGCGCATCTTAACTGCCCATTACGCCTATGAGAAAAAATTGTGCGCTCAGCAAACTGACCGGCATGTTTGGGGGCTCAAAGCGACGGCGCTTGGTGTCAGCTATGAGGAGGCAAGGACCAGGGGGGTGCGCGCCCAAGAGGAGGCGGAAAACGCGTGTTGTGGCATATGCTGTATGTTTTTTTGCTAATGAAAAGGGGGCAAATGCCCCCTTTTTTATTTGCTTGCGCGTGTTACGCGCTTGGATCCATCCAGCCGATGTTGCCATCCTTGCGACGGTAAACAAAGTTAATACGCTTGTTCTGCGTGTTACGGAAGATAAAGGCGTTGGCCTCGCTCAGGTCCATGCGCATGACCGCGTCTCCCACGGATAGGCTCGGGATATTGGCAGACACTTCCGCCACAATGGCGGGGGCAAGCTCTTCACCGGTTGTGTCCTCTTCCTCGGAAGACAAAATAGAGCCGCTTAGGACGTAATAGGGGGCCACTTCCTTTTCGCCGTGGAAATCATGGCGTTTGTGGTGATCTGCCACACGCTTTTTGTGGCGACGGATACGCTTGCCAAGGGTGTCAAGGGCAGCCTCAATGCCGGCGTAGGCGTCGGTGTTGTGGCCTGTTGCCACAAGGTCCACATTGCGTGACAGATGGAGTTTCACTTCAACCATAAAGGAAAAGCTGTCTTTGGAGATGACAATCCAGCTCTCCACAGGCTCAACTTGATACTTATCACAAAAGGCTTTGAGACCTTCCTCAGCGCTGGCACGAAAGGCATCGCTGATATCCACATGGCGACCTGTTACTGAAAATCGCATGACGTCACTCCTTGTTATATGTTCTCTCATTTTTATTATACCCCACCAGGGCCCCTTTTCTCAAGGAAAGGTCGCTGGAAAAAGCGTGTCTTTTAAGAATATTTTGTGAGCATGCAAGAGGGGCTTGACCCAAAGGTTAACTGTGCTACCATTTCACGCTTGCTGCTGCTTCTTCGTGCCATGACGCCTATTCGCTCAGGGTGCATTTTCATGTTTATTTAAATAATTCAAAAAAGAAGGAGAGTGGCGATGTCGCGTCTTTTCCCCATCGTGATCTGTGTACTCATGGGGGCAGTACCCGCCGTTTTTGCCCAGGAGATGCCTCCCAAGGTTGTGGAGACAGCAAAGGCCGCGCGCGCCGATATCGCGCGTATGGTGCGCCTTTATGGGACGGTGCATGCCAAGCGTGAGGTGACGCTTCTGGCCCAGTCAGACGGCGTCCTGGACCGCGTGGCCATGTCGGGCCAGGCTGTTAAAAAGGGCGAGGTCTTCGCGACTCTCGAGAATCCAGAGCTGAGCACAACCTATGACCTGGCCAAAGCCAGTGAAGATATGGCAGCCCAGCAGCTTGAGCGCGCAAAAGCCCTGTCCCAAAGCAACCTGCGCAGCAAAAAAGATCTCGACGCCGATAGAGCGCGTTGGATTGAGGCGACGCAAACGCGCCTGCGCACAAAACTCGATTTGGAAAAAAGCCAATTCAAAGCACCCTTTGATGGAACCCTTGGTGTCTTTAAAGTGCGTGAGGGCGCGTACATGAAGCAAGGGGACGTGCTTGTGACCTTGTATGATCCCACGTCCCTTGTGGTGGAGTTTGACGTGCCGGCCAAATTTGTGCCTGACATGAGGGAAAAAGTTTATGTGGACGGGGTGCTTTACACCAGTGTGAAGACCCAGAAAATCGTGGATACCCAAACCAATACGTCTCCCGCCACCTTGGATTTAACGGCGTGCGCGCGCTGTCTTGCGGGGCAAGTCGTGAATGTGGACGTTGTGGTTGGCGAGGTTAAAGGGGCGATTGGCGTGCCCAAAGACGCGCTTTTTATGGAGGGAAGCCAAAGCTATGTCTATGTGGTGGAGAAGGAAAAATCCATCAAGCGCCCCGTGACCGTGGGTCTTGAGGACAAGGTGCGCGCCCAGATTCTGACGGGTCTGAAAGAAGGCGAGGTTGTTGTGAGTGTGAACCCTGGCAGGCTTATGCATGATGGGGCTGTGCGCCCCGTGAAGTCCTAGGAGACCCGCCATGCAGCTTCCCAGTTTTTTCATCAAACGCCCCGTCTTTGCGTGCGTCCTGTCGGCCATGATTGTGGCCGTGGGGCTTGCGTCTTTTAAAAACTTAAGTGTGCGTGAGTATCCAGATGTGCCCCTGCCGCGCCTGAGTGTTCAGACCTTTTATCCCAATGCCAGTGCCGACCTGGTGGAAACGAAGGTCACAAGCCCCCTGGAGGATTCACTGGCGAGCGTAAGTGGGCTTGTGACCATGGGATCCGACAGCGGTGAGGGCATGAGCACCATTACCCTGCATTTTAAGCCTGGTGAGGAGGTGGACGCAAAAATTGTGGCCGTGCGCGACGCCA
Organism: Candidatus Puniceispirillum sp.; assembly: GCA_013822015.1. Taxonomy (GTDB): domain Bacteria; phylum Pseudomonadota; class Alphaproteobacteria; order Caedimonadales; family UBA1908; genus JACESU01. Next base: position 118,545 of record PNJU01000008.1, on the reverse strand, counting down.
TTGAGAAAGTGCGTGCGAGCCTACCCAAGGACGTGCTCTCCCCCACCATCTTGCGTGGAAGCGAGCAGTCGGGTCCGCCCTTCATTGCCATCACCTTTTCAAGTGATCATCTGTCTCCTGGCGAGCTGACCCACCTTGTGAACGTGCGCTATAAAAACATCTTTCGCTCTCTAAGTGGTGTTGCATCGGCGGAGGTGTGGAGCCCGCCCTTCGCCATGGAGGTGATGCTGGATCCCAAGCAGCTCTACGGTCAAGGTATGAACATTGCCGATGTGATGGCAGCACTTGAAGCCAAAAAAGAAGGATTTCCCTCAGGCAAGCTCCACGATGCGGTGCCCGTCACCCTCATGAGCGAGCTGCGCACCGAGGACGATTTTCGCAATCTTGTGATTCGGCCAGCAAGAGAAGGCCAAAAGCCTGTGCTTTTGTCCCAACTCGCCCAGGTGAGCGAGTCCCTGGATGACTCGCATATTCGCATCCTGGTTAATGGAAAGCCCGGTACCATCATTGCCATCAAGCTTGCCAGTGACGCCAACCCCCTGGAGGTGTCAAACGCCGTGCGTACCTGTGTGGCGCGCATGCAAGCGACCCGTCCCGAGGGGCTTCTCATCGATATTGACGTGGATAACGCAGACTTTATCAGGGCGTCCCTGGGGAACATTCAAAAGTCCCTTGTGGAAGCCTTTTGTTTGGTCTTTGCCATCATTTTTCTTTTTATGCGCAACGTGCGGGCGTGTCTTGTGCCCCTTGTGACCATCCCCATTTCGCTCATTGGGGTGCTGGGCGTTTTCCTAGTGTGTGGTCTGTCCATCAATATTATCACCATGTTGGCAGTAATCCTGGCCATTGGCCTGGTGGTGGACGACGCCATTGTGGTGCTTGAAAATATCCAGCGCCATATTGAGGAGGGGAAAACCCCCTGGCAGGCAGCCCTTGTGGGCAGCAAAGAAATCGGCTTTGCCGTTGTGGCCATGACCTTGACCCTGGCCAGTGTGTACGCCCCCATTGGATTCTTGCAAAGTACCATGGGCTTTTTGTTTCGCGAATTCGCCATTGCTTTGGCGGGCGCCGTGATTATTTCGGGTGTGATTTCTCTCACCCTTTGCCCCATGTTGTGTGCGCGCTTACTCAAAGAAAAAGAGCGCGTTTTCTTTCCCCAATTCGACGTGTTTTTGGGGCGCGTGACGGCGGCGTACGAGGGGCTTTTGCGCCTTTGCTTTGCCCACAAACCCTGGGTCTTTGGCTTTATGGGGGCGTCCTTTGCGGCAAGTCTCATGCTGTCCCACTTCTTGCCCCAGGAAATGGCGCCTCCAGAAGACCGCGGTCTTTTGGGTGCGTACGCGCCCCAGGTGCCGGGTAAAGGCATAGACGCCCAGGTGGGCTTTGCAAAGGCCATTGAGGAACGTGTGAAGGACATCCCAGAGGCGGCTCAACGCCTCAGCTTTGTGGGATCCTGGGGGGCGTCTGTGGCCCTGCGCCTAAAGGACTGGGGGGAGCGCTCTCGCTCCGCCGCCGCCATCACGGAGCAAATCCGCGGGCGCGTTGCGGACATGCCGTCCCTGGATGTGATGGCCTGGGACGTGAACAGCGGTCTGCCCGGGGTGGAAGTGGGCACCTCTAACGGTCTTAAAATGGCCCTGAAAACTAACGCGTCCTATAACGATTTAAATCTCATGGGGGAAAAACTCATCAAAGCACTCCAAGACACGGGGCTTTTTACGCGCGTGAGCCAGTCCCTTTTCATGTCCGCGCCCAGTTGGCGGGTGGTTGTAGATACCTACGCCCAGGGTCTTTTTGATGTGGAGGACCGCGTGTTGTCCCAGGCGCTGAGCGTTTCTCTTAGCAAAGATAATAGCCTAACGTACTTGAAGGAAAATGTTCCCTATCCCGTTCTGGTTAAAACAAACACGGATCCAGAGGGGTTAAGCGAGCTTTACGTGACCAACTCCCAGGGACAGCGCACGAGTCTTGAAAGTCTTGCCTCCTTTGTGAGGGAGTCCCGTGCGGCAAACCTTATGCACCACGACCAAATGCGTGCAACCATTGTTGAGGCGGAGCCTAAAGAAGGGGTTGTCATGGGGAACGCCATGGAGGTCATGGAGAAGACCGCGCGCCGGGTCCTGACCAAGGACTTCTCAACGGACTGGACGGGGACGACACGGGAGTTTCTGGACGCAAGCGCGGGCACAACCCTTTTGTTTGGCCTATCACTATTCTTCATTTTCTCCATCCTTGCCATTCAGTTTGAAAGTGTGCGAGATCCTCTCATCATTATCCTGACGGTGCCTTTGGCAAGCTTTGGGGCGCTCCTCCTTTTGTGGGCTACAGGGGGGAGTCTCAACATCTACACCAAAATTGGCCTTGTGACCCTCGTGGGGCTCATTACAAAGCACGGCATTTTGCTGGTTGAGATGGCCGGCCACCTCCACAGAGAAGGAGAAACCTGGATGGAGGCGGCCGTAGGGGCAGCGCGATTGCGGCTGCGACCCATCTTGATGACCACGGGAGCCATGGTCTTTGGTGTGATCCCCTTGGCTCTTGATGGTGGGGCAGGGGCGGAAGCGCGCCGCGCCATAGGCGCGACTCTTTTGGGCGGTCTTTTGCTGGGGACGCTCACAACGCTTTTTGTGATTCCTGTGATCTACTCCCTTAAGGGGAGTGACCCGCACGCGTTTAAGTTCTGGAAGAAGTGGCTCAGGTCCTCCAAAAGCGGATAAAGGGTCTGGGCTAGCTTTTTAAGGGTTTGCGCTTCCAGGGGCTTATGCTCTTCAAGGGCACGCCGCAAAAGCTGAACCCGTTCCTTCTCCCAGGAAGATAGATGTTGTTCCGTTGCCATGAACCCTTGGAAAAGCCTTGCCTGGGTTGGCGTTTCTTCCCAGGTGCGCGTGCCATCGAGGCGCTCCTTGAGAAGCACGCGCCCAATGCTGGGGGCGTCCATGAGGTTGAGCGCTTGACGGCGTAAGCGCGCGTAAACAAGGCCCGCCTCGTAAAAGGCAAAGGGTACAAGACCCGCTTCCCACAAAGTGTTTAGGAGGGTTGATTGCCCGCGGCACATGGGATGCGCCGATGACGCTGTGCGGCGTGGGCGCCCTCGGCGCTTCACGACGCGCGTTGAAGGCATGCGCAGTGTCATGGTGGCTTCTCCTCACAGCTGCGTAATACCTTCAACCCAAAAGACAGGCTCGCCTTGCTGTTGACGCTTTTGATTGGTCTGCATCAAGAACTGTGCGCCCGTTAGGGTTTGGCTTCCCAAGCGGTAAGTCGTCACGTCGTTGTGGGTGTAAACGCTTGCCTCAACCCCGTGTGCGCGCCAGTAAGCCACGATTGTGTGGGGTTTGACAAAGAGTGGAAGTTTGGGATCCACGCGTGCCTCATCAAGTCCTTTTGTCAAAAAAGCAAGGCATGGTTTCTCTTTTTTGCCAATGAAGGTCGATTCATGGGTGGCGAAGGTCTCCATTTCTTGATCAATATGGGACCGTAGGTATGCAATAGACGCAGACCTTGCGCGCCTTCCGGGCTTTGCGCCGCGGGGGCTCTCCCCCAGCGGGCGCACGCCAAGGCGTGTCAACGCCTTGTTAACGCTTGGAACGCTACGTTCCAACAATTTTGCCATGGTATTCAAGTCCGCACCCATTTGCCTGGCGAGTGAAAGTTTTTTAACCTCATGCTCGCTCCAACGGCGGGATTTAAGGCTTTGATTTGTATTCTGTCCCTGTTTCATTTTTGCCTCTTTACAAAAAATTTTAAATGTCCTTCAAAAAAAACTTGCCATCCTATGCAGTTTGCGCATATACCCTATACAGAAATGGCATAACACTGGTTTTTGCCAGAAAGAGGTCTGTTAGTCAAGAAAAGTCCCAAAAAAAAATCAAAGAGGGGCAAAAAATTTGACGGCAGTTTTACAGGATTGCGTGAAAAGGGAGAACAATTATGAGCGCAACTAAACAGAACGTGCAGGGAAAGTTCCGTTACGAGGGTGCAACCGCAAACGTACAAGAGAGTTATTCAGCCGTTCCTGGCAGCAATGTGCTTCACATCCACGACAAGGGACGCATGGCGCATAACAAGCTTCTGACACGTAAGCGTAAGAAATCTCGCCATCCCCTCCGTGATCTGCGCCTGCAGCGCGGCTATACCCTTGAGGAGCTGGCGGAGCTGACGCGTCTGTCGCCCTCTTATCTGTCACGCCTCGAAAGCGGCTCAAGGCGCCTGAACGCAGACATCCTCCAAAGGCTTGCCCTTGTTTTGTCATGCCATCCCGGGGACCTTTTGCCCCATGATTCCCACACGAGTAAGTTCGTGCCCCAAAGCAGCTGGACCAAGGAAGGCGCCATGGGGACCTCCCAAGACCTACCCCTATACTCCCTTGAGAAGAAAGCCGACGGCTCCCTCATCCTGGACGTTTCAACGGCCAAAGAGTGGGTCAATCGTCCACCCGAGATGACCGGCGTGGCCAATGCCTTTGCCTTTAGCATTGGTGACAAGGACGTCAGCCCGCGTTATGGCAAGCAAGACCGCATTTTCGCACACCCTGCACGCTCATTGACGCCTGACTGCCACATGCTGGCTGTGAACGCCAATGACGAAGCCTTTGTGGGTCAGTTTCTTGGCTGGCGCGCCGATGATGCGGGTCAACCTGACGCCCTTGAGCTGAAGGTCATGTCACCCAGCGCCCAAGGCTTTATGGAGAAGCATCTTTTTATTCCGCGCAGCGAGCTTAAAGCATCGTTTAGGATTGTTGGGACAATGGAGGCCGCGTAAGCGGCTCTCACCTGCCTTTAAAAATAAGAAACTTTGTGGTTGAATACTTGTGAGGGGCGTGATGCCCCTCTTTTTTTGAACAGTTTTTTTAAAACGTGGAGCGATCATGAAGTGGCAATGGGTCATTATGCTGGGGGCAGGGGTTCTGTCGGGATGTCAAAACGTTCGCGAAGAGGTGCGAGATTTCTTATCCAGTGAAGAAAAGCCTGGCCCTTTGAGCAAAGAGGACGAAGAGAAAAAAGAATCCTACTTCACCAAGGATGAAAACAGGCCAGGCCTTTTTTCTGGGGAAAAAGGATACTTTGATATCACGCCTGGCGGACAGGACAGTGATTTGCCCGGAAGCAAGAAGGCACGTGCCAAGAAAGGCGCCAGCGGCGCGCCCCGTCCAGAGCCATCGGATCTTGAAAAACAAGCGGCTTCACGTTCTTAAGGGATGGGGACACGCGGCGGTGGTGACTAGACGCGTGCGCCGCCCGTGTGTCATAATCTCCTATGCGCGTAGACAGCCAGTGTAGGCTTGTAACATGATTATTGTAAAACTCCTCATTTGGACCAAGGGCCGCTTTGTGGGCCAGGACGATTACGGCAATCGTTACTATGAAGAGCGCTTCCTGTTCAAACGTCCCGAGCGCGCACCAAAGCGCTGGGTTTCCTTTGCGGGAGACGCGGACCCTACCAAAATCCCAGCCCACTGGCACGGGTGGATGCATTTTACCTATGAAGATCCCCTGTCCGTGAAATCCCACCATTGGGAAAAAAAACATCTTCAAAATTTGACAGGAACGTCCTATGCTTACCGCCCGAGAGGAAGTCTTTTGCGCGCAGGCGAAGAGGGGGTGAAGCCCGCTTATGTTCCTTGGGACCCTGCGTCCAGCGCGCCGAACACAAAGCAATAGGTTCTTTATGAAAAACAATGCACTAGAAACGATTATGGGCGCCGTTGTATTGGCGGTGGCTGCTTTTTTCCTGACCTTTGCCTATCGCAGCAGTGGGTACCATGACCAAGGCGGGCAGCTTTTTACGGCGCAGTTTGACCGTGTGGATGGCTTGCAGGTTGGCAGCGACGTGCGCGTGAGTGGCGTCAAGGTTGGTATCGTGAAGGAAATCACCGTTGATCCTAAAACGTTCCTTGCCCAGGTGACCATATCCGTTACAAATACAGTTCTTTTGCCCAAAGATTCGTCTGCGGAGATTATTACGGATGGTCTTTTGGGGGGCAAATACCTGGCCCTTGTGCCAGGCGGGGATGAGGTTAACCTTAAGTCCGGTGACATGATTACCCACACCCAAAGCTCCGTAAGTCTCGAGGCCATGATTGGCCAGCTGATTTTTAGCAATAAGAAGGATGATGAGAAGGCGCAAGGCGGCTCTTCTTCCGATAAGAGTGCCAAGCCCCATGGCGCGTAAGCTCTGGCTGTTTGTGGCCGGAGCAGCCCTTTACGGGGCCTGCTCAGTGAGCGCCACGTCTCCCGCACCCACCCCGCGCACCACGGTGCCCCTTGTGACCCAAAAGGTGATCTTGCGGGCGCTCGATAAGGTGACGGGACATGTGAAGCAAATTGAGGTCGCAACGGGCCAGAGCGTTTCCTTTGAACGGTTGCACATCACCGCAAGGGCGTGCCGTAAAGCCCTTCCCGAGGACCCGCCAGAGTCCGTTGCCTTTCTTGAGATCCAAGAGGAAAAAGCAGGAAGCCTTGCCCTTGTCTTCAGCGGATGGATGTTTGCCTCAACGCCTGCCATCTCTGCCATGGAGCATCCCGTGTATGACGTCTGGGTTGTGGCGTGCACCGGCGCCCAGCACGAAGAGGGAGCAAAAGACAAAGAGATGCGTGTTGAAGCCCTGACCCTGCGCGGGGAGGCAAGCCCCAAGGGGGGGATCGAGTGCGAGGCTGAAAGTGCGCCGCCCTCACAGCCTACTCAGCCCGCTCCCATCAACACGGGCCCCTTGCCGCCAGAAGCCGTGCCAGACACAACGGACGTGCCCCTCACGGCACAGCAAGAAGAAGAGCAACTCAAAGCCTTCCATGACGGGCTCAAGATGGCAGACGAGGATCAGCCGCCCGTGGGCACAGAAGAAGAGAGTGCCTTGGGGCACGATATACGTCCTGAATAACGGGCGCGACCGCACCACCTTGTGGGTCCTTCCTATCTCAGCGCTTAGGCGCCTTGCATCTCACTCGTTTTTTGTGAATAATATAACTGCTTATAAAACTCATAAAATATAAAGGGAGAATGCCGTGTGGGGCGAAGCCATTAGACACACGATCAACAGCTTGCCTGGCTGGTTGAGTATTCTTCTGACCGTTCTCATCCTGACGGCTCCTGTGCTTGCGCTTTTCTTTGTTGTGCGTCGCTTTTATCCTGCGGCACTGCATGAGGGTAATGCTGATATTCTTGCAACGACAACAAAAACAACAAGTCTGTGCTATGGCTTCTTCCTAGGCTTTGTCATGAGTGTCTTGTGGCAAACCTACAATAAGGCGGACGACATTGTGACCCAAGAGGCGAGCCATCTCACCATGTTGGCTGATAATTCATACGGGCTTGGGGCCCAGGATGGCGCGCGCTTGCGCAGGGACATTGCAGGTTATATTACTGCGGTGCGCGAAAAAGAGTGGCCCGCCATGCGTGAGGGGAAAAGCTGTCCCGAAGCAGATGTTGCGCTGGATAACCTCCTATCAGATTTAGAAATTTTCACACCCAAGGGGGATGTGGCTTTGAGTGCGTACGCGGCAATAACAGCCACGGCCATGAACCTCTATAACGACAGAAAAGCGCGGCTTAGCCTTTTAGAAAGTTCCATCTCTGATGTGATGCGCGTTTTTATTACCCTCGGGTACCTCATTGATGTGCTGCTCATTGCTTTGGTGTACTCCCAAAGAAAACGTATGCATTTGGTTTTGACGGTTCTCTTTGGGACGATGGTTGCTTTTAATATTGGCATTGCCGCAAATTTGGATTTTCCTTTTTCAGGTGAGGTGTCCATCTCGAGCGACCCACTCGTACAGGGAAATCTGGCACATCTTGAGAGCGCGTCATAAGGAAAAGAGGTAGGAAAAACATGAGGGGACCCATGGGAGAAATACAAAGAGTTTTCATCAATACATTTCCGTCGTGGGCTTGTATTGTGCTTTTGGTTTTGGGGTTGTCCATTTTTGTGTGGTCAATATTTAAGGCGGTGAACCGCTATTTTCCCCATTGGGTGCACAAAGAAAACAGCACATTTTTGCCCACCATTACCATTGTGACCAGTGCAAACTATGGCTTTCTCTTGGGCTTTGTGGTGATCGTTTTGTGGCAGGCCTTTAACACTGCTCAGTCAGTGACAAACGCGGAGGCCAATCGGCTTGCCCTTTTCATGTATGATATCAAGGTCTTTCCAGAAGATGTTAGACACGATTTGACAGAAGGTGTGGGCAAATACATCCATATTCTTATCAAAGATGAGTGGCCCGCCATGAAAGAGGGAAAAACCGCACCCCAGGCTGTTGAGGCCTTGAATGACCTATTCCCCACCCTGCAAAGGTACAGCCCTCAAACGGAGGTAGAAAAAGTCTTTTACCGCGAGGCTGTTTCTAATATAAATCAAGTCATTGAAAAGCGGCGAGAGAGGCTTGCGACCGTTGATAGCATTCTCACGGATCCGCTGCGTATTCTCTTGGTGCTGGGTTTGTTTATTATCGCCTTTTTCTTAACCCTGATCGCCTCGGAAAACCGGCGCGTGCATATCATGTCCGTGATGCTGGTGGGGTGCGTGGTGGCCTTTAATATGGGGGTTGCCATGAACTTGGATTACCCATTCTCGGGTGATGTTTGTATAGGCAATGAGGTATTCACCCAGGGTATTTTGTCTCAGTTTGCGGTGAAGTAGGGGGCGCGCGTGGCAGGTCTTGAGACAGTCATGGGGGCGATGCTGGAATGCACATGTGGGTCAGAGCCCTCTGAGCTTGTTGTTGATCCCATTCCTATTTTAGTGGAGGGGCTGCCGGCCGGCACCATTGCGGACTTTGTGGGAGGGGCCAATATCTTGCCCTTCGGGGCGTGCGCCATCATCGAGGTCTGTGTACCTGCGACCATGCCGTGGGTTGTGGGGGATCCCACTGTCTTGATGGACGAAATTCCATCTTTGACGGATATTTCCTTCAGCCAGTGTTTGGTTGGTGCGGCGGCTGATGTTGCGGCGGGTGGCGCTGGGGCTGGGATGGTTTTCATCATAGAACCTATTAATACAACAGTTTTTGTGTGAGGTGATCATGGGTACACAGTCTTCTCCAGAAGTCCAAGTTTTTGAGCGCGTCGATAAGCAAGGGCGCGTGACAAGGCGTGTGAGCATGAAGGGTGGCAAACTCCATGGGCCTACCCTCAAATATGACGCGCAGGGAGAGGTCAGTCGCATCCTGTCCTATCACGAAGGGCGGTTTGAGGGGCTGTGCGAGCTCTACCGAAAGGGAAATCTAACAAGCGCTTTGCCCCATAAGGACGGCAAAAAGCATGGACAAGCAAAGTTCTATGATTCCAACGGAAATCTCATCACCACCATTGAGTACGCGCAAGGTCTGCGTCACGGCAATATGCTGTCCTATAACGAGATGGGCAATGTGACCCAGTGCGTGCCCTATGTTGCCGACAAGAGGGAGGGCGTGGCGCAGGCGTATTATCCCACCGGAGAGGTTATGAAGGAGACAACCTATAAGGACGACCGCAAACACGGCCCTCAGATACATTATGATAGGCAAGGGGAGATTTTCCGCGTCGCCCACTACCGTGAAGGCAAGCTCCTAGAGCCGGCAGAAAGTTTCCATCCGAGTCTAGGTGCCGTTAGCGCGTGATCAAAGCCTTTGTGTTATTTTATCGGTTTGCCGAAGTACGTTAAAAAGACCACGTCATTGTCGGGAGTTTTTGCGTTCGTGTCATCGTTCACACGTTTCCACACACACAGGTCCGTATAGCGCTTTTTTGTGTCCACAAATTCATAGATGGGTTGGTCATTGGCGCCCGCGTCCATGATGAAGGGAGCAAGGGTTTCTTCCGTGAGGGCCGCAAAGCCCACTTCCTTTTCCTTTGCCCCATTACCAGGTTCCTTTTGGATGAGCACGTATCCTTCACTCAGGATTGTCTTGGGCGTTTTTCCAGCGCAGGGAATGGGCGTTGGAACCTCCGGAAACACGACGCTTTCTTGGGCAAAAAGGGGGGCGCATGCCATAAGTGTGAGCGCGTAAAGGCTGCGGGTGATGGATGTGATTGTCATGGTGTCCTCCCTGTTATGGTTTTCTTTATAAAATAAATTTGGTGATGTCCCTATCTTGGGCCAAAACGCCCACCGTTGAGCGCACAAGTTCTGGTGTGATTTCAATGGTCTCACCGTCCCGGTCGCTGGCGTGAAAGCTGATGTCTTCAAGGAGCTTCTCCAGAACCGTTTGCAGGCGCCGGGCCCCAATGTTCTCGATGTTCTGGTTAATGTCGGCGGCCAGGCGCGCCACTTCTTTCACGCTGTCGTCGGAAAAGACAAGGGTGACCCCTTCCGTAGACAAGAGGGCCTCGTACTGTTTCATGAGGCTAAACTCAGGCTCCACCAAGATGCGGCAAAAGTCCGCCTGGGAGAGGGCTTTGAGCTCAACACGGTTAGGCAGGCGCCCCTGTAGTTCCGGCAGCAAATCCGACGGCTTAGCGATATGGAAGGCGCCCGAGGCAATGAAGAGGATGTGGTCCGTGCGTACGGCGCCGTATTTCGTTGTGACCGTTGTGCCTTCAATGAGGGGCAGGAGATCGCGTTGGACGCCTTCGCGGCTGACGTCCGCGCCGTGCCGTTGGCTGGAGGCACAGATCTTGTCAATCTCATCAAGGAAGACAATGCCGTTTTGCTCCACGTCTTTGAGGGCCGCAAGGACTGTCTTTTCTTGGTCAATGAGCTTATCGCTTTCCTCCTCAACGAGGATGCGGTAGGAGTCCGCTACGCTCAGCTTGCGCATCTTGGTTTGCTTACCGAAGCTTTTGCCAAAGATGTCTCCAAGGTTCAACATACCCATCTGGGCGCCGGGCATGCCGGGCACGTCGATGGTGGGCATCTGCATGCCTGACGTGTCGGACAGCTCAAGCTCGATCTCGCGCTCAGCTAGCTCCCCCGCGCGCAGCTTATGGCGGAATTTGTCCCGGGTTTCCTGGGTCGCATTTGCCCCCACAAGGGCGTCAAGGACGCGCTCCTCTGCGGCGGCTTCCGCCTTCACATGTACGTCGCGGCGGTTCTTTTCCTTATTGGCCGTGATGGCGGATTCCACAAGGTCGCGAATGATTTGCTCAACGTCGCGTCCTACGTAGCCCACTTCTGTGAACTTTGTGGCCTCAACCTTGATAAAAGGCGCGTCCACAAGTTTGGCCAGGCGCCGGGCAATCTCGGTTTTGCCAACACCGGTGGGGCCGATCATCAGGATGTTTTTAGGCAGGATTTCCTCGCGCAGGCCTTCCTCCAGCTGCAGGCGGCGCCAGCGATTGCGTAGCGCAATGGCAACGGCCTTCTTGGCCTCTTCCTGTCCCACAATATAGCGGTCCAGCTCAGACACAATTTCACGGGGCGTTAGAAAAGTCTTCATGATGGGATCTCAATGCTTTCAATCAAAATGTTGGCGTTGCTATAGATGCACATGTGGGCGGCGACCTCCATGGACTTTCTGGCGATGTCCTGGGCCGAAAGACCCTCCACGTCCTTGAGGGCCCGGGCCGCCGCCAAGGCATATGGGCCGCCGGAGCCAATGCCGATGAGGCCGTCCTCAGGCTCAAGCACGTCACCGTTGCCCGTTAAAATCAGGGATACATTGGCGTCCACAACGGCCATCATGGCCTCGAGTTTGCGCAGGTACTTGTCCGTACGCCACTCCTTGGCAAGCTCCACACAGGCGCGCATAAGCTGGCTTGGATATTGCTCCAGCTTCGACTCCAAGCGCTCAAAGAGCGTGAGGGCGTCGGCGGTGGCGCCGGCAAATCCCACAACCACATTGCCGTCTCCAGTCCGGCGCACCTTGCGTGCATTGGATTTAAGGGTAATGTTGCCAAAGGTGATTTGACCGTCTGCGGCCACAACAACTTGGTTGCCTTTGCGCACGGACAAGACTGTCGTGCCGCGCCAAGATGGAAGGGAAGAAGAAGTGTTTTGCATGGGAGCCCTTGACTCATAAGCGAACATATCTCACAAATTAACCGTGTTTGTGTCATTTGTCAGCCCAAAACGTGAAAAGGAGGGCGTGCCCCATGTCCTATGATGCCCAAAATATCTTCGCAAAGATCTTGCGCCAGGAGATCCCTTGCAAGAAAATCCTTGAAAACCAGTGGGCACTTGCGTTCCACGATATCAATCCGCGGGCGCCCATCCACGCCCTTGTCATCCCGAAAGGTCCATACGAGAACAGCGCTGATTTCTATGCTCGCGCAACCGACGCGGAAATCGCGGGCTTCTACCGCTTTGTGGGGGAGGTTGTGGCCCATTTGGCGCTTGAGGCGCCAGGTTATCGTCTTCTGTCCAACTGCGGGGTCAACGGTGGCCAAGAGGTGCCCCATTTCCATGTCCACATCTTTGGGGGCAGGGCCCTTGGCCCCATGCTGGTAAACGAGGGGTAAGGGGTTATGTGGTGCGCGCTGACACATCGCTGCGTGCTGGAAGTGAAGGGCGAGGATGCCACGGCCTTTCTCCAGCGTTTGATCACCCAGGATCTCGTGAAACTTGAGACACACCCAGCCCTTTATGGGTTGCTCCTCAGCCCCCAGGGCCGTTTTCTCCATGATTTTCTCATCACTCAGGAGGGCACGTCCCTTTTCCTTGAGTGTGAAAAGGACCGCGCCCAGGATTTGATGGAGACCCTGACGCGCTTTCGCCTGCGGGCAAAGGTAGAAATGGGTGTGAGCGATCGTCTCCTTTACGCCTGGTACGGGGAAGGGGAGGCGCCACAAAGTGAGGAGGTGCTTACCCTGTACCAGGATCCGCGCCTGGCCGCCCTTGGAATGCGCGCCCATACCGCCAAGCCTTTGCTGGGTGCGAGTAAGTGGGAGGCCTACAACGCCCGGCGCATTGATTTGTGCGTGCCGGAAGGGAGTCTTGATATGGAAGTGGGCCGCGCGATCCCGGCCGAGTACGGCGTCGTGGCACTGAACGGCGTTGATTTCCAAAAGGGATGCTTTATGGGACAAGAGCTGACCGCGCGGGCCGAGTTTACAGGCAAAGTGCGCAAGGCCCTTGTGTGCTTAACTTTTGACGTCCAAGCGCCAGCGCCCGGCACGGCTGTTTTTGCGGGAGACGTAGAAATCGGGCGCACCCTATCGTGTCAAGGCAATCTTGCCTTAGCGCGCGTACGCCTGGAGGCCCTTGGCGAGGTGTCGGTGCTGACATGTGCGGGAGAAATCGTTTCCTTCCACCAAGGAACGTACTGAAAAAGAATGTGGCCTGCCGGGTAAGGGGCAGACCACTCAGGTTTTAGTGAACCACGAAGGACTGGCTCCAAAGGTTCATGACGACCGTATCCAGTTTGTAAAGGCCGCTCAATTCTTTGTTAAGCTCCGCTCTTTTGGAAGGATCTTTTCTGATTTCGTCCGTCAGCGTCTCTTGGCGTACGCTAATCAGGCTGTTCAGAATTTTGGCGACGGCGTCGACTGTCACCGTCACGCTGTCCTTGCCATCTTTCTGCTTAGCCAGGGCCATAAAGTCCGGAATTTTGCCGGCTTCAACGGCTTTTTTGATGATGGTCGTGATATTTTGCTGCTGCTCAGTTGTTAAAGCCATCTCGCCACAGATGCCATCATAAACGCGATATTTTGTTGCAAGGTCTTCCAGCGCACCAAGATTTCCCTCGAGAGACTTGAGGAACTTCGATGTTGGAGTCTCGCTCTCCTCTTGAAGCGTCAGATCAGAAGCATAAACTTGAGCTGATGGCATGAGCGAGAGAGCACAAGCCGTTACGAGTAAAGCTGCGATTTTCTTTTTCATGAGGTTCTCCTGCGTTCAGAATTTAACACCTGTTTAAAATACCACGCCATAGTGCCAGTTGGTAAAGCTTTGCAGGGTGTGTTTTGGGCGTCCTTTGATGTTTACTCAAAAGGTTGCGCTCCAAGCGTCCGATACAAGGAGGCTGAGGGCGCTGAGCTCGTTTCTGGCATTTACAAGCGTGGGTATTGAGTTTGGCCTTCTTCTCATTGCGCAGGAGAGCGCGTCTTGGGCGCTGCCAATGAGCGCATTCAATATATGGGCAACTGCTTGATCTGTATTGGGCTCGCACGCCTCTAAAATGGCAAAAAAATCAGGTATCTGATCTTGGGTGACTGCTGTGGTCACAATGAGTTTGACCGCATCTTTTTGTTCATTACTCAGGGGGACTTGTTCTTCTGACCCATAGGTGAAGCGATACTGTTCTATGAGGAGATCAAGCTCACTAAGGCGAGGCTGCAAGCGACCAAGAGAGGGCTTTGTGGTTTCCACCAGCTCCTGTTTCAATTGAGGCTGCGACGCATAAGTGGGCACTTGCCATACCAGGGTGAGAATGCCGTAAGCCATGGTAATGAGTTTTGTGCTCTGATGCATTGCGGTCTCCCTTATAGTTTTTATGACACCATGAGTTATTATGCACAGGGTCTTTATACTTTTTTATAGCCTTATTTTATGGAAAGATAAGGCTGCAGACTATATCAAAAAGCGGAGCCTTTCAAAAAAGTGCAAGCATCGTTTGAAGTGAGGGAAGAGGATGGCCAGACGCGCCTTGTGTGCCGAGGCGTATGGCGGACCCTTTCCCTTGCCCAAGCGTTTCAAGGGCTCTCAAGGCTTGATCCCGGTGCAAAAAAATCCTGGCATGTCGATTTCTCCCATATTGAGGGCCTGGACACAGGCGGGGCGTGGATCATCAGGCGCTTTATGGAAAGTGTGCGCGCACGTGGTGGCAAGGTCAGTCTTGTGTGCAACAATAAGCTCTACAAAAAACTCATTGAGGAGCTGAGTGTTCCTGAGGCCCCCGGTGAGTCTGAGGGCAAGCGCCTTACTTTCTTGGGGGTTGTGGAGAATCTTGGGAAAAAGGCTATTCATCAGCTTCAGGAAACCCTGCTGCTCATTTCCTTTTTTGGGGAGGTCTGCGTGTCCCTTTTAGGGGTGATGATGCGGCCGCGCACCCTGCGCTTGCGTGCCACGTGCCATCACTTGCAAGAGGTGGGGCTTAACGCCTTACCCATCGTGGGGCTTATTTCTTTTCTTATTGGGGTGGTGCTTGTGTACCAGGGAGCAAACCAACTCAAACGCTTTGGCGCCGAGATTTTTACCGTGGACCTTCTGGCTGTGTCGGTCCTGCGCGAGATTGGCATTTTGCTGACGGCCATTGTGGTGGCTGGGCGCTCGGGCAGTGCGTTTACGGCTCAGATAGGATACATGCAGCTCAACCAAGAGGTGGACGCCATGCGCGTCATGTCCCTGGATCCTGTGACATACCTTGTGGTGCCGCGCCTCATCGCCCTTGTGGTGGCCCTGCCTCTGTTGGGGTTCTTTTCTGACATGATGGCCCTGATGGGCGGGGCGCTCATGGGGGACGTGCTCATTGGGCTAAACTTTTCCCAGTTTCTGACCCAGCTCAACCTGTCCATAGGGGCGTGGACCTTTTGGACGGGGATTATCAAGGCGCCTGTCTTTGCCTTTGTGGTGGCACTTGTGGGATGTTTTGAAGGGCTGCGTGTGCATGGAGGCGCCGATAGTGTGGGCCAGCAAACAACGCGCTCGGTGGTGAAGTCGATTTTCCTCGTGATTGTCATGGACGCCATCTTTTCCATTTTCTTTTCTTATATGGGGATTTAAGTGGTGGTTGAAAAGGTACTCAGTGTTGAAAATCTCGTGACGCGCATCGGAGGCAGGGTGCTCCATGACGGTGTCACCTTTGATCTCGTGAAGGGGGAGATCACAGGGCTTGTGGGGGGATCGGGCAGCGGGAAGTCTGTTCTCCTGCGCACATTGTTAGGTCTCATGAAGCACGAGCGTGGCACCATTTTTCACTATGACGAGCAAGGGAAAAAGACCCGCGAGCCCCAAGAAATTGGTGTCCTCTTTCAAAGTGGGGCGCTGTTTAGCTCTCTCACCGTGGGCGAAAATATCGAGGTTCCCCTGAAGGAAAAAGCACATCTTGACCCGGGTCTTTGTCAGGAAATTGCCCTTATGAAGCTTGTGATGGTGGGGCTGACGGCCGCTGATTATACAAAATACCCATCAGAGCTTTCGGGAGGTATGATTAAGCGGGCAAGCCTTGCGCGCTCCCTTTCCCTTGATCCAGCGCTTTTGTTTCTTGACGAGCCCACCGCAGGTCTTGATCCCATCAGTGCGGAGGCTTTTGATAATCTGATCATGGAGTTGCGAGAAAATTTGAACCTGACTGTTTTGATGGTCACCCATGATTTGGATACGATCGTCAGCGTGTGTGACCGCGTGGCTGTCCTTGTGGACAAGCACCTTGTGGTGGGCACGCTTCAAGAGATTTACAAACACCCTCATCCCTGGATTCATGCGTACTTTCAAGGCAAGAGAGGCCGGCAAGTTGCGCGGTGAGGAGGCTTGCTGAGTGCGTCTTCTTTCGCTACAGTAGGGGCGATTGCCTTAAAACTTATACGGAGAGAAAGATGTTAAAGAGAACTTTTGCCATGGCCTTGCCTTTTGCGACGGCTGTGTGCGCAGACACAGGCGCGGCGCCAGCTGGTGGTATGGCCGCAGGGGTTATGCAGTTCGCGCCATTTATTGCTATTTTTGTGCTTATGTACTTCTTGATCTTGCGCCCCAGTCAAAAGCGCGAGAAAGAGCGTCAGGCCATGGTGTCTGCCCTGAAGCGCGGCGACCGCGTTTTGACAAACGGCGGTATCCTGGGCGTTGTGCACAAGATCGTCAATGATGACGAGATAGTGCTCGAGATTGCCGATGACGTCCGTGTGCGATTTGCGCGATCTGCTGTGTCCCAGGTGCTGTCTAAGTCCGAGCCCGTTCATGTGGCGTCTCAAAAAGAGGACGCGGCTGAAGGGGAGGCATCTTCTGAGCCAAAGACAAAGTCTGCGACAAAGAAGGCGCCAGCGAAGCGTCAAAAGACCTCAGCCTAAGAGATACGACCCATGAACGTGCGCCCCCCCGTGATTGTTGCCAATTGGAAGATGAACATGGATCTTGGGGGCGTGCGTGCGTGGTGTGAGGCTATGGCGCAAGAGTCCTTTGAGGGAGACGCCCAGGTGGTGGTGTGTCCATCCTTTGTCCATATTCTTTTCGCGGCTGGACGTCTTGTGGCCCTTGACTTTGCCATGGGCGCCCAGGACGCAAGCGCCTCCAAAGAAGGCGCTTATACAGGGCAAACCAGTGCGCAGATGCTCAAAGACGCAGGATGTGGGTTTTGCCTTGTGGGGCACAGCGAGCGCCGTGCATATTGTGGCGAAACTGACGCCCAAATCCATGAGAAAATCACACTTTTGTGGCAGGCTGGTATCATCCCCATCGTGTGTGTGGGTGAAACTGAAGAAGAGCGCGCGGCCGGGCGCACCCAAGAGGTGCTCGCGCGTCAAATCCGTGACGGATTGCCGGCGCCTGCTGCGCCCCAGTCTTTCATCATTGCCTATGAGCCACGGTGGTCCATTGGAACAGGAGCCTTGCCAACCCTTACGGACATGGAAGGGGCCCACGCTTTCATCAAAGAATGCGTAGGTAGTCATACGCCATGTGCTGACGCACCTGTGCTTTATGGTGGCTCTGTGACCGCTCAAAATGCAGCTGAAATTCTCGCTGTGCCAGGCGTGGACGGGCTTCTTGTAGGGGGGGCAAGTCTCAACGCCCAGACCTTTTCCCAGATCGTGAAGAGTGCCCAACCTTCTCATATGTTTTCCCCCCGCTTACCTGCGCATAAAACCTGCGCTCTTTGACAGTTTTTTTGTATTTTTTTCCTGTCGTGCCGCGTTACCCTTGTGTTAATGTTTTGCTTAAGGACATGCCACTTTTAAGGTTTTTTTCATGGTAAAGGATGATTTTATCAAAAGCGCACTTCTGTATCACTCCCATCCTACGCCAGGGAAGTTGACCATTGCGGCAACCAAACCCCTTGCCAATCAAAGGGACCTTTCCCTGGCTTATTCTCCGGGAGTCGCGGCCGCGTGTGAGGAAATCGTACGCGACCCCGAGACGGCGTCTCTTTACACGGTGCGCAGCAACTTAGTTGCCGTCATCACCAATGGAACGGCCGTACTGGGGCTCGGCAATATTGGCCCGCTGGCAGCCAAGCCAGTGATGGAGGGCAAGGGCGTCCTCTTTAAAAAGTTTGCAAATATTGATGTGTTTGACATTGAGATTGATGAGTCTGACCCTAAGCGCCTTGTGGATATCATCGCAAGTCTTGCGCCTACCTTCGGCGCTATAAACCTTGAAGACATCCGTGCGCCTGAGTGCTTTGAGATTGAGCGCGCCCTCAAGGAGCGCTTGAATATCCCGGTTTTCCATGATGATCAGCACGGCACTGCAATTATTGTGGGCGCGGCGGTCCTCAATGGCCTTCACCTTGTAAAGAAGAAAATTGAAGACGTAAAAGTGGCCGTCTCCGGCGCAGGAGCTGCCGCCATTGCATGCTTACAGCTTCTCGAAGGTCTTGGCCTTAGGCGAGAAAATGTCATGGCCACCGACGCGAAGGGCGTTCTGTATGAAGGGCGTGACAACATGGACGCTTCTAAGGCGCTCTACGCGAAGAAAACCGATGCGCGCACCCTTGGCGATATCATGAAGGGCGTAGATATTTTTCTTGGGCTTTCTGCGGGCAATCTTCTCGATGAGGACATGCTGCGTTCCATGGCGCCAAATCCACTGATCCTTGCTCTGGCCAATCCGACACCCGAGGTGAATCCCCTTTTTGCAAGGGAAGTGCGCCCCGATGCCATTGTGGCGACGGGACGTTCGGATTACCCTAATCAGGTCAATAATGTTCTTTGCTTCCCTTTTATTTTCAGAGGGGCTCTCGATGTGGGTGCAACAGAAATTAACAACGCCATGAAGCTTGCATGCGTGAAGTCCCTGGCAGCCCTCGCGCGGGCTGAGCTGTCCGACGTTGTCACGCGTGCATATGGTGACGATGATATCCGTTTTGGCCGTGATTATATTATTCCAAAGCCCTTTGATCCGCGTCTTATCATTGAGGTGGCGCCGGCGGTGGCCCAGGCTGCCATGGATAGCGGCGTTGCAAAGCGACCCATTGCCGACATGGATGCCTATAGGCAGAATTTATCCCAATATGTTTACCGCTCTGGTCTTGCCATGCGTCCCTTATTTGCAAGGGCGAAGAAAGATCCCAAGCGTGTGGTGTATACGGAAGGCGAGGACGAGCGTATCTTGCGCGCAACCCAAGTGGTCGTGGATGAATGCCTTGCCCACCCCATCCTCATTGGACGCCCCAGGGTTGTGCAAATGCGCCTTGAAAGACTTGGCTTGCGTATTAAGCCCGGCGAGCATTTTGAGCTGATTGATCCCGAGAACGATCACCGCTTTCATAAGTATTCTCAGGCGTTTCACGAGGCGACCCAGCGACAGGGCGTTACACCTGAATACGCCAAGACCCTCATGCGTACGGATACCAGCATCATCGGGACCATGATGGTGCGCTTAGGTGACGCGGACGCAGTGCTGTGCGGTCCTGTGGGCGGGTATCATCAACACTTTGGGAATATCAAGGGGCTTCTTGGTCCCTCAACACCTGGGGGCGTGATGGCCTCTCTCAGCGTCATGGTCTTGGATCAGGGGGTTATCTTCCTGACAGACGGCTTTGTGAACGCCAATCCCACGGCAGAGGAGCTTTGCCAGATTACTGTGTTGGCGGCGGATCAAGTGCGCCTGTTTGGTTTTGAGCCAAAAATTGCACTCTTGTCCCATTCAAGCTTTGGGTCAACCAATGCTGAGTCGGCCGTGAAAATGCGCCGCACCGTTGAGCTTTTGCACGCACGCCATCCCGCGCTCGAGGTTGAGGGTGAAATGCATGGAGACGACGCATTTGATGAGAAGCTGCGCCACCGCTTGTTCCCGAACTCAAAATTAACGGGCCAGGCCAATCTTCTTGTGATGCCCTGCATTGATACGGCCAACATTGCCTTTAACCTCTTAAAGGCACTGGCAGGCGGCCAGCCCGTGGGTCCGTTCCTTATTGGGATCAAACAAGCCGCACATATTTTAACCCCTTCGGTGACGGTGCGTGGCATTATCAACAATACAGCCATGGCTGTAGCTGACGCCCAGCGCGCCCTTGCGTGTGTTGACACACGTGCGGTGAAGCAAGCATGACGGAGACAACGCCTCTCCAACCCCCCGCCATAACCGAGGACCCCGTTGAGACGGTGGCCCTCTTGAAAGAGCGCGCCGAGGCTGCGCTTCTTGAGGGGGACCATGAGGCGCTCTTTACCCTTGTGCAGGATTTTCCTGCCATTGATATTGCCGAGTTGTTGGAGGAATTATCTCCACCTGAGCGACGTGCATTTTTAGAAATTGTGCAGCATCAACTGCCTGCGGAAGTTGTTTCTGAGATCGATGAATCCTTGCGTGAGGAAGTCTTTGAGATCTTAGGGCCTGCGGGTGTGGCCGCAGTTGTGAGTGATTTGCACACCGACGACGCCCTTGATTTGATTGAGGATTTGGATGAGGAGCAACAGCGCGAGATCTTATCTTCGGTGTCTGCTGGCGAGCGTGCCTTTCTAGAGGAAGGCTTATCATATCCTGAGGAGAGTGCGGGCCGCTTGATGCAGCAAGAAATTGTCTGCGTGCCCCCTTTTTGGACCGTTGGAGAGACATTGACTTTCGTGCGTGAGATGGAGGACGTATCAGACCATCTTTACGACATTTATGTTGTTGACCCAAGTCATCAACCCATTGGTGCGGTGTCTTTGGGGGCGCTTTTGAAAAATCCTTTGGACCAAGTCGTGTCCGAAATTATGCGCACGAGCATTCACCCAATCGCTGCGGAAGAAGACCAGGAACAGGTCGCCAACCTTTTTCGCCGTTATTCTCTTGTCTCCGCGCCCGTCATTGATGATGCGGGACGTATTGTGGGAATGATTATCTTCGACGACGTCATGACCGTTATGGATGAAGAGGCGGAAGAAGATTTGCTTTTGATGGCCAATGTGGGTGAGTCTGACTTCCATGAACCGGTCTGGACCACGGCCTATTGGCGCACGAGATGGCTTCTTGTCACGCTTTTTGACGTGTTGATGTCGGCTTTTGTGATCACGCATTTTGAGGCGTCCATCCAAGCTGTGACGGCGCTGGCGGCCCTCATGCCCATTGGCGCAAACTTAAGTGGTGCCTTTGGGATGCAGGTGACAACGGTGATGGTACGCGCCCTTGCAACAAACTCTTTGCGTGAGGCTGACACTTGGCGCGCAGTACGCAAAGAGGTGCAAGTGGCCCTTGTCATTGGCGGCGCGCTGGCTGTCTTTTCTGGAGGGCTTGTGACATTTTTCCTTAAGAATCCGCCCCTTGGTGGCGTTTTGGCGGCAAGCCTTATGCTTGATATGATTTGGGCGGCCTTTGCGGGTGCCCTTGTTCCCATCGTGATTGACCGATTTAATCTGGACCCGGCCATCAGTTCCGGCCCCATCATTACGACCACCACAGATATACTGGGCTTTGCTATTTTCTTGGGGCTTGCCACACTTTTCCTTCTTTAAGTACCGAACAGTTGTTCGTGCTTTATATGCACAAAAAAGTTTTTTAGTCGAAAATAAAATCAGCTCAATATTTTTTAATTATTTTTTTACGATTTTGGTCAACATTTCGGGATAATGCCTATAAGGAAGTGTGCAACACTAACTGGAGGTTTTATCATGTGTTTTTGTGGGTCTAACTTAATAAAAAAAATCACTTTATCGCTGTCTATTTGTTTTTTACACAGTCTTTCATGGAGCAGCGCGACCGCGGATGATCCAAGTGAGGTGCCTTTGCATCGTCAGCGTTATCCTCTTATTTTTGCGGACGATATTCTAGGGTCTGTTGACACTAACCTTCCCGACAAACCCTTTGGTGTTACTCTTTTGCGCCCTTCTGACTCTGTAGGTGAGATGGGCGTTTCTAGGGAGCATACGAAAGCAGGTACGTCTTCGTCCCTACCCATTGAAAGACCGAGAAAGAGAGAAGAAATACGATATATCTCATCATCTTGCCCGACGCCGTTTAATTCTCCCACACTGAAAAGGTGGGTTGAGGCAGGGGGCGAATCTGAAGCCTGTGGGCACCCATGTCCACGCAAGAAGAAAACGGTGAAAAAAAGTGCCCATACGGCAATTGATGCTGCGGGGCAATCTTCACAAGCCCCTCGAACTTCTCAGGTCAGTGAGAGTGCGTGCGGCGAACGAGAGGGCGTCTTACGTCTCCCCAAAGAGCGCAAAATGAAAAGGCAAGACAAACGCTTGCGAAAAGCCCATATGCATCACACTGGCCTTGTGTCCGCGCACGACTTCCCCACAGATATATCAAAACAGGCGCATGTGGGTGATAGCCCGCGTACGCGTGCCGGGCAAACAGACCTTTTGACCCTTGCCAAGAGTCCTCTCAATGGACCAGAGAGTAATATACGAGCCCTTGCACTCCAGGACTCTGGTGTTTTTTTTTCGGCGTGCCGTTTCGTGCGCAGTGACGGCTCACGTTTTGAAGACCCTGCTTCCCGGGCGCTGGCCAAGCACAGCAAGACGCCCTTTACATGTGTTGAGAGTCTCACAATCTACGGCTTGCTCTCCCCCGAGAGCTTAGAAGCTTATTTAAAGCTTTTTCCAAACTTGAGCGAGCTTCTCGTCGCCTCCTGCCGCAAGACGAATTACGCAAAAATAGATGCTGCCATCTCTCCCAGGCCACAAGTATTTCAAGCAGACACGAGTTCGCGCACGTGTATGCTCGAGGGACTCTCCCAGATTGCCGCTTTCATTAAGGCTCAAAAAGATGTATCGACTCTGCGCACGTTTGCTTTGCCTGGCACGACACAGCTCACGCCAGAACATGCTCTTGCAGTCCTTGATGAGGCGAAACTAGAATCATTTGTGTTTACAGGGACCAAGACATATCACCTGGATGGAATGATGAGAAAGTTGCACATTTTCAAAAAACGCTAAGAAAGGGGGTTTTACCCCTTTTTTATTCTATTGAATTCTAAGTGTTATGTTCTGTCTTTTTGCGTATTTTTATGCGCTGTTTATTCTTTTTTTACCTTTGACTCATTTTTTATAAATCATCCTCTTCTATGGTCACCTTGTGTTGTGACGCAGGGGAGACAGAGATGATCAGACGTTTATTCGCAATTGGCGCTTTCATGCTTGTGAGCGTATCTGCTTGGTCCAGTGATGACGTTGATAAGTTTGGTTTACCTGTCAAAGTATTACCTACTCTTTCAAACTCAACTTATCAAATGCCACATGTCGGCCTGCGGTTAGAGAGCGACTGTGTCCCCATACCTATGGCAAGTTCCTCCCATGATGGCACAGAAACTGAACTTGTTTCTGTAGATTTGGGTCCCAAGTGCGCACTTTTGGCTTTGGACGGTGGTGGCATCCGCGGGTATATAGAGGCCCTTATCCTTAATTCTATGGAATTGAAATTCAAACAAATACTTGCGCAACGAGGTTTAGGCGACGCCAAACTCATTGAAGCTTTTGACCTCGTTGTGGGCACTTCCGCCGGCGCCATTGCAGCAGGATGCTTAACTGTCCCAAGCACCGACAACCCTAAAAAGCCCCGCCACGATGTGGCCGCTCTTTTGGCGTTTTTTGAAGGCAGTGAGCGTGACGCAGGTGGTGAGCCTACTTTTGAGGGATCCAAGGCCAGCAGCATGTTCACCCGCACATGGACCCAGTGTTTTTTCTCCCTTTTTGGTTTGCTTGATGAAAAGTACTCAACCCAGCCTTTGAGTAAAGCCCTTAAGAGTTATGGTCTTAAGGACGCATTTCTTACCCAAGCTTGTGTGCCCACGGCCATGGTGACGTCGGAAATTACAGATACTGAACCTGGGTGTCAGCCTGTTTATCTGCGCAGCTATGACAAAGATGGCCCCCTGAGCAATATGAGTATGCGCGCTGCAACCCTATGTTCCGGTGCAGCGCCCACCTATTTTGAGCGCGTGTGTGTTCTGGATGCCAACGATGAACCACGATATTTTGTGGATGGGGGGCTCACGGGTGCCAACAATCCTGGTCCTGTGGCAGAAGCCGAGGCCATCAAAGTGTTGCCACACCTACTGGATGGGGATAAGAGCAACATGTTCCTTGTATCCGTAGGCACGGGCGTTGCAAAAGTCATGCTGGACGGAGAACGGGCGGCCAATTGGGGTCTTGCTGCGTGGGTGCGCCCCGTTATTGATTTGAGCTTGGCGTTGCCAACCCTCACCAATGACATGAATTTGCGTGCCAGATTTGGGGATTACACGCCTGGCCAAAGCAAGGGTTATATCCGCTTGACGCCGCCGTTGGCTCACGAGAGTCCCCTTGATGACGCGCGCCCTGCCGCCATGCAGATGCTGCGTCGCACCGCCCTTCAATACATCGCGGACAATCAAGACACCATTCATGCGACAGCTGAACAACTTGTGCTGCGCTACATCGCCAAGCAGGCCGCTGACGCCCCAGGCAAAAAAGAGGTGAGGCGTGCCTTTAGGGCAGAGAGGGAACAGGGGCACCAGTCGCAACTCTTTGCGGGCTGAAGAAAATATGCGCCGCCTCAGGGGGCCGTAAGACCTCGGTGGCAGGCGCCGGTGTCCTGATGGAGATGCTTATCAGGCGATTTAAAAACCAAGGGGGGATCATGGGGCACTTTTATACAAAACTTTTTGTTGTGAGTTTTCTGCTCTTAAGCGGCGCCAATGCAAGTGTGCACTCAGATGAGGACCAAGGCTCTTCCGTTGCAGCGCAGTCGGGATCTCCCACCCTGTTGGTATTGTCGCCAAGGCACCTGCTTCAAGATGAGGATGATTCTCAAGATTTAGAGGACACAGTTCTCGTCGTCGACGGACATGACACACATAGAACAATTGTCACACCACGCCCCGGGGATGGTATTCAGATCCATATGCTTGCGGCACCATCGGATGAGCCGCGTGTTGAAGCTCCTGAAATTACCGCCCTTGCCCTTGATGGCGGAGGGGTGAGGGGGTACTTTCAGGCCCTGATTTTGTTCGCCCTTGAGGAAGAATTTCGTAAATGCTTGGATGTTGATCCGGCAATGCCTGCCAAAGATAAACCACGTCTCATAGAAGCGTTTGACCTGGTGGGTGGCACATCTGCAGGCGCCATCGGCGCCGGTTGCCTAACCGTGGCGGATGAGACAGGTGTGCGTCCGCTGCACGACCTTTCAACGCTGCTTTCTTTTTATGAGGGAGAGGCCCGTGACGCAGCCGGTAACCCTACATACGTCAATCCACCCGTTGCGGGGATGTTTAACCGCTCACTCGCGCGCCGCATTAAAACAGGTTTTGGGTTACTCAACGAGCGCTACTCAAGTGATCCCATGCGCCGAGCTTTAAGTGCGTATGGTCTTGATGTGCCCCTTGCGCGGGCATGTGTGCCCACGCTCATTGTCACGACGGAGCTGAGAAACGATGACATTGGTTGCAGGCCCATCCATTTCAAAAGCTATGATATGGGCGAGTTTCCTGGCCTCACCGCAGCCGAGGCGGCGCTTTGTTCTGGGGCCGCACCTACTTACTTTGAGCGCATGGCTGTGGATGACGCGTCTGGCATAGAGCGTTACTTCGTGGATGGAGGGCTCACAGGCGCCAATAACCCGGCAGTTGTCTTGACGCCTGAGATTTTCAGCTTGCGACATGGTCTACGGAAGAAAAATTTGCTTTTCGTGTCCGTGGGCACAGGCATTGCGCCCATTCAGGTGAACGGACGCAAGGCTGCAAACTTTGGTCTTGTGGATTGGGTTGTGCCCATTATTGACCTGAGTTTGGGTATGCCAACCTTGACCAATGAAGCGATCATGGAAACGCTTTTTAGGCACCAAGACCCTGCGCGTCCTGGCGGGTACATGCGGTGGTCCCCAATGCTTGGGCAGAAAATTACCCTTGATGATGCAAGCCCAAGAAATCTTGCACTTATGCGCCGTGTCGCCCTTACCTTTATTGATGCGCGCCAGGCTGAAATCAAAGAGGCCGCACAAAAACTTGCAAGGCGTTATCGCGTAAAGATGGACGCGCGTGTCAGCGGTCATGAGGAGTCAATCGTGCCAGGAGGTGCCTCCTTTAGCGCCTTCACGTCCGTGTCACCGACGGCCCACTAAGTCTTAAAGATGGCCGCGCTTTCTTTCCTACGCTCCCATGGCTCTGACCATGGGAGCGCTTGAGCTCACCGAATCCCTTGAAATGACAGCAAATAACTTTATGCTGATTCTAGCGAATCATTCAAGCGTGGGCAGGGGTGTGAAAGTGCGCATGATGTGCGTTTTGATGATCAATGTCATTTTGCTTGGACACGCTTTGGCCTCGTCTGGTTTGCCAAAAGATGAGACTTTTGATTCTTGCGCAAAAGCCCCCAAGATTGCGGCCCTCTTTCTTGAAGGGGGATGGAAGATGGGATACCCGCAAGCCTTGATCCTGCAAAATCTAGAGGGGGAATTTCGTTCCTGTTTGGGCGTGGATCCCAACTTGCCTGCCCATGAAAAGCCACGCCTTGGGGAGGCCTTTGATTTTGTGGGTGGCACAAGTGAGGGTGCCCTTGCGGCTTTGTTTTTGACGGTTGCCGACGAGACAGGCACGCGGCCCCGTTATGATCTGTCTCAGCTTGTTGGATTTTATGAGGGGGATGGGCGCGACGGGGCTGGCAATCCAACGTTTGTGAGCTCAGCCGCGGCAAAATTATATGAAGATATGACTGAGTGCGATAATGACAGTTCGTGGGATGGGGATACAAGCAGCGATGAGGAAAGCTCTTGGGATGATGAGGCAGAGGTTGCATTGCGTCAACAGCGATCTGAGGAGCTCAGCCATGCTTTGACTGAACTTGGGCTGAGTGTGCCCCTCAAATCTGCGTGCGTCCCCACCTTTATTAATGCAACTGAATTATGTCAAGACAACACAACCCCCAAACCCTTTCAGTTCAAAAGTCATGATATGGGGGCGTTTTCTGACCTGACCGCCGCCCAAGTCGCTCACTGCGCCTTGGCATCACCAATGTTCCTTGATCCCGTGTGCGTGCAAGACGCATCGGGAAATGAACGCCTTTTTTTGGAGAGTGGTCTCATGCAGCATTATGGTCCTTCCATTGCTTTTCTAAAAGAGGCTGGGTTACTTCACGGCGACGGGGCACAAAATTTACTTTTTATATCCGTGGGCACACGTTTTGTCCCCATTCTTGAGCGTGGTTTCGAGCCCAAAGGTATTGGTATGTTAAATTGGGCTAAGCCCATTATGGATTTAATCTTACGTCCGCAAAGTCCCACTAGTGATGAGATCATCAAGACCCTTTTGAGTGACAAGGACCCCGAGGGCCTTGGTGGATATATCCCCTGGTCGCCCGCCCTTGACTGCGCGAGAGCAAAAGACCTGGCAACCCCTGAGCGCCTTGCCTATTTGCGCCGTATGACCCTTGTCTTTCTTGGGAAGAGACAGGACGCGTTTAAGGACAGCGCAAGAAAACTTGCGCGGCGTTACCAGGTCAAGATGAGGGCGCGGGCTGCCCATTAAGGTTCGAAAACAAGGTGTGTGCCGTGCAGACGGCAGGTGAGGCGCCCTTGGGAGAGCGCCTCAACCTGGGTGCCGAAAATTTCACCGCGCCACCCGATCAGAAACGGCGCGCCTTGGTTTGGATCGTCCGCGTACCGCTCTATGTCCTTGGAGGTTGCAATAAGGGAGGGCGCAATGTGGTGCTTTGCGGCTACAAAGGCAAGCAGCTGCTTGTAAAGCACAGCGCGCAGGCTCCCCTGATCGCTCGGGCGCGGGCGGGGGAGGGCAGGCACCTCATCTGGGGATACGTCTTCTTGCATCAGAGTGAAAATCTCTTGGCGTGTTTCCTGGGGCAGGGGCTTTTTCTTCAGGCTTTTGGCGCGATCGAAATCCTCGAGCGATTGGGGGTTGATGGCCAGAAGCTCCGCCAGGGTCTCATTGGACAAAATCCGCGTGCGCGGGCGGTTGCGCTCTTTAGCCCGGGTTTCACGCCAGGCGGCTAGGCGCCTCAGTTGTGTTTCTTGAAGGGCGTTCCTTGTGCGCACATTCACACGCTCCCAGGCGGTCTTTGGGTCAATATCATAAAGGCTGGGCTCAAGGAGCTTCGCGCTTTCCTCCAAAGCCCATGTAAATCGCCCCATGGTTTCAAGGGCCGCACGCATCTTCTCAAAGGCAGGCGCAAGGTAAATCACATCGGCGGCTGCGTAGCTGATTTGCGAGGCGGTCAAGGGGCGCTTGGTCCAGTCACTGAGACGCTCGGCCTTATCAAGGGACACCTCTAGGGTCGTTTTCACAAGGGCCTCAAAGCCCATGTTGACCCCAAACCCCCATAACATCGCCCCGATTTGCGTGTCAAAAAGCGGCGTCGGCATACATGTCAAATGATGGAAAAGGGTTTCCACATCCTGGCGAGCCGCGTGGAACACCTTGAGAATATGGGGGTGCGCGAGAAGGGGCACGAGCGGCGCAAGATCCATGCCTTGGGCCAACGGATCAATCAGTACACACGCACCATCTGGCGTTGCAACCTGCACGAGGCACAGTTTAGGCCAATAGGTTGACTCTCGCTCAAACTCTGTATCTACCGCCACAAAGGCGGGGGCATCATCCAAAAGACGCTGGACATAAGCCTCAAGGGCGGCGGGGGTGGTAAGAATATCCATGGACGCTCCATCATTTTTGTCTGACGCACTCTAGCATAGACGACACAAAGTTGCTATTTTGAGGGATCAATTTTAAGTGTCAAGAAGGACTGATGATGCATCCATATCGTACCCACACCTGCGCAGACTTGCGCGCGTCCCATGTTGGTCAAGAAGTGAAGCTTTCGGGCTGGGTTCACCGCAAGCGCGACCACGGAAATTTGTTGTTTGTGGACCTGCGCGATCACTTTGGCATGACCCAGTGCGTGGTGGAAAAGGACGCCCTTGACTTTGCAAAACTTGAGGGCGTGCGTTTGGAGAGCGTTGTGACCCTAACGGGCACTGTTTTGTCCAGAACCCCCGAGACCTGTAACAAGAACATGGCAACGGGTGACATTGAGCTGGGTGTTGCGGCGGTCCATATTGAGTCCGAAGCCGCACCTTTGCCCATTCAGGTGAATGCCGATCACGAGTTTCCGGAAGATACGCGTCTGCGCTACCGCTTCCTAGACCTGCGGCGCGAGAAGATGCACGCCAACATTGTGCTGCGCAGCCAGATTATCTCCCGCATTCGGGCACTCATGACAGGGCAGGGCTTTTTGGAGATCCAAACGCCCATCCTCACCGCAAGCTCGCCCGAGGGCGCGCGTGACTTTTTGGTGCCAAGCCGCCTGCATCCAGGAAAATTTTACGCGCTGCCCCAGGCGCCTCAACAGTTCAAGCAGCTTTTGATGATCTCAGGCTTTGATAAGTATTTCCAAATTGCCCCTTGCTTTCGGGACGAAGACGCCCGCGCGGACCGCTCACCTGGCGAGTTTTATCAGCTCGATATTGAGATGTCCTTTGCAACCCAGGAAGATGTGTTCACGGCCATCGAGCCCGTCCTCCACCAGGTCTTTGAAGAGTTTGCAAACGGACGCCGTGTGAGTCCCGCGCCTTTTAAGCGCATTGCGTACCGCGACGCCATGGTGACCTATGGTAACGACAAACCAGATCTGCGTAACCCACTTCTCATTTATGACTTGTCTGACTTTTTTGCAGGCACCAAGGTTGCGATCTTTGCGGACAATGTGGCCAAGGGACAAGTGGTGCGTGCCATTCAAGGCAAGGGCGCTGCCGCCAAGCCCAGAAGCTTCTTTGAAAAGCTCAATGCCTACGCCCAAGAGCTGGGTGCGCCAGGCCTTGGATATGTGACCTTCACGGACACGGAGGCCAAGGGGCCGCTCGTGAAGTTTATGTCCGAGGACGAGATTGCGGCTCTTAAAACCCGCACAGGATGCGGGGCAGGGGACGCGGTCTTTTTCGTGTGCAACGTGGAGACCGAGGCCACTAAGCTGTCAGGCCTTTTGCGCACTAAGCTCGGGCAAGAACTTGAGCTCATTGAAGAAAACGCATTTGAATTCTGCTGGGTCGTGGACTTTCCCATGTTTGAGATGAACGAGGAGACGGGGCAAGTTGACTTCTCTCACAACCCGTTCTCCATGCCCCAGGGGGGGCTTGAGGCACTCAACACAAAGGATCCCCTCGATATTCTTGCGTACCAGTACGACATTGTGTGTAACGGCATTGAGCTGTGTAGCGGCGCCATTCGAAACCACTTGCCGGAGATCATGTACAAGGCTTTCTCCTTGGCGGGCTACTCCCAGGAAGATGTGGAGCGTGAGTTTGGCGGGATGCTGAGCGCCTTTAAGTTTGGGGCTCCTCCCCACGGAGGATGCGCGCCTGGTATTGACCGCATCGTGATGCTTTTGGCCGGTGAGCCGAACCTGCGCGAAATTGTCGCCTTCCCCCTCAACCAAAAGGCGGAAGACTTGCTTCTTGGCGCGCCCGGCAACGTACGTGAGCGTCAGCTGGAAGAGCTCCACATTCGTGTGAAGTTGCCGCCAGCCGCGAAGTAAAAAAAGAGAGCCAATAGAAAGGCGTCTCCCCAGCCGGGAGACGCCTTTTTTAGTTAGCGCGCAAGAAGTTCGTGGCTGCTTGTAGAGGCGCAAGAGCTCGCCTGCTGTAAAAAGGCAAGGCGTTCGTCCGCAGGCAGGGATAGAGCCTCTTTAAGCTGCTCCTGTGTTTTGCCAACGCACGCCTTAATGAGGTGTGTGCCTTCCACCTTAGAAAGACCCGAAAGAAGCGTTTGTACATCTGGGTAAAGGGCGGGATCAGCTTGGGGGAGGTACTCGATGACAGCACTGATGTGGTTGGG
Source organism: Candidatus Puniceispirillum sp. (assembly GCA_013822015.1). Taxonomy (GTDB): domain Bacteria; phylum Pseudomonadota; class Alphaproteobacteria; order Caedimonadales; family UBA1908; genus JACESU01. The sequence continues at coordinate 87,796 of PNJU01000008.1, read as the reverse complement.
AGAGAAGTGACTTCTGGCAAGTAAGTCGAGTCTTTCAACGCTAAGCTTAGATGCGTCTCGTACCAAAAAGTCCGCATCATAGTAATGAGTTATCCCATTCAAGAGTAAGTAGACTCGCTTAATTTTGTCAGGCGTTAAGCTGGATATAGATTTCATGAACGCCACACGTTGGTAAGGCGCGGGCGTTTCTTGGGCGATGGCCTGGAAACAGACGAGCATGGTTTGAAGCTCTTCAACACTTTTGTGCACGAGGCTGTTTATAGAGATGTGCCCTTCAAGCTCTAAAATCTTTTCTGGAGCCCACACCAGTTCCTTAAGGAGCGGGACTTTTTGGCAAACGGTCTCAGCGTCCGCGGAAAGAATGGTAGATACATCGCTTCTGGAAAAGGACCTATCGCATAGAGTAAGCATGGTTTCGGGTGTATGTTTTTGCTTCGCGACCTTTTCCACGAGTGTGTCACCCAAGAAGTGAGACGATCCGTCCATAAACGCGGCCTCAACATGGGGATAGGCGGTCAAAAGAGGTCTTAAGGCATGCAACTGTGCGTCTTCAAGCTGTTGCACATTTCTCAGAATGCTCAGACGGCTGCAGGGCGCAAAGTTAGCCCCAACCACGCGCGAAAGGTCATCCTGAGGTGTGGAGAAAATGAGCTCTACCCCGTACACGATATCCCTCGCGCCCCGAATACCCCGGAGGAACTCTTTTGCAAGGGGGAGTTTTTCGGATGGCAGATCCAAGATATTCGTCCCTAAAAGAGCGGCGCGTTGCATATGGTCAAACTCTTGATCCGCAAAAAGCGTGAGGGTCTTAGACGAGTGGGACTGCGCAGCCTGCGCAATATCCAGTCCATCAAAGGGGTGATCTTTCAAAAGGCAACTCAAGGCATCTTTTTTGTCTGCTGGAAAAAGGTGCCCCCTTTCAAGGGCTAGGACCCTAGAACGCGGGCCGAGTCCGTAGCCCGCAACACGTGCGATCTCCTCGGGTGCCTTTGCATAAGCCTTCTCAAGCAGTGCTCTTTGTTCGTACTCAGGCACGCCATTGCACCAAGCCGGCAAGTGAGCGATATGTGCTGGTTGAAACAGGTGTATATATGTGAAGACGTTACGCAAAACGTCTGGTGTGAAGTGAGTGTTTGCAATGGCTTGCAGCATATCATCGGGAAGTGCGTTTGCTCTCAAGAAATTGCGTCTGAATTCGAAATCACCCACAAAAGGCGCAAGGGCGGCCTTTAAAAGGGGCAGTCGTTTTGGCGTGATATCTTGGGCATGTTCTATGACAATCTGTCTTTCCTGTGGCGCAAAACCGGCATTCTGGATTGCCTCGCGCATTGTGTCATCGAGGGCGTCAATATGCTCTGAAAGAGTACATCTGCTAACACCAGATAGACCCTCCAGAAGCGTATCATGAGCGCTGCTTGCGTGAAGAAAAGCCGGCGCACAAAGAACAATCAAGCAACGAAGGGTTAATTTATATGGTTTCACGAGGTCTTTCTCAAATAATATTCTGGAATCGCACATTAGTACAAGAATTCATGGATGCGTCATCAAAAAGCTGACCCTTGGGTCAGCGTTTTGATGACCCCGCCCCAAGAATTAGTGAGGGCGGTAGGCTGGATAGGCGGTGGCGCTGACAGCTTGGGCAACGAAGCTTTTCAGGAGAGCTTGGGCGCCATCATGGTCAAGGAGAGGGCCAAAGGCTCCGGAAAAGATGCCGCCAAGGCCTTGATTTTTTGGATATATGGTGACGGCTGGTGTGGTGCTTTTGTCAAGACCAGCCAGGTCCCCGGCCAGGGCAATGGCGCTGTGCAAGTCGCCAAGCTGGTCCACAAGGCCGAGCTCTAAAGCTTGTTTGCCCGTCCACACGCGGCCTTTGGCCACTTCGTGGGTTTTTTCCGCGGACAAATTACGGCCCTTGCTGACCCGGTGAAGGAAATAGGTATAGGTGTAATCGATGCTCTCGTTAAAGGATTGCCACTGCTCGGGCGTGAAATCCTCATTGGGCGAAAGGGCATTGGCGTTGGGGCTGGTGGCCACATGCCCCCACTCCACACCAAAGCGGCGCCACAACTGATCCAGCACAATTTTGCCGCCAGCCACACCGATGGAACCTGTAATGGTGGTGCCTTGGGCGACAATTTTGTCGGCCGCTGTAGCGATCCAGTATCCGCCCGAGGCCGCCATGTTGCCCATGGACACCACAACGGGGATCTTCATTTCTTTGGTGCGCGTCAAAAGGCGCCAGATGGTTTCAGAAGGGATAGGTGCGCCACCTGGCGAGTCAACGCGCAGCACAACGGCGGCTGGCTTTGGCTTCTTGGGGTCAAGAAGCTCATCAAAGATATCCGTTAAATCATCGGAGGAGATGGCCTCTGTGGGCATCAAGGAGACAGGTGAAATGGTGGCCGAGCGCACAATTTGGCCGGAGGCAAAGACAAGTGCGATGGGTCTGTCTTTGCTTTTCTCTTTTCCTTTTCTTCTTGCGTGGGACGCGTAAGCAGCAAAAGGAAACAGAGCGCCCCCAGGACCTGCTTTTTTGCGCGCGTAGGTCTCAAAGAGGTCATAGTAAGTCACTTGGTCCAAAAGGCCCCGCCGGCGGGCTTCTTCCGCGTGATAGAGGGGAGTGGACTGGGAGATATGGGTGACCTCATCTTCGTTGAGTTCACGCTCTTTGGCCACATCCTGGATAATTTGCGCCATGATATCTTTGAGAAGTGCTGTCAGCTCTGTGCGGCTGGACTCACTCATGTGCTCAAGGGTAAAGGTCTCCATGATGCCTTTGAACTCTTCGCGTTGGGCAAAGCGCGGCACCACTTGCCACTCATCAAGAAGTCGCCTTGCAAAGGGAAGCTCCATGGAAAGTCCCACAAAAGCAACGTTGCCCATGTTTTGAAGGGCGATCTCATCAAAGGCGCTGGCCAGATAATAGGGCAGGGTCCCACCGGTCATCTCGCCAAAGGTATCCGTGTGAATGAGGGCGAACTTTCCCTTGGCGCGAAAACGCGTGACCGCCTGGCGCAGATCCTGCACCTGGGCAAGGCCCAAAGAGTTGGGGCCAAGTTTCACAACAAGGCCCTTCACCGATGGGTCACTGGCAGCGTGATCCAGGGTGCAGGTGAGGTCATAAAGGCTTAAGGACTGCTGCACGAGATTCAAGGGAAAGGGAACATGTCCCCGTGTTTCTGGAATATTTCCCGATACCTCTAGGGTGAGGACAGCCTTTTCGGGTAGCGCCTGCTCCTTCTTGCCAAGGATAAAAAGAGAGGCCATACTGCCAAGCACGGCAAAAAAGACAAGCCCACCAATGACCGCGAACAAACGCCCAAAAAACTTTCTCATATCCCTGCCAAATGCTTAATACCTATTTCTCTCTATTGTGGAAGAGATATATCAGGCGCGTCAACGGCTTTCATGCCCACAACGTGATATCCGCAGTCCACGTGATGGGTTTCACCCGTCACCGCCGACGACAGGGGAGACAGCAGGTACATGGCCGCGCCTCCGACGTCCTCCAAGGTCACATTGCGGCGAAGCGGCGCATTGTCCTGGTTCCACTTAAGGATATAGCGAAAATCGCCAATGCCTGAGGCCGCCAGGGTCCTTGCGGGACCTGCGGAAAGGGCGTTTACGCGCACGCCGCGAGGGCCAAGGTCACACGCGAGGTAACGCACGCTTGCCTCGAGGGCCGCCTTTGCAACGCCCATGACATTGTAGTGGGGCATCACACGCTCAGCGCCAAGGTAAGTCAGGGTCAAAAGCGCGCCCCCCTCGTTCATGAGGGGTGCAGCCAAGCGGCACATCCTGGTGAAGGAATAGCAAGACACGTCCATGGTATGGAGGAAGTTTGCGTGGCTTGTATCCATATAAAGGCCCTTAAGCTCGTCCTTGTTGGAAAAGCCAACGGCGTGCAGCACAAAGTCGAGGGACCCCCACGTGCCCTTCAGATGATCAAAAACGCTGGCCATTTGCCCTTCGTCACTGACGTCACAAGGCAAAAAGATCTCAGCGCCAAGGGTGCGGCCCAAAGGCTCCACACGCTTTTGAAGGGCTTCGTTTTGATAGGTGAAGGCAAGCTCAGCACCTTGCGCTTGGAGGGCCTGTGCAATGCCCCACGCGAGGGAATGGTCGTTGGCAAGCCCCACAATAAGGCCGCGTTTGCCTGCCATAATACCTTGGTGTGTCATCCTTTTTTATTCCTGAAAAAATATCGCTCTGGTCTATTTTATACCACGTATCTGCGCCAAAATGAACCACTTGCAAAGGCGCAGAAATCCTCACTCTTTTGCCTAAAATTGAAGAAAAATGTTTTGGATATTAAGGGTAAGTCCATAAAATTTTTGCAAAATTTTCATCATTCTTTTGGGGTGGGTTAATTTTTTGACCGTAAGCTGGCCAGGCAGGAAAGAAATTTTCCCGCAAGCAAGCGCGCCGCGGGCACGCCATCACAGCAAGGAGGATCCCATGAAAAAGACAGTGAAAAAGATACTCGCACTCGCACTTATTCCTTGTTCGTACGCAGTTGCTTCTGATGCCATGGACATTGATGGTAAGGGTATGCGCGCACCAAAGTCGTCCCAGGTTCCCTTTGTTCCAATTGTCATGCGTGCTGGCGTGGGTACGCCCGTGCTTCACCACACAATAAAGGAAGAGATTGAGGCAAAAAGAAGAAAAGAGATCAAGCGGATGCTTGTTAAAGAGTTTTCAGAACTATCAGACGCGCAAATTCAAGAGCACCGGGATAACTTTATGAACGTGCAGCTTGAGATGGTTCCATCTTGGATGGGCCCTCTTTTACCCGAGCCCCTTATGGCCGACCTGTCCCAGGAAATCACTTTTGTTCGCGGCGACAGCTTTGCCGCGTCCCGCCAAACAACCCACACACACTCTTTGGCACGCTTTCTCAATGAAATTCAGACACTGAACGGAAATGAAAACGCGTATGAGCAATCTGTTTATTTGGTGCGAGCCGCCTTTGCCTTAAAAGATGCCACCATGGAAGGTAAAAGCCCTCAAGATATGCGCAGCATAGCGTCGGCTTTGCTCGGGAAAGCGTCACAGATGCTCGAGCCTCTCCTGGAGGCACAGGACAGCGTGTCGGAAACGGCTAACGCGCGTTTGTCCGTTGCACAGACCTATTACTGGGCAGGAAGCTTGTCCAATGATATCAAAGTACAAGAGGCGCTTTTTGGAAAAGCGAAGGGTTTGCAAGAAATGGCCAGCCGCGCACTTGTCTGCGCGCCAGATCTGACAAGAGCCGCGCTGACGGCCTCGTGTAATGCTTTGGGGGCGCGCATTGAGATGGGAATCACCTACGCAGATTTTAAAGCAAAGAACCCGACTGCGCTAAGCTTTTACGAATGGAATGTTCAGCTTTCCCTGATGCAAAAGCAACTGGCCCACATTTTTCAAGGGGCGGCGGGGGCGTAAAGCCCCCTTCTTTTAGTGTGCTGTGTAGATCGTTTTCTTACGGTTCTTAATCCACGCAACCTCTTTTGGGTGATGGCCTCGGCGGCTCACATGGGCAAAGCGTTTTGCGGATTTGTGGATGCGTTTGGAGACGAGTTTGCCCGAGTGTGTCGTCAGATTGTAGGCAATTTGTGCCTTGGGCGGCACAAAATAAAGGGCATGGGGTGTGACAACACCTACTTGACCAGCGGGAAAGGAAACCGTGGTAAGCATTGGAAAGGTGTCTTTTTCGATGACCTTGAAAAATGTCGATAGCACGGGATGCTCTGACGGGAACGCATAAGCGGCGGTGCTCTTGGGTGCGGGTCCTTCCCAAAGGGGGACGTGATTGAACCGTGTTCCCATGGGTGTCATGACAGGGATGCTAGCGTATACAGCACTTATGTGCAAATGGCGACATGTTTTGCGACCCAAGGCGTGAAGCTCTCGCCCTGAAAGGGTCTTGCGGGCAGCTCCCAGATAGACCGTGTAGTGGCAGTCTTCATAGAGAGGCACGGCCTTTCCTCCCGCAAAGGGGAGTTCGCGCAAAAAGCCTGTGCTGGGCCAGTGAATGTCCTTAAAGGCCACCACGCGCTGGGAAAAAGCTGTCCTCATGGCCGTGGGCTTCGGTGCGGGCTGGGGCGGGGCGATCACAGGTCGCTGCATTTGGGTCTTGCCATATTGAGGACGTAAGGAAATCGTTTCACCAAAGGGTGTTGTGTACTGGCCTGGGGCGCTGTGTGAGGCGCTTGAGGTGGCACTGACGCCTGTAAAAGCATTTTGAACGCCTTGAAGGGTTTCGCGCAGATGAAGCACCTCACGTTGTAGGAGTCCCAAGGCTTCATGGGCGGTGAGCCAAGAATAAGCTGGCTCCTTTGCGGGTGCAGAAGGGGTCGTTTGGGCGGTCGGGGTGATGAAAAGCGCGTCCCATGCACTTTGATCTTCGCCCTCATCGGACGCCGCAAGAGGCTGCAACTCTCCAGATTCACTCTCATCTGTTTCATCTCGTGTAAGTTGTGAGGAACTGAGTGAGGCAAGAATACTTTCGGACGTTGCCCCAAAGAGTGACTCCGCTGAATCTATAAGCTCACCATCTTCAAAGGTGGCCAGTGCGGATGAATGGATTTCAACCACTGGCTCTTGCTCTGGTTCTTGAGATCCGTCATCAAAAGAAGTGGCCAGGGCAGAGGAAGAGATTTGAAACGCATCAACCACATCAGGTCCTTGAGGGGCGACATTAAGAGAAGTGGCCAGGGCGGACGAAGAGATTTGGAAATCAAAGGGGGGCTCGGATAATTGAGGCGCCATACCAGCCAGTTGCCCCAGATGCCCATAATGTCCCACGATGTGTGTGCTGACATGGGGCAGGGGGGTGGTTTCTTGGTATGGAAGGGTCAAGGTAAACCCGAGCATGTTTTGCACTTTTGTGGCTTTGGGCTTTTGAGAGGCACGCCTTTTGGCATGGGCCGCATAAGGGGCGTAGGGGTAAGGTGCGGTTCGCGCGTTTTGTTCCCGCTCTCCTTGAAGAGGTTGCGTCACCCGTATCATGCGACGGTTTTTACGCATGGGGCCGCACGTGTGGGTCGCGCTCTCCTTACGCGTTGCTTCAGCGGCCTTGGGCGCGGGAGTCTCTTGGAGATCCTCTTGGGCGTCTTCCTGCAAGGCCAAAAGCGGCGCGGGGGTTTCTTCCTTTTCTTGCTCAGCCTCCCCAAGGGGGGCTTCGTGGGCGTTGAGGTGGCCAAGGAAGGTGTCGCTCAAATCAATCTCGCTTTCCTCTTCCAAGGGCGGTGTTTCCAGTAGTCTATTTTTGATAAGAGATTTCTCAACGCCAATTTGGGTAGTGATGTCATCTTCGCCTAAGGGGTCTTTTTTCTCAAGGGTAGACTTAGGAGTCTTATCATCCTTGTCGTCATTGTCTTGACCGCCGCGTCCCGCACCCCAGGTGCTTTGGCCGCACGCAATACTCATTACCATTAAACTTGAGAAAAATAACTTGTAGGACAAAGGCTTACTCCTCATAGGCTTACATTCATCTTCTGTCTAGCGCAAAACGAGCATAAAAAAAAGGGGGGACGATGCCCCCCCTTTGGTAGGTTTAGGACGCAGCTTCATACATTTTAATGGTGGCGGAGTCGGCACGTCGGTTGATGAGAGCGACCTTTAAGTCGGTGTTTGCATTTTCACTCAAAAACCGTTGTACATAGCTAAAACGTACACGTAGCTTATTTTTGTCCTTCACGAATGTGACGACATCGCTTTCGCTTATAGTAAAGCTCTCTCCATTTACCGTGATGCAGGCAGCGGGAGTCTGGGTTGCGCTTGTCAGTTGCGCGTCACGGGCAATCTTGTCAAAGAAAAGATGGTTTGCCGGCACGTACCCAGGGGCGGTGGCTTCCTCGGGCGCAAAGACGTCAAACGAACGCGCTTCAAACGAGGCGAGTTTTTCCTCACCACTCAATACTTCTTTGAGCCATACGCCCTCAAGGCCCTTCTTTTGTTCTACGGCGTTGGCAAGGAGGGTACCTGGTAAACTCATGCTTTGATCTGCGTAAGCAAGAACGTAGGTTCCCCCATCATAAACGGAGAAGTTCTTACCAAAACTGGTGAGGTCCACATCTGTTAACTTCTGCGTCCTCTTCCAGGGGTGCGTAAAGGAAATGTGCCCATCGGTATACTTTTGTGCAGCCAGTCGTGCGGCTATTTCAGCGCCAAAGACAACACTGCTTGTCACATCCAAGTCGTCAGGAACGTTTGCAAAGGGATTTGAGGAGGACGCGCTTTGGGACTCGGCTGCGGGCACATAGTCTTCGATCATCTCTTCTTCAGCTTCTGCACCAACGCCTGAGGAGGACGGTGCTGAAAGCGCTGCGTCAAGTACAGCTTCTTGAGGGATGTCTTGGGCAGTCGCGCCGACACCGGCGTCGGAAGGGACTGAAAGTGCCCCCTCAGGTGTTGTGTCTTGAGCAACTGCCTCGGGCGTTGCTGTGGCCAAGATCGCTGTGTCTGCAAGGGAAGGATCTGCATTTTCCTGGGGGGCGGCTGATGGCGCCGACGTTGTCACATCTGCTGCTATGCCAGCATCTCCAAAGAGACCAAAAGTAAGGCGATTGAGGAGAGAGCGGCCCTGGGGTGAGGTTGCAAGAGGCGTAGGTGTCGTCGTTTGGGCATCAGCGTCTGTTGTTTCCGGCGCGCTTTGAACGGCGGGCACAGAGGTGTCACTTGCCGCTTGCTTGTTTGTGTCCGTTTGTTCTGTGGTGCTTTGAGCCGCTGGCACTGTCGAAGGTGCCGCATCTGTGGTTGGAATAGCCTCAAGAAGAGCCTCTTGCAAGGGGGCAGCGGCTGGTGCCGGTGTGACCACCTCTGTTGGTGTGCTTGAGCTAAAAGGCCAGAGGGACCAACCCTTCTTTGCAGGCGCAGGCGCAGCCGGCGTTGTCAGGGGAATGTCGGTCATCTCTTCTTGTGGAGGGGCTTGAATAATGGGAGGCAGTGCGCTCACAGAGCCGCCTACGCCGGCGCCTGTATCTGCCTCAGGGAGTTCTGGCGCAGACGCCATGAGGGGGGCGCCAAGACCCGCGGATAAAATCGTTGCAAGCAAAAGCGTCTTTGGTAATGAAGAGTGATGCGTCATGGTCTTGAGCCTCCTGTGCTTTTGTGAAAAAGGAAAGGAAAAACCATTTTTGTCCTCCCCCTTGATGAAAAGTGTACGCCGACTTTTCGTCAAAAAAAACCCACCTTGACGAGGGGATAGAATTTTTTTTGCCTTGACAGCCAGGGGCGCTGGGTTCACTTTGTGAGTGGTGCTTCACACTTTCTTTTGAGTCACATTTTCACTTCATTTTTATCTTATTTGCGTCCCTACAAAGACGCGCGCGTGCTTGTTGTATGGGGGATAGGCTTTTTTTGTGGTCTGCCCTTGCTCCTCACGGCGTCTACTCTTTCTCTTTGGCTCCACGAGTCGGGGCTCGCTCTGACCACCATTGGTCTTTTGGGGGCGGTGAAGTTGCCCTATACCATGAAATTTGCCTGGTCCCCCCTTGTGGATCGTATGCACATTCCCTTTTTAACGCGCGCACTCGGGCGACGGAAGGCCTGGCTTGTGGCGGCCCAGACGCTTCTGTCCCTTTGCCTTTTTTCCATGGGGCAACTTGATCCGGGAAAAGACTTAGCTCTTCTTGCCCTATGTGCCTTGGGCGTTTCTTTTTCCGCCTCAACCTCAGTCATTGTAATGTTTGCCTACCAGGCGGAGCGTTTGGGACGCACCCAATTTGGTGCGGGAGAGGCCATGGGGATTTTTGGATACCGCATGGGCATTTTGCTTGCGGGTGCGGGTGTGCTTTACTTGGTTGCGCACTATGTGACGTGGGGTGAGGCGTACATGCTTATGGGGGCTATCAGCGGCCTTGGCATGATCTACTTCACCGTGATCAAAGAGCCTGATTTTCGTCCCTGTGCCCATACTCAGGAGTGGGAAAGATCCCACACGGGGCGCTTTTCGTCCCCTCTTATGGCGTGGAGCTACGGCGCTTTCGTGTGCCCCTTTCAGGACTTTATGAAACGCCACAAAATGTGGGTCATTTGCTTGCTCATTATGCTCCTCTACAAAATGGGGGACGATATTATCGGCAATATGGGCAATATTTTTTATACGGAAGTTGGTTTTTCGAAAACAGAAATTGCCCAGGCCTCAAAAGTCTTTGGCATGATTGCTAGTATCTTGGGAGGCTTTGTGGGGGGTATTATGACGGCCCGCCTTGGGATGCTGCGTACCCTTTTGTGGGCGGGCCTTCTTCACGCTGTCTCCCTTTTGTGTTTCTTGTGGGTTGGGGCGGCGGGACACGACATGGGCGTGCTCTATATTTGTGTGGCCCTCGAACATCTAACCGGTGGCATGCGGGTGACGGCCCTGTTTGCGTATCAGCTGACCCTGTGTAATCCAACCTACGCGGCAACCCAGCTTGCACTTTTGTCGTCCTTGGTGGAGCTCGGGCGCGTTGTGGGGGCGTGCGCCTCAGGACTGCTTGTGGAGACCTTTGGGTGGCAGATGTTCTTTGTGATCGCATTCTTCGTCAGCCTGCCAGCCCTCTTTCTTGTCAAGTTTATGGGCCGTTGGAAGCACTATGTCAAAAACGTGCCTTCTCAAGAGCCGTCATACGTTCTAGACTAAAGGCAAGAGAGTACTAAGTTTTGGAGAAAGAATGACCCACGAGAGTGACAGCGTCATGTGTGATGGCGCCGACGGATTTGGAGGACACCCACGTGTCTTTTTGGATCTGGGCAAGACGGGGCAGGCGACGTGTCCTTACTGTGGGCGCATCTTCAAAAAAGAGGATGGGCACGCGGCATGAAGCTCTATCATTGGCGCGCATCACCCCACGCATGCAAGGTTTTAGCCGTTGCAAAGTATCTGGATCTTTTTGAGAAAATTGAAGAGGTTCCCATGCATCCCTGGGAGGTCGACTCACCCCTGACCGGGATTTCGCCTATCGGAAAGGTGCCTGTTCTTATCAAGGAAGACGGCGAGCCTGTTTTTGATTCCGATGTTATTTGCCTCTACCTTGCCCAGCGTGCCAAAGCTGAATCGGGTGCTGATAAGGGACTTTATCCCGAGGCAGACGCGCTTTTCACTGCGCTGCGTCAACAAGTTGTGGCTAGCAGCATCAAAGAGTCAGCCGTTTTGTGTATTGTGGAAGAGCACGCACGCCCCCGCACCCTTCAGTCCCACGATTGGATCGACCGCCACAGGGCGCGTGTGGCCAGCTGCCTTTTGTTTTTGGAGGAGCACGCCCAAGAGCTTGACGCGCACGCCCCTACCATTGGCGATTTTTCCGTTGTCATGGCCCTGGCCTATTTGAACTACCGTTTTCCGTCCTATGTGTGGCACCCCGAGCATCCCAAGTTGACACAGTGGTACGAGCAAATGCTGCGCCATCTGTTTGTGGCTGAAAGCCTCCCCATGGAGGTGCATACCTTTCCTGTGGCCATGGTGAAGCTGGAAAAGTGAGGGGGATTATTTTCATTTTCCTATGCGTGCGCAGCCTACTTCTGGGCATAAACACCTTGCGCCTTGCCCAGAAGTAGGGTAGCTTTTGGTACCACTTTTGGGTTTGGATTGATGAGCGGTTATTTTAAACCTCTTTTTACAGCACGAAAGGCGCGCTCGCGCCGATAGTCCTTTGTACCCTTTTTTTTCTGTCTATTTTTCTAAAACACTCTCTTAAGGAGACTTTTCGTGTCGCGTAAAATTGGTTTTTGGTCTGTTTTTGCCCTTGTGACCGGCAGTCAGATCGGATCGTCTGTGTTTATGGCACCTGCAAATTTGGCTGGCTATGGCACCTTTGCCATTTGGGGATATATCCTGGCAGCGGTGGGCGCCATGAGTTTGAGCTATGTCTTTGCCACTCTTTGTAGCCATTATCCCACAACAGGTGGGCCCCATGTGTATGTGAACAATCTTTTCGGCCGCGTGCCCGCGTTCTTCACGGGTTGGACATACTGGGTGATTTCCTGGGTCAGCACGACGGCGGTGATTGTAACGGCCGTGGGGTACTTGGCCCCACTTTTGGGGATTACGGACAAGGGGACGCTTCTGGCCCTACAGCTTGGACTTTTGGGTGTGATTACCCTCATTAACCTTCAAGGCGTGAAGATGGCCGGCAACGTGGAGTTCTTTCTGACGCTTCTCAAGTTCGTGCCCCTCATCATCATTCCGGTGCTTGGGCTTATGGCTTTCAAGGCAGACCATTTTGTGGCCCTGCCTGAGGTGACAAGGGATTTGCCACTCTCAAGTCTCTTGGGCCAGGTGACCCTTTTAACGTTGTGGGGCTTTATTGGCCTGGAGTGCGCCACAACCCCGGCGGGCAGCGTGGAGAACCCCTCCAAGACCATTCCGCGCGCCATTGTCCTGGGGACACTCAGCGTCGCGATCCTCTATATACTCAACTGTGTGGGTGTCATGGGGCTGGTGCACCCGGGAATGCTCAAGGTCTCCCAAGCGCCCTATGTCGATGCGGCCCAAATTCTTTTTTCTGGAAACTGGCATCTGGGCATTGCGGTGATTGCGTCCGTTGTGTGCATTGGCACGCTCAACGCCTGGATTTTGGCCAGTGGTCAGATTGCTTTGGGCCTTGCCCAGGACGGCTTTCTGCCGCACTTTTTTGCAAAGCTTAATAAAAAAGACGCGCCCCAATGGTCAATTCTCATTAGCAGCCTTGGTATCGCGCCACTTCTTGTCATGACCGTTGAGGATAACTTTGCAGACCAGATCCGCGTCATCATTGATATATCTGTGACGGCGTTTCTTTTTGTGTATCTCATGTGCTGTGGCGGTTATTTGAAGCTTCTGAAAAACGCGCAGTCGCTTATGAAAGTCTTTGTGGGCCTTGTGGCGGCAGGATTTTGCCTATGGGTTGTTTATGAAACGCCCGTGCACGTGCTTTTAAAGGCGAGCGTCTTTACGCTGCTAGGGTTGCCGCTTTTCCTTTTCTGGTATCTTCCCAAAGAAAAGCGTGGGACAAAAGCGCTCGCATAAGGATGGCGTTTGAAACCCTTTGCCGTTAGAATAGGAATCACAATTTTTGTGTGAGGGTGTGCGATGGTTCGGTTTAGTCAACAACTGAAGCTGTGCTGTGTAGGGCTGTGCATGGTGGGCTGTGTCATGGCCGCCGATGGGCCGCAGCCCATTGCGGTGCCCACCCTCACTCAAAATTTAACTGAAGTCTCCCTTGACGCCACGTCCTCACCCGTTGTGCCGGACTCGCGCGAAGCTCTTCAGATGTCCTACGCACCTGTGGTGGACAAGGTCTCTCCCTGTGTTGTCAATATCTATGCGACCCGCATTGAGGTGCCCCAGGCAAACCTGCCATATTTCTCCGATCCCCTTTTTCGCCACTTCTTCGGAGACGGGTCGGGCGTTGCCCGAGTTCAAAAGTCCTTGGGCTCTGGGGTGGTTGTTAGCAAAGACGGCGTGATTGTAACGAACCTTCATGTGATCCAACACGCAGCCGAGATCAAAGTCGCCTTTGCCGATGACAAAGAATTCACTGCCAAGGTTCTGGCCAAGGATGCCCGTACGGATTTAGCCATTTTGAAAATCGAACCGGAAAAAGGAAAGCCCTTTGCGTTCCTTGCCTTCCGTGACGCCGATACCTTACGTGTGGGTGACTTCGTCCTGGCTGTTGGAAACCCTTTTGGTGTGGGACAAACCGTGACCTCAGGTATTGTGTCAGGACTTGCGCGCACCCAGGTGGGTGTGTCGGATCTCTACTCACTCATCCAGACGGACGCAGCCATCAATCCTGGAAACTCTGGCGGGCCCCTTGTGACCCTGGACGGCAAGATTGTGGGTATCAACACCGCTATCTTCTCTACGTCTGGCGGATCCGTTGGCATCGGCTTTGCCATTCCCTCTAACTTGGTCTTGCCCCTTTTGGCCGCGGCAGAGCACGGCGGCAAACTGATTCGTCCTTGGGCGGGTGTTGCCATTGACTCTGTAACCAATGGCATTGCAACGGCCTTGGGTCTTCCAAAAACGGAAGGTGTGCTTGTGCGCGATGTTTATAAAAAGGGACCCGCGGGCAAGGCCGGCCTTACAAGCGGTGACGTGGTGCTTAAGATTGCGGGCCACCCCTTACGCAATGAAGCCGCCTTTCGCTTCCGCATGGCGACCTTGAAGGTGGGAGAGACTGTATCCGTTGAGATCTGGCGCCAGGGGGAAATTAAAACCCTTTCCATGCGCGTTGAGACGCCCCCAGACATGCCAGGCAACCGCAGGCTTTCCTTAAGCGGCCGTCAGCCCCTTAACGGCGCCGTTGTGACAGGGCTTTCCCCGTCTGTGGCCAATGAATTAGGACTTTCCTATGTGGGTGGGGGGGTTGTGATTTTGGGCATTAATCCAGGCACACCTGCATCCCTCACGGGCCTACAACCCGGCGACGTTGTGGTCAGCATCAACGGGGTGGAAGTCAAAACCGTCGATGAGCTTTCCCGTAATTTAGGGCGCAGTAAGCAAGGCTGGGAGATCACTTTTACACGCGGGTCAAGGACCCAGACCCTCGTTGTCGGGAACTGGTAGTCTTTTTTCGGGCGGCGCAAAGGGTGCGCCCTTAGCCGAACGCCTCAGGCCCAAAACCCTGGACGAGGTCGTGGGGCAGGGGCATCTATTTGCGCAGGGAAGCCTTCTTCAAAGCGCCCTTGAGACGGGGCATGTGCCAAATCTTATTCTGTGGGGGCCGCCTGGGTGCGGGAAGACAACGCTCGCGCGCCTTATTGCCGAGAAAAGCGCCTCCTTTTTTGTCAGTGTATCGGCCATTTTTACGGGAACGGCTGACCTGAAAAAGATTTTTGAAGAGGCTCAAGCGCGCCTGCGTGTAGGTCAGAAAACCCTTCTCTTTGTGGATGAGATTCACCGTTTCAATCGTGCCCAGCAGGATACGTTCCTGGCGCACCTTGAGGATGGTCGCCTGACCCTTGTGGGCGCCACGACAGAAAATCCTTCCTTTGAGCTGAACGGCGCGCTTTTGTCGCGCTCCCATGTGTTGACGCTCAAGAGGTTGGAGGCCGTAGATTTAGACGTCTTGGCCAAGCGCTGTGAAGAGGCCTGGGGTCTGACGCTCACCTT
The DNA here is from genome assembly GCA_013822015.1 of Candidatus Puniceispirillum sp. GTDB lineage: Bacteria > Pseudomonadota > Alphaproteobacteria > Caedimonadales > UBA1908 > JACESU01. The sequence goes on along the minus strand of PNJU01000008.1, from coordinate 72,738 downwards.
TGAAGAAGATGCCCGCGCACTTCTCTTTCAGATGGCCGATGGAGATGGTCGCGCGCTCATTCACATGATGGAGGCGCTTTTGCGCGCTCACCACAAGCAAGACGCGCCCCTGACACAAGAGACGCTCCTTGCGCGTCTGCCTAAGCGTGCGAGCCTCTATGATAAGGGACGCGACGGGCACTATAGCCTGATTAGTGCCCTCCATAAATCCATTCGTGGGTCCGACGTGAACGCCGCCCTTTATTGGTTTGCGCGCATGCTGGAGGGGGGAGAAGACCCCTTGTATCTGGGCAGGCGCTTGCTGCGCATGGCCAGTGAAGACATTGGTCTTGCGGATCCAAACGCACTTTCCCAAGCGGTGGCGGCCGTGGACGTTTTTGAGAGGCTGGGGTCCCCGGAAGGAGAACTTGCGCTGGCGCAAGTGGTGATTTATTTGGCAACCGCCCCCAAGTCCAATGCGGCCTATGTGGCGTACGGGCGGGCGCGGGATTTGGCCAAGCGTGCGGGCTCGCTGCCTCCTCCAGCTTTTGCTGTGAACGCGCCCACGCGCCTCATGCAAACCCAGGGGTACGGGGAAGGATACCTCTATGACCATGACCAAGAGGACGCTTTTTCAGGACAGAATTATTTTCCCGACGCCCTGCCACGGGAGACCCTTTACGATCCCAAGGATTACGGTTTTGAGCGAGAGCTACGCAAGCGCCTCGACTTTTGGCATAAAAAGCGCCAGGAAAAAGGGGGAGGTGCTTAACCTCCCCCTCGTTCCTTACGCGGGCAGCGCCAGATTCGGTCGTTCGGTATAGGCAGGTGTTCCAGCTGGATTTTCTTTCACAAGGCGCAGTGCCTCACCAATGGCGCAGTCCAGCTGAGGATCACGCCCCATGAGATAGTCTTGGGGGGTGTTTTCCACTTCAACGGTAGGCTCGGCGCCGTAGTTTTCAAGGCCCCATCCCACATCCTTGAACCAGAAGGAAAACTCAGGCTGTGTGGTCATACCGCCGTCAACCAGGGTGTTGCGCGGCCAGATGCCAATGACGCCGCCCCAAGTACGCTTGCCGATCAAGGGACCAAGATTGAGCATCTTAAAGGCGTGGGAGAACATGTCTCCGTCGGAGCCCGCGTACTCGTTGGTCAGACCCACAAGGTTGCCGTGGGACGCGTCAACGGGGTAAGGGATGTTGCCAAACCACCGGGTGAGGTCATACCCGAGGCGTGTGGCCATGAGCTTTGACAAGATGAGAGGCGAGACACTGCCGCCGCCGTTGTAGCGCACGTCAATGACAAGTCCTGGCTTATCGCACTCGGCCAAGTAGCCTCTGTGGAAATAGGCAAAGCCATTTGCGCTCATGTCGGGGATGTGGACGTATCCCACCTGGCCTTTGGACTTCTCATGGACATAGGCGCGGTTTTTGGCTACCCAGTCGAGGTAGGACAGTGTCAGGGTTTCGCGCATGGTTTTGACTACCACATCACGCTTGTTGTCACCCGAGGCATCGGAAATGGTGAGGGCAACTTCCTTGCCCGCCTGGTGGGTCAAATGCGCCTCAACGGGCAGGTCTTTGGACACGCTTTGTCCGTTTACCCGCCAGATGAGGTCGCCTTCTTTGATATTGAGGCCTGGCCTGCGCAAGGACGAAGTGCGTCCCTCACGCCAAGGATCCCCATGGCCGATATGCTTAATTTCCCAGGCATCCAGCTTGTGGTGATAGGCAAAGTCCGCGCCCAGCAAACCAACGCCCCAGGCGGGCGAGGGACGCAAGTCACCGCCACTGACATAAGCGTGGGAGGTGCCAAGCTCCCCTTGCATTTCCCACACAATGTCGCTGAGCTCGCGCCGTGTGGAGATCCTGGTCAGAAGTGGCGCGTACCGGTCATGGACCGCTTGCCAGTCGATTTGGGACATGTCCTCAACCCAGAAGTAATCGCGCTGCAAGCGCCAGGCTTCATGGTAGATTTGCTGCCATTCACTTAACCTGTTCACGGAGATGGTCACACGCTCAAGGTCCACCCATCCAGATTTGTGGGGAGGCTGGTCGGACCCCTCGTCAATTTTCTCACCCGCCTTCACAACCCGCAGGCTTTTTCCGGTGCGGTAAACCATGCGCTTGGCGTCAAGGCTGACCTCAAAGTCGAGGATGCCCGTTGTCAGCTCATCCTCTTTGAGGCTTTCAAAATCAAAGCACGCAAGGGCGCCCCCTTCATGGGGATCGGCGTCCTCATCGTCGCCCGCGTCAAATAGGGGCCAGCTCAGATACATGAGCTTGCCCTTGACAGCTGCAAGGTGGGAGAAGTTTCCGGGCTCCACGGGAAAGGCCAGGATACGCTCAGGCAATCCCTCAAGGTCGATGGTGATGGGGGACACACCCTTATCATCACCCTCTTTGTCGCCTTCCTTATCGGGGCCCTTATCCTCAGCCTTGTCATCATCCTTTTTCTCATCATCGTCATCACAGTCCTCAAGTCCCTTGGGTTGGAGGACAAAAGGAGAGGGCGTATCCTTGGCGAGCAGGAGACAATAAGGACGCTCGCCTGCTGGAAAGCCAAGGTTGAAATGGAGCGTATCCCAGGAGGGGTTAAACTCGCGCTGGGATAGGAAGTAAAGATATTTACCATCTGGATCAAAGGCAGGATGGGTATCTTTCAGGATAGGGTTTGTGGCCTGGGTGATGGTGCCCGTTTCAAGGTTTGCAAGCTTGATGCAGGCCTGCCTTTGGGACAGGGAACAGTGGTAGGCAACCCACAGACCGTCGGGGGACCAGGACACGCCTGCCACCATCTCGTGGTGAGAGCGGTCAATGACGCGCATCTGGGCACTTTCCACATCAATGTGAATGACCTCGCCGCGCTGGTTGACAAGGATGAGGGCCGGGTCTGTGGGGCTTGGATACATGGCCTGGACGCGACCAAGATCGAAGGATTCAAAGCGCTTGGTGCGCGCGCATGTTTTGGCGTCATAAATCTCAAGGGTTTCAACACCGCCCACGTCGGAAATCATGGCCACGTTTAGGCCGTCCTCAAGCCATGTGGGGAGGCGGTAACGCACGCCTTCGCGCGCGCCCAGCTGCAACACGGCGCCCTGTGCGCGCTCAAAAACAAACCCTTGTCCGCGGGCTGTGATGGCCAGGTGATTCCCATGGGGGTGCAGGCTCATGCCTTCCAAATAACGTTGGGCCGAGACAAATTTACGGGCCCGCTCAGGCCTTGCACTGTGGTACGCGGGGCAAAGCTTGGTATCCGTATTGGTTTCGGGGTCAAAGACGTAAAGATCGCCGCCCGCGTGGTAAACAATTTTACGTCCGTCCGTGGATTGGTTGCGCACGTAAAAGGTCTTGTGGTGTGTGTGGCGCTGGAGGTCAGCGCCGCTGGCGCTGCAGGAATAAAGATTACCGATGCCTTGGTGGTCGCTTGTGAAGTAAATCCGGTCTCCAATCCACAAGGGGCGCGCCATATCGGACTTAAGGTCAATGAGGGGGGCGTAGGTGCCGGCCCCCTCCCGGTCTATCCACACGACGCCAGCCGTGCCGCCACGGTAGCGTTTCCAGTACCCATACTCGCGGTATCCAAAGCGTTGCACAACGCACGCAGGACCCTCGTGGTCCTTGAACATATGGGAGGAAATGGGGCCAAGGTCAATCTTGTGGGCCTCGCCCCCATCGGGGGACACGCGCCACAGCCACGACACCCGGGCGAAGGGGCTTTTGGCGCTGCTGGTGAAGGTGATGCCGGCCTTTGTCCAGGACTGAACGCTGACCCCTTCCCCCAAATAGGTCACGCGCCTTGGCTCGCCTCCCGTGGCGGGCATGATGTAAACTTCCGCTGGTCCCTCGTCACTGCCAGCAAAGGCAATATAGGCTCCGCACGGCGAGAAGACGGGTGTTGAGGCCGTACCAAGACCGGAGGTGAGGCGCACGGCCGGCGCCCCAGAAAGGTCTGTGCGCCACAGGTGGTCTTCGCTGACAAAAATCACTGTGTTGTCAAAGATGCAGGGGTAGCGGTAGTAGCCGTCTTGGGACATGAAAGAGTACTCGAGATGAAAAATGCACAATCCTCCCATTCTAACGGGTTTTGTGCCCGTGCAACAGTCTCAACACACAAAAAACACTTAAGTCTCAGCCTCAAAGACAAGGAGGTCGCCGGGCTGGCACCCGAGGCACGCACAAAGACGCTCCAGCGTTGAAAAACGGATGGCCTTGGCTTTGCCTGTTTTCAAGATAGACAGATTCTGCACCGTGATATCAACGGCCTGGGCCAGATCCTGCAGCTTCATTTTACGCTTTGCCAGCATCACGTCCAAATTCACAACAAGGGGCATGGGTTCTCTCCTTAAACCGTCAGGTCTTGTTCGCGCTTCATTTGGCTTGCCTCATACATGATCCAAGAAACGAGAATCACGAGCATGCCGTAAAACAGGGAGGACAGATTAGGTGTGCCAAAGGAGACAGACACATATCTGTGGCCAGGCGCGTTTGTGGCTGTTGCTGTCAAAATGAGAAGTGTTTGGCTCAAGGGTGTCATGAGGAGCGCGTCCATGACGTAAAGAAGGCCAAGTTTTTTATAAAGCTGGGCGTTGCGTGGGCTGAAAATCTCGCCGTCTACGTAGTGGGTAAAAAGAGTCCTCAAAAGAAAAAAGCTAATAAAAAGGGGCAGGGCACCCACAAGGTCTGCGCCAAGCCCGAGGAGTTTCAAGGACATTGTCCAGGGAATGGTCTTTAAGGCCACAGCGCCTTCCGGGGTTGTCACAGAACGCTCAAGCATGCCAAGGGCGCGCATTGCTTCGGGGAGAAAACCCGTTTGGGCGTCTATGAGCACCCACTGAATCCCTAAAAAGAGGGGAAGTGCCACGGCCAAAAAAGAAAAAAGGGTTACAAAGTAACGACTGACACGTTGAATCTTATTCATGTTGCTCTCCATATGTTGCACTCAAATATGAAGAAACACTATCAGATGACGCATCGATGATCAATAAAAAATGATCGTTTATCGTGATTATTTGTCCGGCGCGTCCTTGGGGCCCGGCCAGAAGAACGGATTATGGGCCACCTCCCACAAATGGCCATCAAAATCGGCAAAGTAACCTGAAAAGCCGCCCCAGTCTGTCTCTTGACCCTCTTTCACAAGGCTTGCGCCCCCTTTACATGCGGTTTCAAGCAGGGTTGTTACCTCTTCGGGGCTTGCCACATTGTGGGCAAGGGTGACGCCACGAAAACCGCTGCTTTTGGCGTTGGTTTGGGCGTCTTGCGCCAGATGCTCCCATGGATAAAGGGCAAGCCAGGTGCCGCTTAAGGAAAAAAAGCTGATGTCACCATCAAAGTCCACCTTGGGAAGTCCAAGGACGTTCTCGTAAAAGTGGGTTGCCCTGGCAAGATCATGGGTCCCAAGGGTAATGATGTTGATGCGTGGTTGCATGGGGGAGGTCCCTTCTTCGGTGCGCGTTACACTAAAATAGAAGAGGAACTTTTAAAAGGGAATAGCTGGAGAAAAAATCGGGGCAGTTGCCCACCCCGACTTTCTTAAGATCTGTCGTCAAACAGTTCTTATCGTACGAACCAAGATACGATGGAGCTTACAAAGCTCTTCACGTTATCATAGGCGCGTCCGTACCAAGTGGAACGAACCGCTTGGCGTGCTCTGTATTCACTGCTCAGATCCTCTTGGGAGCTTGAGCGGCGCATCACAGGGCTTGAAGGCGCTGCATTCGCGTCGGCGTCCAAAACTTGCTCCAGCGTGACTGGCTTCAAAGGAGCTTGGAACGCTTGGCTGAAGTCACCACTTTCTAGAAGAACGCTGCCCATCATACCATTTGCTTGTGCAGAGGCTGCACCAAGCATCAGGGTCATGGCGGTTAGAAGTACTTTTTTCATGGGTACATCCTTTCAATGTTTTTGTTAATCCACACCAGGGGAAAACACCCCTGGCACCCGCGCCCGCAAGGGGCGCCCCTCGGCGAAGCGGTTGCCCCCTTCGCCTCAAGAACGTGTCGTCCTCTTAGAGGGCGAAAAGCCTCTCCAAAAGCGCGGCATTTTGTGCGCGCATTTCGTCAATGACACGGTCAAGGTTGAACCAGAGAAGGTCACGCACGCTGCTTGTGCCTTGGCTTAGGTGCGCAAAAACCTCATGGCGGTGAGCCTCGTAAAAAGCGCGGTCCTGGTCGCTGAGTTGCGTGGCCTTTTGGTCCACGAGCGCAGTTGAGAGAAAGTCCAGATCCTGTGCATTCAACGCGAAAAGGTTGTGCCCTTTGAAGCTTTCTTGGCTGTTAAGCACTTCTTTGAAGGAGAAGTGGCCGCGCCAGGTGGGGTCATAGACCTCAAGGGCATCTGTCTCCAGCGCAACTTCAAGGGCTTTGGCGTTAGGCTCTAAAATCTCGGGCGTCACGCTTGTGCTGGCTGACTTTGCTTTGAAGGATAACCAGCTGCTGGATTGGGGTTGGATGGGGGCGTCCGCCTTTTCAATAACCTCGCGGGCCAGATCCTTCAAAAACGCCGTGCGTTGAAGATTAAAGGTATCGCTCATCACCCTTGCATAGGGCGCATCAATGTCGCGCACAGGGCGCACAAGATCCATGATGGGCGCTTGGAAGGACGCACCTGTGGCGTGGATAGCGCGCAGTGCGTTTGCCTGTGTGGGATCGATCTCCTGGCTCTTGATGGTCTCACGCACTTCGGATACGAGGGCATGGGCCTGACCTGTGCGGCGCATCTCATCTTTGTAGAACTGACCAAGGATGTGTCCCTTTTGAACGCCCACAATGTCGTTGTAGTAGTTTGCAACAACACGCAGGGTGTCTCCCGGCACAAGTGTGTTCTGAGAGGCAAGAAGATGTTTGCTCTCTTCTTCATGTTGCGCGAGCCTCTTGTGCAACTCAACAAGATCCGCATCCGTCAGATTTTCCGAGATGGAGTGGGCGCGCAAAATCGCAAGATCGTTCGCATTTTCCTTAGCGTACGCAGCGTTTCTTTTAGCGGCTTCCTTTGCAATGGCGCCCTTGACGACGGCTGTTGCCTCTTCAAGGGAAGAAGTCTCACTTAACTGTGCACGCATTTCGTCAAAGGCTTCTCCGCCTAGTGATATCCCCTTCATGTCAATGAGCAGATCTTGCTCAGCCGGCGAGAGGGCAAGCAGCATATTCAGTGTGTGGTCACAGTTTTTGAGGTAATTTCTGGGTGAGCTAAACTCCCCTGCGATATCCCAAGAGATCATCTCCAGATCCTGTGCAAACGCTTTGGCAGCCTGTGAGGTGTCCCCTTGAGACGGAGCCCCTTTAGGGTGCGTGCCCATACGGAAGGCATAGGAGGGGTGCTTCTTGAGGTTTTCAAGCAGTGTCGCTCCCTCGGGAAGCTTTGTATGCTGGGCCACTGCCAGGGTGCGAAACGCACTTTCACGGCGTAGGCGACGAGCGTGTTCCTCGGTGTTGCGATAGGCCTCAAGCCCTGATTGATCAACGGCTTCTTCTACAGAAACACCTTGGTTGCGGCCAAAAAGTGCACACAGGGCGTTAAAGGGAGCAAGAGCCGTGTCTTGCACGGAGGCGCTTGCACGCGCCAGGAGCGTTGTCATGTTGCCCGTCACAAGAAGGCGTACAACCTCAACTCCGGAGTGCGCATAGGTGTTTTTTAGGCGATCGTGCAGGGCGTAATCTTCTTCAAACAAAGCCCGCTCGGTAACGGTGGCCTTATCGTTTAGGCCGTAGAGTGCGTGCTCTTCAGGGGTGTACTCCAAGAGCTGGTTTGAGATGAACCGTGTGACAGTGTCCATGCGCTTGGCGACATTGGAGACCGTTGAGACGGCAAGCGCGTCACCCACAAGGCCGCCTGCGTAGCCACCTGCAACGGTGCCAAAGGTTGATGTCATGCCAGCGCCCGTCGTGCCCAAAACAGGTCCGATAACGGGGACGAAGCTACTTATGGTTGAAAGAACACCGCCCACGCCGTATGTGAGGCCAGCGCCAGCCACGCGGGATGCATTGATGGCGCTCATGCGCAGTTGGTTATCCAGGTGGTATCCGGCAGTCTCCATACCCTTGGTGAGAAGTCCCTCCACAATGGTACGCATCTCGTGGCGCAGATAAGGATCGATGAGTTTAAAGAGGTGCTGCGCCATGGTCGCGTCCTCATCCTTGACTTGCGCGACCACTTGGGGAAGCGAGCTCGCCTGGGGGACTATCACAAAGCCATCTTCCAAAGCCTCTGGCATCACGGAAGATGCAGCAGAAGGTGATGAGGTGCTTGCGCCTTCATTGGGGCCAGCGCTTCTTTGCTCGACGCTCAAAAAGTCATCTTCAACGCCTAATGTCCTGGCGGAGGACGAAGCAGACGGCGCCGTGTTTGAGGAAGAACTTGAAATGATGGGGCGCACCACAGCTGGTTTTTCCTTGTCAGAGGCAGTGTCGTCCTCATACGCCGGCAGCACACGCTTGATGGCACCCACAATCAGTTGACCACTGGCGTCACGCACGCTCAGACCTTGGTTGCTCAGGAGCGTGCGCACAACCCCAAGGGCCAAGGCACGCACACGCGCGTTGATCAAATCCTCGATGTGTGTGTTGTTGGCCAGCGACAGGAGCATGCCCCGCAGAGGCATCTCATTTGGTAAAACGCGATCAATGACCATCTGTAAGAAGGTGCGGTTGCGATAAATATCCACAATTTGGTTCGTGCCACGCACAACGCCGTAGTGATCTCCATCGCGGTTGAGGGCGCGCATGACATTTTGCTGAACATGCTTCACTAGACTATCTGTACATCTGTCCAAGGAGACTCTGTCAAAATCTTTATCATGGGCGCTAAAAAGTTCCACTTGCGTGCGGTCTGCCAGGTGACAGAGCGTCAGATGCACAGCCTCGCCAGCCAAAATGCTCCAATCGCCTCTCATGATGCCCTGGCCAATGCGCCACATAACATCTACTTTGCTGGTGACGCTCAATTTCATATTGTTATAGGCGTCCTGCGTCACATCTTGGAGAAAAGTCGCGTGTGAGGGAGCCAAGAGCTGTGCAAGGCGGGCGTCACCCTGTGCGTCATCAAAGGGGTTTTGAGAGCTTGCGTTTACGAGGTCGCCGCTGGTGAGAAATGTACAAAGAAGGAGAGCCTGACTAATGTGTTTTTTGGATGTATTCATAGTGGATGCCTTTAAGTGCAGAGAGTGCATGATTTCTATATAGGAATAAATGTCAGATTGGCAATAAAAAATGTGAAATATTTTCCATCACACGTATGCATTGGCCGCCAAGCACGCTAAGATGCCCTAAATTAACCGTGAATCAAGTCTATGCAGATAAAAATACGTGCCATTGGGCGCATGAAGGCGGGGCCTTTGGAGGATCTTATTGCTGAGTACGCAAAACGTATGCGCGGTGAGATTATGATTGAGGACTATGAGGCAAAGAAAAAAGGCGCTCCTGCCCAAGTCCAGGAAGAGGAAGTGGGGTGGCTTCTCAAAGGAATCGCCCAAGACGCTTTTATGATAGCCCTTGATGAGCGGGGTAAAGCCATGACAAGCCCTGGCTTTGCAAAGGTATTGGATGAGGTGCGCGCATTAGGCAAGCGCGAGCTTGTTTTTATCATTGGGGGCGCCGATGGTCTGACAGAGGCGGTGCGCTCACGCGCGAACCTTCTCTTGTCCTTTGGCACTATGGTCTGGCCTCATAAGCTTGTGCGGGTTATGCTGATGGAACAACTTTACCGCGCCCAGCAAATTGCGGCAGGGCACCCCTACCACAGAGACTAGTCACGAAAGAAAGAGGGAAAAAACATGTTTAGGCGTTCTCGTATTATAGCTGTTTGTGTGTTGATGAGCTCCATTGCGCTGCAGGCACAGGCGGGGCTCCCCAAGGGGTGGCAAGACGATACGGTCTTTGTGCTGCCGGATGCGGGGCGTAACCCCTGGCTTGACGCCATTGCAGGGGCTGAGAAGACCATTGAGATGTCCGCCTATAAGTTGACTGATCCCCAGATTATTGCTGCTTTGAAAGCTGCCTCCCAGCGCGGCGTATCCATTCATTTGCTTCTGGAAGAGGATACTTATCAGCATGGGGGTAGCGGGAATGCGGCCTCGCCCGTGGCCGCATTAAAGGATTTTGCAACGCTCTATACCCTGTCAAAACGCTTTACCCAGTCCCACCATAAGATGATATTGGTGGATGGTCAGTGGGGCCTTGTGTCCACAGGGAATCTGGACGCGGAGTCCTTTGATGGGATCACCGACAAGGGCATCAAGCCCGCACGTGACTTTGCCGTTCCTATTTTGGATAAGGCGCGCGTTGAGGAGATGGCGCGTGTTTTTCAAGCCGATATCAAGGATGCAAGGCTTCCCCTTAAAGACGCCCATCTTGTGTGGGGACCAGACAACGGCAGAAGCACTTTTCTTGCCCTTATAAACAGCGCGCAAAAAAGCATCGATGTCTATCAGCAAAGTGTCCAGGACGAGGGGCTTGCCTTGGCACTTGCTGGGGCTGCGCGCGCGGGTGTTCAGGTGCGCCTTCTCATGATGGCCTTTCCCTTTGGTCCCAAAAAGGATCCCAATATTCCCAGTCAAAATCTGCTCATGGAGGCGGGCGCTCAGCTTAATCTGGCAACACACCTCTATATCCACGCAAAAATTGTCATTGTGGATGGGCGCACCATGTATCTGGGATCAAGCAACTTTTATGCGCCTACCTTGGACGGGGCCAGGGAGCTGGGTGTCGCGAGCGAAAATGAGGCCCTCATTGCGCGCGTACAGGAGGTATTTGAAAAAGATTGGGCGGTGTCCCAGAAAAGCGGGATACGCAAGGAGGGCGAAAATAAGGAGCTCAAATAAATCATATTTTTGACAAAGTCCTTGAAGTGAGAATTTTGTAATCATATATATAAATCCTATATAAAAAATATCCATAAAGGACTATATGAGAACATGATTGCTCAATCGGCTGTTAAGTATTTATCTCTGATTCTTTTTCTTGCCAATGTGACGGTAAGCGCTTCGCCAACCGCTCCATCTTCTGGGGGTGAGCCGACTTTATGTGAGCTAGACACCCATGCCATGCGCCATCGCATGGGTTTTGCTGGTACAGCTGAAGTGATCGGCAATGTTCAGCCAAATGTGTTGATTCTTGATGCGGCAGAGCACAGTCATATGACACATGTTTTGAATGCATTTTCACAAACAGACGCCTCGAGCCGTATTTTCAATGCTGAGTTATCCGACTTACAAGGGCGCGGTATCGCAGATTTCTTTGATATTTTTGTGAACGAGAAGTTTGCTATTGTGAACATATCTATCACAGGGTATTGCGGTGAGAGTCATGATTTTGCACTACTGTACGCCTTAGCCCGCCACTTTCCTGAGGCACATTTCGTTGTGGCCATTGGCAATAAAGGGATGTCTCCCCGTGGATATCCTTATCCACAGGCGAGTAAAGAAATGCTTGCGCGTGTAAAGCACCAGCTGACATTTGCCATATGGTCCCAAAGAGACGCGCATCAACAAGAAGAAATTGTGTCAACTTTTTCTATGACGCCAAAGGACTTTGACATGCGCGCGTTTTACCAAGAGCGCTCCCTGGTGGCGCCAGGTGAGTTGGGGGAAACGGGTGGAAGCTCATTTGCAGCCCCGCGCATTGCAGGGTGCATTGCAAGGCTTTGCCAGGTTTATGGACTGGCCTCAAATGATGCCGCTGGGGTGCTTCTTGAAACGGCAAAAAAACCCCGCAACCCCCATGCGTATGAGCCAGGCAAGCATGGAAGAGGTTACGTGGATTACGCGCACGCGGCTGCGCACGTGATGCAAAATGCGCTGCCCAGTCCCCATCCAACGCGCCAAGAAACAGAGCCTGATTATGACGCCTTCTGTCAAGATTATCACATGTTTCAGTGGGTTGCAGCCGCGCGCAACACAAGCAATTATGTGATGACCTTCGGGTATCCTGCGTCTCACTTTATGACGAATAGGCAGATTTTTGAGGGGGCAAATGAGTCCTTTGTGGTTGCGCGTGGTGACGCCGTCCAAATGTTGCAAGAAGTGGAAGAGATATACCAAAAAAAGCACTGCTCTTTTAAGGGGTTTGCGAACTCTCTTGTGCACTCACCCTTTAGCAAAATTTACCCTGGTTGTGCGACGTACCTCTTCCTGAGTAACATTCAAGGAGTCAGTCCAGCCATCGTAAATGAATTTTTGCCTTACGCATGTGGCGCACAGACAGATGAGGATATCTTAGAGCTTTGTATGATGACGTATAAAAAAGCGGATTTGCCGATGCTTTCTACGTGTCTAGATGATTTGGGCGTACAAGGCGCCATGGGTGACGTCCATGGGACTCTTCTGGGAGATAAACAGGAGATTCCTATATGCTTAAGGTTGCTGCAGTGCATGGGGGATTATGATTTTTTCAACACCTATAAAATAGAATCCGTTTTGTTAGACATGGAGATGCGTGCGAAAGGTAAGTGGGGCTGGGATCTTGGTGCAGATGTGATGAATGCCATGATGCAAAAGGCAGAGGCGCATTTGCGCACCCGCCCTCTTGGGGCAAAATCCCAAGGTAATCCCTTTCTCTTTATCACCCTAGGCATGTGTCATGAGACAGGGCGCTTTGGTTTTGTGGTGGACACGGACCTTGCAAGCCACTGGTACGAGAAGGTGCTGGCATGTCACAACGTGCCCGCTTCACTGCGTGGAATCGCAAAGATGCGTCTTGGTGAGTGCCAAGCACAAAATACACGCCGTGCCTTCGCGTTCTTTGGACGCGTGGCAAGACAAGTCGCCTAGATAGTGTCGTCAAATTATTTTACTCCATAGGTCGATGCATCTGATGTGGACAGCTGCGAGGAAGGAAGCGGTATGTTTTGCGTAGCGTGTTGCAATGCCTCGCCAACGCTTGAGATGAAGAAAGGCGTTCTCAACAAGGTGACGGAGCTTGTAAAAGTCCTTGTCGTATGCGCGCTGATCTTTGCGGTTTTTCTTCGGTGGGATCACGGGCTGCATGCCCTGTGATAAGGCCTGAGCAACAATTGCGTTGCCACCCGTAGCCCTTGTCGGCCATCAGCATTTGGGCAGTCAGCCCATGGATCAAGTGCGCAGCCTGCGTACAATCAGCAACGGTACCTGCCGTAATAATCGCTCGGATCGGCATACCATGCGCATCCACGGCCAGATGTATCTTTGTGTTGAGCCCCCTTTTGTGCGACCCATGTCCTGATTTCCTCCCTTTGCGCCGCTTGCGTGAGGGTGCACCTTGCAATGACTCGCATCAATCATAAGCCATTGGCAATCGGGTTCATCCGCAAAGACTTCCAGCAGCTTTTCCCAAATACCACGGTCTCTCCACCGGCAAAAGCGTCTTTGCGTGTTCTTCCAGTCTCCGTAATCCGGCGGCAGATCACGCCACGGAGCACCTGTGCGCAAAATCCAGAAAATACCATTGATAAATAAACGATTATCTGACGAAGGGCGGCCAACGCTTCCTTTTCTTCCAGGTAAATGCGGCTGGAGTAATGTCCACACTTTATCTGATATATCGTGCCGGCGGTGAGATCCCATTGCTGTCTCCAAAAATAGATTCAGCAATCACTATACAGCAAATGTGATAATTTGACGACACTATCTAGACAAATCCGCCTTTTGTGACACACTCACCATATGGAAAATGTTGGGAGAGATCATGTGATGGCGCAAGGTGCCGGCTTTTTTGTTGTGATTTTGAGGTATAAAGTGCCCTTGGAGACGATAGATGCCTTTCGCCAGGGTCACATGGCGTTTTTGGATCGCTTTTATGGGGCAGGGGTCTTTTTAATGTCCGGCCCCCAAGCGCCCCGGCAGGGTGGCGTGATTCTTGCCCGGTGCGAAAGTAAAGAGAAGCTCGAAGAGATCCTTGCGCAAGATCCATTCCAAAGCCATGAACTGGCGACCTATGAGGTGATTGCTTTCACGCCCACAAGGTGGCACGAGGCCGTGGGTGGGTTTTTTAGTTGAGCATCAATCGTCCAAAGAGCTGACGTCCGTTTGATCCGTGTGGGCTTTCAGGAGCTGCAGGCTCTTGATCATAAGATGCGGGAACTTTTTGGCGAAACGATGGGCGTTGGTTGCGCTCATGCGTACGTCCAAAAACAAAGCGCTCTCTTCATCCTTTTGTAAAAGCACCTCGCCGTGGGCGTGGAGCCACGCAATGGCTTGGCCTTCTTCAAAGTCAATGGCGTATCTGTAAACATTTTCAGTGAGGGCCAGGCGGTCGTCGATGAGTTTGAGTAGATCATCGATCCCTTGTCCTGTCAGCGCGCTCACATACACGCGGTTTGAGGGTAGGCGGGGCATGTCATCCAGGTGGGGCACAAGATCTGCCTTATTGAGGACCTCCATGATGCCCTCCTCAAGGATCGTGGTCAGGCCCATTTCTTCTAGGACCTGGCGCACGTCTTGGTTTTGCTTCTCGCTTTGGGGATGTGAGATGTCGCGTACGTGCAAAATAAGATCTGCCTCAAGGACCTCCTCTAAGGTTGCCTGGAAGGCCGCAATAAGCTGGGTCGGCAGATCAGAGATAAAGCCAACGGTGTCGGACAGGATAATTTCGCGTCCCGAGGGCAGTCGCACGCCGCGCATGGTGGGATCCAAGGTCGCAAACAGCAGATCCTTGGCAAAAACGTCCGCCTTGGTCAGGCGGTTAAAAAGGGTCGACTTTCCTGCATTGGTGTATCCCACAAGGGCGACAATGGGGTAGGGGACGCGTCTTCTTGCTTTGCGGTGAAGGGCGCGGGTGCGCTTGACCTGGGCGAGTTCCTTTTTAATTTTGACAATGCGGTTTGTGATGAGGCGCCGATCGATTTCCAGTTGGGTCTCGCCAGGGCCTCCAATGAAGCCAAGGCCGCCACGCTGACGCTCTAGGTGGGTCCAGGAACGCACCAAGCGGCTGCGTTGGTACATGAGGGCGGCAAGCTCAACCTGCAGGCTACCCTCAGACGTGCGCGCCCTGGCGCCAAAGATCTCTAAGATAAGCCCCGTGCGATCAATGACCTTGCACTTCCAGGCCTTTTCAAGGTTGCGCTGCTGAATGGGAGAAAGGGCCGCGTCAACCACCACAAGAGATGCTTCTGCGTTGGCAATCATGGTTTGAAGGATGTCGACTGCGCCTTTGCCCAGAAGCGTTGAGGGACGCTCCTCGCGCACAGGGATGACTTCTCTGTGCACAACTTCCAAATCAATGGCCAGTGCAAGGCCGCAAGCCTCTTCTAAGCGGGCAGCGTCATCACCGTGGGAGGTAGACTCTTTTGACTTTTTGGCAGGGTGGATAACCACCACCCGCCTGTTAACCGTGTTCTGATCTGTTTGAGAGATGTGATCGTTATCCACGGTGTGTGATTAAGACGCTGGCGTTGGGTCCGTTTCAGCGTCATACAAAGGTACAGCACCCATGGGCATAATGGTTGAAATGGCGTGCTTGTACACAAGTTGTGATTGGGCGTCGCGACGCAGCAAAATCGAGAAGCTATCAAACCACGTGATAATACCTTGCAATTTTACACCATTAACCAAAAAGACCGTAAGGGGGGCCTTGTTCTTGCGCATCGTATTCAAGAAGACGTCTTGAAGACTTTGCCCTTTATCTGCTGCCATATTATTCTCCATATAAGTGGCCCCTGGGGGGCTGGCATAATTTATCGTTGCAAATCCTTGCAAAGGAGGGTCAAAAACACACATCTTTGCAATTTCATCTTATTGCCAAAAAGTCACAACTTCAAACAAAAAATACGTAGTTGTTCGATGATATACCTTATCACATTATAATCCAAGAGTTTTTTGGGATAAAAAATGAGTCAAGTAATGAGAGTATTCGCACATAACACATGTGATATGTGTTGAAAAATCTGTGGGAAATGTCTGTGATAATGGTAAGATAAGGCCGGGAGTGCATTGAAATAACGGGAGACCCGATGCAGGCGGTGATGCGTCTTATAAAGGCTGGAGGGATAGCGTGCGTGCTGATCCATGGTGGCCTTTGGGGCGCGAAGGCAGCGCCAGAGCCCAAGAAAACGCTCTCGCAGAAGAAGACTTCAGCAACCGCACCTGACTCTGCTGCGCCAAAGAAA
This sequence comes from Candidatus Puniceispirillum sp., assembly GCA_013822015.1. Taxonomy (GTDB): domain Bacteria; phylum Pseudomonadota; class Alphaproteobacteria; order Caedimonadales; family UBA1908; genus JACESU01. Next base: position 56,686 of record PNJU01000008.1, on the reverse strand, counting down.
GCACTTGCGTCAGGGCCTACGCCCGTGGTCGCGCCAAAGGACGCATCCGTGCCCTTGGACAGCGCCCAAGGCGCTGTTCCATCCGCCCCCCAAACCGGGCCTAAGTCCCTTGCAGAAATATGGAGCGCGGTCAAAGTGTTCTCCATTACGCAAGACCAAAACCAAGAAAAAATTGCCCTTGAGTGGACGGTGCCAACGGAGATGGCCCTTTTTGTAAGGGGGCAGCGGGTTTTTATGATATTTTCACAAAAAGCGAATTTCGATCTTACGCACTTGGACAAAGCAAGTGGACTCTGGCATGACTTTCAAGTTTTGCCGTTGGAAAACGGATGCGGCTTTTGTCTGACCATTGCCGATGATGTGAAGGTTCATTATGGGCGGCGTGACACGGCATGGACCTTGCGCTTAGAGGAGCCAGACTTCGGAAGGGATCAAAATATTGCTGAGGACAATCCTGAGACGGGTAAAGAATATGTGACGTCTCTGGATACGCAAGTGCCGCCCCAGGTCGAGGTCGCACTGGAGACACCTCTTAAATCCCAGACACACCCAGTGAGCCTTGTGGATCCACTTACCAAGGACATGCTTGTGGCTGTGCCCGCGCCCAGGCGGCAAATTGATCCAAGAAACTTTGAAGACTTTGATATCGTACCGTCTTTGAGGGGGCTAGTTCTCTTGAAGAAAGCCGATACCTTTGCGCCACAAGTAACTGAAAAGAATATCGTTGTATTATCCCCACGTGTCTCTCCCATGGGCGACCGACAAACGGCACGCAATAAAGCTATTCCTCCCGCGCCCGTTGACGCAACTATGTGGCAAGTTGCTGCGAAAAGTGAAAAGCACATTCGTAAGCTTTACAATGAAGGACGCTTTGAGGGGGATAATGCTGACCACAAGCAGTTTATCAGTGATCACAAAGAGCTCGCACTTTCCCTTATGGCCGCGGGCGATATCGGTGACGCCCTCAATGTTCTCGAGTATCTAGATATCAAAGAGCCTACCACCATCAAAGATCCTCTTGTGCGCTTGCTGCGCGCCATTGCCCACGTTGAGCTTGGTCAGGCGGACATGACCCAGGCCCTTCTTCAAGAGCAAGCTGACGAAGGGGAAGAGCACGCAATTTTATGGCAGGGCGTTGCCGACATGATGCAGGAGCATTACCACGAGGGACTCAAGAAGACGGTGGAACGCCTCAAGTATCTGAAAGAGTATCCGCAATCCGTGACAAACCCTGTTTACCTGCTCATGGCCCTTGCGTCATATCGTATTAATTATCCAGGACTTTTGTTTTTAAAGCTCATTGATCAATCCCGGCTCATCCCTTTTGAGAAGGATCTTTACAATTATTTGTATTTGTTCTTAGCTCCGCGCACACCAGAGCACGATAATATGGTGGAAAAATTTGCAAAAAAGGCAAAAAGCATCCAGGTCAGAGCCGAAGCCACCTTTGCCCTTGTTGCGCAAAACAAAAACAAATGGGACGCCCAAACCCAGATTCAACATTTGGAGGATGTACGCTTTTTGTGGCGCGGAAACTCCCTTGAGATGAATATTGCCGCAACCTTAGCTGATCTTTATGCTAAGGAAAATCAACCAGATAAGGCACTCTTTCTCTACCGCATGATCAAGGAGCAATTTGAGGATCTGCCAGGCGTGGCCGCCCTTGTGCAAAAGGGCGAGAATTACTTCTGTGATGCGTTTATGGATCGCAAAAAGCGCCCGCTTTTTATGACCGTTGCTCTCTATGACCGTTTCAAGGAAATGTTGCCCGCGGGCCCTCGTCAAGTTCAGGTCATTGAGCAGCTTTCCAAGGATTACGAGACCCTCGGTTTTTACACGCAAGCCCAGCGCAGTCTTCAGTATCTTATTCAGAAATCATCCGAAAGTCCCAAGAAAGCGCAATTTCTTTTAAAGTTATCTCAAATTCAAGAGAAAATTTCAGACATGAAAGGCCTCGAAGGTACTCTCACGCAGCTTAAGGCGCTGCCCCCGGATCCTCTCTATGACGCAAAAGTGCGCTACCTAGAGGCGGATTATCTGGCAAAAGGTGGACACAAGGCGCAGGCGTTGGCGCTGTTGGGTGATGACGCGACCTATGAAGGGCTCAAGCACCGTCTCCATATTGCGTGGGACATGTCCAATTGGAGCCTTGTGCGCAGCCTTTTGACACAGCTCATTGCGCATAAGGAGGCCACGCCTTCTGATCAAAACAAATTCCTGCTGAATCTGGCGGTGACCCTTAACGTGATGAAGGATAGGCAAGGACTACATTTGCTGCGCACAAGTTTTCTTGCTCGCATGGAGAAAACACCCCAAGGGACGCTCTTTGACCTTTTAACCCTCGCACCCCTAGAGACCCCGTCCGAGGCCACAAAGCAAGCCTTTCAAGAGCAGCTTGCCAAGGTCCAGAAATTTCAAGATTTGCTGTCAAAGCTGGCGGCAAATCCAGACAGCGCCGCGTGAGGAGGAGCTTTTGCGCACACCTTTTAACGGGAGAAAGCGCCAAGTTTCGGGTTCCCGCCAGTTCATCTCTGTCGTTAGAGGCTGAGGCACGCTTCCCTTTTTGGGAAAGTTCGCCTTTAGAAGGCACACGGCCCTTCTGGAGAATCCGAAAAGGGCCGCGTGTAGGAGGAGTTGCGCCCTTAAGCAGGCAGGTCCAAGCTCATCCTGGTCATGGCAATGAAGCGCGGGTGAAGCTTTTCAAAAAGAGCGCGGTGGTTATCCATGGCATGGATCATCAAGACATTCCCTTGAGGTGTGCCTTCTTGTTTTTTTCCAAGGATGAACATCTTGTAGAGCACCTCACTCATATCATCAAATGCCTTGTGGGTAGAGATCGCATCAAAAATGTCCTGGGCCGAGCGGTAGGCCGCTTCTGCTTCCGCAAACTTCCCTTGCCCCACAAGGGCGTCCCCTAGGGCGATGTGAGCCACGCCCTGACGACGTATGACAGCCTCGCCGTAAGATTTGTTCATGATGTCGATGGCTTTGAGTGCGTTCTCTTGCGCAACCTTATGCTGTCCTAGACCGCTTTGGGCTTGTGAAAGATAAACGTATAGACGGCCAATTTGATCAATACCCTCGTCTCCATCTGCATGTTTGAGCGCGACCTCTATGGCTTCCTCACTGAGGCGTTTTGCCTCTGCGTAACGACCAAGTTTCACAAGAGAGCACGCCTTCAAAGACGATGAGAATGGCCAGCTCGCACTCCTGAGTGAGTCATTTGCCTCAAAGAATGGCTTGCTTGTGTCCAGCGTGTTAATGGCCGCTTGAAAGCTTCCCCTGTCTTGCGTGAGGACCGCTTCAAGCTGGTGCACAGACACATAAAAATATGGATCATCTCCTTTCCTCAGGAGTGCTTTGGCCTCTTCCAAATGGCGCTGGGCAGTTTCGATATCACCCTTCCAGTGATTGAAAAAACCCAATCCATCCACAAGAAGTGCAATCATATGGGGACGCGCAGCTTCCGGATCAGCCTTTTTGAAAAATGCGTAAGATTTTTTAAGCTCAACGATGGTGTCATCGATGGTTCCCCCCGTGAGAACGGTATATCCATAATTTTCAAAAAATATGCCAGCAATAAGTGGATCGGCATTAGGCTGTTTTTCAAAAATATCTTTCATTTTCTTTTTGTTTGGCACCGCAAAATCAAAATCATGATTTCGACGCTCCGAAAAATAGAAAAGCCTGATACCGAGGTTGAGCGCATCTTTGGCGGGCATATAATCAGCATGCTCGAAAGCCATTTTCGTATGACGGTGTAATCTTGGATTTTTTTCGAATACCGCGATACAGTCCTCAATTTTCTCGGGAAAGCGCTTGAGAAGCACCTGAGCGGTTAAGGCTGCAGCTGCCTTAAGGGTATCCTTATCTGCCGTGTTTAAGACCACATCACGCACGTAGTCATGGACGGCGTAAGTATCTGGGCTGGCTTTAGAGATGAGGGCCACGTCTGTGATTTTGCCAAAGCCCGCCATGTCCCCGTTGGTGAGATTTACGTAAGCCTGCTCGATAAGGGGGCGCTCGATCTTGTGGGTGTCCAGCATGCACAAGGCCACAAGCAGGGTGTAATCTTGGGGACTGGCAGCCTTCAGTTTCTCTACGGACATTTTAATGGTTGTAAAAAGAAGGGGTTGTCCTTGGAGCGCTTTGGCTTCTGATGCCCAATAATCATTTTTGCTCTTTGTGAAAAAAGCGATATAGGCATCTACGCCCATGCCGGGAGTTGCGTTGATATAGGCGGAAGCTTGCACCATAGCCAGGGGATGGTTGTGAAGGGTTTTTGCAAGGCGTGCGATATCTTGTGAGGACGCATCTTTTAAGTAGTGCGACAGAAGTGCAAAGGCTTCTTGGTCCGAGAGTGCGTCCAACTGTAAAACGCCGCTGGCACCCTTGTCAGATAGCGATGTCATGATAACGTGCTTGTCTGTTGCACCGTGTGTTTCGGGAAGGCTGTCTTTTGCATGAGCAAAGCTTGCGGTGCCATCGAAAATCAAAAGCCAGGAAAAGGTGCATGTGCGTAGAAGCGTTTTGACGTAGTGGGTGGCATCTTCTTTGTTCGAAAATGACCCCTTTTCCCCCTTGTTGTTCACGGCATGCAGTTTGTTTGCAAAATTAATCATTTGGTTATCCATTCCCTGTGACGCATCAAAAACCCACACGATACGGTATTTGTGCGCTTGTTTTTTAGCATAGGTAAAGGCCAGACGCGACTTTCCCATACCAGACAGCCCCGTGACCACCACGGGTTCTTTTGTCAATTTTTGTTCTAGCTCAATGAGTTGCGCTTTTCTACCCCAAAACGGCGCGTGGGAAACAGGCACATTCCACAGCTCAGGAGAAGGGCGCGCATAACCCTCACACCCCGCAAACAGCGATGCGACAAAAAGGCTACGCAAAAAGAGGGATAACAGTGTCATGGGAGGCACTTTCTTGATGGGGGGCATCGCAAAGGAAGAGCGCGAAGCCTGATTTTGTTTGGTACAACGTCATGCCTAGCGAGCTTACAAGTTGTGGAATGTGGTCTCGAGGAAAACCCATAAAGCCAAGATCTACGGTATCTCGGCCAAAGGTTGTGCCCACGTTTACAAAATTCCCTTCAAGGGCTAGGCAGAGCGCTCCTTCACACGACGAAACAACCACACGTGCCCCCTCAAGGGAGTAAAAGACTAAGTCTTTACACAGAATGAGCAGACACAGCTCAAACAAATACGGGTCCGCTTCAATGGGAAAATCTGTTTCATTCACGTGACTGATGCATGTGACACGGGCGCGGTCCATAAACGGCTCTAGCATGGCAAAAACGCGCGCCAGAGTTTGGGGGACATCAATGTGTGTGACATCTTGCTGCACCGTGCTCTCTTGGCCAGTCACAAGCACGTGGTGCAGCTCTTGCATGAGTGCGTCGATTTGAGACAGACACACATCTTCATTGGACACGTGCCTCACAAGTGTTGCAAGAGAGCGTGCGCTGCCCCAGGCCTGCGCCTGTCGATGCGCGCGTTTGTGGCTTAAGGATGAAAGAAGCTTCTGCGCCTTTTGCGTGCTTGTGAGAGTCTTTTTAAGTGCGTGCATGTCGTCCCCCATGGAACGGATCAGGCCATCAGCATGGGTGATGTTTTGCTGAAGTTTATCTAATTCATCGGCGATCTCAAAGCGGGCCCGTGCACGGGTAACGCCCGCCACACAAAAGATGATCAGCATGAATCCATATGCGCACGCAAGAAAGACAAGAAAGGGTGGTATCCTCTTGTCCACAAAGCTCTCCCAGAAGGAGCCACTTTGATAGGGATAGTAAAGGTTCCCAGCCTCTGTTTTGAGAATACCCTCACTTTTTTGAACAGAAAGAGCTTTCAAGCCTAGCTTCCTTGCCATCTGTTCTAAGGGGATTTTAAGCACAAGCGTACCATGGGCGCGCGCGAAGGCCTTATAAAAGCAAATGTCATTGGCATCAGCGGAAAGCCCTGACTTGTGCTCGTTCGGCAAATACGTAAGGCGATTTTGCGCAAAGGAAAGGGGTGCATTCTGCAGGGTCTCCTTCTCCTTATGAAGAGTGTTTGTGTGTGAAAGCCTCGCAACAAAGGTGAGGTGCTCTTTTATCTCTTCCACGATGTGCTCATAAGCATGTTGCACCCGTAAGGCGTCCTTGCTTTTTTGCCCATCAAAATGAACCCGATGATAGATAAGTGACCCAAGCGTGGCGCCTACAAATAAAGCAAGTGCGATGCCTAAGAAGGTCGGTGCCCAACGGGCAGCAGCTGATGAAAAAACGAGTTTCAACTCATGAAAATAACGTTTTTTTGTAAAAGGGCGCTTCTTAATTGTATTTGAGCACCTTTTTTTGATGTCGGTCCACAATGTATAAATATGCGAATACTTTTTGTTGGACATAATTTATCCAGTTTTATTCCCTGTTAAGAATTTTTCACCTTCTATAGCAAAGGTCGTTTCTGGAAGTCAATAATATCCCGAAAATGTTCCCTGTCGTGTTTGCCAAGAATTTTAGACTTGCTTTTTGTGGTGCAAGCAAGTTGTTTTGTATCAAAAGCACATTGTGAAAAACTTCAGATTTCAGTCTTTTTTCGGAATATCTTTAAAGATATTAGAGATGCATTTTCTCTCTTTTGAAGCCGTACAGCCTTAGGCTTCAGGATAGGGCGCGCCCGGCTTATACCTGAGTAAGCTGAGCGCGCCCTATCTTATTTACCCGAGCGTGTCGAGGCGCGCGATGGCTTGGCGCGCGTGGTCCATTTGACCTTGAGCTTCCTCAAGGCGCGCTTGGATGCCGGCCACAATGTCGGCAGGCGCTTTATCCATGAAGGCTCTGTTCTCAAGCTTGGCTGTGAGAGGCTTCATGTCCTTTTCAGCCTGGGCCATGACCTTTTCAAGACGTGCGCGTTCGCTATCCAGATCAATGAGCCCAGCCACGGGAATGTGGAGGGTCACGTCGTGAACGAGGCTTGTGATGACCCCCTTGTCAAAGCGCGCGTCCCCTGCCACGTCAAGGGTGAAGTCACTGGCGCGTGTCATGCGCAGGACAAGATCCTTCTGGGAGACGAGGAACTCTTTTTGTGCCTCAGACAGTGCAGAAAAACCAAGGATGACAGACGCGCCAGCTGGCACGCCTACCTCCTGACGCATGGAGCGGGTGGCGGTGATGAGATCAATGAGCCACGGGAAGAGGCTGTCTTTGGCCAAATCCTTGAGGGTGGCCAGCTCTGGCCACGGGGAGGTGATGAGGGAAGGGGCGTCTTCTGCCACTTGGTGCATCCAGATTTTTTCAGTGATGAACGGCATGAAGGGATGCAGGAGATGACAGATTTGTCCAAGGACCCAGGCGGCTGTGGCTTTTGTTTCTTCTTGTGCGTCGTTGTCCTGGGACAAAAGGGGCTTTGCAAGCTCCAGATACCAGTCACAAAAGCGTCCCCAGACGAATTGGTAAACGAGGCTACAGGCCTCATCAAAGCGGTAGCGACTTAGGGCGTCCTCAAGATTTGCCTGGGCGCTGGCAAGCTCTCCCACGATCCATCTGTTGAGGGGTGCATTTAATGTTTGCGCTTTGAAATCAGGATGATAGGCGCACTCGTAATGGTCGCAAAAGCGCGCTGCGTTCCAGATTTTTGTGGCAAAGTTGCGGTAGCCTTCCACAACACTGTTGGAGAAGTTGATGTTGCGCCCCGGTGCGGAAAGACTCGCCAATGTAAAGCGCAGGGCGTCTGCCCCCACGGACTCAATAAGGTCGAGGGGGTTAATGATGTTGCCCTTGGACTTGGACATCTTTTGGCCCTTTTCATCACGCACAAGGGCGTGGAGATAAATGGTGCGAAAGGGAGGCTCGTCCATAAAGCAGTAGCCCATCATCATCATGCGAGCGACCCAGAAAAAGAGGATGTCAACGCCCGTCACAAGGACACTTGTGGGGTAATAGCGACGCAGGGTCGTGGTCTTTTCTGGCCACCCGAGGGTTGAGAAAGGCCACAGCGCCGAGGAGAACCAGGTATCAAGGACGTCTTCGTCTTGGGCGAGCGTAACCTCTTCGCCGTAGTGTGTGAAGGCGTAAGCCTTGGCTTCAGCTTCATCATGGGCCACAAATACACGTCCATCGGGGCCGTACCACGCAGGGATACGGTGTCCCCACCACAACTGACGGGACACACACCAGGGCTGGATATTCTCAAGCCAGTGGTAGTACGTCGCCTTCCACTGCTCAGGCACAATCTCTACTTCCTTGTTGCGTACGGCGTCTAAGGCACGCTTGGCCACACGCGATGTATCCACAAACCACTGGTCCGTTAGGTACGGCTCAACAATCTCGCCCGTGCGCTCACAGATGGGCACCATGAGGGTGACCTCTTGGGTGCTCTCGAGAAGCCCGTCCGCTTCCAGATCCTCAAGGACTTTCTTGCGCGCCTCAAAGCGCTCTAAGCCCTTGTAGAACTTTGGTACATTCTCGTTTAAGCACGCGTGGATATCGAAGATATTGAGGGGCTCAAGGTTGTGGCGTTTGCCCACCTCAAAGTCGTTAAAGTCGTGGGCAGGCGTGATCTTGACGGCGCCCGTTCCCTTTTCGGGATCACAGTACTCATCGGTCACAATGGGAATGCGCCGGCCAGTGAGGGGGAGGATGGCGTATCGGCCGTGGAGGGCAAAATAGCGCTCGTCTGAGGGGTGAACTGCGATGGCCTGGTCGCCAAAAAGGGTCTCTGGGCGCGAGGTGGCAACGGTAATAAAGGTGTCCTTTTGCCCGTCAATGGCGTAGCGAATGTACCAATATTTGCCTTTTGTTTCTGTGTTTTGGACCTCAAGATCAGATACGGCTGTGAGAAGCTTGGGGTCCCAGTTCACAAGGCGCTTTGCGCGGTGGAGAAGGCCTCGGTGGTAAAGGGTCACAAAAGCTGCGCGTACGGATTTGTTGAGCCCCTCGTCCAGGGTAAAGCGTTCTCTGGCCCAGTGGGGGGAGATGCCTAAGCGGCGCTGTTGATTGGCGATGATGCCGCCGGACTCTTCTTTCCAGGCCCAGACGCGCTTTAAAAATTCCTCGCGCCCTAGATCCCGGCGGTTTTCGCCCTTGGCTGCCAGCTGCTTTTCCACCACAAGCTGTGTCGCGATGCCTGCGTGGTCCATGCCGGGCTGCCATAAGACTTCGCGCCCCTGCATGCGCGCCATGCGCACGAGAATATCGGGCAGCGTATAAGTGAGGGCGTGCCCCATGTGCAGGGTGCCCGTGACATTGGGTGGGGGCATCATGAGCACATAGGGATCTCTGCCTTGCTCGTCTTGGCGTGGGGCAAAGGCGCCTGAGGATTCCCAGGCAGCATAAAGGTCTTTTTCAAAGGAAGCGGGGTCAAAGGTTTTGTCTAGCATGCTCGTGATCGCTTGAGGGGATTGGACTATACGTTTGGCACCATACCACCCTTGGGCGCCCGTTTGAAGAGGGGACGAGCACGGCGTGCCTATTTGTCTTGTTCTACTTGAAATTGGGGGAAATTATGCTAAAATGCCCATGTGAGGCGAGGAAAGGTCCTCATCTTACGGCTGTGCCAGTCGCAGTCTTTTGGGAGAACTCGCCAGCGCTCGCGTATGAGGCGGTGAGAACTTGCTAATATCTTAAGGAGAATCTTCATGAGTAAAGTCATTGGTATTGACCTGGGTACAACCAACTCTTGCGTTGCCGTTATGGAAGGGGCGCAGGCAAAGGTTATTGAAAACGCTGAAGGTGTGCGTACAACGCCTTCCATGGTCGCCTTTACATCCGGCGGCGAAAAACTTGTGGGTCAAGCGGCCAAGCGCCAAGCTGTGACCAACCCCGAAAACACACTCTTTGCCATTAAGCGCCTGATTGGCCGCCGCTTCGACGATCCTTTGACCAAAAAGGATATGGAGCTGGTGCCATATAAAATTGTTCCCTCCAAGGCCGGGGACGCGTGGGTGAATGCACACGGCGAGGACTATAGTCCCAGCCAAGTCAGCGCGTTCATCTTGCAAAAAATGAAAGAAACCGCCGAGAATTACCTGGGCGAAAAAGTCACTCAAGCGGTCATCACGGTGCCTGCCTACTTTAACGACGCCCAGCGTCAGGCCACAAAGGACGCGGGTAAAATCGCGGGTCTTGAGGTCTTGCGTATCATCAACGAGCCAACGGCTGCGGCCCTTGCCTATGGTCTAGAGAAAAAGAACTCCGGCGTGATCGCCGTTTATGACCTGGGTGGTGGTACCTTCGACGTGTCCGTTCTTGAAATTGGTGACGGCGTTTTTGAAGTGAAGTCCACCAACGGTGATACGTTCCTGGGCGGTGAAGACTTTGATATGAAAATCATCGACTATTTGGCCGATGAGTTTAAGCGTGAGCAAGGCGTTGATCTGCGCCAAGATCGCCTGGCCCTTCAGCGTTTGAAAGAGGCCGCCGAGAAAGCCAAGATTGAGCTTTCCAGTGCTACCCAAACAGACGTAAACCTGCCCTTTATTACTGCGGACGCTTCCGGCCCTAAGCACTTGAACATTAAGTTGACCCGCGCCAAGCTCGAGGCGCTGGTGGAAGATCTTATCAAGCGCACCATTGAGCCATGCCGCAAGGCGCTTAAGGATGCGGGCCTGACCGCCAGCGACATCCAAGAAGTGATCTTGGTTGGTGGTATGACACGTATGCCTAAGGTCATTGAAGAGGTTCAAAAGTTCTTCGGACGTGAGCCCCACCGCGGCGTAAACCCCGACGAGGTTGTGGCCATTGGCGCTGCGATCCAGGGAGGCGTTTTGCGCGGTGATGTGAAGGACGTTTTGCTCCTTGACGTGACGCCACTGTCTTTGGGTATTGAGACTTTGGGCGGTGTGTTCACGCGCCTCATTGACCGCAACACCACCATCCCAACCAAGAAGAGTCAGGTGTTCTCAACGGCCGACGATAACCAGTCCGCCGTGACCATCCGCGTGTTCCAAGGCGAGCGTGAGATGGCGGCGGACAACAAGATGCTGGGTCAGTTTGATCTTATGGGCATTCCCCCCGCACCGCGCGGCATGCCCCAAATTGAGGTGACCTTTGACATCGACGCCAACGGTATCGTCAATGTGTCCGCCAAGGATAAGGCGACTGGAAAAGAGCAACAGATCCAGATCCAGGCATCCGGCGGCTTGTCCGACAAGGACATCGATCAGATGGTGAAGGACGCCGAAGCCCACGCGGAAGAGGATAAGAAGCGCCGGGCCCTTGTTGATGCCAAGAACCACGGTGAAAGCCTTGCCCACAGCACTGAAAAGAGCCTGTCGGAGCACGGTGATAAAGTTGCGCCTGCGGACAAGGAAGCCATTGAGGCCGCTTTGAAGGATCTTAAGGACGCGCTGACCGGCGAGGATCTGGAGGGCATTCAAGCCAAGACCCAGGCCTTGATGCAAGTCTCCATGAAAATGGGTGAAGCGGTCTATAAGGCGACACAGGATGAGGCTGCTGCGGCTAGCGCGAGTGCGCCTGAGGGGCAGGACAAGCCCGTTGAGGGCGATATCCTCGACGCCGAGTACGAAGACGTGGACGGCGCTGACGCCAAGAAGGGCTAAGGCGCATAAAATGGTCCAAACAAACACCCCGGGACGCGAGCCCCGGGGTGTTCTTTATGGGATAGAATGACAATGGCAAAGCGTGATTATTACGACGTTCTGGGTGTCGCCAAAGGGGCGAGCGAGGAGGAGCTGAAAAAGGCTTACCGCTCCCTGGCCATGAAGTATCACCCCGATCGTAACAAAGATGACAAGACGGCCGAGGCCAAGTTTAAAGAACTCAATGAGGCCTATGAGGTCCTCAAGGATAAAGATAAGCGCGCGGCCTATGACCGCATGGGGCACGCGGCCTTCGACCCGTCCATGGGGGGAGGAGCCGGTGGCTTTGGAGGCGGTTTTGGTGCCCGTGGTGCTGGCGGTTTTTCCGACATTTTCGAAGAAGTCTTTGGCGACTTTATGGGGGCGGCAGGCGGCGGGCGTGCACGACGCGCGTCCAGCGGTGTCGAGGGCGCGGACGTGCGTCATGACCTGAAAATTACCCTGGAGCAAGCCTTTAAGGGGTACAACGCCAAGATTAAAGTTGCCACCATGAAGGCGTGCGGGACATGCAGCGGGTCCGGCGCCGAAAAAGGCACGGGCGTAAAGACCTGTACCCTGTGTCAGGGCAGCGGCACCGTGCGCTCTCGCCAAGGATTCTTTACCTTGGAGCGCACCTGTCACCAGTGTGGCGGGGCAGGGCAAATCATTGAAAAGCCTTGCGGGACATGCCGCGGTCAGGGGCGCACCCTCTCCGAGAAAAATCTGACCGTCAGTGTGCCTGCAGGCATTGAAGACGGCTCGCGCATTCGCCTGACCGGTGAGGGCGAGGCAGGCCTTCGGGGCGGTGCCAACGGTGATCTCTATGTGTTTGTCAGCGTGAAGCCCCATCCTGTGTTTGCCCGGGAAGGGGCGGATCTGCACTGTGAGGTGCCCATTCCCATGTCAACGGCAACGCTCGGTGGTGACATCGAGGTGCCCACCATTGAAGGCGGCAAAGCGCGTATCACCATTCCTGAAGGGACCCAGTCCGGCAAGACCTTCCGCTTGAAGGGTAAGGGCATGACCATGCTGCGCCGCACAACAAGGGGCGACATGTATCTGCATGCGCGGGTTGAAACGCCCGTGAAACTCAGTAAGCGCCAAAGGGAGCTTATGGAGGAGTTCGCCCAGCTTGGCGCCAAAGCGTCTAATAGTCCTGAGTGTGATTCCTTCCTGAAGAAGGTAAAGAACTTCTGGGATTCCCTCAAAGATTGAAAGCGTTATTTCAGGTAAAACAAAAACAGGGTTGGAGGAAAAGTCTTCCAACCCTTTTTTATGAGACTGTGATTACTTTCGATTGGAGCGTGCTTGGTCCAAAAATTTAAGACCATCCATGGCGAGGTTACGCAAGTCTTCATCTTCACGCGTGCACAGGTTAATGGCGTCATGATAGTATTCTCGTATGGTGCGGTGCTCGTTGATAAAGCAGCTTCTGCCAAGGCCAATCATTGACTGAATTTTTCCACGACGATCGTTAATCTCTCTTGCCAGAACATAAGCCTTTCTGTAAGACGCGTATCTTTGGGACCTGGTGCGGCTTTTCATATTACCAAGTCCCATGTGTGCACGCATCTCGCCCTGCTTATCGTCAATCTTGTGGGCAAGGGCAATGGCCTCATGGTAGCATTCTTCTTCTGAGTAAAACTTACCCTCTATGGTGCCTTGAAACCTGCAGTTGCCAAGTCCCAGGAAAGCACGCATTTGAATATCCCTTTGGTCATACAATCTGGCAATTTTTAAGGCTTTTAGGAACGAGCCTTCAGTGGTGAACGCCTTTCCTTTGTGGGTGCCGTTGTACTGTGCATTTCCAAGGCCAAGGTAGGCTTGCATTTTCCATATGGGATCTTTTATGTCGCGCGCTATGTCGAGGGCAGCAAGGAAACAGTCCTTATTCGTATAGAGTTTTCCGTCAATAAGTCCGTGAAAGTGTGCGTTGCCCAGCCCTAAGTACGCCCGCATCTCGTTATTTGGGTCGTTCAAATCTCTGGCAAGTTTGCGCGCATTGAGAAAAAGGCGCTGTCGTTGGAGATTATCTGCCCCACCTCCCATGTTTGCAAGACCCAGCATAGCGCGCACGCGCAAATCATCATGCGCACGGGGGGCTTTCGAGATGACCTCTTCAAAACAGTCTTCTGGCGTGTAAACTTTGCCATCAATGCGGCCGGCGAAATTTCTATTCCCCAGGCCAACGAGAGCTCGGTAGTAAATGTTGCTTCTGCCTGTTTTTTTTGCAACCACAATCGCCTCTAGGAACCAGTCCGATGAACGGTAGTCTTGTCCACGATAGGTTCCCGCGTGAAGGCTATTTCCAAGCTGTAAAAACAGATGGCCTTTAAGCATTAAAAGTTTGTCTCGGGTGTTGGCCGTTACGTCAAGCATGTTGATTTTGTCCAGCTTTTCAAGGCCCTCAAAACACAGCGCGTGACATCTTGCTTGTTGGTGGTATTTAGACTGCGACATCGCTTGCAGTAAAATTGCCCTCACCTGAATAAACCCGTCAGACGTACTGTCATTGGAAAAGGTATCTTTAAGTTCCTGGGCTTCATCCTCGTCTTCAGTTTCCGATGACCCGTGTAAGCTGAGGGTAGGGGAAGGAGTAAATGCCGCGCCTGCATTATTAGGGCTTTGGGTGATGCCAGGGATGCCTGGCTCTTGCTCGTCAGGGGTCACGGGGCTCTGAGACGATACGCGACCATCAAGCCTTGGACGCTTTTCAGCCGGGGGAGAGGCTGTGGAGGCGTCCTGGCCGGAAATGCCTAAGAGTCCAAAATGACGTTTTTGAGCGCCGTGGTTTGTGGGTACAGAGGCTGGTGTGGGGGAACGCTCTGTTTCCTGAGGGCGCGGTTCCCGAGGTGACCCGCTTTGGCGTTGGTTCCTGGGTGCGTGGCTTCTTACTTGAGCGACATCACGGTGCGCAGACTCACGGCTTGCGGTGACAGGACCCCGCTGCCTGGCGGGTGGTGTGTCAAGGGCCTCCACAAGTCTGGCCGCTTTCTGGTGGCTTGAGCGGTGATTTAAGTAAGGATTGTGAAGATCATAGGAGACGCTCCCACCGTCCCGTGCGCTAGTGATTCTTCTGCGCGTAGATGGGGTGTGGGCAAGTTGTTCAAGCAGTTCCTGGGCGTAGGCTTGGGGGTCGGGAATACCAAGAGGGCGGTACCCACTCATTAGAATCATCTCTGCCATATAGAGTTTTGCAATCTGAGAATATTTCTTTTCTTCCAGGCTGCACGCAAAGTAACGCCAAGCTTGGGCTTGATTGCCCATGCGCTTATGCAGGCGGCCCATATAAATGCCAACCTGGTGCATGTGTGCTTTCTTTTGTAGGGCTCTTGGTGCCTCTTCTATCAGTTGGGTCAGGATATGCGCCTGGGGAGCCTCACCAGGGAGAAAGTCGTGCTCTAGGATGAGGGTGCACTTGCCCGCAAACTTTTCGTAAGGTGTTGCCCAGCTAGACGCAGAAAGAGCGTCCCAAGATGCCTGGAGAGAGTCTTCCGGCGAGAGATGTGCAACGGTGCGGTTCTTCTTAAGAAGAAAGCCAAGGACATCATCGCGGGCGAAGACTCTGGGAGCCGCCCGCAAAGGCTCTTCATCCAGATGGGCTGAGGGTGATTGATGAGAGGCTGCAGCTTGCGCCTCTTGTGTGGGCGCTTCCTGTTCCTCGTCCATCACAGCCTCAGGCGTGCTGCTTTGGGTCGGGCGCAATGGACTGTCAAAGGGGGCTAAGTCGGGGGCAAGGCTTTCTTGAAAAACGCGGCTGCGCAGTTCTGCCAAGTACCGCTCTTCCGCCATCTGTGCTTGTTCCCGGTGGGACCCGTCCCATTTGCGTGGGATCAACACGTTGAAGTGACTCCCCTTGAGTAAAAGGGAGAGGGTTGGCTTTTGGGACCGTTTGCCATAGGTGACGCGGTGGAAAATCTCGAGGTCTTTTTCAGCGACGTCCAGCGGCCTGAAAACAGAAATAGTGCGCTGGTAGGCATAGGCAAGCACATCAAAAAGCGTGATGGTATTATGTCTGACGTGTGAGGTGTCGCCTATGTTTTGCGCGCATTCAATCATGCGTGAGGTTGTTTTGTAAGCCGCGAGATACGCGGCCCGTTTTTCTTCTTGGGAAAGTAAGCGCAAGTTGTGAAATGAAGGCTCATGTGCTTGGTCTTCGATGGCCAGGTCAAGAAGAGCGAGGGTTTTTTGACGTCTCTCTCCAAGTATAAACTCAACCTTTTCAATAGCTTCAATCCTTTGTGCGCCAAGGGCGTTGAAGAAACAATCATTGTTGTGCGCGCCTAAAAAGTACTCGTCATAGAAGAACGTCCTTCCATTCCTATCAACATACCTATGGGGCTTAGACCTGTCGGGACGGGCATTTTGAACGATGGGTTCTTCGTGAATGCTCGCCACAACAGGCGAAAGGGTCAGCTGCAAGATAAGGGTGTGCGTGAGCGCAGCACTTAAAATCTTTTTTAAGATCGACATAGAAAAATTATACAAAATGAAATAACGCCGGGTTATTTCTATTGCCGATAAGTTTTTTTGTCAATAAAAAAACTTAAAACGGATTGTGGGTAGATCTTTTTAAATGGTACAATGCGCTAAATCGCTATTTTGTAGGCATGAAAAAGGGTGAAAAGACGTCTTTTCACCCTTCGGTGTTGTCCTCGCCAGGATACCGGGTGGGGCCGGATTTAAGGGTACAAAGGATATTTGCGGCACATGTCGTCCACAAAGGCGCGGGCCTTTGTCTGGGCCGACACAGGATCGCCGTTCACCAGTCCCTTGAGGACCTCTACGCAGTGATGCCCGATTTGCGCGAAGTCTTCCTCACCCAGGCCCCGTGTGGTGCACGCGGGAGATCCTAAGCGAATACCGGAGGTCTGCATGGGGGGCAGGGGATCTTGAGGCGTGCCGTTTTTGTTGCAGGTGATGCCGGCGTGCTCCAGGGCCTCGCACGCGTCATGTCCAGTCAGACCCTGGGCGCGCAGATCCACGAGGATGAGGTGTGAGTCCGTTCCTCCTGAGACCAAATCAAATCCCCCAGCCGTGAAGGCCTCGGCCATGGCGCGGGCATTTTTTACAACTTGTGCCGCGTATGTTTTGAAGGTGGGGGCAAGCGCCTCTCCAAAGGCCACAGCCTTGGCGGCAATGACGTGCATGAGGGGGCCGCCTTGGTTGCCTGGGAATACGGCAGAGTTCACTTTCTTGGCAAAGGTTTCGTCGTTCGACAAGATCATGCCGCCCCGGGGACCGCGCAGGGTTTTATGGGTGGTGGTTGTCACCACATGGGCGTGGGGCAGGGGGGAGGGGTAGACGCCGCCCGCAACTAAGCCCGCAAAGTGGGCCATGTCCACCATGAGATAGGCGCCCACCTCATCGGCAATGGCCCGAAAGGCGGCAAAGTCAATGATGCGCGCGTAGGCGGACCCGCCTGCAACGATTAGCTTGGGTTTATGTTCTCTGGCAAGTCTTGCAACTTCCTCCATATCGATGAGGTGTGTCACCGGATCCACGCCGTACCCGATGGGGTTAAACCACTTGCCGGACATGTTCACAGGACTGCCGTGGGTCAAGTGCCCGCCGCAATCAAGGCGCATCCCAAGGAATGTGTCGCCGGGACTTAAAAGGGCCAAGAACACAGCCTGGTTGGCCTGGGCGCCCGCGTGGGGCTGAACGTTCACAAAGGTGCATCCAAAAAGCTCTTTTGCACGTGCAATGGCCAAGGACTCAGCCCCGTCCACAAAGGTGCAGCCACCATAATAGCGACGCCCCGGATACCCTTCGGCGTACTTGTTGGTTAGGACAGACCCCTGCGCCTCCAGAACCGCGCGCGACACAAAGTTTTCAGAGGCAATGAGCTCCAGTTGATTCCTTTGTCGGTCCAGCTCATGGTCCACAAAAGCTGCGAGTTCTGGATCTTGTGCATGAAGATGAGGTGTGTACATGGGCGCGCTCCTGGGTGCGAAAAAGACGTTCCACACACTAGCAAAAAACGTGTGACCGTGAAAGGCGTGATCGTGAATCTATCCCTTCTTGACCCCAAGAATGGGGTGTGGGAGGCTTCCTTCAGTCACAGGTAGAAAGGGGGCATAATGGGAAAGGTCGTACTGCTTGGATTTGCCCTATTGTTTCAAACGTCATTTGCGTCGATTGTTGAATCGTGGGACCAGCAGATTCTGCACAGTAATATGATGCGCCAGCAATTTAATTTTGTGACCGACGATGCGCCCAAAACTTCGAACATGATGGTGCTGGCGGACGATGCCCCTGAGGTCCTTCATGTGAGGGAACTTATCAAGAATATTGAAGAGACGCATCTGAGCACACTCCTGAAAAAGTGGTATCAGGTATGTCATTTATTGGGGGAAATTTCGCACACTGCACCGGATGAAGACCATCGCTGGGTTTGTCAGTCAAAGCAGTCCTCAGTTGAATTCAATCTCAAACTTATGCAGCGAGATAAAGGCGTTTGGTGCTTACCATCCTATCGGGGAGCCTTAACAACTTTTATCACCCAAAATTACCCATCTGTGGCCGTTCTATGGCAGCGCATTGATCCCCTTTCCCTTGAAAAACCAGCGGACTGGGACGCTAGACTGGAGGTGCTGAGACAAGAGACGGCGCCTATCTTAGGGGAAAGCTATTCCCATGTCATTGCGCTTTTTGAGATGGATAAATCCATTCAAAACATTGATCTGCGCAGGTCACAATCGTCTGCCCTGGCTATGTGCGAGGAGCTTGCGAAGGCCCTTGAGCAACGGGAGGATCTGCCTGCGCGCCTTGTGTGCGATGGGTGCGCCGCACTCATGCGAAAGGAGCCCGATACGCGTCAGGCGATTTGGTATTGCTTGAAAATGACGAAAGCTTGTCTTGCGCAAAGTTGTCCCGCGCCCCAGATTCTTGCAGATCTTTACCGTGAGGCCAAGGACAAAGGGACGCTCATGGGGCCAGTTCTTTATCCCCACGAGATGATTCAGTGGGATAATCTTTTAAAGAAGTGGCCCATCAACATAAACAATCTTGATCCACTTGGGGCTGCCTTGCGAGAAACATTCAGGCACGAGAAATTGAGGCAGTTGCAGCTTGCAATAGCGAGGCAGGGCTTCTCTTTTGATGTGCCAAGTGGGCTCAAGCAGATACTATACGGCATACAAGATGGACAAACGCCACTCGTAACAGCTTCCAATCAAGGCGAAAACGCCTTCCCTTGACCCCAAGAATGGGGTGTGGGAGGCTTGCTTCGGTGACAGGTAGAAAGGGTGCATAATGAGAAAAAAAATATTGCTTGGATTGTTTGTCTTGTTTCAAACGTCTTTAGCTGGCATGCCCCCCCGGGAAGAAAGTACACAGTATACGCGTGAGCGCGCCGCAGCTGAGGCTGAAGATGACCCGTTTTGGGCAAACGTTGTGGCAACGATTCGTTATCAAACCCAGCGTCTATGTTTGGGCGATGATCGCCGGCTAGACTATATTGCTGAGCTGCGGGTGGGCATTTTAAAAACCAATGACGCCCTGGTCGTGGCATGTTGGGAGGATGTATATAGGATCTTAGATTGCCTGAGCAGTGGGGGTAAGTATTATCTTATGTCCCGCATAGAACATGCAGATCCTGGCGACCGCGCAAATGAGCTGCTATTGCTGTTGCCTGATCTTAATGAGTTTTTTGCAACATGGATTCACCCGCAATATGTGGAGATTGTGGAAAAAGAAGCGTGTTTGAGGCGAGAAAAACCTACCGATTGGGATGAGCGCGCAAACTTCTTGCGCCGGCAGCTTGAGTGGGATTTGGGCGAGGAGGGCGCCCCCCTTATAAAGCTCTACACCTACAAGACGCGCCTTGAAGAAATCCACAAAAGGCGTGAAGAAGCACCTCCCTTTTCCCTGTGTCTTGCCCTTGCGCAGTATATTGAAAAGACAAACTTGCCCGCGCGTGTCGTGTGTGACGCATGTTGGTTTCTAATGGGGCAGGGGTTTTGCACCCAACATTACTTGCCACTTATGTTATGCACCCTAGCAAGCGACGCTTGCGCTGCGCAAAATTTCCCGTGCCCCGAAGAGCTGACCACTTTGAGTGCGCACCTGACACAACATGGCGGCATTAGAGAGAACCTCCTGGACACGCACACCCGCATGACCCTCCACAGGGGCTATTTGCCCGACCTCGCATTCTTAGATCCTGAGAAGGATATCCAAGAATTTCTGGCCGAATACACGCGAGGATCCACCAAATGCGAGCCTAATTGGCGGCATTTTGGGCTCGCGTAAGGGCGCGTTTTCATGGACGTTGGACGCCACTTAGTCAACGCCCTTCCTTGACACATATACCCGGTCATGTAAATGTGCGACACCGTGTGTGGCCTGTGTTTTTATGATGCAAAAGATCGCGTGCTTAAGTTTTTTTATGTCTTTTCAATGTGTTTTGGGTTCCCCTGAGATGCAAGAGATTTTTCTCACTGAAGCGCAGCAGCTTGCGAGTCTCCCCTCCAGTCCTCAGATGTGGCCCTTGGTCAATCCTCAGGAAGAGGAAGATACCACCTCCATAGGGGTTGATGCTTGCCAGTATACTGTCTTCACGCACAATGCACATCCGTCTTGTGTGCCTACCTCCACGAATGGGGCAAGCCTTGAGAGCCTGAATGAAGCAATCCTTCGTGTACTAATGGGGAACGTTACCCAAGCGGAAGCGCAAGGAGTGACCGCTCAGGCGCGTGCGTTGTGTTTGGATCTCATTGCAACACTGAAACGACCTTTGTCCTTGAACGCTGTCTTTGAAGGGTGCGCTTTTCTAGCTCAGCGTGATTTTCGTGAGGGGGATTACAACCCGCTTTGGTGCTATGCTTTTGCTGCTCAGGCTTGCGTAGCGCAAGGTCACACCTTACCGCCAACGCTTTTGCTTGCCCTTGCCAGAGAAGGTTTTCATGGGGAAATATGCGGGAAAAAACTGACTCCCGTGCTGTGTTACGCACAGGCATTTGTGGATTTGCACAAGGCCGATGTTTTGGACAGCACATACGCTGAACACAGCGACGCGTTGAAAATCGACGCTCTTCTAGGGCTTGGCCGTCATGGGTACACGGGCCGCTTAGGGGGCGCTTTGTATTTAGGGATAGCCGATGTATTTAAGGATGCATACACCCTTTCGTATCTTCAGCAAGATCAAAGGCGTTTGTATGAGGCATTGATGGGTCTTGGCAATACAGGCTATTACGGCTTGCTTTCAGGGATCACGCTTAAACGTCCCATTGACGCGCATATTGCTGCTTATGAGTACAGCCTGCGCCTTTTTCCTGCTGATCAAATCCGCGCTCTTTTGGCCATTGCACGCGCACAAAAGGGTTTTGAAAACATTGCACGTCAAACCATGGGCCTCTACGATGTGCACAACAAAGCGGTAGAGCTTGCGCGCGATAATGGTTTGGAGGTCATGCACGCCCAGTGTCTGTTAAATATCGGTGTTTTGGGCGCGGGATTTGATAAAGGCGTCCAGAACTTTGGCGGCCGTCCCTATAAAACACGGCATGAGTGTCTTCTCCATGCCTATGACATTGCAAGAAACAGCGGCGCGAAAGACGTGCAAGAACGCGCTATTTTAGGTTTGTGTGAAAGTCAGATCTGTAACAGGTTATCTTCTCTTAATCCCGAAACCCTCGATCTTTATAACGCTTTTGTAAGAGAGCATATGGATGATCGTTGGGTGCTGCAGTACTTGTTTGAGTGCGAAAATAAGCAGAATTATCTGACACGAGGAGATCTGGAGAGGTTCTTAGAGGACGTCATGGGTGATCGATATGTGTACTTTGAAAGGGGTACTTTTGAAGATGATCAAGCGTATGAACAAGCATGTGCTGACGGGAAAAAGATATACCAGGAACGCACAAAGTCCTTTATGGAAGATGTTGCGCGCAGGGGAACGACTCAAGGGAACGGATAGCGATCGTTGATGGTTGCGCGCTAGCAAAATGCAGGCAACATGATCTGCTGTGTTCCATGTCGTCAGAGTGATTCTTGACACGCAGACCTGTCCATGTAAGCCTCGGCAAGACGCCTGTGGATTTTCTTTGTCCTATGAAAAAAATTGCATCAACTATTTTTTTTCTTTCTTTTCAAGCGGCTTGTGGCTCAAATGTTTTGACAGACGACCTACAAAGGCCGTGTGCGAAGAAGCAGCGACTCAGTGAACATTTACAAAACCCTCAGATTCTGTCGCCCGTGAGTAGGTCAAATCTCCTCGGTGATACGGCCTTAGAAGATGACGTGACTGAGGAGGAAATGTCCTCATGTGAGGACAGCTCTCATGGCGCGCTTTGCGACAACGCTCAGGAAGCAGAGGACTGGATTTGTGGTGTGGTAGACCTTGTGCGTACAGAAGCTGATAACCTAGAAGCTGTGCAAAGGCTTATGAAGCGCCTTGCGGTGGCCAAGGGGCAAGCTCATGGGGAGCGTCGGTTGTCTGCCTTGTGTTTTGAGCTAATCAACTGTCTTAAAGCGCCACTGCCTGTTCCTAGTGTGTTGGATGCTTGCGCGCTTTTGGCACAACTTGAGTTTCGTGAGGCGGGGTACACTCCCCTTTGGTTCCATGTTTTTGCCACAAGTGCCTGCTTGACACGGCAGCTTCGCGTGCCCGCACGCCTTTATCTTGGCTTGGGAAAGGAAGGGTTTCGGGGTCAGATACAAGGGGTCAGCTTTGATCCAGAGACCTCACTCAAACAAGCGTTACTAGGCTTTCGTGAACCCGGGCAAGGGGCCAATGAGGCCAGCCAAATAGACGCGCTGCTTGAGCTTGGGCGGCACGGCTACACAGGGATTTTAGGCGGTTCAATCTATGCCCATCGCAGTGACGTCTTGAAGGATGCTTACGCTCTGGCTTTTCGTCTCCAGGACCATAGGCGAATGTTTGAGTCACTCATGGCGCTGGGGAACGCCAATTTCATTGGTCATCTTGTGGACAGAACAATAGAGCGCCCCGTGGACGCGCTTTTTTACGCGTACGAATTGAGTAACTTCTTGAGTGCTGCTGAGCAGACTAAAGCGCTCATGGGAATTGCGCGTTATCAGTCGCGCTTTGAAGCTGGGGCGGGTGAGCGTGCTCAATCCTATGAGCTTTACCAGATGGCGGCCCATCTTGCTTGTGAAAACAGACTGGGGTCGCTCCATGCCCAGTGTCTTTTGAGTGTCGGGATCCTCGACGTAAAGTCGCAAAACGCAGAGCGCATTTTTGCACGCCACAAGTACGCATCAAAAGATGACTGCTTGATGCACGCCTATGAGATTGCAAGGGGGTGTGGCGCACGGGCAGTGCAAGTGCGCGCCATAGCTGCGCTGTCTTTGAGTTCCTCCCATGAGGAGGCACTGTATACCCTCACCCCCCAAACCCTTGACGTCCTTTATGCCTTTATACAAACACATATGAATGATCGATGGGTTTTGAAGTACTTGTTGCCATGGCGTGAACGGCTCAATGGATTGACACTGGCCCAGCTTGAAGAATTCTTAGGCAGTGTCATGATTGACCGACATGTCAGGCTAGACCCAAGATTATTTGCAAATAGCGCCTTGTATTTCGAAGCATGTGCCAACAGGGATTATACGTGCACTGTCGGCACGGCCGTCTTTATGCAAAGGATTGCCCAAGGGAGGGAGGCGCACGACATGTCCTCTCAGGTTTCCAGCCTTCAGTAACGGCGAAGATACCGCCCACGGCCCACCCCCGTGTCCCCTGGTCAAGATCCTGACTTGACACCAAAACTCGACCATGTAAGTCTGAAATAGCAGCTAAGGCCTGTGAGGACATCATGAAAAAAATAATATTTCAGTGTCTTTTGCTTTCGTTTCAGTGTGTTTTTAGTAGTGATGAGATTGTAGGGGAGCCTCCGGAGAAAAGGCAAAAGCTCGAGGCTGGCCAGGGTTACAGGCCCAGTGAGCGCATAGACGCTGAAAAAAATGATGCGGACGCAACGCCCTACAAATTCTCTGATGAAGAGGGTTTTTCCTTTTCCGTTGATGTGAGTGGCTCTTTTTCCTGGAGCAACTTAGGAAAGTTCTTGGAGCAAGGGCAAAGGGACGCGCAAGAAGTTTCAGCCGCACGTAATGAACAGACCCTTTGCACGGAAGATCATGCCGCACGTAATGAACGGACCCTTCGCGCGGAAGATCCTGCCGCACGTAATGAACGGACCCTTTGCACGGAAGATCATGCTGTACGCAATGAACGGACCCTTCGCGCGCTGATGGAGCGTATCAAACAAGAAAAATTACAAGGTTCCCGGAATCAGCAAATACCTCTTTATTATGACTTGATTGACACCCTTAAGAACCCCTTGAGCGTGCGCGCAATTCTTGATGGATGTTCATTCCTTGTCCAGCATAATTTCCGTGAACTGGACTATACGCCTTTGCGCTTCCATCTATTTGCTGCCCAGGCTTGTCTGGCCCAAAAAACACCCCTGCCGCCTGGGCTACTCATGGCCCTTGCAGGGGAGAATTTTTCAGGGCGCGTGAGCGGGGTCTATCTTGATCCGCGCGTTTGTTATAGCCAAGCCCTTATGGACCTGCGTCAAATGGATCCTTCTCAGAAAAGTGTCTACCACATTGACGCGCTCTTAGGTCTGGGAAGCTGTGGTTTCACTGGTCGCCTAGGTTACACAGACTATAAACACACATCCTGCGTCTTTATGAATGCTTACAATCTCGCCAGTGACCATAAAGATCAAGGACGCATGTTTGAGGCGCTCATGGGACTTGGAAACACAAAGTTCATTGGGCATCTTGCGGATAAAATCATTCAGCGTCCTATTGATGCCTTCATTACAGCATACGAGAAAAGCATGACCTTGTCGCCCGCAGACCAAGTCAGGGCCCTTTTGGCCATTGGTCGCGTGCAAAGCGGGTTGGAAACCATTGGTGGGGAAAAAATGCAAACTTACGCTGTGCACCAAAGGGCCGTCGATTTGGCCGTAAAAAACCGTTTGCCCGCCATGCATGCCCAGTGCCTGGTGAGTGCGGGTTTTACAGGGGTTGCGTGCGGCAGAAACGGGCGCTCTTTTGGAGGTGAGAAATATCCTTCACGACAAGCATGCTTTGTGCGCGCTTATGAAATCGCAAAGGGCTGCGACGCAAGAGCTGTGCAAGAGGGGGCCATTCTTGGTTTGGGAGGGACGCGCACATTTTATGATTTGAAGGATCTGACAACCCAGACCCTTGATCTCCTCCATTCATTTATGAAGGCATACCAAAAGGACAGCTGGGTTATGCAGTATTTGTTTGTTTGGGGAAAGGCGCTAAATTACCTCACGCGTCATGATTTGAGCACCTACTTGCACTCTGTCATGGCCGACCGTAACGTCTTTCTGGTGCAGGAAGACTTCGAGGATGATGAGGCTTACCTTAGTGCGCACCAGAGAAGAAATTACGCATACTTGCAGCGGGCCTCTGGCTTTATGCAAGGCATTGTGTCCCAGGCACAAGGACAGGTTTCTTAAAATTACGTCGGCGCCTTGTCTTTAATTATGACTGGGGTGTGCGGGTTTTCTTGGGACGTGAGTAGATGCCTTGGGGATTCACCAGGGTCGCCACCACACCGCGCAGTGTGCGCACTTCTTGGGAAGAAAAAGGCATGCGCGAGAACATGTTGTGGAGGGTGCGTGTCATGACGCCCTTCCTGTTTTTTTCGCGGAAATACCCGGCCTTCTCCAGCTCGCCCGTTAGGTGTTCAAAGAATCCTTCGTACTCGGCAAGGGTCGCCGGGGGTTCGTCATAGGCCTGAAGGTTTTCCTTTGTAGGTGACGCTTGAAAGCACTCGTAGGCCAAAAGAATCACCGCCTGGGCCAAATTGAGGGAGCTGAATTCCCGGGATAAAGGCACGCTCACAATAGCCTTGCACAGGGCGATGTCCTCGTTCTCAAGTCCGCATCTTTCCGATCCAAAGACAAAGCCCACGCGCTCATCCCTTGGTGCGTGAATGGTCTCCAGGCGTGTGGCCACCTCCCTAGGGGAATAAACATCCTTAATCAACTCCCGAGGCCTTGCGGTCGTGGCGTAAAGATAGGTCAGGTCATGGGCAGCACGGGGCAGGGTATCAAAGACCCTAGCCTTTTCCAGGACACGCTCAGCGCCGGCGCTCAGGCGCCTTGCCGTATCATTGTTGTGCTCGGTTTTGGGGCGTACAAGGCGCAAGTCTGTCAAATCAAAATTGAGCATGGCGCGGGCAACTTTGCCGATGTTTTGATCAAGCTGGGTTTCGACAAGGATAATTACGGGCTTCATGGAGGAAAATGCGTTAGAAAGTGTATGGGCAAAATCTAGCACGCAGGCACAAAAATGCAAGGGTCTTTGCTGTGTGACATGGGGCAGGGCGGCACGCTCGCATATTTAGAGGCTTATGCTTTCCTGTAAGATTGTCATAATAAGTGACAGCACAAGCGCCTCTTTTTTTCATTATTAACAAATTCTTAGTTTGTTTGCCTTATAGTAAATTATGTAATGAGTCATTTGGGAGAGCAGTCATGATGCACCTCATACAAACAAAGAAATTTCTTGTAGCTGGTACTGTGGTTTTGGGGTTGGCGAGTGCACAAAATGCTTCTGCATTTCTGGGTATCAGTTTTTCTCCAAGTTCTGATGCCATTGCCACCAAACTCCTAAGTACCATGCAAAGCTTGGGTGGAAAGAAGTTCTGCCAAAAAGGGAATACCGTTGCGCCGTTTACCATTCGTTCCTTCGAGGGCATTCTTGGAAAAAATAAATATTTCGCCGCCATGGGTGAGCTGATTTGCCAACCCCAAAATGTCTCAGATTTTAATGCATCCCATTTTCACGCAAATGCAGTTAAGACGCTGGGAACATCCGACATTGCTCAGATTCGCACCATCTTTGTGAGTGAAATTCGCAAAGCAAAATCCGATGCCCTTAAGGTTGGATGTGCTGTCACAAAGGCAGGTCTTTTGAGCACGGGTGCGGGGGCTGGAGCAATTCCTGCGGTGAATACAGCCTGCGGCGCTCTCATGAAGACGGTGACGGTTCCCGCTGCGGGCTAGTTGGATCTTCGCTTATACGACACGCACAGTGCAAAGGGGCGCGCTGTGCGTGTTCTTGTCACGCTAACAGTTCGTTTACACACACGTCAGAAATTGCTACAGTGCAGCAGAAATTTACGAAAGTGTTTTGAATGTTTGGCGCCCAACAAAAATAAGGTGGCCCCATGAAGCTGATCGCTGGCAATAGCAACAAACCCCTGGCTCTGGCCGTTTCAAAGGCTTTGGGTGTTCCCCTCACAGAGGCCGTGATTACAACGTACTCTGACAAAGAAATTTTCGTTGAAATTCAAGAGAATATGCGCGGCGAAGATGTTTTTATTCTGCAATCAACGTCCTATCCAGCCAACGATCACCTGATGGAGCTTTTGCTGACCATTGACGCGCTCAGGCGAAGTTCCGCCCGGCGTATTACGGCTGTGATTCCCTATTATGGATATGCGCGCCAGGACCGCAAGTTTGCCCCCCGCACACCCATTGCCGCCAAGCTTGTGGCCAATCTTTTGACCCAGGCAGGCGCCCACCGGGTTTTGACCTTTGATCTACACGCCACCCAAATTCAGGGCTTTTTTGATATTCCCGTGGATAACCTGTTTGCCTCTCCCGTGTTTTGCGAAGACATAGCAAAGCATTTTCCTAAGTGCCTTATGGTGTCGCCGGATATGGGGGGCGTTGTGCGTACCCGCGCCATGGCCAAGCGCCTGGGCGCAGAAATCGCCATCATCGACAAAAGGCGTGAGCGGGCAGGGGTCGCGGAAGTGATGCATATTGTGGGTAACGTGGCTGGTCGTCACTGTGTGCTCCTTGACGACATTGTGGACTCGGGCGGTACCTTGTGTAAGGCCGCTAAGGCGCTGATGGAAGAAGGCGCTCTGTCTGTGAGTGCCTATGCTATCCACGGCGTTTTGTCTGGAAGCGCCGTTGAAAGTATTATGGCGTCCGCCCTTGAGACCCTGGTCATCACCGACAGTATCCAAGCGCGCGAAGACATTTTGGCATGCCCCAAAATTAGACACGTCTCCATTGCCCCCCTTTTGGCCGAGGCCATTGACCGCGTTAATGAAGAGCGTTCAGTGTCTTGTCTGTTTGCGGAAGAGGCGGTGGTCCTTAAGCGTGTTTAGGGGGGCGTGATGCTAGTCAGAGACCTAAGGCGCCGCGCCAAGCTCCTTCTGGGGCCAAGCCTTGCCCTTTGTCTTATCCTGTACTTTGCGTATCACTTGATTGAAGGCAAGCGAGGTATCCGTGCTTGGCGAGAGCTTGAGGTAGGTGTGGAGGTGACGCGCGCCGAGCTGGAGAAGCTCCAAGGGGAAAACGATGCCCTTGAGCGCGATGTGACGCTCTTGAAGACAGACGTGTGCCCCCACCTCTTGGAGGAGGAGGCAAGGCGCCTCGGGTACGCCAAACAAAATGAAGTTATGGTGGTTGAATAGGAAGGATTTACGTGATGGATAAAAGATGGGCCTTGGGACTTATACTTCTTGCCATTGTTGCCATGGGGCTTGCCCTTGCCATGCACAAAGGGCTTTTGAACGCAGAGCTTCCCGTCCAGTTTAATCCAACGCCGACAGGCCCCGACAGCGGCACTTGCCCTGCAGATGAGTTGCGTGCCCAAAAGCACGTCACTAACGTCACCTAAGAGCACGCATCCGGATCGCAGCTACGTGGAGCATGGGGCAGGGGAATATATTCGCTGTCCCCGCTCACGCCCGCAAAACGACCCTCTTGCCAATCAATGGCCGCTTGGGCAAGGCACGCCTTGTCGCTGGAGACAAAATTCCACCACATGAACCGTTCGCCTTGAGTCGCCTCACCTCCAAGAACCATGAAGCGCGCGGGTGTGCGTGAGGTGAGGCGCACCTCTTCTCCTTCAGGCAAAAGCGCCATATGGGTGGGGGTGAGCGCCTGCGCGTTAATGGAAAGATCTCCCTCTAGAAGATAAATCCCCATTTCCTCTCCAAGGGAGGGAAGGACAAACGCGGCATCCGCCTCCATATGAACATCCATGTAAATAGATTTGCTATGTGTGAAGGCAGGGGAGGCACGCCCAAACGCTTCTCCTAGAATAAGCCGGGCGTGTACCCCCTTTTCTTGAATGAGGGGCAGAGCGTTCTGCGCGTGGTGCGTGAAGGTCGGCCCTGTTTGCTCACGCGCGGTGGGCAAAACCAGCCACGCTTGGATACCAAAGAGACGGCTGTCACGGGTGCGGTCTTCAAAGGGCGTGCGCTCGCTGTGCACAATGCCGCGTCCTGCGCACATAATATTCACGTCCCCGGGTGTGATGATTTGGTCTGACCCCAGCGAATCTTTGTGGGTGACGCGTCCATCGAAAAGATAGGTAATGGTCTCAAGACCAATGTGGGGGTGCGGGCGCACGTCAAGGCCTTGGTCTTTGAGAAACTCACCAGGACCCATTTGATCCCAGAAGATAAAGGGCCCGACGGTGTAGCGCTTGGGGTTCGAGGTTGGCAGAACACGAAGAACTTTAAAGTTTCCAAGATCGCTGACTTTTGGTAGGAGAATATCCATGGTGCTGCTCCCGTTTATGTGGCGTGTATTTTGTCTTCTAACACTCTATCATGGACCTTGTGCCCAAAGGGTTAACGCGCTAGCTCACATTTTTGAAGAAAGAGAGGTTCCCCGTTGTACGACGCCCTACACACGCACTTGATGGAGGCAGCTCGCACCGCCGATCCCAAAACCGTTTCTCGCTTTTTTAAAACGGCGCCTGGCACCTACGGCGCCCATGATCGGTTTTTAGGGCTTCCCATTCCTTTCTTGCGCAAGGCCATCAAGGCTTTTGATGGGATGACCACCCACGACGTGGCCCGCCTTTTGGAGAGCCCTTATAACGAGGTGCGCCTGTGCGCACTTTTGGGCCTTGTGGAGATGTATAAGCAAGGGGGCGAGGCCGATAAGCAGGCGCTCCACGCCTTTTATAAAGACCACATGGGCCGCGTCAATAACTGGAACCTTGTGGACGGCTCGGCACCCATGCTCATGGGGGATCCGCTCCTTAAGGGGGGCGAAGAGCTTCTTGTCGCGTACGCCAAGGATCAAGACCTTTGGGTGCGGCGCATCGGCGTTGTGGCGACTTGGCGCTTTATTCAGATGGGGCGCTTTGACATGACCCAGCGTCTGTGTGAGATGCTCCTGGATGACGGCGAGGACCTGATGCACAAAGCCTGCGGCTGGATGCTGCGTGAGATGGGAAAAAAAGATGAGGCCACACTCCTTGCCTTCCTTGACCGCTTCACCCCCCGCATGCCCCGCACCATGCTGCGCTACGCACTTGAACGTTTAGAGCCATGGGTGCGCGCCCGGTATATGGGCGTGACTTAAGATTGGAACCCGTTGTGTGGTTATGGATGCACCTAATTATGGGGCTCAGGCGCTAAGTTCGTGATCAGAACTTAAAGTGAGTTTGTCTCCATTTTTTCCATGAAGCCGTCCGCCATTTGAATGGCTTTTTCTTGGTCAAAATTTTCATGAAGTGTTAAATATTTGTTGCGTTGCAGCGCAAGCTTGTTTTGATAGTTAATACATTGGTAAAAGTAATCCGTATGTTCTGCTGCACTTGTTAGATCGCAAAAATTGAAAGGCGACAACTCTTGCGGTGAGGAGATGAGTTTTGCAAGCTCAAAGATCCCACGGTCATCCGTAAGACCCCAAGCCTGAATCTTATTTGGTTGGCCGGGTGTCGGATTAAGAAAATTAGCAGACATAATTGTGCGCATGAAAACAACGTCATGAGCTGCGTTTAAAGACCCCTCCTTGAATTTACCCTTTGTTACAAAGTTTTTTACAATCTTACTATAATTCTCACTCAGGCCATGGGGATTCATAAAGGCACACATAGCTACGTGAATGCATATGGCGTCCATGAAAGGCAAATTTGCGCATAACAATTCAAGGTAGGTCTTGAATTTTTCAAAAGAATTGCCGTGTGGATTCTTTTTTCTAACGTAGCGCATGCACATTATAGAAGCCCACATATTAATAAGGTAGCGTTTTTGTTTCTTTTCTTGTGGTGTATATGGGATGGCATTGTAGGCGTCTCCAAAAAATATGTGTTCTTTGCAGAATGTTTCAAAGGCCTCTATATTAGCCTTTTTTAGATTAGGGCACGCCTCCTCAAATGCTAAGCCCGGAGATATAAAGATATGCGTAAGATGTTTGAGTGTTTCTATTATCTGCTTAACGGTATTTTTTGTTTCCTCATCGACTTCTTTATTTTCTTCAGTAGGTTTAACAAATTTGCGAATGGCTGAGATTATGTTGTTGTCTAGGTAAATATTTGTTTCTACACCATTTCTTTGATTTTGCATGCAGATCTCTCTTGTGCATGAGTTTTGCGGATCAAAAAGATCAAAGCTTGTGCCACGGTTTAATCGAAATAAACAAATTTGACTGCCCATGAAGGAACCCCTGTTTTTTTAAGGAGAATATACGTGGTTATTTTTCCTTGTAAATAGTTTTGAAAAAATATTTGAACGCGCCATATAAAGCATAATCCAAATTTTAATGGTTGAGATTTAATACCTTTTTTCATCATCAATCTTTTGTGTTTTGTCTCCCCTTTGCTATCATAGAAGAAAAAAGGGGGGGCGTTCGTGTGCGCGTAGTTTTCGTTGGTATTTTTCTCTGTTGTCTATGGGGGGTGAGTCCTCTTTACGCTGCGTCCAACATGGAAAAGAGCGCCGCGCGTCTTGTGAAGGAAAAAAAGGGGCAACCCTTAGGGCAGGATTGGTACGCCCTTTTGACCCTGTCCCAGGACTATCCCAAATCCCTCTCCACAAGCTATGCCCAAGCCTTGCAACAGATTGCCGATTTTGAGCGCATGAAGGCCCATACGGCCGCCAAGGTCGCTCCTTCTCCTGAATATAAAAAAGCCAAAGAGAGGCGGGACTTTGCCGCAAAGCAGCTGCGCTTTTTTCGCCGATCCCTCAATGACTGGGTGGGGCGTGTGCGCACGAAAATCACCTATGGCCTTTATACGGACCACCGGCGGGAGTTTTACCGGGATTTACTCAAAGCCTTTGACCTCTATGTCTTGAAGGAAAAAGATCCTAAAGCCCTTGTGAATGTCCATTTTTATGTGGAGACCATGACGCCACCTTCCAACGCGGGGGCTTCCTTTGAGGAGAGGTTCTTAAAGCCCAAATACGCTGCCGAATATCAGGCACGTAAGGTCAAGTTCTATGAGGATTTTCTGGCCCTTCTTCATAAAGCACGCGCGCCGCTTTTGGCAGACAAGGCGGCCAATAAAGAGCGCTTAGCGTCCCTTGAGGCGGATATCGCCAAAACCAAAGCAAAAATTGCCAAGTGGCAAGCCAAAACGGCCGCCCCCGCCACACGCGCCCAGTTCACCCTTGACCAGGTCATGGGGATCGAGGCTGTGAAAGAAATGGGTTATACGGGAAAAGGTGTCTTGCTGGGGGTTTTGGAGCCGCCGCCCTTTTATGAAACAACGGCCGAGCGTAAGGCCGGTGTCCATGAGGATATCAAAAAGCGCCTTCACGCAGCCTCCAGCGCGCCGGCTGCCCTCCATGGGTCCCACGTGGCTGGCATTGTTGTGTCCCGTGCTAAAACCATTTTTGACCGGGCAGGGGTCGCGCCTAAGGCAACCCTTCTTTATAAGGAGGTTCCTTCCGATGACAGGGGTGTTATCTATTATCAAGGCCCCAAAGGACTTGTGACCAAGGAGCCGGCGGGCACAACCCGTACCCTTGTGACAAGCGTCCCCAGTGCCGCCTGGGACGCTCTTTTTGCGGGACGTATTGAGGACATGATGACGGCTGGTGTGCGTCTCATTAATACATCCATGGTGTACAGTGTAGGGCCTAAAACACGTGCGTCTCTGGCGAAATTTGCGAGCCAGGGGGGCGTCATTGTGAAGGCGTCAGGAAACGCAGGTGTGCGTATGGCCCTGCCTATCACTTTGCGCGCCCGCCAGCTGGACTGGGTGCAAGAATACCAATTGGGTGTGGATCTGGGGCTTATCAAAGCGGTGTTTCAAGACGCAAAGAACTTAGCGCCAGCCTATATCTTTGTGGGCAATATGCGCTCTGCAAAGGACTTTGATGATACCAGCAACAGGGCAGGGGTGCTGGCGCCGCGTTACGTGTGCGCGTGGGGTACCAATGTTCCCTCCACCGTGCGCGACAAGGACCGACGCGCACAAACGGGCACCTCCATGGCCGCGCCCATGGTGCTGGGGGCACTGGGGCTTCTCTTGGAGGCCTTTCCCTCCTGCAGCCCTCAAACCCTTGCCCAAAATATCCTCGACACAGCGGTCAGCATTGGGCCTGCGCGCAATTTTGGCCATGGACGACTTGATTTGACGGCCGCCTTTGAAATGAGTGCTAAATCCTGCGGTTTGCCCTCGCCGGCGCTGTCCCTGCAAGGTGCGAAGAGGTAGCTGCTTATTGCTGGCGCTTTATAAAAGACGTGATTGCTCATTGACTGCGCGTAAAATTCTCCCTAAGAAATGCGTGACAATAAAAAAGGAGGCTTCTGCCATGCGTGTGTCTGTTTGCAAGTTTTTCGCGTTTTCTGCTTTGTGTTTGGTACAGCCAGTGCTGGCGACCACCGACGTGCCAGAATCAGAGGAAGGTGTCTATGAAACCAGCTGGCAGGTGGCACAAGTGCCAGATGCCGTTGCATCTTATGACCAAGGAGCGCCGGCTTTTCTGCCTCATATAAGGTATCACGCGCTGCTTGATCAGCCCGTTGAAACGAGTCTCACCACTGCGCCAAAATACATGCAAACTGACCCCCGTCGTCATTTGTTTTTACGGGGATGGGAGCAAGGATATGCGCCTGCAACACCCGAGAACTATGCCTTTAACTGCGCCATGTGGCGGGTAATGCATGAGGTCCTGTTGTCGGGAGAGGTGCCGTTTTGTGAAAGCACACGCTTTACAAGGCTTGCGCCCCTAAACACGGCTCTCCAGGGGGTTGAAAGAACCTTTCCCCAGGAAGCAACCTGGCACGCCCTTGATTTGGTGCGTCAGTATACGGCCTGCGTAGGCGCTGCGAAGCGTCAAGAGCACCTGACGCTTCGCGAAGAGGATATGTGGCAAGTGTTTACGGGGCGGACGTGGGAGCTGGCCCAAGACCCCACGCGCACGCGGGAGCGAGAGCTCGTCGCAGTCCTTATGTACGCCCTCAAGATGCCCACCTGTCAGGCCTATATGCCCGTGTGGGATGGCCTAGAGGACATGCCCATTCTTCACCGCTGGCAAAAAGGCCAAAGGGTGGACATTTTTAAACCTGGCTTCATAAAAGACGCACTTTTCCCCGATGACACTGTGGGCCGCTACTTTCAATCCCTGTGTGCGCCCATGGACTGCGAAAAAATCCAAAATCTTTTGACGCTCCTGCGGGAATCTAGCTGCTTTGACAGCACAAAAAAAGCCTTTGTTGTGGCGGCCCTTGAAAGTGCGCTGCTTGATCAGCGAGGGGACCAGGCATCACTCCAAGAGTTGGCGCAGGTCATTCAGGCCTACAACGCGCTCGCGACGTGTCTCGTGTCTCCTTCTAAGGAATTGCCATTCAATACGCACCAAGACTTTGACCTTCTCGTGCGGCAGTATCACCTCTACACACTCTCGTTGCATGAGGACTATTTCGCGCGCTTTGGCGAGGAGCAACCGGGCGCCTATGCAGGTCCCTTTCTGATCACAGCTGCCCAGCACTATGTGAGCGCGATACCGGGTGCCCTTATGGCGTCTGCTTCCCTTTTGCCTCAAGACGCTTTTGTGATGCGCGCTTACGGCCATCTTGAGGGCTTTCGAAAAGGGGCGCCGCGTCCTTACCACGTGCAACAGTTTAGAGTCCTCAAAGATCTATACGCGAAGATTGTGCGCCTCTCCCAAGACGAAGCTGTACGCACCAAAGCGCAAGAAACCCAAGCGCAGTTAGAGGCAGAGCTTTCTGCTGTCAAGGGTAGGAGGCGGACGGCCCTTTTGAGGGCGCGCCTTTAGGGCGCGGGAGGTGGCTTTGCCTGGGCAAACCGGTGAAGCACTTTTGTAAATTGGCCAAGGACGTCTGACTCTCCTAGCGCGAGGGAAAACTTGTTTGGCTCAAAGATAGATTTTGGAAAGTCCTTAAGATCGACGGCGTCCACCTTGGCAAGGGTCATGTGGGGAGTATAGAGGTCCCCCACGGGGTTCAGTGGCGCAAGGCCTTGGGCTGCCAAAAGGCTCACAACAGCTTGCTGCAATATGAGGAGCTCATGGCTGCGCTGCACCGAGAGGGAGGCCCCCCAGAGGTTTGTATTTGGCTTGTTGGAAAACCTTAAGTCGGCCAATTGCACCCTTGGGGAAGTATTAACGCCTTGAATCCCCTTCATCAGTGCAGGAAGGACGGATTCAAGTGCGTGGAACTGACACACCGTGATGTGGGGTAGGCTGTGCGCCCCAAGAAGATAGCCAACCGCATGGTGCTTAAAATACCTTTGCGCAACATCAATGTATGTCTCAGCGCGCTGGGTGGGCAGGAGGGCAAAGTTATATCTTTTGATGTCTTGTGCCACCATAGGGCTCCCGTGAAGAGTAGGCGCCGCGCGCCGTCACACGCCCGCCAAGATCTCTTCGATTACCTTGTTTTTAAAGGTGGCGTGCTTATGTAGGCCGGCGGCCACTATGGCAGGGGCCAGGTCCTTCATGGCCCCCAAAGCTGCGTCTTTTTGGGCCTGAGACCCGTGGGCGTCTTCAAAAAGATCAATATTCTTCAAAAATGCTGCGATGGATCCTTTGCGTACCTTGAGACCATTCAGATCTACAAAATCCTCGTTGTCCGCCAAGACATCGTCAGGTTTAACACCGTGCTCCATTGAAAAGCTCCTTTTTCATAAAGGGTTGTATCACGCGCAAAAGGTGATTTTTTTCATTTTTTAAGAATAAATGACCTATTGGCTAGTGCGCAATCAATTTTTGAATGAGTCTCATTTTTCAGCTTGTATTACTTTTTTGTGTTTTTGGGTGAAGCCATATTCAATATATTGCAGCTATTAATATCTTTTTTTAACAAACATTAGATATAATATTGAAAAGTATGACCCATTGACTGGATTAATGAAAATGAAAAACAACGAAAAGCCCCATGATATCACAACAGGTCGCGCCCTTACATTGAACGAGCGCCGATTGTCTCTTGCCAAAAACATACGGATGTTTATGGATGCGGGCAAAAGTCTTGTGTGGCCTCTCAATGGTCGACTTCTGGCGCTTCTGGGGACGTTTTTGATCGTGTCCCTTGGTTTAGAAGTCTGGGGGGGCATGCTTGCTCAAAGTAGCTTATACATGTCCCTGAATGCGACGCCAATTGTGTGGTCCCAGATGGCACAGGTTGTTGGTCTCCATCTTCTCACCATACTCTCCTTTGCGCCACTTATGGTTTACGCGGCACAAAAGAATGTGCACGCGAAAGAACTTACGTATCTGGGTACATTGAAGGAGCCTGCCCTTTGGAAGACCGTTAGCGCCATTGTCCTGCTTGATCTTGTGGTGATTGCCTTTTTGTTGGATTTGGGGCGCGTGCCACAGTGGACTGAGATTGGTCTTCTCATCTTGTTTATGGGCGCCCTCACGACCCTTGTGCGCACAGCTGCTGGTGAGGCCTTTCACGGGAAGCAAGAACTTTCACGCTACAGGGTTGGCCTTGGATGCGCCCTTCTTTATGGGTTTATCTTTTTCCTTGTGGCGATCTTCTGCGTGGTCCTCGTGACAGCACCCGTCTTGGAGAGCATGAGGAGCCACATTGAGTCCCTCAATGTGTTTGGCACCCTCGGCTGGCCTCTTTTGAAGACGGCCATGAACGTTGTCATGGCGTACACTGGCCTTTTCTGCGTAGGTGCCATGGGCGCTGTTCATGTACAGATGCGCAAAGATGAAGAGGGGGTACAGCAATAAAAAGGGATGGTTTGTTTCTTATCACGCGAGAAGGTTGCAATCCCTTGTGGCTTTGGGTATAAGAAGCATAGGTTTTACTGACATGATGAGATTTAAAATGAAAAAAGGCATTCATCCTAATTACCACACCATCAATGTTGTGATGACAGATGGTACAAGTTATCAAACGCGCTCAACCTACGGCAAAGAAGGTGACACACTGCGTCTTGATGTGGATCCAAGCTCTCACCCAGCATGGACAGGCGTACACCGCTTGATCGACTCCGGTGGTCAGCTGTCTCGCTTCTCTTCACGTTTCAAGGATTTCGGTCTGAAGTCCTAATTCTCTTCCTGGCGTGCGTGGAGGTCCGATAAGCGGGCCACGCGCACGTACAGATTCAAAGACTCATCCAAAAGCGTGCCAACCATTGATGGCATAAACTTCAAAAGCTCTTCATCCGTTGCGTCTGCACACGTTGGCTCGTTGGTGGGTTTGTATTCAGGTCCGCTTGCTTCTTCTATGGACATGAGGCCCGCGTCAGCAGCCTTTTGGGCCATGAGCCATGTCATGACTTGGCTGAGCCTTGCGGTAATGCGCATGACTTCTGCGCTGGTGCGTAGGGCATCAAAAGGTTCCATGCGCTCAAGATGTCGTGGGAGATCGCTTTCGGCATACCCGTGGGCGCGCTCAAGCAGTTGAATGGCGTCCTGATATGTTTTCTCGAAAAAAACGCTTTTCGTCACATGGCCCCCTTGCGCACGATATTCTTTCTTACAGCATACACAATACACGTGCGCTTGGCAAAAGGCGTCTTTCAAAACGAGGGAAGGGTGTTACCAAATCGTTAAATGTGGGACGCATAGGACGCTTTGCGCATACTCATGCACGTGTCGCACATCAGCTTTGACCGTAAGATCAAAAGCCTAGGCCGTAAAAAACTTCCCCCTAAAGCGTGTTAAAGAGGGCATCAATGTCGTCTTGGCTTGTTGCGCTATCAGGCAGCTGAGGTCCATTGAGAAGATCAGCGTCTGTCATTGGCTTTTCTTCCTTAGGTTCTGGTGCTTTTCGAGGTGCGCTTCCATCGGGGGAAAAGGCAGATAGGAGAGCTGAGATTTTGTCATCAATGACGCGCAATGCCGTTGTGACCTTTGTGATGCGTTGTCCTGTAATGTCTTGGAAGTTAGAGGCCTCATAAATCGCGGTGGCGGCCTGAAGAAGTCTGTCTTGATGTTCCCCTTCCAGCTTTCCAGCAACCTCTTCGATAATCTCGGCTGCGTCAAGAATACGTCCCGTTGCATCCTCTGTTGCCTGCACAACGGCCGTGAGCTCGTCCTTGGCCTGGGGCAGGTGAGACTCCTGAATCTCATCGGGACGCACTGCACGGATTTCTTCCTTCATGTGCTCTATGAGCTCATGAATTTTCTCCATTTCCACATAAACAGACAGCTCCTTCGGTGTCACTTCTCCCTCCAAGGTATTTAAGATTTCCCCAACAATTGTTTCTACATCCTCTTTCGTGAGGCATTCTGTGTGGAGTGTGCCATCATCATGGACGTGGGCATGTGTACGTGCGCTCATGGAGAAGTCCTCTTACAGTTGCTGTTTAGAAGTCGCCAAGCACGCCCACAAGTTTTGTTTTGAGGGTCTCTGCGTTAAAGGGCTTCACGATATAATTATTCACACCAGCTTGCTTGGCCGCGATCACGTTTTCTGTTTTGCTTTCGGCCGTGACCATGATGAAGGGAATCTGAGGATTTTTTCCACCGCTGCGTACGGTTTTAAGAAGCTCCAGGCCTGTCATGGGCTCCATATTCCAGTCGGAGATGACGAGACTATAGTTTCCGCTGTTGAGTTTTTCAAGGGCGGAGGCCCCGTCTGTAGCCTCATCCACATTCTCAAAACCGAGTTGTTTGAGTAAGTTACGTACGATACGCAACATCGTTTTATAGTCGTCCACGATCAAAATAGGCATATTTTTGTCGACGGCCATCTCTGTCTCCTTGAGTGGTGTTTCCCTTGCTTTCAGCCATATAGTCCAAGAAAAAGGTTTACAAATGATGAATAAGTTCATCCTGCTGGATATTTTTTAAAAAGATTGCGTGAGCAGACGGCGTCGTGTGGTATTACTTCCCGCGAGGCTTTTTCATATATTGACTTTCAAAAAACACACTTTGAAGTTTTGTCAAAGCTGCTGCTATACTTCCCAGTATGTTGATAATATTGGGTTGAAGAAGATGATCTTTTTGCGACGTTTTAGGGAGACGGCGTGTCTGATGGCGGCGGTAAGTGCGGTCGCAACGTTGGCTTGCCAAGAGCCTGACGAAAATCTGTGCGCGCCTGCGTGCTCCTCTACGCCACCGGCTTGCGATGTTCCTGAAGGCGACGTCTATGCGTCTGCGCCCTTCGTTGAGACGTTGGAAGCTTACGTGCCTGATTTTGATCCCGCTGTGATGGCGAATGACTATCAGCGAGAATCGTTGAGGTATACTTTTTTGTATCAATTCGAACAACTTCTTCCAGAGATGAAGCGTAAGTGGAATGACTGGGCACAGCGCCACCGTGTGCCAGCACAGCCTGATTTGTTGGTGTCCATTGCTGCGCTGACCCACGAGGATGGGAAGCGCCTTGCTGAAGGGGAAAACCTTGACCGTGTCGTGATGGAAGCGGGCTACCGGTTTGCCCAGGCCCATGGTATGTATGAGGATCTCTCAGGAACTGTAGACGGTTTTGTGCAAGACATGGGACGCTACCCTCTAAGAAGAGCCCTCATGGAAACCCTTGGGCGTGAGCTGATGCCCTATTTAACCTACGAGTTTCAACAAAAAAATGCACAATCTTTTATAGAAAAGGCGACTGTCGAGGATCTGCAAGGGCTTTTTAGTGCATTGAGGTGGATAGGCGCAGGTGGCAACGAAGACCTTGAGAATCGCATCACATTCTTCATCACATTCTGTCAGTACTGGCGTGAGGTGTCTGATCCCCTCACATTTGCAGTGCAGTCCCACTTAGTATTGGATTATTCACTTGGGAAGACCCTCCCGTTGTCGGTTCAACTCAGGGCTTTGTCCATTAGGAAAGATAAGGAGTTGCATGGTATTATGCAGCGCGTAAGCGACATGGAAGAAGAAAAAGCGCGCGCAGCTCTGTCATTCATGCACTTTCACACTGACGCGCATGTGCGTGAGGCCTTTTGGCGCACAACGCCTTTTCTTTCAGCGCGCCATATTTGCGCATTAAATGCGCAGCACTTGGAGGCGGACCCGCTGATTGCGCTTCTGGGCTGTGGTGAACTAGATGAGGGTTTTTTTCGTGAGTTGATCGCCTTGCCCAGTGACAAGCAGATCCTCAAGATCCAGGAGGCAAGGATAAGAACGCCACTGCTGATCAATCTGTTAGTGCGCACGGATTAATCATGTGATGGGCATGTGACTCTATAATAATCAACACCAGTGCTTGTCTGTGGCATAGGCCTCTATTATAAGGGCATGAAAATATGTCCTTACAGGTGAGAAAAAAATGCGGTTGGCAAAAGCGTTGTTGGTCATTCTTGGAGTGTGTTCAGGGCAGGTTCAGGGGTCCTGGCATGAAAAAAGTGATGCCGTGTATCCATCGCGGGGGAGAAATCTGGCAAAACAGCGCCCAATCTCGCTGCGTCATCTCTCATCAACCATGGCCAAGAAATGGGATGACTTTGCTGCGCGGTATCCAAGGGTGATGCCCCAGGTGCACGTTTATGCCAGAAACCACGTGGCGGCCCTTGAAGACGAGGATATGGCAGCGTTAGAGGCGGCGCGCAGTGAGGAAAAAAGCTTCGCTGTCGTGGATGCAGCGTCCAAACGCTTTGCCGCTGCCCAAGGGGCGCCCCAGGCACTCTGATCCTTTCTTGCCTCCGACATGGGGTACATGTCCTTGCGGGAGAGCCTTCTATACCATGTGGGGACCCTATGTGGACCAATAATCAGGCATTATGAGCTGACATCTTTTGATGAGGCGGGCCTTAAAGAGCTCTTAACAAATCTTCTTTATGTCCATGAGGATTTTTGCGAAGGGACGGTGCCGCGCAGGCATTTCCTTGAAGCGTTTCTCGTGGAGAAGTCTTATGCGGATGCGGCTGATGCACTTTTAAAAGGGCGGGTGCGTGATGAGGTCCTCGCCCGGGTGCCTTTGTCCTTGAAACTGCGTGCGACATCTCTCGCCTCAAAAGACCTAGATCTGCAGGGAGCCCTTGCCGTTTTGTCTTTCCTGCGTACCTACCCTGAAAGTGCCATCGCATTCTGGGCTGTTTCGCGAGGCTTTTCAAACAATTACATCGCTTGGCTGGCCAAGCGCCCTGAGTGGGGGCAGGATCTCCCCATTCTTTTTGCCTGGGGCGAGCTTTCAAAAAAACAGCGCCGCGACTTACTGGCCCAAGGTCCATACGACGCACGCGCAAAATTTCTCATACTTAAGATTCCACCGTCATAGTTTTTTATTGGCATTTTTTATGGGGTGATCTAGTTTGTGGGGTATCAAAAATCACCTTCTAAGAAAGAAGTATATTATGAGAATTATTTTCACAACGGCGGTTTTAAGCCTGTGGACCATGACGGCCTATGGGAGTGACGAAACCTGGCGCGACTATTTCTTGGCCCCACCACACACGCAAAAAGCACAGGGGAACTTTTATCAGGATCTGTCACAGGATATGAAGGACAAGTGGGAATCTTTGCCGTTGGCACTGCGCGCCAGTCCCCATGCGTCTTACATACAAACACATATATCGGTCCTGGATGAGGCGGCTGTGGCGCGTCTTGTGAGGGCGCCGGTGGATGATCAGCGAGGCGTTGTGGACTGCGCCGCCGCCGTTGTGTGCGCCCGCTTTGGAATTCCTGAATATATGGCCAAGGACTTTGCCTATACACGCAGCCGGATGGGTCTGCGTGAGACCCTCAAGCAGTGTATTTGGGCCGCGTGCGACACAAAATATAATTATGAGACCCTAAACACCAGAGATGAGGAAGAACTGGTTTCTGTGCTGCAAAGTCTCTGGCTGATTCACCAGGGAGAAAACTCCGGTAGGTATGACCGCTCACAGTTCTTGGTTCTTTATTTGACAGAAAATGATCAAACAAGAACTGCTAATTTGCTTTTGTCCTGGAAAGTGAAGCCAGAAACACTGTCGCTTGTCTCACTGCCCGTAAAGTTGCGGGCCATTTCACTGCGAATGAGGAATCTGTTTCTCGACAATATTTTGAACCGTGTCGCCCACATGGAAGAAGGGCGCGCCTTGGATATTTTATTGTTCTTAAGGGATTACCCAGGGCAAAATGATCTTTTTTGGACCCAAGAGCCCGCCCTTTCCAATGACCACATCGCGTGGCTGGCCTCGGGATGACATGGAACGGGAGATATATCGCGCTTATTGGCGTGCGGGGAGCTGAGCCGGGAAAGGCGCCGGGAACTGTTGGCCCTGCCAAGGTCTTCTCAGCGCGAGGCGCGTGTGAATGAGTGGCTAAGGGAGAAAAGTACGGCGTAGGTGCTGCGGCCCTAGTCAGGTTCGATAAACCAAGGGAGAGGAAGTAGGATGAAGATTATTCTGACAGCGGCTGCAGTAAGCTTATGGGCCGGTACAGCTTGTGGGACTCAACGCACCGACACTGAGCCGTTCCTCTATGACCTCCCAGGTTTGAATTACCTGTTTTCTTGCGAGGAGTGCCAGGCAACGCCATCGTTTTACAGCGCCCTTGCGCCTGAAATGAAAGAAAAGTGGAACGCACTGCCTTTGGTTGTGAAGGCACGTGATGAGAGTGCCCACCTACAGGATCACATTGCGGCCCTAGAGCCAGAAGATGTGGAAAAGCTCAAAAATCCCCAGTGCTCTGTGCCTGAAGTTATTGGCGCGGCCGCAAAACGATTTGCAGCGCGCCACAACATCCCCGAGGTTTTGTCTGACATCTTTGCACGTGAGATGAGCCGCAGACCTCTGCGCGAGAGTCTTGTCTCTCTTGTAGAGGATTATTGCTGTCTCAAACCAAAAGAGTCCCTGCAGGACTTCAATGAGGTAGCCCTCACGCAGCTTTTAACGCATCTCTTTCTGGTTCATGGGGACGCCGTGTTCGGGAAATCTCCCAGAGGCGTACTCCTTAGCGCGTATCTCCAGGAGCAAGACTATGACAAGGCTGCCAATCGTGTGTTGGGACAAAGCGTAGGGGAGGAAACCCTTGCCAAAGCGCCCCTTGCCCTTAAATTGCGGGCCATTCCCCTTGTGAATAAAGATCTTGGTGTGGAGCGACTTCTCATGCGCGTCATACCCATGGAAGAATCCCGCGCTCTGGCCATTTTATCTTTTCTAAGGATCTCTCCCCTTGCCCATGAGGTGTTTTGGGAGGCGGAGAAGGGGCTGTCAACGACTTATATCACGTGGCTCACCTCTGCTAACTGTATGAATTATTGTAACGTGAGGTCCCTTCTAAAGTGCGGAGAACTGAATGAGGACCAGCGCCGGGAGTTGCGCGCCCTGGCCAGTTATGCCCAGAGGGATGCGCGTGTGAATGAGTGGCTAAGGGAGAAGAGCGGCGCAGCTTGAGGGGGTTAATCCCCCTTGAGCGCTTCCTCAATCTTTTGGATGACACGCTCGCTGGTGGGGGAGGTGGGGGGGACAAAATAATCAAGAAGGGTGCCGTCTCGTCCCACAAGGTACTTGTGAAAGTTCCATTTAGGTGCTGTGCCAAAGCCGAGAACTCCCTTGGCCCATTTATAAAAGGGGTGGGCGTCTTTGCCGCGCACGTGCTCCTTTGCGGTCATGGGAAAGGAGACGCCGTAGTTCAATTGGCAAAAGGAGGCGATCTCCTCACTTGTGCCAGGCTCTTGTCCCGCAAAGTCATTGCTGGGCACGCCCAGGACCACAAGTCCTTTATCTTTATAAGTCTGGTAGAGAGATTCAAGCTCCCCGTACTGAGGGGTGTAACCGCAAGCGGAAGCGGTGTTCACAATAAAAAGCACCTTCCCCGCAAACTGGCTGAGGGGCAGGGGGATCTCTCCCGTTAGGGTTTTAAACGAAAAGTCATAGGCGGTTTGTTGGGTCATGGGGTGCCTCCCAGGCCATGTTCTTGTCTTTCCATTATACATGGGTTTGCGGGTTGAGCCTTTAGGAAAATAAATAGGCTCGCAGCTCAGTGTGGATAATTGACAAAGCACTTTGTCGTAACCTAGAGTGCGCAAGCCCTGATTTTTATACAAAGGAACTCTCCATGACGCACGCGCACCTACTCGCTGCTGCCACAATTTTGACACTACACACGCATAGCCTTTTGGCTAGCAGCCAAGAGGATCATTCTTTTAGGGATGAGGTGAGCGAGCAGTTGCGCCTTGCCGACGCGAGGATAGGAGATGACAGCGCGCGCGGGTGTGACACACGTTTGCGTGCGGCCATGGTTCATGCATTTTGGCAGCAAGAGGCAGAAAGCAGGGCGCTATCCGGCGTGGCCCACGCACAGTTTAGCCACACGACCCCTTTTGGGTATTCAGGTTCGCCTACAGTCATACCTTCTTTATGGTGCGCAGACACCTTTCGGGAGAGCGAGAGTTGGGAGTACAAAGATAGTGGCTCTGACATGCTTCAATATACACCCCGCAATAGGGCGACAGATCTGATGGGCGCGCTTCAAGCGGGCGTTGTAACGCACCAAGAGTTTAAGGAGATGGGGCAAGCCCATAAGCGTCCTGTTGCTGGGCGTTCTGCCCTTGTGGCGCGCACGTTGCTGACGCGTCTTTTGAATGAATTATCATAACGAAGGCCCGAAGCTGACCACAACGCGTTGACAAAAAATGTTATGCTCGCCTAAGGGCGTTTGAGGTGTTTTTACAAACACATAAAGGAGTGATCTTATGAAGCATGCAATCCTCTCAGCCGCTGCCGCATTTTTTGTGGCCCAGGCTCAAAGCGTCCAGGCGACTGCCGAAGGTGATGGGCCCTTTGCAGGAGAGTTGAATGGGCAACCTTCCCTTGTTCGTGCCTATGTCCCATATGGCCCTGCCACCAATACGCGTTGGGGCATGCTGTGCAGCGAGCTCAGTACACAGCTGTGGAGCGGGGGGTCTTTTGAGAGGACATTGTCTTCAAGTTATGCTCTTCAAAAAGCTGTGCGCGCACACGCGGCGGCTTTGACCCAAGAGGAAATCGACTGTATTTACGGGGATGCCAATCCCTATAAGACGTTGCGCCGTGCGGAAAAGCGTTACGCTGATGCCCACCACATCCCCCGGGGCGTTATGGTTAATTTTTCTCTCAGCATGACAGAAAACGGCGATCAAAGGCGGGCGTTGTTGGCGTGTCTGGGGCATAGCATCTCCTACCGGTTTGAGCCTGGAAATGATTTGTTGAGCTATGACACAGACGCG
Organism: Candidatus Puniceispirillum sp.; assembly: GCA_013822015.1. Classification (GTDB taxonomy): domain Bacteria; phylum Pseudomonadota; class Alphaproteobacteria; order Caedimonadales; family UBA1908; genus JACESU01. The sequence continues at coordinate 11,831 of PNJU01000008.1, read as the reverse complement.
TTGGCTGAATTTTTGAACGCTTTGGAACATATTGGCCGAGACGGGGTTTTTAATTTTCAAGGGTTGCCGCGCATCATTTTAGAAAAAAGGACATATATTTATAGCAAAGTCAAAGAGGGTCTGACCCTTGATGCGGCTGAGGCCTTTCTTTTTAAACAGACCATGGGGTGTGCTCAGGAGGCGGCGCTGCCCAAGCAGGCTGAAGAGCTTGCGTCGCGCCTTCCCCGCAGTGTGCGCCTGCGTGCCAGTCTTTTACCCCAAGATCTTCCTTTGAAAATGGAAATCCTTCAATGGGTGGCGGGGCAAGAGGAAGAGCGTGCCTTGGCCACACTCGCCGTCCTTGTCAACGCTAAAAGTGAAGAGAACACCCGCTCTTTGATGAGGATTATTTCGCCTGTGAGTACGTCGTTTCTTAAGCTTATTTCAAAATCTTGGGCGCGCTTTTCTCCCTCAGTCGATCTGATGGGCGCGCTTCAATCGGGCGTTGTAACACACCGGGAGTTTAAGGCGATGGTTGAAGCGTGCAAGCCTCCTGCTGCTGGGCGTTCCGTCCTTGTAGAGACGACTTTACTGACGCGCCTTTTAACCCATGCCAATGCGTAAAGCTGGCCCAGGAGGAGAGCCCTTATGGCCCCTGCACGAATTTCCTTGCGTGAGCGTGTGAGATAAGCTACTAATCTCCTCTAGGTCTTGCACGAGACTGAACAAAAGATTTGTGTGGGGCGGGCCAAGGGTCCGCCCTTTTTGTTAGCTGTGGAGTAGAAAAGCGTTATGTCATCCTTGGTGGAACGTGTGGAAGGAATCATCTCCCCTGTTTTGGAAAGCATGGGGTACGGCGTTGTGCGCGTCATGTACGCGAAGGTGAAGCGTGGCCGCCTGCAGGTGATGATTGAGCGATTGGACGGTGAGAACATCTCCATGGAGGACTGCGTTGCGGCCAGCCGTGAGATTTCCGTGACCTTGGATGTGGAGGATCCCATTGAGGACGCCTATACGCTTGAGGTGACATCTCCTGGTCTTGATCGCCCCCTTGTGAAGCCAGAGCACTACACACGTTTTGTGGGTGAAAAGGTTGAGGTGCATTTGTTTGCACCCAAGGAAGGGCGGCGCAAGTTTCAGGGTCTTTTAACGCAGGCTGATGATAAAGGATGCACAGTGCGCGTGGGTGAAAAGGACAATGTTCAAGACATTTCCTTTGCCTACGCAGAAATTACGCGGGCCAATTTGGTGCCGGCGTACTAGGACGAGGAGGAATCAAGGATCATGTCTCAAAGCAATACAATGATGCGCACAGAACTTCTGGAAATGGCGGATACCGTTGCCCGTGAAAAGGGGATTGATCGCGAAGAAGTGCTGGAGGCCATGGAGCTTGCCATCCAAAAAGCCAGCCGCACCCGCTATGGCATGGAGCGCGACATTCGTGCCCACATCGACCGTAAGACCGGTGAGGTGAGCCTGGCCCTTTACCATGAAGTTGTGGACGAGGTCGAAAACGACATGACCCAGCTGGATCTTGCGGAAGCGCAAAAAGTGCGCCCCGACATTACCGTGGGTGAGTTCATCATTGATCCCTTGCCTCCTGTGGACTTTGGCCGTGTGGCGGCGCAAACAGCCAAGCAAGTCATCTTCCAAAAGGTGCGTGAGGCTGAGCGTCAGCGCCAGTATGAAGAGTATCAAAACCGCATTGGTGACATCGTCAGCGGTCAAGTTAAGCGTGTTGAGTTCGGTAATATCATTGTGGATTTAGGGCGCACAGAAGCCATCATCATGCGCGATCAACAGATTCCGCGCGAGATGTTCCGTCCCGGTGACCGTGTGAAGGCCTATGTCATGGACGTGAGGCGCGAGCCACGTGGCTCCCAAGTCTTCCTGTCACGCTCACACCCCCACTTTATGGCCAAGCTCTTCCAACAAGAAGTGCCCGAGATTTATGACGGTGATATTGAGGTGAAGGCCGTTGCCCGTGATCCTGGTAGCCGCGCGAAGATGGCCGTTTACGCCGCTGACCCCACCCTTGATCCCATTGGGGCCTGCGTGGGTATGCGTGGTAGCCGCGTACAGGTCATTGTGAATGAGCTTCAGGGCGAGAAGGTGGATATTATTCCCTGGTCCTCAAACCCTGCGATCTTTGTGGTGAATGCCCTTGTGCCCGCGGAAGTGGCGAAGGTGTTCCTGGATGAAGATACCCAGCGCGTTGAGGTCATCGTGCCCGATGATCAACTCAGCCTTGCCATTGGCAGGCGTGGTCAAAACGTACGCCTGGCCAGTGATCTCACGGGCTGGCACATTGACATTTTGTCCGAGACCATTGCCACAGAGCGACGCAACACCCAGACAAAGGCGCAGGTCGCGCACTTTACGGAAGCTCTCGATGTGGACGATGTGATCGCTCACCTGCTTGTGGCGGAAGGATATGAGCATGCCCGCGATGTGGTCGAGGCAAGCTTGACGGAGCTTATGACCATTGAAGGTTTTGAAGAAGAGATTGCGGCCGAGCTGCAAAATCGCGCAAAGATCTTCATGGATAAGGAAAATAAACGCTTAGCTGCCCGCATGAAAACGCTGGGTATTGATAGTAGCTTGTCATCTTTTGATGGGCTTGCGGCCGACGTGGTCGTCAAGCTTGGTGAGAACGGCGTGAAAACGCTGGATGATTTTGCCGACTTGTCCGTGGATGAGTTGCGCGAGATTTGCCCTCATTTGTCACAGACGGCAGCTAGTTCAATGATTTTGAAGGCAAGAGAGCACTGGTTTTCAGAAGAAAACGAGTGAGCCTTTGTCAAAAGTACGGTATATACGAATGAAGACACACACGCTGTAGGGGTAAGAGATGACAACGGACAACGGAAATGATCAAGACAAGAAAAAGACCTTGAGTCTTTCTGGGAAGAAGCTCTCTTTGAAAAAGCCCGACGGTGGTGGCCAAATTCGACAGAGTTTCTCCCATGGGCGCACCCGCACCGTCGAGGTAGAGGTGAAGCGCAAGCGTGCCGAAGGTGGCCAAGGCGGCGCATCAGGGCGCCCGGGAGGCCTTTCCGAGGCCGAGTGGGAGTCACGTGTGCGTGCCCTCAAGCAGGCTCAAGAGCAGGCCCATGTGTATGAGGCAGAGCTTCAACGCAAGAAGAATGATGTTGAAGGCCTTGAACAAGAGCGCCGCTCCCGCGAGGAAGAGGCCACACGCCTTGAGAGAGAGCGTGAAGAGATGCGCAAACGCGAGGCGGAAGAGCTGCGTGTGCTTGCACAAAGTAAGTCCGTTGTGGCTGAGGAAACGCCCAAGGGTATTTCCCTAGAGGCTGCCCTTAAGAAGGGGCGTCCTCCTGTGAAACGTTCAGAAGACGAAGACACCGATGAGGAAGCCCCTAAAAAGGCCATTCCAGCAAAGGGTGAGTCCCGCAAGGTGGCACCAGCTGCCGCCAGCACGACGTCCTCTGCCAAGCGTCACAAAACCCGTCAACAGCTTCATCAAATTTCCTATGAGGACGCCCTGGGCGCTGAAGAGGGCCTACCTGGGCGCCACTTTGGTGGACGCCGTGCACCCAAGCGCAAGCATCAGCCTGTGGCACAGGAGGCCAAGGTCAGTGCGCGCGAGGTGATTATTCCCGAAGCCATCACTGTGGGAGAGCTTTCCAACCGTATGGCCATTCGTGCAGCCGAAGTCATTAAGTTCCTCATGTCCATGGGCATGATGACCACCATTAACCAAAGCCTGGACGCAGAGACGGCGGAGCTTGTTGTGACAGAGTTTGGTCACACGGCAAAGAAAGTCTCCATGGATGATATCGTGGAAGGTCTTGGTGAGGTCACAGATACCCCTGAAGATTACATGCCACGCCCGCCGGTCGTGACGGTGATGGGTCACGTTGACCATGGTAAAACCTCTCTTTTGGACGCCCTGCGCGCCACGGACGTTGTCTCGTCCGAGGCCGGCGGTATCACCCAACACATTGGCGCGTACCAGGTTAAGGACCCTAAGGGACGCCTTGTAACCTTCATTGACACGCCAGGTCACGCGGCTTTTACCCAAATGCGCTCTAGAGGCGCCAACGTGACAGACATCGTCATTTTGGTGGTGGCGGCGGACGACGGCATCATGGAGCAAACAGTTGAGGCCATCCACCACGCCAAAGCGGCTGGTGTGCCTATTATTGTTGCCATTAACAAGATGGACAAGCCCGAGGCAAATGCCGACCGCGTACGCCAAGCTCTTTTGCAACATGAACTTGTTGTTGAGGAGATGGGTGGTGACGTGATGACCGTGGAGGTTTCTGCTAAGAAGTCTTTGAATTTGGACAAGCTGCTTGAGGGCGTCATGCTCCAAGCTGAGATCATGGATCTCAAGGCCAACCCCAACCGCACAGCCAAGGGCATCGTCATTGAGTCCAAGGTTGAAGCGGGTAGGGGACCTGTGGCCACGATCCTTGTGCAACAAGGGACACTTAAGGTTGGCGACATCTTTGTTGCCGGCAGCGAGTGGGGACGCGTGCGTGCCCTCATTGACCACCACGGCGCGCGCTTGACCCAAGGTACGCCTTCGCAGCCCGTTGAGATTTTGGGCTTTGGCGGTGCGCCAACACCTGGTGAAGAGTTTATCGTCGTTGAAAACGAAGCACGCGCCCGTGAGATTGCGGACTATCGTCTCCATCGCCGCAAGGAGGCCAAAGCCGCGCAAGTGCGCAAGGCAACCATGCAGCACCTTATGCAGGGTGCGGCCGCTGCCGAAACCCTTAAGGAACTTGCACTTGTGATTAAATCCGACGTGCAAGGGTCCGTTGAGGCCATCATGGGAAGCCTGCAGCGCCTGGAGACCGAGGAAGTGCGTGTGCGTTTCCTTCACACAGGTGTGGGCGGCATTAACGAAAGCGACGTGTCGCTGGCGTCTGCATCCAATGGTCTTGTTGTGGGCTTTAACGTACGTGCCAACCCACAAGCAAGGGAACTTGCGGCCAGGGATCAGGTGGAGATTCGTTATTACTCTATTATTTATGACGTCCTTGATGACATGAAGGCCCTTATGGGTGGTCTTCTTGCACCAACGTTGCGTGAGAAGTATCTGGGCAGCGCAGCTGTACGCCAGGTCTTTAACATCACAAAGGTGGGCAAGGTTGCTGGTTGCTATGTAACCCAGGGTCTTGTCAAGCGCGGCGCCCGTGTGCGCTTGGTGCGTGACAGCATGGTGATCCATGATACGGTTCTGCGCAGCCTGAAACGCTTCAAAGACGAAATCAAAGAAGCCAAGGAAGGCTATGAGTGTGGTATCACCTTCGACGGCGCCCAGGATGTGCGTGAAGGGGACATCATTGAGTGCTTCGAGGTGGAAGAAATCGCAAGGACCTTGGACTAAGAGATATCACAATGCAAAAGAAGACTGGACCCCAAGGTCCCTCACAAAGACAACGCAAGGTGGCGGAGGAAATCCGCCACCTGCTTGCCAGTTCCCTGTCCCGTGATGATTTTTACGGATCGGTCCTGGCTCAGGTGACTGTGACCCTGACACGGGTGGACGCAAGTCCCGACCTGAAGCAAGCCAAGGTGTTCTTCACGCTTCTGGGCGGCGGAGACAACGCCCAAGTCCTGGCGGCTCTCAAGGAAAAAGCGCCTTATTTCCGTACCCTTGTTGCAAAGTCCCTTAGCATAAAGTACGTGCCAAAGATCATTTTTGCCCTGGATGAGACCCTGCAAAAATCCCTCGCCCTTGAAGCTCTTTTCCATTCAGAAAAGGTTGCCCAAGATTTGGGGCCCGTTTCGCCAGAGAACGAATGACCCTGACCCGCGGCTTTTTGATTCTTGATAAGCCGGAGGGCCTGTCATCGGCGGCCCTTGTGGCCAAGGTGCGCTGGCGCTTTGGCCGAAAACTCAAAGTCGGGCACGCAGGGACTCTCGATCCCCAGGCATCGGGCATTTTGCCGTTGGCGCTGGGAGAAGCCACCAAAGCCATCTCCTATATCGCCACGGACACAAAGACCTATACCTTTGAGCTTATGTGGGGTGAGGCGCGCACCACGGACGATATGGAAGGCGAGGTGGTTGAAACCTCACCGGTGCGACCAACGCCCACCCAAATTGAGGCGGCCCTAGAGCACTTCACGGGGGACTATGATCAAATCCCACCCATCTATAGCGCCATCTTTGTTGAGGGCAAGCGCGCCTATGCGTTGGCCAGAGCCGGCGTCGCACCAGAGCTTGCTGCGCGCCGCGTTCACGTCTCATGTCTGCGTCTTGTGAAAACCCAGGGGGATGTGAGTACCCTTGAGGTCACATGCGGTGCTGGCTTTTACGTGCGTTCCCTCGCCCGGGATCTGGCAAAGCACCTTGGAAGCTGTGGACATGCCCGTCATATTCGCCGTACCCAGGTGGGTCCCTTCACAGAAAAAGACGCTCTCTCAATAGAAAAGCTTGAAATTTTACCGCAGATAGACTTAATAAGAGAGTATGTTCGCTCTTTGGAGTGTGTGCTGGACGACATCCCGGCCCTCTCCTTTGCCGACAGTGATGAAAAAAAACTGATGGCAGGCCAAGCCCTTTGTGTGACAAAGGCCCTTGGGGAGAGGGGCATTGACCCTTGCGCTGACGCGCAGGAGGTTGTGTGTAAAAGTGACAGTGGCCTTATATTTGCCCTGGCAACGCTGGCGGGAGGAGTCGTCAAACCCCGTCGCATTTTAATGTATTAAAAGGAGAGAAAGACGATGTCGATTCTGGCAGATAGAAAACAAGCTTTGATTAAAGAATACGCAACAAAAGAGGGAGACACAGGTTCTCCAGAGGTTCAGGTTGCAGTTTTGACCGAGCGTATTCGCAACTTGACTGAGCATTTCAAGTCACACAAGAAGGATAACCACTCACGCCGTGGCCTTCTAATGATGGTAAACCAACGCCGCAAGCTGCTTGCCTATGTTAAGGGCAAGGACGTGGCACGCTACGAAGCATTGATTAAGCGCCTTGGTCTGCGCCACTAGACCAGACATCAAAGGGCTCCCTCACCGGGGAGCTCTTGCCTCTTAGGGCCTCATCAGGGGCACTTTCACAAAGGAATAAGTATATATGTTTAAAATTCACAAAAAAGAAATTGAGTGGGGAGGACGCACCCTGACCCTGGAGACAGGTAAAGTCGCGCGACAAGCAAGTGGGTCGGTTGTGGCCACCTATGGTCAGACAACGGTTTTGTGTACGGTTGTGGCAGAGCGCTCACCAAAAGTGGGCCTGGACTTCTTCCCCTTGACGGTACACTACCAAGAAAAGGCATTCGCCGCTGGTAAAATTCCCGGTGGCTTTTTTAAGCGCGAAGGCAAGCCCAGTGAAAAAGAAGTGCTTACATCACGCTTGATTGACCGTCCACTGCGCCCTCTTTTCCATGAACGTTTTGTGAATGAGACTCAGATCGTTTGTACGCTTTTGAGCCATGATCTTGAGAACGATCCTGATGTGGTGGCCATTATTGGTGCCTCCGCAGCTCTAGCTATTTCCGGTATCCCTTGTCATGGTCCATTGGCGGCTGCGCGCGTGGGTTACCAGGACGGCGATTACGTTTTGAATCCCACCTATGACGACCTTCCTGAGTCTGCCCTTGATCTGGTTGTGGCAGGCACACAGGACGGCGTGATGATGGTTGAGTCCGAGGCGAAAGAGCTCAGCGAAGAAGTGATGCTGGGCGCTGTTGTCTTCGGTCATGACGCGATGCAGGTTGTGATCAAGGCCATTGAAGAGCTCGCCAAAGAAGTCGGGAACGAAGCTTGGGACGTTATTGAGGCGCACCCCGAGGACGCAGCTATTATTAAGATTCTCAAAAGTGATTTTGAGGCAGATCTGCGCACCGCCTACGCCAACACCCAAAAGAAGCTGCGTTACGCAGCAGTGGACGCCGTGCGCGCCCGTGCCATGGAAGCCCTGGCTAGTGCCTTCCCAGATGTTGCCGAGACACACCTGTCCAAGCTTTTCAAGAAGCTTGAGCAAGACGTTGTGCGCGGTGACATCATCAAGACAAAGCGTCGCATTGATGGACGTGACCTTGTAACAGTGCGTCCCATTGAGTGCGAAGTTGGCTTCCTGCCTGGCGCCCACGGAAGCGCGCTTTTCACGCGTGGCGAGACCCAAGCCCTTGTGGTGGCAACCCTTGGTACCACCCAAGACGAGCAAATCATTGACGCCCTTGAGGGTGAGTACCGTTCACGCTTCATGCTCCACTATAACTTCCCACCTTTCTCTGTGGGAGAGGTTGGACGCATGAGTGGCCCGGGTCGCCGTGAAATCGGTCACGGTAAGCTTGCCTGGCGTGCGCTCAATCCCCTCGTGCCTGCAAAGGAAGCCTTCCCCTACACCATGCGTGTGGTCTCTGAGATCACGGAGTCCAATGGATCGTCTTCCATGGCAACGGTGTGCGGTGGCTCTTTGGCCATGATGGACGCGGGTGTGCCTTTGACGAGCCCAGTTGCGGGTATTGCCATGGGCCTCATTCTTGACGGCAAGGATTACGCAGTTCTGTCCGACATTTTGGGTGATGAGGATCACCTGGGTGACATGGACTTTAAGGTTGCTGGCACAAGTGAAGGCGTGACTGCGCTCCAAATGGATATCAAGGTCACAGGAATTACCAAGGAAATCATGGATGTTGCTTTGTCCCAGGCAAAGGACGGCCGTCTACATATCCTTGGTGAAATGGCTAAGGCTTTGACCGGTTCGCGCCAAGACGTGCGTGAGAACGCACCGCGTATTGAGACCATCCAAATCAACAAGGATAAGATCCGTGATGTGATTGGTTCGGGCGGAAAAGTGATCCGTGAGATTACCGAGACCACAAAAACCAAGATCGACATCTCTGAGGATGGACGCATTGAAGTATCTGGTCCGAATCAAAAGAGCATCGATGAAGCCATCGGCATCATTCGTAACCTGACCATGGAGCCAGAGATTGGACAAATCTATCCAGCCAAGGTCGTAAAGATCATGGAATTTGGTGCCTTTGTTGACTATTGCGGTACACGCTCAGGTCTTGTGCACATCAGCCAGCTGGCCTCAGCGCGTGTTGAGAAGACAGAAGACGTGGTCAAGCTTGGCGACAGCGTTTTTGTCAAGCTTCTTGGCTTTGATGATCGTGGCAAGGCAAAGCTCAGCATGAAGGTTGTGGACCAAGAAACGGGCGCTGCCCTTGAGGTGACAGCCAAGGCAGCTGACGCCGAGATGGGTGCCTAACACCATGAAGCCTCTTTCATCCATGCGCGTATCTGGTGCCGACGTCCTGCCCCTCGTTGAGGGGGGCAAGGGTGTGGCAGTGTCCAATGGCCAAAGCGCAGGAGCGTGGGCCAGGGCAGGCGGTGTGGGAACATTCTCAGCCGTGAACGCCGACACCTATGAGGCGGACGGCACCATTATTCGCCAGGTCTACCGTGGTAAGACCAGGCGTGAGCGACACGATGAGCTCATTGCCTATGGTATTGAAGGAGGCATCACCCAGGCCCGCATTGCCCATGAGACTGCCTCAGGGCACGGGCGCATTCACATGAATGTGCTCTGGGAAATGGGCGGATGTGAGCCTATTTTAGAAGGTGTTCTTAGGGGTGCCAAGGGCCTTATTCACGGCGTGACGTGCGGGGCAGGGATGCCCTACCGCCTTGCGGAAATCGCAGCCGGTCACGGCGTTTACACCTATCCAATCGTGTCCTCCGCCAGAGCCTTCCGGGCGCTGTGGAAGCGTAGCTTCCATAAGTTCCCCCAGACCCTTGGCGGTGTTGTTTATGAGGATCCTTGGCTTGCGGGCGGGCACAATGGCCTGTCCACAGCCGAAAACCCCAGGCAGCCTGAGCCTCCTTACGCGCGTGTGAAGGCCCTACGGGACTTGATGGTTGAGTTTGGCCTTGGCGCTACCCCCATTATCATGGCGGGCGGTGTGTGGTGGCTTGAGGAATGGTCCGACTGGATCGATAATCCTGAGCTTGGTCCCATTGCATTTCAATTTGGCACACGTCCGCTTCTCACCCAGGAAAGCCCCATTTCTACCCAGTGGAAGCAGCGTCTTCTGGCCATTGAAGAAGGTGACGTGTACCTCAATCAATTCTCACCAACGGGCTTTTACTCGTCGGGTGTGCGCAATGCGTTCTTGAATGAGCTCATTGAGCGCTCTCAGCGTCAACTGGCCTATACAACGGAACCCGTGGGCGATCACTGCGCCGAGTTTTTAACGGGTGTGCGTGGACGCAAGCTGTTTCTCACCATGGCGGACCGTGAAAAGGCCAAGATCTGGTTAGAGATGGGGTATACAGAAACCCTGCGCTCCCCTGATTCCACTTTGGTGTTTGTCACGCCCTCCAAGGCGCGTGAAATTCGTCAAGACCAGATTGACTGCATGGGCTGCCTAAGTGCTTGCCGCTTCAGTAACTGGAGCCAGCATGAGCCCTTTAATACGGGCAAGAAAGCGGATCCGCGCTCTTTCTGTATCCAAAAATCCCTTCAAGAGATTGCCCACGGCGGAAATGTAGAGCATCATCTGATGTTTGCGGGTCATAACGCCTACCGCTTTGGCAAAGATCCTTTTTACCGGGATGGTTTTATCCCAACGGTGGCCCAGCTTGTCGACCGTATACAGACAGGCAAATAGAAAAGAAGGAGACACACGATGTTAACAGTTGGCGATCATTTTCCCGCCTATGCCCTCAAGGGTGTGGTAAGCAATGACATGTCTTTTGAGACGTATACACCCGCTTCACACAAAGGTTCATGGGCTGTATATATGTTCTGGCCCAAGGACTTTACTTTTGTGTGCCCCACGGAGATTTCGGCATTTGGGGATCTCTATGAAGACTTTAAAGCTCAAGGCGCTCAAGTTTACGGCCTAAGCACAGACTCTGAGTTCGTCCACCTTGCGTGGCGTAACAGCCATCCGGCGCTCCAAACCTTGCCTTACCCCATGTTGTCAGACATCACACGCAGCCTGTCTGAAGCCCTTGGTATCTTGCACAAGCAAGAAGGCGTCTGCCTCCGCGCAACTTATATCGTGGACCCAGAAGGCGTCATCCGTCACGTGTCCGTAAACGACCTGAGTGTAGGGCGCAGCGCCGATGAAATCTTGCGACTTTTGCAGGCTTTCAAGACTGGTGAGCTCACGCCCTGCAACTGGAAAAAGGGCGAAAAGGTCATTAAAGTCGCTTAAAGACCTTCCTGAATTTCAAGAAAAAAGGGCCCGTGTGGCCCTTTTTTTATCCCAAAAGTTGCGCACCTTAACCTGTTGAAAAAAAACAAGACAGCGCAATATTGGCGCGCAAACTTCTTCAATTGACCTTTTTGCCTTTTAAACGTATGTTTAAAGGACAGTGTTTCTGTCAAAAAGGGTATCTTTATGCGCACGTCTTTTCTTCTGTCTACCTCTCTCATTCTCCTTGGCTCCTCAGGCGTTTTGACGCTGCCTGGCATAGCATCTGATGCGGCCTATGCGACTTCCACCGCAACGACGATGGTCACGAAGACACCCGAGGATCAGCTTGCCGATCTTAGGGCACAGCGCGCGCGTGCGACCGCAAGGCGAGCGCAGCTTCAGCTTGACAGCGCCATTAAGGTGCTGGAGGATCAAATTGCCGCAGGCACAGCAGTTTCCGTAACCACGCCTGCTCCAGCGTCTTCTTCCTCGCCATCAGTCCCTGCAGGCCCTGTTGCGAGCCCTTCTACATCGCCAATAACGTCCGCCCCCTCTACCCCAGTCGTGAAGACACCCGAGGATCAGCTTGCCGATCTTAGGGCACAGCGCATGCACGCGACCGGAAGGCGAGCGCAGCTTCAGCTTGACAGCGCCATTAAGGTGCTTGAGGATCAAATTGCCGCAAGTGCAGTCGTTTCTGCAGCGCCGTCCT
>PNJU01000007.1 GCA_013822015.1 Candidatus Puniceispirillum sp. | reverse complement strand
TTGCACCCACAAGAGCTTTGAAATGACCTGATTTATTGGTTGTTGTTGTGGGACCCGAGGCAATTTCTTCGAGGTATGCGTTGTACTTTGCCAGATGGCCTGGGATTTGCGCGAGTTTGTCAATCTGTCCAGAGACATGCGGCAACTGCGTGAATCTCACCAGAGGCGCGGCCGCTGGGCTTTGGGCAATGGGCGCGCTGGATGAGGAAGACAAAGGGCTAGGTGGCGCTTGGGTGATCTCAGGCTTTGTATGTCCAAACTGCGCGCGCATGTTTGGGGTCCGCTGGAATAGCTCAAGATGGGGTGCGTCATGGGCCAGGGTCTCAAGATAAGACGCAATTTGCATTTTACGATGCACTTTTTTTGCCTGCAACAGGCTTCTGTCCAGATTGTCACAAGCCTTTTCAATGGAAGTGATTCTACGGCGCAAGGCGAGCAGATTGTCGTGGGCTGGGGATTCATAAGAACTTGATGACGAGCCAGACGCCGTTGACGCGGGCGCGCCTTGATTTGAGAGCTGTCTTTTGAGAAGGTTCAGATCCCCCATAAGCTCTACGCGGGTCCTTTCTTGATCCTCTAAGTGGGGAAACGGTGCAAAGGTGGATTTGGCAAGGCGCTTGAGGAGGTCCTCACAGTGCTGAATCTCACTGGCGATAATATTCTTCTTAATAATGCGCGCGGTTTCCGTGGGACTCAGGGGTGTTTTCTTAGTAGCGCGCTTGGGTTGAGCCGGCTTGTTCAAGGAAAAGTGCAACAAAGAAGGGTCCTTGGGCTTTAAGCGGTCGTGGAGCTTGACAAGCTTTGCAAGTTTTTCTGGTTGGTCAAGGACCACGTAAGTCGCAGCACCTGCCAAAAACCACAGGCTTTGCATGTGGGCAAGCTCCTTCTGTTGGCTGGGGCTCGCGCCCAAAATCTCATCAAAGCACAGGGCTGCGTTGCGGGCATCATCGAGGGTTGCGTAAATGCGTCCTAAGCCCAACACACAGCCTAAGATGCGCTCCTGTCTAGGTGTTGCGTCGTAGTAAGTTTGGAGGACGTCCCGAGCTTTTTCGTACTGGTGGGCGCCGTCAAAGGCGAGCCCAGCACTCAGATAATCCTGAAGGTGAGGTTGGCTATCTGGGTGGGAAAAAAAAGTCTCCCACTGCGCGACTGCGCTGTGGGCATCTTTATTGGCGAAATAAATCCTGCCAGCCACGGTATGCGCGTAAGGCACCACTTCTTCGCCGCGTTTAGCAGCTTGTTCAAAGAAGAGTTTTATGTACTTTGCGGCTTCCTTATGTCTGTCCGCCATATAAAATTCTTGGGCTGCATTAAAGTAACTGGCAGGGTCGATATGATCAGGTGAGTCCAATGAGAAGTAGTTGCCCCAGTGGTAGAGGGCTTCACGGGTATTATTCAAAAATGAGTGTGATTGGGCTGCAATAAACGAGGTAAAAGCTGTCCCTTTACCCCCCAGCTTCAAGTACCGATCAATGTACGCCAGGGACTCAGCGTAGTTGCTGGCGTCCAGGGCACAGGACGCAGCCGCCTCGTAGTACCGGATGGGCAAACGCGCGGGCGGGGTGTTTGCCAGGAAGACTTTCCAAGCGTCAAGGGCGTCAGCGTGCATGCCGATGTGCCTTAAGGTATCGGTGTAAAGTTCGATGGTTTCGTCTTGCTCCCCTACAAAGTCATATTTCAGACTCACACACTTTTGCCAGTCCATGGCAGCCTTACGATACTCTCCTTCAATGTAGTACGCGCGCGCCCGGGCGGCGTATGCTGGGCCGTCCGGAAGAAGTGGCGCCTCTTGCGCTGCGGGTGCGCTGAGGGAAGAACAAGGGGCGCCGCTCTCAAAGGGAGATGACAAGGCCCCTTGGGCGAATGTAAGAGACAGGCAAGATAAAAAAAGTGTACGCATCATATTATTTTTGAAAAACATCAGACAAGAATATGTATGATTGTTGACAAAAAGTCAATAAACAACAAAATCACAAAGATCTTGTATTGCTTCGCTTTCTCATAAAATACATCCGTGCAAAATGCTTAGGCAAAAACCTTACGATTAAAAATTCCTTTGCCTAGAGTCCTTTGAGGTCACGGGAAAGTTATCTGCGTTTTTTTCCTTTTTTGGCTTTTCCTTTTTTGGCGGGTGCGGACTTTTGCGTTTGCGCTGTAGATGAAGTGGCGTGGCTACTCACGTCTTTTGCATGACTTTGGGAAATCTGGGTTTTGAGATTTTTATAATGCCCAAAAGCGCTCAGGATTGTGACGTTGTAGGTATTTTCACCTGTTTTGACCGTGCGGTAGGTCAAACGGTTGCCTTTATCAAATCGGTACGCAAAAAGGCCTTGCTCTCCTACCAAGGCTTTAAAGTGGCCGGATTTGCGCGTATGTCCTGCGGGATCTGCTGTAATTTCGGCCATGTAGGCGTCATATTTTGCAGCGTGCCCTGGAATTTGCGTGAGCTTCCCCAGCTGACCGGCAACATGGGGGAGCGCAGAAAATGTGACCTCCACCGTAGGTTTTGCGGTGGAGGAAAGGGCCACTTGCTGCGAGGCCTGGGGTGTTTTTTCAAGCGCCCCTTGGGGCGCGGGTTTTGCGTGTCCATACTGGGCGCGTAAGTTTGTTGGCATTGCAAGGGGGACAAGGTCATTTTCCTCGCAGCCAAGTGTTTGGAGATAGGCAAGGGTTTTTGCTTTACCATCTGCTTTTTCGGCGTCACGTTGGCGGGACGCGAGCGCATTGCAGCGACGCTCAAGCACGATGACCTTTTCACGAAGCGCCAAGAGGTTGCTTGGAGTACCCCCATGGGTGCTGTTTTCCCCATGTGATGCTTGCAAAGTGGGTGAATCCAGTGCTGCGAGCTCCTCTTTGAGTTTAAACAAATCAACCAGCAGCTCAGCACGTGCGCGCTCTTCTTTTTCAGGGTTAGGAATGAACTCAAATGAAAGGCCGTTCAGATTCTTGGCCAGATCATCACAGCGCTGGGTTTCCAATTGCGTGATCTGGCTTTTGATTAGCTTTGCCGCTTTTTGTGTGTTCACACGGTTTTTTTTCTTACCTACACTTGTTTTTTTGTTTGTGGTTGATATGAAATCATTAACCAGTGGTGGGGCGTCTGGCTTGAGAGAGTCATGAAGTGCGATGATCTGGGCTACTTTCTCGCGCTGTCCAAGCACTAAATAGGTGCTGGCGGCAGTGAGAAACCTTGAACGTGCGTCATTGGCAAGGACTTTCTGTCGTGGAGGGTTTGCCTCTAAGATCTCATCAAAATAGATGGCCGCGTGAGTTGGGTCATTAAGAGCTGCACAAAGTTCTCCCATGAAAAAAACACAAAACAAAAGGCGCTTTTTCTTTGGTGTGACTGCATAATATTCTTTGAAAAGATCTAACCCTTTTTGGTATTGCTGAGTGTTGTAAAAAGCCATTGCAGCGCCTAGGTAATGCGAGGGATGTATGCTGCTATCAGGGCTCGCAAAGAAAATTTCCCAGTGAGAGACAGCTTTATAATCCTTGTGGTCAGACTGAAATATTTGTGCGGCAAGACAGTGCTGCTCGCTACTTATAGACTTGTTGTTCTTCGATGTGCTTTCCAAAAAGCGATCCATATATTTTTTAGCTTTTTTGTGCTCCTTGGCATAGTGGCTCGCTTCTGCAGCGTAATAAAAGCAATTGGCCGGTATTTCGTCAGGATCCTTTAAGGCAAAATATTCACTCCAGTTGGAGAGCGCGTTGACATTTTGCCTTAGGTTGGTAAGGGACAGTGCCCTAATGAAGTAAGTGTGTGAGTTGGGCAGTCCACCAAGAGTTATGAATTGATCAATCAGCTTGAGAGAAGTGGCACAATCACGAACGGCGACTGCGTTCATTGCGAAGCTTTGATAGCGATCAGGGTGAACCTTATCGCCAAAACGCTGTAGGTATTCATTCCAGACTCTTAGGGCACTATTGTACTGATTCACATTCGCCAATGCATAGGTATAGTTATCGATGGCGGTGTCCTCAGTTTGCATGAAGTCATAGTTAAGTTCCGCGCACTTTTGCCAACTGATGACGGCCTTTTGGTAATCTTTCTGGGAGAAGAAAGCGCGCGCCTGGGCTGCATAGAAAGCGCCATCGTGCAAGGCTGTCTCATCTTTTGCATGGGCTATGGGTGAGGTTTGTGCTGGGTTTGTGTCAAGGTCACAAGAAAGAGCTACTTGGCAAAGTATAAGTGAAAGACAAGTATTCAGGAGAAAACGCAAAATTTATACAGCGATTAAAACACTGAGGAAACATATCTCAAAACTTAAAATATGTCAATAAAAATTGCCCTTTTTATAGTTCTTCTTCAAGAAGAGCCAGAATACGTGAAGAAGAAAACCCCTCTAAGAGAGGAATGACGATCTCTAGACGTGCGCCAATGGTTTGGGCTTGCATACGCTTGTTGTTAAGCTGTGGATCACCGCTTGTGGTGGCAATAACGGCTGGGCCAATGGATTTGACAACCCCAAGATAGTCATCATAGGTCGATAGAAGCGGCAGACTTATCACGTCGTCGACGCACGTGAGCGCCAGGAGGATATGAGCGCGTTCTTCCTGGGTGTGGATAGGGTGACGTTTTTTTCCGCGCAGAATCGCATCGTCACTTTCAAGGGCAATGATGAGATGGGTGCCTTGGGCTTTTGCAAGCTCTAAAAAACGGACGTGGCCATAGTGAAGAATGTCAAAGCAGCCCCCAACCAAAACTTTTTGTGGGGGCGTTTGCATGGACAAGATGCGCGTCCTTTTTACAGCCTTGAAATCATATCAAGCATGGCCTGGGCGCGTGCTCTAACGCCTGGAGGGGCAAGTTGAGACGCCTTGAGGTTTTCAAAGATCTTACGGGCTTCCGCACGCCGACCTGTTTCAAGGAGAAGATAAGCCTGAATTTCAAAGGCTTCTTCGCGCCATGGGCCAACGGCCTTGACAAGAAGTCCTACCTCTTCCAAGAGGCGTTGTGAGGGCGCTTTACCCATGTCCGCCATGATGGCACGAAGTGCGGCAAGCTCCTTAAAGGAAGGATCGAGACGATTGTCCTTAGCGAGCTTACGGTATGCGTCTCCTGGATCTGCGCTGTTTTGTGCTTCCTCAAAGAGGGCAAGGAGGCGGTATCCAGGGCTGCCGCTGCTGGCCAGGACATGAATTTTGTCTTTGCGGGCGGCGGGGTCCTGGGTTTTTAGCATCTCTTCAAACAAGAGTGCGTCCCGTTGTTGGGCCTGGCTTTGGTTATGTTCCCAATATATGTACCCGCCCGTGCCTATGATGAGGGCGACGACGGCAGCAACAATGTACTTGCCATAGGATTTCCAGATGGAGAGAAGGTGTTCACGGCGAATGTCCTCTTGAACTTCGGCGACGAATTCATCCATGGTCCTTCTCTCCTTATCTTGCTTAGATTCTAGTGGATTGCTTCTTCTTGGCTCTCAGAGACCTTCTCGGAAGCTGCAATGAGAGTCTCGGCCTCCTCTTGTGTGAGGGCAATGCCAAGGGTTACAATCTCATCGACCTCAGGGTGGAGGGATACACGCACTTGGTGGATGCCTAACTCCTTGATGGGGTTGTCGATACGCACTTGGTGGCGATTGATGGTGAAACCAGCTTGTGTGATGGCCTCAGCCAGGTCAACACTACGCACGGAACCGTAAAGGTGTCCGCTCTCACCAGCGGAACGCACAAGGGCGATTTTTAGACCAGCCATTTTCTTAGCAACGGCTTGGGCTTCTTCCTTCATCTTCAGGTTGTGTGCTTCAAGCTGTTGACGTTGCGCTTCAAAGGCCGCAATACGCTCTGGTGTGGCGCGGTCAGCAAAGCCCTTGGGCAACAAGAAATTGCGCGCATAACCATCGCGAACATTCAGGATGTCACCCATCTGGCCCAACTTTTCAACACGCTGTTTGAGAATAATTCTCATATCTATCTCCTCATTTTTTCATATATGCGGCGCCGTATCTGTATAAAGGGCTCAAACAGCCCAACGAGCGCAATCACAAACGCAACATGTGGGAACATTACCACAAGGGCGTAAAATGTCCACAAAACTCCTATCTTCCTAGGGCGATTTCTGCAATATGCATGCAAAACACTTAGTCCTTGTACCAGAAAGAGGGTGGCCAGGACAAGAAGAAGATTAAGACAATAGGGGCCGACAAATGAATCCTCAAGAAAAAACGCGCAAAGCGCACTGGCCACAAAGAGAACCCAAAGTGACATGGGGAGCTGAATATGCTCAAGATTAAGTGTCGATTGCGTGCTACCACTCGCGCGTTTGGCCATAATTGCCTGGGTCAGGGACGCGCATGACAGTGTTAACGACACGAAGATAAAGGTCGCCGTACCAGGGGACAGGCGCATGGCATAGAGCATTTTTTCCTTGTCAAAGCCGGGGGCGAGGCGCTCAAAAAGTGGGGCAACTTCCGTCGCCAGGCCCCTGGCAAAGGCGATTTCCAAGAGGCCAAAAAAGAGTGTCATCACGAGTGCGCCGTAGTAAAAGAGCGCCATAAAGTTTTGGGTAAGACGAGGGTTGTCTTGGGACGTGGTAGTGCATGCCAGGCATCTGATCAGGATAAGCGCAGGCAGACCAAGGAAAAGACCAAAGAACAGACTTGCGGGCATACCTATAAATAAGGCCAGCGTTATGCATGCAAAAATGACCGTCTGCCCTGCAGAGCGGGTGTCTTGGGTCAAGAAAATGTAAAAGAAGGGCGCCTGACAGGCAAGAGAAAGGAGATAACCGAAAACGGTTCCCGTAAAGATAAGCTGAAAGAGAAGGGAGCTGAGCGCTCCCATCCCCATCAGTATCATCAGTTTTGGCACAGGTGTATGTGCCATCATGTGGCCCTAGCGGACGACGTAAGGCAAAAGCGCCAAAAAGCGTGCGCGCTTGATAGCTGTTGCCAAGGCACGTTGGTGCTTTGCGGAAACGGCTGTCACGCGACGAGGCACAATGCGGCCACGCTCAGAAACATACTTTTGCAACAAACGGACGTCCTTGTAGTCGATGGCAGGAGCGCCTTCGCCTTCAAAAGGACATGTCTTGCGACGACGGAAAACAACACGGCGTTGGGGTGCTGCACCTTCTTCTTGGGGTGTTTCGATTTGAGACATGGTTTACTCCTGTGAATCTGTGGCTGATTGGTCCTGGGCACTTGGGCGTGCTGGACGGTCGCTCATGTACTTGGAACGCTCGCCTTCAAAACGTGGGCGACGCTCACGTTCGTTGTCCTCGCGGCCATACTTTGTGGCCTTCAAAAGGGCAGATGGCCCCTCTTCGTGAGACTCAACTTGTACGCTCAAATAACGCAAAATGTCTTCATTGAGACGCATGCGGCGCTCTAGCTCTTTCAAAGCATCGGGGGACGCTGTTACGTTCATCAGAACATAGTGACCGCGCTTGTTCTTGCGAATGGGATAGGCCAGGTTGCGCAGGCCACAGTACTCAGATTTGCCGGTGCTGCCACCGTTTTCCTTGAGGATTGTCACCAACCCCTCTGTCAGGGCTTCAACCTGTGCAGGGGAGATGTCTTGACGTGCAATAAACGTCGTTTCATAGAGTTTCATATAAGCTCCTTATGGCTCATGGGTTGAGGTGTCTCAACAAAGCCGAGGAAGTATAGCTAACCCCTTATCATCTCGGGATGCGTCTCGCGTCGCTCGTGTATATTTATACACGTCACTTGCCGCGCGTCCTGTCCCGAAATAAAAGTGCTTTCGCTATATCACACATCCTCGGCAAGGAGATACCTCCTTCTATACGTTAAAACCAGTGCTTATGGCAACTAAAAAGAGGCGTCTTTTCCTGCATCACATAAAGATGCACTTGCTAACCCTTGGCGTGCAAAGGGCCAGATGCCAGCCATGAACGCAGGTCTGCTAACACATGCGAAAATGCCTGGGACAGGGCGGTGATGCCTGCATCCTTGGAAAGGGTTGCGGCAGGCACACGCGCACCAATGGTGCGGCTTTCCAGTAAACGCCTGTCCTGATGCTGGCTTAAGAGAAAGGTCATCTCCACGTGGGCCTCAAGGGACGTGCCTGTGGGGCGAAGTTCAAAGGAATTTACCGTGGTTGAGAGGAGGTAGGTCGCATCAATGGGGTCATTTTTTTGCGTGACGCCTGAAAAAAGGTGGGATTGCCTCAAAGATTCAACGAGGCGGTGGGCGATAAGATCAGGTAGGGGCTCACTCCACAGAGCGCCTGCAAGTGGCTCGTCACGCACGAGATCGGCCTTTACGCTGCGCACTAAGATGCGCGACGACGCATGGGGCTGCGCGCACACAACGTTTGCCACTTTTAAAACAGCCGTGTGGCGGGGTGTATTGGGGGCAGGGGCGCTTTGTGAACCCGGCAGGTCATAAACGGCCGCATCTTCGCCCGCGTCAGGTAAAAGGGACACGCAACCTGACAAACAAAGGCCTATCATCAGGGCAAGACCAGGAAGGATATGGGACACAGACATTGCGTACTCCAAGGTTTTTGCCATGTTAACATGGGGGTGTAAAGGGCGCTACTTTTTATAGATACCTAAAAATAAATGGGGAGCGTCTACACAACCATATGTGTGCGGACATAAAAAAAGCCCCCCAACGTGTGGGGGGCTTTTTTCGCGCGTCTAAAATTTAGAAGCTGTAGCGAACCTTCATGTTCACACCATTGGTCTCGACGTTGCTGTTTCTCTTGAATGTGTAAGAAACGACGCCGCTCCAGTTGTTGTCAGCCAAGAAGGACACACCGGTACCAAGACCCCATGTGTTCTTGCTGCGATGTTGCTCTGGGTTAGCGTAACCCTGGGCTAGATTGGTGGCAGACTCAAGCAAAAGACCTTGGCTTTTGACTGTGAAATCGTGGGCGTACAAACCAAAGATGAATGGCTTTACGCTGTCTGTCCACTGGTAAGCCATTTGAAGCTTCACGTGGAGTCTGTTGAGGTTGAACTTTTGCGAGCCGTACACGCTTCCATCGCTTTCTTGGAAAGCGTTTTGGTTGTCGCGGGCATAGGAGTAACCTAAGCGCCCAAAGAGGCCAATTTTCTCGTTGGCTTGGTACGCGAGCCTGAAGCTTGGTGCGATGAACCAACGGTCGGAGGATACGTTTCCGTATACGTTGCGCCCTTGGCCTGAAGCCGCCGTCAGGTCAACGCGGTCACGTTGCTTGTTCACGCGGCTCCATCCGCCTGCAAGGTCAAAGCCCAACCACTTCAAGAAGGAAACCTTCAGGTAAGGCACAACACCGTATGCGTCGTCGCGGATCGTGCCCTTGTTGAACGCGGTGTCACCATGGAAGTGACCGTAGTTCAAAGCGAGTCCTGCTGTAACGTATTGGTTGCAGTAGTAGTCTGCGCCCACAAGAGCGGAGAACAGGTGCGTGTCCCAAGAACCGCCGCGTGTTTTGTCGCGGATCTTTGTCCAGTCACCGCCGGCCCATAGACCCCAACGGCGCTCTTCTTTTACGCCCATCGCGCCCTTGTCGGGGCGTGCAAAAAGGCTGTTCATGATTGCGTCAACGGACTCTTTTGTATTGGTGAATTCAGTGTAAGTCGTGCTGTGCATGGCGCCGAGGTTAACAGCAGCTGGCACACCGTTCAGAGTGCTTCCAAAGCTACCGCCGCTTGTGCGAACCGCTTGTGCTTGGGTGGCTGTGAGCGCCAGAGCTGCGCCTGCCAAAAGCAGAGAAATATTTTTTTTCATGTGAATCCTCTCATCTGTTGTCCATAAAGCAAAAGGCGCGCAAGCGACCCCTAACTCCTACGCTGAGATTGTACGAAGGGTTGAAGAATATGGTTAAAATTTTTATTGAATTTATGAAAAAAGAATTAAAAGTGGTCCTTTTGCAACAGGCATTGGGGCCAGACTAGTGAGCAACTGTGTGCTGGGGGAAGAATTTTTCGATCTTTGAACGTCCTTGGGGGGAGGCCACAAGGACAAGCACATCTCCCGTTTGGAGCGTCAAGTGCTGGGTTTGAATGTAGAGGGTTTCTAAGCGTAGGACTGCCACAATTTTAAGAGTACCGCGTACCGCAACCTCGGCGCATTGCAGTCCCACAAGCGCTGAAGACTCAAAGATTTCAAGCTCAACCACCTCACCCCACTGGGTGCCTAGGGAGTAGATGGCACGCAGATGATGGCGATTGATATACTCAAGAATCTTTGAAACTGTCACTTTACGAGGATTCACCACAGCGTCCACACCCAAAGAAGACACAAGGGGCTCAAAGGATCCTGCATTGATGAGGGCCAAGGACCTGCTGCCGCCTAAACGTTTGGCCAAGAGTGCCGCAAGCCCATTCACCCGGTCATCTTCGGTGACGGCCAGGACCATTTGTGCGGAGGAAATGTCCGCTTCGGTGAGGACCTCTTTGTCGAGGGCGTCTCCGCAAAGGACAATGCTGTCGCCTAAAACTTCAGCGGCATAGGCCGCGCGCATTTCACTTTTTTCGATAACGGTTACCTGGGGGCCGCCTGGCATTTCTTCCAGCATTTGGGCAAGACGCAGGCCAATGTTGCCGCCGCCCAAAATAAGAGCTTTAGATGTGCGCAGCTCTTCATAACCAAAGGATAGCATGACGTCGTCAATTTTTTGGCTTGCGGCGACAAAGTAGACCTTATCCCCTTCAAGGAAGAGGTCATTCTCGTCAGGGATCCACTGGCGGTCATCACGCATGATGCCCACAACACCAATTTCCAAACTTGGAAAAAGCTGGGTCAGTTGTTTGATGGGGGTATTAATGAGGGGTGTGTCCTTAGAGCAGCGCACCGCCACCAGCTGAAGCTGATCCTCCATGAGGGGCACAACTTCTAGGGCGCCAGGCACGCTAAGGGTCCGCAGCAGACTTTTTGCGACCTCATATTCCGGCGAGATAATAAAATCAATGGTCAGGTGCGAGGTGCTAAAAAGCTTTGACCACCGGGGATCAAGGTAGGATTTGTTGCGCAGTCGTGCGATCTTGGTTTCGATGCCAAAAAGGGCGTGGGCGACCTCGCATGTCACCATGTTGATTTCGTCAGATTGGGTGACGGCAATGATCATTTGCGCTGTTTCCGCGCCCGCTTGGCGCAGGACTTCAGGGGCGCTTGCGTGCCCGCAAATGGCCTTCACCTCTAACCGCTCGTTGATGTGGGAAATAAGATCCGGATCGCTGTCGATGACCGTAATGGTATGATTATAGCGGGACAGGTAGCGCGCCAGATTAAACCCTACGCGGCCCGCGCCGCAAATAATCATCTCTGTCATGGGCGCACCTTAGGAACGGCGCTCAATCATGAGGGATTTGAGCTTTCGGTGAAGGGCTGAGCGCTCCATTCCCACAAAGTTTGCGGTGTGGGAGATGTTGCCCGAAAAGCGCACAACTTGCGCCAGCAAATAATCACGCTCAAACTCCTGTCGTGCCTCGCGCAGGGGCAGGGTAATCAGGCGCCCCATACCATCTTCTTTGCTGGCAAGGGTAGGGGTTTCATTGGTCACGTCAAAGGGCAGCATGTCAGGTGTGACGCCCTCTTCAGGCAACCCTTTCTCGTTCACCGTCACATACACCCAATCCACAACGTTCTTAAGCTGGCTCAAGTTTCCTGGCCAGCTGTAGGTCTGGAGGGCAAGAATGGCGTCGGGGGAGAAGGTGAGGCGCACCACACCATGGGACAGGGCCGCGATGCTTGAGAAAACGTCCACAAGCTGGGGCAAATCTCCCATACGCTCACGAAGAGACGGCACTTGTAGGTGGGAGACGCACAGGCGGTTATAAAGGTCCTCCCGGAAGGTGCCCGCCGCTATGGCTTCTTTCAAATCCTGGGCCGTTGATGAAATCACCCGCACGTCCACAGCCACTTTTTGTGTGCCGCCCACGCGGGTAAAGGAGGCCTCTTGAAGGGCCTTGAGAAGACCGCGCTGCACCTCAGGGGACAAGTCTGCCACCTCGTCCAGAAAGAGGGTCCCTTGGTGGGCGCGTTCAAGGGCGCCAATCTTGATGCTGCCCCCTTCTTCTGAGCCAAAGAGAGCCGTGGCAAGGGTCTCCTCCTTGAGAGCGGCGCAGCTCAAAGGGATAAAGGGGCCTTTCGCGCGGTTTGAATAGTGGTGCACAAGGCGCGCAACGAAGCTTTTACCTGTGCCCACCTCACCGGTCAAGAAAACGCGACTAGATGTGGGTGCTAAGCGTTTAATTTCTTTCTTCAGGCTTGCCGTTAAAACGGCTTCCTCGAGATAGAGGCTGTCCACACCAGAGCGCACGCGAAGATCTTGGTTTTCTTGCCTGAGTTGGGTCGCCTCCAGTGCGCGCTTTGTCACAACCAAAAGCCGGTCCATCTTAAAAGGCTTTTCCACAAAGTCATAGGCGCCCTTTTTAATGGTCTCAACGGCTGTTTCAATGGTGCCGTGGCCGCTCATCATGACGACGGGCAGCTCGGGATAATCTTGCATCAGATGCTCCAGGACTTTGACGCCGTCAAAACGGCTGTCACCCAGCCAAATGTCAAGGATCACAAGGCTCGGACAGCGGGCGCGCACTGCTTCCAGCGCACTGGGGCCATCGTGGGCCAAGCGCGTGGAATACCCTTCATCTTCAAGGGTTTCGCTCATCAGCAAACAGATATCACGTTCGTCATCAACAATGAGGATGTCACGGGCCATCATAGCGTTCCTTTAAGTTTGTTACTCTCACACTCTACAACCATGCTGCGGGGGAATACAAGCCGTACGCGCGCCCCCCCCAGCGGACTATCAAGAAGGGCGACACTCCCCCCATGGTCTGTAACGATTTTACGTGCAATGGCAAGGCCAAGACCAGATCCACGCACGCGGCTTGTCATATAGGGCTCCATGAGAAGCTCTCGGTCTTGGACGGGGAATCCTTCGCCCGTGTCGTCAACAATAATGGTGAGGGCGTCCTGTGCGCACGACAACGTAGCTTGAACGCGCGCGGGTCTTTCGGGATAAAGCCCTTTTTTGACGCGTTCGGTCACAGCTTCCGCGGCGTTAAGGAGCAAATTTGTCATGACCTGTGTCAGCTGATTGGGGTCTGCCTCAACGGTGATCTTGTCATGGGAAAGGTCAAGGTCAAAGGCAAGAGTGGGGTGTGCCTCTTGTTGGAGAAACATGGCTTGGCGGACAAGCTCCACCAAGTTTTCGCGCACCACAACAGGTGCCGGCATCCGGGCAAAGGTGGAGAATTCGCTGACCAGGTGTCCGATTTGCTCAACCTGTCGGATGATGGTGGCAATGCAGGTCTTAAAGTTATCGGGGTTGCTGGTGATCTCGGCCAAATACTTGCGCTGCAGGCGTTCCGCCGAAAGCTGGATGGGCGTTAAGGGATTCTTGATCTCATGGGCCAGGCGTCTGGCCACATCGGCCCAGGCGGCCTTCTTTTGTGCGTTCACAAGGTTTGTGATGTCATCGAAGGTGATGATGTAGCCTTGGCCGTGCTCGGCCACCACACGCACCACCAGGGTGCGAGAAACGCCCTGGCGGGCAAAGGTAATCTGCCCTTGATGATGGTCCTGGGCACTCTGGTGGGCTTCTTTTAAGAAGGCGTCAAGTTCTGGGAACATCTTTGCCAGGGTGCGGCCCTTTTCCAAAGGACGATCGGGACCCAGAATCTCAGAAGCAGAGGGGTTAAACAGACGCACGGTGCCCTTGAGGGACGTGTTGATAACGCCGGCTGTCACACCCGCTAGCACGTCTTCCATGAAACGCCTGCGTAGGTCCAGCTGATGGTTCACCTCCGTAAGGGCCTTTTTTTGCGACTCAAGCTCGCTGGTCATGCGGTTAAAGGCGCGGGACAAGGTGCCTACCTCGCTTGCGGAAATATCTTCTGCGACCTGAACGGACCAATTGCCCTCACGCACCTTGTCGGCGGCGTCAATAAGGGCCTCAATGGGGCGCGCTAAGCGTGTGGCAAAGGTCAGCCCCACCCAAATGGCGGCAAAAAGCAGCAGGAGACACGTCACAAGGAAGATCTGCACAAAAATCATGCTGAACTTGCTCAGCTGCGCTTCCACCTGACGGTACTCGCCCACGGCCTCTTGCACCGTCGCGATGCGCCGGGAGACGTGGGAGTCCACAAAACGGCCTGCTAAAACGAAGGCTGGAGTGCCTGGGATTTGGCGCAGGGCCCGCACGCGGTCCCCTGAGGAGGATGCAAGGATTACAACGCCTTGCCGGGCGCGCTCCAGAGCGTCAGGGGCAATATGCTCAAACTGCAAGGAGAAGCTTAGTTGGGACCGGGCCAGCACCTGGCTTTGGTCGAAGACAATCATCTCGCTCAGTCCCCGCATCTCGGCGTAAACGTCGAGGGCATGGTTGAAAAACGCCTGATTTTGAAGGAGTTGCGGCATTTGCTGGGCCATAATATGGGCAAGCCCTTCCACACTTTCCCCAATGACCTTTTTGTGTTCGCTTAAGTAAGCCTCGGCAACAGCCGTGGATTCCTCTAACGCGGTGGCCACGCGCTGGCTGAACCAGCCATTGACGCCCACATTGAAGAATATGCCCGACAAAATCGTGACCACAATGGCGGGCGTGATGGTCAATATACTGAAAAGAAGCACCAGATTAAGGTGTAAACGCGATGGCGTGCCCGCGCGTTTTCGGTCACTCCACACACGCACCAAACGGGCAGCCACAAGGACCGCAAATAAAAGAAGCAGGATAAGATCAACATTAAGAAGGATCAGCGCAAGGCGCGTGTCTTTGCCAAGTAGGTCTGTGCGAAAGAACACAAGATAGGACGCGGTCGCCGCAAGGGCCGCCAACATTAAAAGACAAGAAAAAACCCGTTTGCTATAACGCTCCTCCTGAAGCCACTTGGTTGCTCGGTCCAAGAAGGCAAAAAATGAGGAAGGTTTTGTGGCAAGGGTATCAGGCAAGACCCAGCTCGCCCATTTTGCGTTTGAGGGTATTGCGGCTGATCCCCAATAGGGCGGCCGTGCGCACTTTGTTGCCGCGGCATACCTGGAGAGCCAAATCAATGAGAGGGCGCTCGACCTCTTTCATGACCCGGTCATAGAGCTCGCCGCCAAGGTCTCCCCCCAATGCTTCGAGGTATTGGCTCAGCTTTCCTTCCACTAGCTTGGAAAGACTGATGCCCGAAATCAAAGAGGTGACAGCTTGTTTCATGGTGGTTAGGCCCTGTGCTCGTTTTGCGTCATTTGGCCATCATAGAACGCGCTGACAAAATCCGCAATCTCTTGTGGATCCTCCAGTTGGTTGATTTTTACACGAAATTCCGCCGAACCAGTGAATCCCTTGCTGTACCAGGACAGATGCTTGCGGGCATGTCTTGTGCCCTGATAGGCACCGTGGTGCTCCACCATGTCCCAGAAATGGGCCAAGGCAATGGCTTTTTGCGTCTCAAGGGTGGGGTCTGGCAAGTGCTCGCCCGTGCGCAGGTAATGATCCACTTGTGCCAAAAACCAAGGTCGGCCATAGCTGCCGCGCCCAATCATCACGCCATCGGCGTGCGATAGGCGCAAAAGCTCAGCTGCGTCCTCAACACGCACCACGTCCCCGTTACCGATGACGGGAATGCTGACGGCGTCCTTGACCTGGGAGATAAAAGCCCAGTCCGCCTTGCCGTTATACAGCTGGCAGCGGGTGCGGCCATGGACCGTGATCATTTGGATGCCAGCGTCCTGGGCAATGCGCGCTAAGCGCGGCGCGTTGCGGTTGGTGTCATCCCAGCCCGTGCGCATTTTGAGTGTCACGGGGATTTTGACGGCCTTGACCGTTGCCTCGATAATTTTGGTTGCGAGCTCTTCGTCCTTCATGAGCGCGCTGCCAGCCCAGCCGTTGACGACTTTCTTGGCCGGGCACCCCATATTAATGTCGATAATATCGGCGCCCAAATCTTCGTTGAGTTTGGCCGCTTGGGCCATCACCTCGGGCTCGCACCCAGCCAGCTGTACCGCCATGGGGCGTTCCGTCGGGCACTTGGATACCATCTTCATGGTGCGGCGGCTGTCACGCACCATGGCCTGGGAGGCAATCATCTCAGAAAACACAAGTCCCGCGCCCAGGCGCTTGACAACGCGGCGAAAGGGAAGGTCCGTGACACCTGAGCAAGGCGCCAAAAGAACTGGACTCTCAAGATCAAAATGGGCAACACGCAAAGTCATGGGAAAAGAAAAACTTAAAAACACGCGTCGCTTTATACACATAATCCATGGCATTTTGCAAGGAAAACGCATATCCATTTTGTGTGTGACAAGGGTCTTGTGACCCAAGAATACAAAATGTCAAAACAGGCAAGATTTAATGAAAAAGGAATTTAGTGAAATCGTTTGAGAATTTACAGAAATATATAAAGTGTAAATCAGTTATCAAGTTCAGTGATCGTTAACATATGTATGTAATAATGGGTCTATAATGTCAAAATAGGGTCCACGTGATGAAAAAACGTATTCTCCTTGGTGTTTCATTTTTGGCCGCAAGCTTTGCCAATTTGTCACCATCCTTTGCCAGCGCCTTTGAAGGCGAGGATAGAGGTCAGCGCCAGGCGCCAGCTCCCAAGGAGGCGCGCGTCTCTGGCGCTAAAAAATCCAAACGCGCCCTGGATGAACCAAGGGGAGATGGGATTAAAAGGCACAGAACCGGTGTTATTCAGGCTCCTTTAGAATCCTCCACCCAGGGCTCTATCCGAACGGGAGCTTCCGCGGTTGTGCCCATGGTAAAGGATAATCCGGGCCTTGGGGACCTGGGGCTCTTACCCAACGAGGTGCTCGCAAATATTTTTACGTATCTTGAAAAGCCCACCGCGGTGCGCCTTGTGAGCCGACAAGCAAAAAATATTGTCGATGAACATGTGCCATTAAAAGTCTCAACCTCAAGAGTCTCAACCTCTCGTGTGGCAGAATTCTTAGCGGGCATGCCAGATGACCCTGAGTTCAGCAATAACAAGGCGGTGGCTTTAACAGGGTGGGTAGATCTTTTGGAGGCGCTCAAGCACAAGTTTCCTCCCGGTACTATTTTTAAAGGGGGAGAGCTTTACTTCATGGATCCGGGGAACTTGCGCCATTTGCCAGAAGGCGCAAGGGCCACTTTAACCCTTGAGACAGACGCTCAGGTGCATGAGCTCATGACAAAAGGTGTGCCACCCCATGTGCATATAGAGTCCCTTGAGGGTCTATGGCGCGCTTTTACAAAGACCCCTTATTTTCAAAAGCTGGGGAATGTTGAGAAGCAAAAACTGACCGAGTATGAAAACGACTTTTCTTTCTTTTTAGCTATTAAGGATGGAGAAAATCGTCTCAGGCGCCATCTAGAATTGCTGTTTGTGAAAACCGATATCTACAACAGGTATGCGCCTGTGGATTTGCCAGCGGCGGTGGATCTTCACGTGGGGTGGTTGCGGGCTCTGGGCAGTAAAGCGCAAAGGGCCGAGCTTTTTTCAGCGTTGAATCCCAGAATCACACGGGATTTTCACACCCAGGGGGCCCTCAATGCCCTCATGCATGCCTTTGCAAACGTGGTGCCCTCGGAGCGGGCCGAGGTCGCTGACTTTTTGACTTCTGATATGCTCATCCTCGCGCAAAATGCCCAAGGAAACATTGTGGAGAATATCTTGGATGATCTGGTGACACAGCTCGTGAACGATGGCAGTGGACGCTTGCGTTCACTTTTGACAACACTGGACCTGAGGAAGCTATCACGCACAACAATCGATCATACCTCTTTGTACCTGATCCTAAAGCGTTTTGCGCGGCCATACCCGTTTGAAAGTGAGATCCCCCTGGGGATGGCCGCATTTTTGAATACAAACACCTTGAGGCTCTTTGCGAAAGAAGCGCAAACGGGCGAGATGCGATACGATCAGGACACATTCGCCAAGGTTTTTGGAAAACTGGGCCACTATAAAACCGACAAGGTGAGGAAACAAGTCTTAGGTTATTTGCAGCAGGCGCGTCTAAAAATTCCAGCAGGCGCTGTCGCGGACAAGAGAGGAGCCATAGACATATCGTTGTACGACCCTGACACGCGCGGCTACAAGCTTCTTCACGCGGTGGACATATCGGCGCTGGCTAAAGAAACCCAAGATCCCATTTGGCCGATTTTGATCATGGCTGGACTATTGACCCTCGAAGGAGAAGAGGCGGCACTTAAAATTGCTCCACTCTTGAAAGGGGGAATCACCAGGATTCTGGCCCCCCTGCCGCCCATGGTTGCGGGTGAGCCATCCCCAAATTCTATTTATGTGTTGAAGGATCTTTTGTTGGGTCTGTCCCAGATTCCTGGTGACGAAGCCAGACGCCAGCACGCGCGTGTGGTGTTGCCACACCTTTTCGAACTGACTGACGGCTTGACTCCCCAGGAGCACCGCGCGTCATTGGCAAGCTCTGTGTGGCAGGGTTTGTTGCAGGTCCAAACACAAAGCGTGCAAGATCATATTTACCGACTTCTGGACCAGAGTTTTCTCGATGGAGTTACCTTAGGCGGGGTTATCAGCCACGAGGATGTGAAAAAAACCATTACAAACTTAGGACGCATTCAAGACCAGACCCTTCGAGAACAGATCATGACGCGGATCAAGCAAAGCGCCCTTGCGCCCGACGCGCAAAAGGTCACGCTATTTGAAGACATCGATGGGCTTGCGTCCATGGAGGACCCAAACTCACAAGCGCTTGCCTTTGAGCTGTTTCGGTGAATGGCTTAGGGTTTTAAAAGCGTTCTTTTAAAGACTGTCAAGTCGGTGCTAGAGTTGAAGGGAAAAATTTCAACGGGGGCCATCATGTATGTCCTATACAAAAAGTGCGTCATTGTTTTTAAAAAGATTTTTCCAAGTCACGTTGTTGATGTTGGGCATCACATCGGGTGCGTTTGCGTCACAGGAACTACCTTATGAGGCGGACATCACCAGAACGCCTGACATTCACACACTCACACATACAATCGGTATGGAAGATCTCAAAAAGCATGACTACAACCTGTCACGCTTCCATGTGACTGTGCGCCTGAAGGGGGACGCCGTGGAGACGTTTCTTAAGGAGCGTCTTTTGAAAGATCTGTGGCGTGGTATACGGCAAGAAGACCGTGACATTTATCTGGGGAGTGAGGTGCTTAAGACCTATGTTCGTACGTTCCTGACCATTGAGGCTGAGGCCGTGTTCTACCGGGATCTGGCACACGACATGCAAAGCCACCACGCAGACCTCAACAACAACGAAGCTTATCAAAAACACCTCGCGGCAAACTGGCGCCTTTTTGAGGGGCTGCTTGATGTGACGGCCGGCAAAGGGGGAGATCTTGTTGACTTCCTTTCAAGGATGATTGGCCTGGGGGGTACAAGGAAAGTGAAGTCCGGTGGAAAAGAAATGTATGGTTTCGAGCGGATTCTTCTCCAAGATAAGCGTTTTGACCCGGCCCAGATGATGGCTCAGGCACAAAAAGTGAAAGAGATCCTATAATGGAAAGGCATGCGTTTATGCGTAAAAGATATCTGGCCCTTTGTCTTATGGGCGTTTGTTTGTTGAGTGGTGCCTACGGCTCGGACGGGTCAGAGCGAGATGTTGACCATGCCCAGGCAAGGGCAGCGGCGGCGAGCGCTGCGGCAACCCCTCAGGACCTACAAGATAAGATCATGTCGTGTGAGCGCGCCGTTGCCGAGGGTCTTGCAATCCTTGAGGAGGAACAAAACAAATACACAGCACTGACTGGTCAACCCTGGTACGCCAAAATTCTGCCAACAAGCGGGTGGCAAATTGAGGCGAGTCACTTGTTGGTTGAAGACGCGCAAAAGTCTCTTATATTTAGGACGACCGCCCTGGAGCGCGCCAGGGCAGAACGCGCGGCGCGTTTTGGTGACACAGGCGCCTCCCAAGACCATTAGACCCGTTAAAAAGCTTTGAGGAGGGACAAAATCCCTTCTGAAACGTGGCAGGGAGGGTAAGGAATCATCAAAGCGCCCAAGTGCTATGTCTTTTATTGGGCGCAGAAATCTCGCGGGTGCACTCAAAAAATGATGACCTGGCGAGGCTACACTGAGAAAAGGGGCAAAGGACATGAATAAAATATCCGTAATGACCGTCATGTTTATAGTGTGTTGGGTGGGTCGTGCCTATGGTTGCGACCCCCAAGACGTTCCCCTCGTGCCAGTATCTGCCCATACTGCCCCTGGGCCGTCGGCGTTGGATCTTTTGGCGCGCGTGGGTATGGTTGACCCAGCGATTCTTGAAGATCTTTCAAAAAGGGCCAAGGAGGCGCATAAGGCTGCGCTTGCGCACATGGAGGGCGGCCTGTCTATTCAGGAACAGTTTCAACAACTTCTCGTGACCATAGATGACCTGCCTAGCAGAGCTCCCTTATGGAGTGGACCTGTGCCCTTATGGACAGGATACGAGGGAAGGCCGAGGGGGTTGGATGAGCATCTAAATCCCTTCGAAGTACAGGTAGAGCAGATCTTGGAGCAAGTCCGTGAGATTACGTGCGACGCTCGCCAGAGTACCCCTTGCGCACCAGGCTACCAGTACATTTTAACCCAGATGGATCACACACGTGGCCAGAGTCTTTCTTTTGCGGATATGAGCGTGCCATTGCTCAGTCGCGTGAAGTCACAAGCGCACGGGTCCGATCCTCATGCGCTGCCCCATGGAGATGCGTAAGATATGAAAGCTGTTGGATATAACGCGCCCGGCTCCATTGACCGGGAGGACGCACTGGTGGATCTGGAACTGCCCTTGCCGGCGCTGGGTCCCTATGATCTGCTCGTGGAGGTGAAGGCGGTCTCGGTCAATCCCGTAGACTATAAGCTGCGCGCCTCCATGGTACCAGAGGAGGGACAAGCGAAGGTGCTTGGGTTTGACGCGGCAGGCGTGGTTGTGGAGGTGGGCGACCAGGTGACGCTCTTTAGTCCTGGGGACGAGGTTTTCTATGCGGGAGATTGGCGCCGTCCCGGCTCCAACAGTCAGTTCCATGCCATTGATGCACGCCTCGTGGGGCGCAAACCACGCTCCCTCACCTGGGCCGAGAGCGCTGCCATGCCGCTGACGTCTCTGACCGCGTGGGAGCTTTTGTTTGACCGTTTGCGCGTGCCTTACGGGGTGAAGTCCCATGGTGAGACACTCCTCATCATTAACGGGGCAGGGGGTGTGGGCTCTATTTTGATCCAGCTGGCCAAAAGGCTCACGGGTCTGAGGGTTGTGGCCACCGCCTCGCGTCCCCAAAGTGCCGCTTGGGCCAGAGAAATGGGAGCGGACCATGTCATTGATCATCACAAAGGGTTGAAGCAGGGGCTTGCCGAAGTTGGTATCGATCAAGTGGCCTACATCGCGGGTTTAACGGCGACGGGGAAGCATCTTGCGGGTATTGTTGAGTGTATCGCGCCCCAAGGATCCTTTGCGCTCATTGATGATCCTGAGGTGTTGGATATTGTGCCCTTTAAGCGCAAGTCCGTGAGTGTGAGTTGGGAGTTTATGTTCACGCGCTCCCTTTATCAAACGCCCGATATGATGAGGCAGCATCACATTTTAAATGAGGTTTCAGCACTCTTGGACGCAGGTCTTTTGCGTACGACCCTCACCCAGACGCTTTCGCCCATTAACGCGCAGACTCTTAAGGTTGCCCACGCCCTTGTGGAAAGTGGCACGGGAATCGGTAAGATTGTTGTTTGCGACGCACCCGATTGATTCTCTTAAGCCCCGACTTACATGCGCCCCATGAAATCAATGAGGGGATCGTGTAAGACATACCCCATGGTCATGGTGAGGACCAAAAGGGCACCCGTCAAGGTTGGTGGAGACGGCAAAGGCAAATCAAACCACCGACACGCAGCCCCGATGATAGCGCCCAGGGCAAGGCCGCATAAAAGCATCATGACGCACGCTCGTTTACTGCCTCATCATCCAGGCGCGTCACGCGCGTGATGAGAAGATCTATGCTCACATACCCAAGTGTCATGGACAGGACAAGAAGGGCGCCTTCCAAAACCGGCGGGCAAGGAGAGGAAATACCCAGCATGCGACTGATGAAGCCGACACTAAAGCAAATAAAAAACCCTAAGATCACCTTTCTATTCATGTATGACCTCCTTTTTTTGTGTTTCTATACGACGCAGTTCTGTATTGTGCATTTATTGTCATGGTGATGTCTTAATGATTTATTAAAAAGAGCGCTCTCGTGTCCTTTTCTTGATTTTGTAGTCAGAATGTCTTAGAAAGCATCATGAGATTTTCTGTGTGGATTTTACGATGATGAAAAAAATTGCGCCCCTCTTGTTGACGGCATCAATGCTCGGCGGCTGTTTGAACTTTTGGAAAGAGGAAAAAGATCCTCTTCCAGGCATGCGGCATGTGGTGTTTTTGAACCAAGACGCCCTGCGCCCTGATCCCTCCGTTGCAAGCACAAACCTGACCTTGCCCGCGCCAGAGCCCCGCGCCATATGGCCCATGGCGAGCGCTGTGGCTGACCATGCGCCGCGTCCTGTGAAGCTTGGGGGTACGCTGCAAGAAGCATGGCGCGGTGATATCGGTGTGAGCTCCCACGGGAAGCTCCTGAGTGGTCCGGTCGTTGCCCAAGACACCGTTTTTGCGGTGGATACAAACGGGGATGTGAGCGCGTTCTCCTTAGAGACTGGGGCGCTTGTGTGGCGGGTGGAAACCGTTGACGCATCCCACGAGTACCAACCCTTTGGGGGTGGTCTTTGCTGGGATGACGGCAAACTCTTTGTGACAACGCCTTCTGCTGAGGTCGTCTGCATGGATGCCAAGGACGGCACTGTCTTGTGGCGCAAGGCCCTCTCGGCACCTTCACGCTGCGCGCCGACCCCCTATAAGGGCGCAGTTTATGTGCTGACCACCAATAACCAGCTGACGGCACTCAGTGTCAAAGACGGTGCGCCCCTTTGGACCCACGTTGGGATGATGGAGAGCGCCGGCCTTTTGGGCGGGGCGAGTCCCGCTGTGCAAGGAAACACCGTCGTTGTGGCCTATACGTCCGGTGAGGTTTATGGACTGACGGCTGATACAGGCCACGCCCTGTGGGTTGAAAGCCTCAATAGCCCAGGCGCTGTGGACTCCTTGTCCTCCCTGGCGCATATCAAGGCCCGTCCCGTCATTTCCGACGGCATGGCCTTTGTGATGAGTCACGCAGGTCGCATGAGCGCCATTGATCTGCGCACGGGTCATTTTGTGTGGACACGTCCCCTGGGCGGCGTGCACACACCGGCTGTGTGGGGGGAGGCACTCTTTTTTGTAACCAGCGATAACCACTTGGTATGCTGTGATAAAAGATCTGGTGGCGTGCGGTGGTCCAAGGCACTACCTGAGCGCGAGAATTACGAAGAAGACGGCGAGGCCCTTTTTTGGGCAGGCCCCATCTTGGCGGACGGTGAGCTTGTCCTGACAGGCTCCAGCGGAAAAATTATTTTCTGTTCTCCAAAGGACGGTGCCATTACACGTGTTTTGAACGGATCAGATACCTTTTTCTTGTCCCCCATTGCGGTTTCAAATGCCCTTATTGCCCTGGGTGACAGTGGAAACCTTGTGACATTTAAACAGGGTTAAGTGGAGAGAAATTGTGTCTTATAAGCGTGTGGCCATCCTAGGCCGCCCTAATGTTGGAAAATCCACCCTGTTTAACAGGTTATGTGGCAAGCGAATGGCCATTGTTGAAAACGTGCCAGGCGTGACACGGGACTGGCGTGAAGGAAAAGCTAAGCTCTTTGATTTGCGTTTTACGGCTGTGGATACAGCTGGTCTTGAGGGCTTTGAATCCGAGGATTTGAAGGCCCAGATTCTGGCGCAAACCGCCAGAGTCCTTGAGGACGCCGATGTGGTGCTTTTTGTACTGGACGCAAGGGAAGGCATTCTGGCCACGGACCGGATTCTGGTGGACTACGTGCGCCGGGCCAAAAAGCCAACCCTTGTCCTCGTGAACAAGTGCGAGCGTGATGAGAACGCTTTCTATGAGGCCGCGAGTCTGGGCCTTGGGGACACAGACCCCATCGCCATCTCAGCCCTCCAGGGCATTGGCCTGGATGATCTGCGCGCCCATTTGGCAGAGCTTTTGGGTCCCCAGTCCGTCCAAAAGGATAGCCAAGACGAAGGGTTCGAAGCTGAAGGCGAGGAAACGCCGCCCCTTCAAATGACCCTCATCGGGCGCCCCAATGCGGGTAAATCTACCCTCATTAATCGTCTGTTGGGTCAGGACCGTTTGCTTGTGGGCTCCCAGCCAGGCATTACCCGTGACGCCATTCGCCTGGATTGGGAATATGGCGGGCGTCCTTTAAAACTCATTGATACGGCCGGTGTGCGCCGGCGCGCCAAGGTCAGCGATCCCTTAGAGCAGCTCAGTGTGCGTGATACGCTCCAAGCTGTGCGCTACGCCCATGTGGTGGTCTTGGTGGTGGATGCGCGCCAGGCCCTTGATCGCCAGGACGTGCTTTTGGCCCAAAAGGTCATTGAAGAAGGCCGCTGCCTTGTCATTGCCGTTAACAAGTGGGACTTGGCGGACCGCGTATCCTTTGATGAGATCAAAGATGTGCTCCTCACAAGCCTTTCCGAGGTGAAGGGCGTACCTGTGATTCCTCTCTCGGCCAAAACGGGGCACAACCTTGATAAGCTGATGGCCGCGATCTTCAAGATGTACGATCTGTGGAACGCGCGTATCTCCACGGCGGATCTAAACCGGTGGCTTGAGCACGCCACAACACGTCATCCCCTTCCTCTATCGGGCGTGGGCCGCGTGCGTATCAAGTACGCAACTCAAATTAAGACGCGTCCGCCCACCTTCGCACTTTTTGTCAGTAAGCCCGCGGACCTGCCCGATTCCTATATGCGCTACCTGCAAACATCCTTGCGGGAAGACTTTGATTTGCCCGGTGTGCCCCTGCGTCTGTGGGTGCGAAAGGGTAAGAACCCCTACGTCAAGGATGAAAACCCAAAGCCGGTGCGCAAAAAGCCATACGAAAAGTAGGTGCGTTCCATACCCCTAGATGGGTTGGAGGCTTAGTTCGTGCTGAGGGTTGACGCGCGCCTGGGAGAGATCAATGGTGCAAAGGGCGTTGTATTTTATAGTCTGTTGCCTGGTCAGTGTCTCAGTTTTGTCCTGTGACCAGGAACCTACGGTCCTTAAGCGCGCCCATTCATTTCATGAAATGCCCGATGAAGAAGAGCCCGTAAGCAAACAGCCAAAATACGGCGCTTTGAATGGGGCGCCCTCCAAGGCGTTTGAGTCTTTTGGTCACGGCTCCTGCGACGCTTTGGCGCTGTGCTACATACGTCTTGCTTTCTTGGTACCCGCTCCTTTCGCTGTGTCTTATCTTGAAGAAGCCATGAATTGCACCCAGGATCCGCGCCTTCGGCTCACGTGCCATTTGAAGCTAGGAGATCTTGGCTGCAGGTTGCCCGTTCAAGGTGAGTATCTTGGGTCATAACCGAGTCCTTTTCACAAAGAATCAGCCTTTAATATTTTGAGCCATCTTCCAAATCTTAAAAATTGACAGGACGATCTTGGTGCTTTAAAGCTTCCATATTCTTATGGCCAGGTACCAAAATGGAAAAAATTGTTGCGCGTGTTTTGATGCTCCTTACTTTGTGCAATGGGGTGTTGGCGAGCGAAGAGCAAGAAAGTGAGCCTCCCACAAAGCGCCAGCGCAGCGTCGGCCAAAGCGTGTCTCTAGGGGTGCCAGAGAAAGAGAGTCTTGCCCTGAGCTATTTTTCCAGGGCCCAGAAAGAAAACGGTCCCCACGCCTTGATTTGGCTTAAGGAAGCCGTGATACATTCAAAAAACCCCAGGCTTTTGGCCATCGCCTATGTGAAGCTGGGCAACTTGTGCTTTGAGGATATGGTGGATGGGCAGTACGTTGACCGGCGTGTGTGTTACGAGCGGGCGCTGGTGTGCGCGCGTCAGGCTGGCACGCGCACAGAAACCATTTTTGCGTGCGTTGGATGCGGGAGTGAGGCCATGCGCGCGAGTCCCGGACAAACCCGCTGGGCTGCGGCGTACTTTTTGGAGGCCTTGCATTTGTGTGATCCCCAAGACACGGTGCTGCGTGCACGCATTTATGTGTGGTTGGGACTTACGGGTGAAAAAGTGTACGTTTTGGGGCCCAAAAACGACGAGGATCTCCCAGCGCTTATTCCCCACATGCCCGAGGCATGCTTTCGGGAGGCCTTTATGTGTTTGATGAATCCAAGGGGCGTGATGCGTGACAGTGCGCAAGAAATATATACGACAGCGTGTTATGGGCTTTCAAAACTCAATTTAAGAAGGTGCCGGCCTGAGGCTGCACAGTGGTGGCGTGAGCACGCACAAAAGGCAGAGCTGTTGCAATCTGGTATCCTGGGGGCACGCCCATTAGGTCAAAGAGGTGCGGCCTCTGGGGCCATGCCCGCAGACGCGCCTTTGCAAGCAGTGTCTTATGCGTCCCTACCAAGTGCGTCTGTGCGTGATGAGGCCTTTGGACAGTTTGTCTCGCCCTCGTCCTCCATCGAAGAGGCTATGGGCGCCCTTGAAAAAGTCGCTTACACGAATGAAATGCCTTTGATTTCTATGCCAGAAGCGCCTGAAGCTCCATGTTTAGAGCTTCCACAACTCCCCTTAGAGGCGCAGCTAGAGGCCCTTTTGGCAGAGACTCCTGTGCCATGCGAAGACAGCAGTGAACTTTCTCGGCCGCTTCTTGGGGGCCTAGAAGGCTGACAAATGTGACTTTGCTCCCGTCATTGCCCGTGTCTTTGCCAATGGCGGACGTATGCCCCAAAAGATCCTTGAGATCATCAAGAATTTGAAAGGCAAGGCCCACTTCGTGGCCAAAAATGAGAAGAGGATGACGGGATACGCCTCCCTTGAGGATGAGCGCGCTTTC
This sequence comes from Candidatus Puniceispirillum sp., assembly GCA_013822015.1. Taxonomy (GTDB): domain Bacteria; phylum Pseudomonadota; class Alphaproteobacteria; order Caedimonadales; family UBA1908; genus JACESU01. Next base: position 107,859 of record PNJU01000007.1, on the reverse strand, counting down.
AATGCAGGCCTCAATGAGGGCTCCTGTCTTCAAGCGCTGCATACGGGAGATCTCATCAAGATTGGGTGAGGGGGAGGGATGAAGGTCCATGTACTGCCCCGCCATCATGCCCTGAGCGCCTGAGGCGCGCGCCAGACACTGTATCAGTTGGACGCGCTGGGGCGCTGAAACCTCGAGGCTTGCAATGACCTCGAAGGCGAGGGTAAGAAGCGCGTTACCTGCAAGAAGGGCTGTGTTTTCCCCAAAGCGCACGTGGATTGTGGGGGCGCCGCGCCGAAGCTCGGCGTCGTCCATGCATGGTAGATCATCATGGACTAAGGAGTAGCAATGGATCAGCTCGATGGCTGCGGCAACGGGAATGCTAGCCTCTTCTTGGACGTCAAGGATGCGACAGGCCTGTCTATGAAAAAAAGGACGAAGACGCTTGCCTCCCCCCATGACCGATGCCTCCATGGCACGACCAAGGGCACCAGGCCCGACGTTTTTCTTGAGAAGCTCCTCAAGGAAAGAGATAACCTCGGTCTTTGTTTCGCCCAGGGCTTCATCAAACGACAGGGCATGGGGGGATTCTTTAGTCGTTGTTTGCATCGGTCTGGGCACTTAGCATGGGCTGCGTTGTGATACTTGCATCAGCTGCGGCAAGGACGGCCTCAACTTTGAGGCGGGCTTGGGACAAAAGCGCCTCGCAGCGCTCCTTGAGGCTTGCGCCTCTGGCGTAGGAGTCAATGGCATCCTCTAGGGGCAGGCGTCCCTCTTCAAGGCGCCGCACAACACTCTCCAACTCCTTGAGGGCGTCCTCAAAGGAAAGTGTGGTCACATCGGGGAGATCTTGGGCATGCTCTGTCATGGGTGCGCTTTTTGTTTGTTTGAGTTGTCCTTACGTTGGTAGCAAACAATGCTCTCCCTCGCAAGGGTGCACGCGTTACATGCTGATGCGCGGCAGCTCATTGAGCGCCTGGAGTGATTTTTCCCAAATGCTTTTAAAACTTTGGAGGGCAATATCCATCTCAGTGACAATTTCGGAAAGTGTTTGCTCATCCACCTGACCCAGGGCGGCCAGCTGCGTGGCGTCCTCGGTCTTGTGAGACAGTTGCACAAGATTTTTTGTAGGATCTTTGAGAAGCACGTCGGCAAATGATAGCGCTGATGTGCCGGTATCTTCTGCTTTGCCTTTATCAAGTGAGCCAACGCCTTTGTAGAGGTTTGTGATGCTGCCTGTGGTGAGTTCTGACATTTTCTTGAGACTCCTATCTTGTCCCCATCATGGAGATCATTTTGTGTCGCATGTCCGTTGCGGTTTCAAAGACCTTGAGAGCGATTTCGCTGCTGTGTTTGACGCGCTGCATGTTCATGAGTTCAATCATGGGATCCACATCAGGCTTTGCGACGTACCCTTGGGTGTCTGCCTGGGGGTGGGAAGGATCATACGTTGATACAACGCGCTTTTCGTCTTTGCGGATCCGTTTGACTTTGACGGAGCTTGCTCCGCTGGGTAGCTTCTTGGATTCGACGGTGATGGATTTGGGCGCATAGTTGGCCGAATCTGCATTGGCCAGATTTTCCGCAGCCACGCGGGAGAGGGCTTCGTTGACACGCAGGTTGTCTGAGGCAATTTTTTGGGTGTCCGCAAGGCTGCCGCTCCAGGCGTCTTGGGTGAGGTAGAGAAAAAAAGCGGCAAGGAAAAATGTCATTTGCCCACCGTGAGAATATTTTTATACATACCAACGAGTTTTTTGTGGAGCGTTGTCATTTGGTGGGCCTTTGTGGAAGAGTCATTGATGTGCATCATCTCTTCTTGAGTGGAGATGTTGTTTTTGGAAATGGATTCCTCGTCCTGAGATGATTTTGTCACCTGTACGGTGTGCCCATGATCTTGGGTGCCGGTCATGTGGGTTGCGCTTGTGCGGGTCAGACCACTTCTTTCAAGGATATGTTGAAAGGAAAAAGGGGAAAGGCGTTTTTGCTTTTCGCCAGGCAGTTGTGCCCGTGCCAGGTTGTCCGTTGCAACCTTGATGTTTTCCTGGTCCCACTTGAGGCGCGCGCTCATTGCCGCAAACGCCTTTGTTTTGCCAATGGACATGACACCCTCTTAATAAAGACATTCTTCCACAGGGGTTTTAGCCCAAGAAAGTTAAGGAAACGTTAAGAGCAGTGTGCGGGGGAAAACACCAACATGGCTGGTTCCTTGAGGCGTATGCCTGTGGAGAGGTCGTGTAAACCGAGGGGAGGTTTTTTGAGACTTTGAGGGGCTGTCTTCTTTTTAAGTTTATACAAAAATGCGGGATTCACGTAGAGGGGCAAAGAATGTAGTGTCATGGACCTAAAAGGGGACCACTCGCCGCCGATGGTACGGGGCAACATTGTTTCAAAAATTGTTTCCCGGATCCAGTGGGCGAAATAGGGGACAGAGCTGTAGAATGATGTATGCAAACCGCTCTCTTCGGGGCTATGGGCATGAAAGGCAATACCAAGGATATAGGGTGTGTCGTCGTGAAAGACCACAAGGGGCCCTCCCGAGTCACCCGGACATGTCGTTCCTTGACGGGGAATGATCTTATCAGAAATGGTTGGCGCGCCAGGTTGGGCAATACCTAAGCGCGGCGGTGTGAGTACGTCTCTGGTAAACAAGGTTTGATAGGTTCCGTCTGGCGCAATCAGCTCCTTGTCTTGGGCAAAGGTGGAAATAATGTTCCAGAAACCACATCCCTCGTCACGACAGTCCCTTGTGACATCCACAAAAAATGGGGCAACGGTATGGTAGGGCTTGCCGTCAAGGGTGAGGTTGTCCGATTTTGATCCATGCTTTCCATACCCTATAATATGTCCTTGTCCGCGCCAGATTTGCCATGTTTTGTCATACCTTAGGGCAGGTAAATAGGGATTAAACAGCGCCACAGGCTCGGGAAGAGAGGCTGTCGTTTCTATTTTTAAAAGCGCGATATCGCAACTGATGCCCCAATTTTTGGCCGCCGTTCTGTGCCCAAATGTGGGGCTGAAAACATCCGCACAGACAAGGCGCGGCTTGCCGTAAAACTCCACTGTAATGTCCGAGGCGTCTGTGTCCTCCACAAGATGTTTCACGGTCAAAACCCAAATAACACCTTCATTCTTTTCCACAAGTACGCCAGAAGCGCTGTGGGTCGTGGTCCTAACGGAGCATGTATAGGGGAAGTCTTGTGCGCGGTCGAAGGAGTCTTCTTCTGTATCATCAGGGCCGATCAGAACGGCTCCAGCTGGCGAGGCAAGGGTGAGCAACAGTCCTAATGCTAGAAAAGAGAATTTTCTGATGATTCCTTTGTTTTTAAGAATGGTTTGCATCAAGAGTAATCCTCAAAACGACCCTTATATCTCTGGGGTGATGTAGTACACATAAAATGTAATGTGTGTACTGCGCTTCAAATGTCAAGGTTTGGGGGCGGTACATTTTAAAATCATTCCGTATAAATCTGGTGCGCCGCGTCTTGATGGCAATATTCCAGTTGCTTGCGCGCCAGATGCAAAGAGATCTCCAAACCTGCCGCGTGTGTGTCCGTCAAAATGCGCTCGAGGAGCTCTTCACCCTCTGGCGTGCATAATTTTCCAGAAACAACCCCGCGCGCATACGTATCGGCTTCGGCCTGTTCAAGCCCAAGCAGGTGTGCTGCCCAAAGGCCAAACAAACGATTGCGCCGTGCCAGTACCTTGTACTCAAGGAACTGTTCGTGTTGAAATTTCATCTCAAGAGCGCGTTCGCGACTGACGAGATCGTCCATGTAGCTTCCCTGTTTCTTGCTTGCTGAGTCTTTTTTGTTGCTCTTTACCCTTAGAGTGTGCCATAGGAAACAAGACTCGTCCAATGCCTAATATTGTCAGAAAGGATGTGCCCGTGGCCATAAGACGTGATGACCTATACGCCATGTTGGCAAGTGCATTTCCGGGTGCGCGCATAGATATTGAAGATACACGTGGGGACGGTGACCACTATCAAGTCCGTATTATCTCTTCAGTTTTTGAAGGTATGACCCGCGTGGCCCAACACAAGGCGGTCTTTGAAGCGCTGGGAGATCTCATGGCCGACCGCCTCCATGCCCTTTCCTTAAAAACCCTCGTACCCGCAAAGGAGTAACCCTAGATGACTGACGCGCCCGCACTTTTTGAAGAGATCGATGTTTTGCTTGCGCAAAATCCTGTTCTGCTTTTCATGAAAGGCACGCCAGAGATGCCCCTTTGTGGGTTTTCGGGGTTTGTATGCCAGGTACTGGAGCGCTTGAGTGTTCCCTTTGCGGGCGTCAATATTTTAGAGCGCCAAGATTTGCGCCAAGCCATTAAAGACTACACAAATTGGCCAACCATTCCTCAGCTGTACATTAAGGGCGAGTTTATTGGCGGCGCTGACATTGTGCGCGATATGTACCAAAGCGGCGAGCTGGAAGCGTACTTTCGCGCCCAGGGTATCCTCGCCTGATTCTGCCGTAAAAAAGCACACGCTGTGACCTGAATACGTCAGGTGCGTTTTTATATGACGTGGCTTCTTGCGCGAAGAGCTTCCCTCTCCTATGATATAACATACAAAATTATAAGCATAATGAGGGGGCAAATGGCGGAAGAGGCACACGGCGCAGAGGAAGGCGCGCCCGCTGAAGGGGAAAAGAAATCCAAATTACCTTTGATTTTAGCCATGGTCTTGGGGCCCATTGTGCTCACAGGGATTGTCTTTGCGGCCCTTTACTTCACAGGTTTTGGAGAGAAGATTTTTTCCAAGGGTGACCATAAGCCCGCTGCCGCTGAAGCACACGCGCCCACGGAAGTCTCCTATCTGGAAATTAAAGAGCTTCTCATTAACCTGACAAAAAGCACTAAAAAATCCCGGGCGACACCTTTTTTGAGGCTGTCCTTGAAACTCGAGCTGCCGAACGCAGAAGCACTGAAAACGGCGGAGCTTTTGCGTCCGCGCCTTATTGACGCTTTTCAGGTTTATCTGCGCCAGTTGCGTACGGAGGATTTAGAGGGCGGGGCAGGGCTACAAAGATTGCGAGAGGAGCTCCTGAAGCAAGCTAACTCTGTTCTGGCGCCGCTCAAGGTGTCGAACATCCTGTTTGACCAGATGCTTGTACAATAGGGGGGCATGTGAACGAGGACCAAGGCAAGAGCGAAGAAGAACTCATGGCCGAGTGGGAGGCCATGGCCGCTGAGGGCGAAGAGGGTGCCCCAGAAAGCGCGTCTGTGGCTGCCGCTCCCCAACGGGAGGAACGCATCCTCAATCAGGATGAGATTGACAGCCTTCTGGGATTCGACCAGGCCGCCAGTAAGACCTTGAGCGGTTGGAAGGTTCTCGTTGACTCCCACCAGATTTCCTACGAACGCCTTCCCATGTTGGAGGTGGTCTTTGACCGCCTGGTGCGCCTGATGTCGACAAGTCTGCGTAACTTTACGTCTGAAAACGTCGAAGTTTCCCTGAAAAATATGTCAGCAACGCGTTTTGGTGAGTATCTGGACCGTATCCCGTTGCCGACCCTTATTGGTGTTTTTCGCTCCAACAAGTGGGGGACGTGGGGGCTTCTCACCATGGAGACGGCCCTTATCTACAGCTTTGTGGACTCTCTTTTAGGGGGGCGTAAAACTTCAGGTGGCCTTAAAATTGAAGGGCGTCCTTTCACAACCATTGAGCAGCGCCTTCTGGAGCGCCTGTTCTCCGTCGTGCTTGAGGACTTTACGACGTCCTTTGCCCCCGTTGATGACGTGACGTTTTCCTTTGAGCGCATGGAGACAAACCCACGCTTTGCCACCATCGTGCGTCCCGTGAACGCGGCCATTGTGGCGCGCGTGAATGTGGAGGTTGACACGTGCGCGGGCTACATCGAGTTTCTCATTCCCTATTCTTCCCTTGAGCCTGTGCGTGATCAGCTGCTCCAAATGTTTATGGGTGACAAAACGGGACAAGACGACATTTGGGAGAATCACTTCAGTCAAGAGGTGTGGCAATCCAACGTGACCTTGGAGGCCGTTCTTGACCGGGTTTGTGTATCTCTCGGGGACGTTCTTAACTGGGAAAAAGGCTCCTTTGTGGATCTGCGAGCAAAGCCAGAGTCGCCTGTTTACATCTTTTCAGGGGACAAACTGGTGCTTAAAGGACGCACGGGTCAACGTAATCGTAATATCGCCCTGCAAGTGGACGAGAATTTCATAGAGCACCACGGGGAGCCCTCATCATGATGACCTTTAATATTATCCTTGATTTCATTGTGATAGGTTTTTTGATCGCGACCATTGCCTATGCCATCTCTTTGAATAAAAAGCTATCGAGTCTTTATCAAAGCCGTGGGGAGCTTCAAACCTTTCTTGAGAATTTTACGCGGTCGCTCTCAAAGGCTGAGGCCAGCATGGACGGGTTGAGGGTCGCTGGCGAGCGCACCTTTTCCCAGCTTCAGGATAAACTCACCCAGGGTGGGACCCTTGCGTCAGATTTAAGCTTTTTAGTGGAGCGAGGGGAGGCGGCAACCCAAAAGCTTGAGGCGCTCGTGACCCAGGCAAAAGCCATGCAAACGGAGGCGGTGGCTGCGAGCAGTGCCGCAAAGAAAGCGAAGAAAGGTAAAAGCGCACCTGAAGAGCCAAGTGTTGATGAAGAGCCAGAGCTCGTGCGTAATCTGAGGAATGTGCGATGAACAATCCCTTTCTCATGACGGCCACGCGCCGCTATACCAACACCAAGGAACTCTTGAAGCGTTTTTTCTTCCTGCGGGTGCGTCTTTTGCCCATTGTGATTTTCTGTGCAACGCTCCTTTTGACCATGAAGGTCAGCTCCCTATGGCACCATCTGTCCCAGGGTCAGTCGCCATTGGAGGTCCGCTCGGTTTACGCGGAGGAACCGGCCGCAGCACCTGCGCCTGCGCCACCGGCACCAGCGACCCAGGCAAGTCAAACGGGGGCGCCCCAAAAACCGCCTGTTAACGCACCAAAAGCAAGCGTAAACGCAGCCGATATCGACCCCATGACCCTCACGCCAGAGGCGCTGAGTACGCTTCTTCAGATCGATCAGCAAAAGGAACAGGCTCCCAAGAAGGCGGGCGGCAGTATCCACGAGCAAGCCATTCAAGACGTCATTAATAGTGAGATTCAAGAGCGATCCAAATCCCTTTCCCAGACGCGCAAGTCCCTGGAAGAGATCTTGAGCTCCGTTAACCAGAAGGAAAGCGACAACCTCAAGCGCGTGGTGCAGATGGTTGAGAGCATGAAGCCCAAGGAGGCGGCCCAGCGCATTGAGGCTATGGACTTCAATTCTCTTGTGGCCATTATGGAGAAGGTGAAGCCTCAAAAGGCTGCGCTTATCTTAACGAATATGGAACCTGTGAAGGCGGGGTATCTCATGACAGAGCTCAGTAAGCGTCGCATTATTTTGCAAGAAGGGGGCGCCGGGGCAGCCGGCACAGCGCCTCAGGCGCCCGTGATGCCTAAGGACGCTCAAGGACAAAAGGTGCCTGCAGTGCCCTCTCCCGCTTCTGGCGATTCAAAACCAGCACCAACGCCGCCCGCGCCCGATATAAAGCCATCGACTGCGCCTGCTGCCTAAAAAGAAACGGTTTCTTAAGACAAAAGAAGGATAATGTAAAGATCAATCCACTTCATATGAAACATAGGAGGCTCCCATGGACTATTTCGACGCGCTGCGCCAATTTCTTGCCGATACGTACGCTTTGACCGTCAAGGCACAGGTGTATCATTGGCACATCAAAGGCAATACGTTTATGCAAGATCACGCTTTCCTGGGTGATTTTTATGAAAATCTTCAAGAGGCCGTTGACGAGATCGCCGAAAGGCTGCGTATGCAGGACCAAAGCGCCCACATCACCCTAGGTGGGCTAGATAAAATGAGGCGCCTGAGCGATCCTTTGTTGTCTGCGGACGTCCAAGTGATGTTTACGGACCTTGCCAAGGATCAGCGCACCCTCATCACTGTGATCAAGGGACTCATCACCCAAGCGAGTAAAGAAGGGGATGAAGGAACAGCGGACTTTCTTGTGGGGCGCCTGCGCTACCACGAGAAAAGCCTTTGGTTTATGGACGCAAAGCTTGGCTAGGGGGCGATCATGACACTTGAGAGCAGAAGTCTGGACCTTCTTTTTCGCAAGGCACGCACATACCATGGGTGGCAAGACAGGCAGGTGTCTGCCGAGCAGCTCGAAGAGATCTACGCCCTGACAAAAATGGGCCCCACCAGCACCAACTGTTGTCCTGCGCGCTATACCTTTGTGATGAGCCGTGACGCAAAGGAGCGTCTCAAAGAGGCGCTCATGGCCCCAAACGTGCCCCAGACCATGGCGGCGCCCGTCACGGTGATCATGGGCTATGACGAGGAATTTTGGAGGGATCTCGACCATTTGTCCCCCCAGAACAAGGCACGCACGTGGTTCGAGGGAGAGGATAGGCGCGACTTTGCTCTCCAGACCGCCAAGCTCAACGCCACCCTCCAGCATGGCTACTTTATCATGGCAGCCAGAGCCTGTGGTCTCGACTGTGGGCCCATGACAGGCTTTGATGCGGCGCGTGTGGATACCCTCTTTTTTGCAGGCACCACTTGGCGCTCCCAGATCCTGTGTAATATTGGTGTGGGGGATCCCGCGCACCTTTATGCGCGCGCACCGCGGCTATCCCTCGAGAAGGCCTGTCAGTTTATATAGCGCGGGGGTTCTTGCATTTCTTTGCCTCCCCTGCCACACTAAAGGGCCATGAGTGAAGTAAGGATTTTGGACCATGACCCACGTACGCATTTTTCCCTATAGCAAGACAGCCATGCAATCGGGGCGTGCGTGCCAAGGGCAGTGGACCATGACCATCGTGGCGTGGGAAGCGTCCTACCAAGACGCGCTCATGGGGTGGCAGGCAAGTACGGCACCCTTTTGTACTAAAAATCTGACTTTTGCGAGCCTTGAGGAGGCCGTTGCCTTTGCAAAGGCAAAAAACTGGACCTATGACGTGGAGGCGCCCAAAGGCGACCATGTCCATCCCAAGCAATACGGATCACACTTTCGGGCAGATAAGCCCCTTTACTAGGGAAGTGTTTCCATGTCTATGGAAACACTTAAACAAAATATCACCTCACTTCACGGTCCCAAAGGTGCCGCGTGGATAGCCTCTCTGGATGCAACCGTGGAAGAGCGCGCCAAGCTTTGGCAACTCTCCCAGATCCTACCCGTTCCAAATATGTCCTGGCACTACGTTGCAAGGGCTCTTTCACCTGATCACGGCCCTGTTTGTTTAAAGATCGGTTGTGACGGGGAGCTAATGCAGCGCGAGTGGCTAGCTTTGCGCGCATTTCAAGGATACGGCGCGGTGGAGGTCTTGGACTACGACCCCGCCTTGTGCGCACTGCTTTTACGCTGCGCGGTGCCAGGCATTACCCTCAAGGCGCTCTTTGACGCGGATGAGGACCGCGCCATAACAGTCTATGGACGCGCCGTGAATGCCCTTTTTGGAGCATCTGACTGGCCTGATGGGGCGCAGAGTGTGCAGGAATGGTTAAACGTCTTTCACCGCGTGGATGAAAGCAAATTGCCTCACGGCGTATTGGCGCGTGCAACACATTTGTCAGTCGCCTTACTTAACATAGATGGTGCTCACGCCTTTTTACACGGCGACCTCCATATGGAGAATATCTTGCAAAACGACCGTACGTTCGTCGTGATTGATCCCAAGGGCATTGTGGGGCCAAAGGGTTTTGAGGTTGCAGCCTTTGACTTTCTCAAAGACCAAGAGCTCTCACCGGGCAGCCAGGCTCGCGCGCATTTTGAACGCCGTGTTACAACTCTTTCCGCTTTAACCGGGGTGTCACCACAGACGTTACGGGACTGGGTTTATGTGCGGCTGGTCCTGGCTGCAAGCTGGTGTCTTGAGGACAAAGCAGACCCGGATCCTTTTTTGAAGCGGGTGCAGGTCCTGTTCTAGTCGTTCTTGCAGTGCGCACGTGGGGCCTTTGACGCAAGTCTCCTCCATTCACGTCCCGCGCACCTAAAAGAAAAGCAAATCATCAATCATTCTGGATGAAAATTTGGCAACACACAGTGCTCAGTTTTCTTTTTCTTGGTAAAAAGAAAAAGTGGACTTGCCCCAGTTATGCACAAAAAAACTGTCAACCCCTGCGCCCCCCCAAAACGCAAAAATATTTTTCTAGAAAAGTTGGGTTGCCCCTCTTTACATTAAAAAACATCATAAAATCAATACCTTACAAAGATGGTCAAAAAATGATCATTTTCTAGCGGCTCTAGGCGTAGCCTCGTGATCCAGCCGATATGAGAGTTTTGTCCTCAAACTTATCCACAGAAACCGTGGATAGGATGGGTTTCATTAAGAAACCATTAGGAAATTCAAAATTATGGACCTCATATGAGCGGTGAGAGCACGCTCAACCGATTGTTTGGGTATGGGTTCAATGGCCCTTGGGGTGCTGACAGGAAGTCGCACCAAGGCGATGACGTGTCTGTCTGGGCACGCGGATCATTTCCTGCTATTTTACAGTCGCGTCATGTAAAGGGATCTGTTCCTTGAAAAGGAGTTTATTTATGAAAAGCGTGACAAAAGTCTTTGTGTGTGCACTGACCATTTGCAGTCTGGGCATGTCTGTGCTTCTCGCTAAAGACGAGGCAGGGCTTTCTCAACCCCTGAGCGATCACACCTATGTAGAGGTGTATACCTTTGTGGGCAGGTTTATTGAGGAGGCGTCCGGTCACCTATCTCAAAAGGACGTTTCAAAGCGCTTGGACGAGGAGAGGCGTGCCCGCGGGACCCTCGACATCAAACCCCTCACGGCGGACATGGGTGAGGGCGAGATGGCGGGCTTGCTGCGTCTTTTGAGGGACAAGGATGCACGCTATGAGGACATCACCCTTTACGGCAAAGACGGTGTGGGTGTGGCCTCAACTGGCCTCAAAACGCAAGGGCTGATCTTGAAGGATCGCCCTGACGCGCTGGCCCTTGGGTTTGTGACGCAAGACCTTTTGTCAGGATCGCGTCTTTACCGCTATGATGCCGGTGGGCATGTGTATGAAGAGCGCGTCTCGCCCGTTTTCAAAAACGAGAAGTGGTACGCCCTTGAAAAGCGGGAGAAGGGTGAGCTCATTGGCTATATGAGCTACATCGCGCGGGTGACTAGCTAGGCTTTGAGAGAAAAAGAGGGGGCAAGCCCCCTCTCGTTAGGGTTATTTTTTTAAATCGATTTTTTTCTGGCCCACAACGAGGAGTTGTGCCTCCACGCGCCCATCTCCCGTCAGACCGCCTTCATTTCTGATCCAGACCACCGGGGCCTTGATACTGCTTGCACTCTTCAAATGGATCGCATCTAAGAAAACGCCAAAATTTCCACTGATATTCGCATTACCACCGAAATAAATGCTTCCAAGGGCTTGATCAAAAACAAAAGCGCTTCTTGGCATGGGAAGCGTGTACCCATGATAATCACAAATGGCAAGGAAGCACTCCTCCAGGGTTGCTGGCAGCTGACCATGGATGCGCATTTGCAAGATATTGCGCTTGGACAATTCTATGCCTTGGGCCGCGGCTTCAGAAAAATGCTGCTGTGCTGTGAGATAGTCTTGGCGTCTATAGGCAATCATGCCAAGATTATGATGCGCTTTTCCGTAGAGTTCGGGAAAAGGCTTTCCCCCTGGCAAGGCAAATCGCGTAATATATTCCTGGAAAAGTCGTTTAGCTTCGTTGACATCCTTGGGTGTGCCGTCTTTACCGTCTCTATACAAAAGAGCCCGCTGATATAGGGCTTCACCAGTTTCATCGGGCTTATTTGCGCTATGCGGGCCATACCCAGAGCCTGCTAAATCATCAGTGCCTTGAGAAGTGGCGCTGGCATAAAGGGGCGCATGGGTGAGCGCGCTCCATATATAGCCGAACCCTTATAATTTGATAATGCGTCACTCGTCGCTCGTGTATCCCTATACACGTCGCTTGCCTCGTTTTCTGTTATCAAATTAAACTGTTCTAGCTATAACGGTAAGACACAAGAGACTAAGTGGCGTTTTGCGCATAAAGGAATCCTTTCTTTACGTCATACGTGGTTGCTTTTTATGATTGATAAAACGCTCTTCTAGAAAAGCGTCTTTTTTTGTAGAAGGTTACGCAGCGTCACGCAAGAGGCAATCATGAAGACGGCCATGGTGAGGGCGATCTCAAGGAAGCGCTTTTGATAGAGGGCGCTTGCAACCTGCAGCATGAGGGCTGAGAAAATGAGGCGTCCCCCTTGAAGAAGGGCGCTGACCTTGCCTTTAGCCTCAGGGATCAGACTGAGACACTGGGGGTAGAGAAGGGCGCTGGGTACGATCTGGCCACAGATAAAGGGCATCATGGCAAGGGTGACAAGGAGCGCGTTTGTGGTCCAGGACGCGGCCAGGGCGCAAAGGGTTCCTAAACCAAACAAAATGTAGGAGACGCGCAAGAGCCCCACGTGATCCTTGGGGCGCGCAAGGGCCGCAAACAGAAAGCTGCCCAGGGCGTACACGGTGGCTAAGGACCCCTGATGGAAGCCGTACTGGGAGAGTGGCACACAAAGGGTATCCATATAAAACAGGGGAGCCATCCCCACAAAAATCCAGTAGGGCGTGAACTGGACCATGAAATGGCGCACAAGCTGCATAAGATCTTTGTGCTGAAAAAGCGCCTTGTACCCCTGCCAAACAGGCGTACGGGGGTGGGCGGGTGCGTCGACGCCGTAGGTCGGGACGCACAGAAGGACCATGATGAGGCTGAGGGCGCCCAGGCACAAAAGGGCCCCAAAGGAGCCGCGCCAACCAAAAGCAAGGGCCAGATAGCTGCCAATGACGGGGGCAAGTCCAACGGAGATGTTCATGACACCCCCTAAAAGGGCAAAAAGGCGTTGTTGCGCATCCAAGGAGTAGTGGTCCGCCACCAAAAGAAAGCTGACCACCGCAGGGGCGCTGATACCCAGGCCCTGGCAGGCTCGCCCTAAAAACAAAAGCCCGTATGTGGGGGCGGTGAAACACAAAACGCTGCCCACACAAAAAAGGATGAGGCTTACCACAAGCACGGGCTTTCGGCCAAAGCGATCGCTCAAGTCCCCCACGAAGATGAGACCCGCACAAAAGGTGACAAAATTGACCGACAAAAGGGCCTCTACCCAAAAGGGCTCAAGGGAAAAAGCGCGCTCAATTTGAGGGAAGCTGGGCACAAAAAGATCAAGCTCTGTCCCTGCCAAAAAATCCATCACAATGACGCAGGCGATGAGGAGATATCTGCGCCTGGGCTCAAGGGGGCGTGGGCTCACGATAGTTTATTCAAAGGGATTTTAAGAAAGGGGTCTTCCCCGTCTACCCCAAGGCGCCCCGCGCGCAGGTTTACCTGAATGGAGGGCAAAAGCAAATGGGGGACGGCTTTGCCTTTGTCATCTGCCTCACGCTTAGCTACAAAGGCGTCCCGGGTGATCCCCCCATGCACGCGCACATTGGCGTGTCTTTGGGCGCCCACCGTTGTCATGCACATGGGCGGGCGCTTGCCCTCGGGGGGGTAGTCATGGCCTACATACATGCGTGTGTCCTCAGGCAGGCTTAGAAGCTTTGCGCAAGACGCAAAAGAATCCTTGGCACTTCCGCCTGGAAAGTCGCACCTGCCCGTGCCCACATCGGGTAAGAACATGGCGTCTCCCACAAAAAGCGCGCCTCCAATAATGTAACTCGTGTCTGCAGGTGTGTGGCCTGGCGTATGGATGATGCGTGCGCTTAAGTCTCCTATGGTAAAGACCTCGTCATCTTCAAAAAGATGATCAAACTGCGAACCGTCCCGGGGTGTGCTTGCCTCATTATGAAAGATGGGCTCCCACGTTTTGAGCACGTCTAAAATATGACGGCTGATGCCCGTTTTGCCCCCCAGTTTCTCCTTCAGGTAGGCGGCTCCCGTCAGGTGATCGGCGTGGATATGGGTCTCAAGGATCCACTCGAGCTTCAGGTCATGGGTACGCACAAACTCAATGAGACGATCACAGGAATGGGTCGCGGTGCGCCCCGAGGACAGGTCAAAATCAAGGACAGGGTCGATGATGGCGCATCGCCTGTGTGCATGCTCCTTGGCGTAGACAACATAGCTCCATGTGGCGGTGGCATGCTCAAAGAAGGAAACTACCGTGGGGTTTAGGGGCATGTGCGTCATGGTGGGCTCAAGATTCAAAGAAGCTGCAATGATTCTCCCCGATACGGCGTCCGTTTTCAAGAAGTCCATGAAGCCTGTGGATTTTTGTGAGAACGCAATATCTTTAGGTGTGACTTATTTTAAGAGGAGGGGACTTTTTTGCAAAAAACGATGGCTTTGTGCGTGTATGCGTTGTCTGTGTAAAATTTCTTTGCTTGAGGATTATCAACGCCTGTGGAAAGCCTCACGCACTTAAAATTGTTTTGCTTTGCATACGCGTCTATCCACTTTAATAAGTGACTTCCCAGTCCCTTGGATCTATGGCGTTCGTCAACAACCAGATCATCAACATAGACATGCTTTCCGCGTACAAAGTCGCAATAAGGGCGCAGTCCAACCAAAGCAATATAGTCGCCATTCAAAGAAAAAGAAAAAAGTTGATAGGCGTTATTTTCCGTTGCATCCTGAAAAAAAAATTCAAAATCCTCAAATGTAAGATGATTTCTCAATTGGGAGAATAATGTAAAAACGCCCTTTAAGTTGTCTTGGCGGACTGTTTGTACATCATAGTCTGTTTCTATATATACGCTCACTGGGATCCTTTCCGCTTCTAGATCTTTTGGCATAGATGCATACTTTTCACCTGCGCCCGTCAGGTTTTTGAGATTAGTACAGGATTTTTGCTAAAATGTGTAGATCCTCAAATCTTTATCTATCTCATGACAAGTCTTCCTCACAAAGTATAAGAGTCGCAATAAAACCGTCGTCAATAGTTATTTATACAAAAAAATAACTATTGACCATTTTGAAATAAAGACCATGTTATGATTATACTAAACAAATAGACAGGATTTATTTCCATGGTAAACAAAACATTTAAGTTTGCTCTTCTAGTGTCAAGCGCGCTTTCTTTGAGTGGCGCATACGCCAACATGACGCAAAACGATGCGTCTGCGGAGTTAATGGGTCAGTGTAAAGGGACTGTTTCGCCCCTCAAGCCCATCTCCTTTAAGGAGCGTGAGGCACTTTCTCAAAAAGCGCACATGCTGATGGATCAATTGGACGCGGTGCATAAGACCGCCAACAGCGCCCAAGCAAAGCTTGATGAAGAAAATGCCAACTTTGCCTCCCTTGTGAAGGAGATGGGCATTTCCGATGCGGGCATTGAAAGCATGAAAGACGACAAGAGTTTCCTCAGCCGCCTGACCGCCGAGAGCGCAAAGACTTACGGGACGCTCAGCGCCCTTGTTTACGACGTCGACGCCAACAAGAGCCTTGGGAAGGCAAATGTGGCGAGCACCAAGCTCGACCGCGATATCTCTGCGCTCATGGAGACAGTGAGTGACCTTGAGGCCTTCGCCAAAGCAATTCCAACCACAAAAGCAAAAGACTTCAAGAAGTTTGTGAAGAATCTGTCCATTTACGACATTAACTTGCCTGAGGCGGCCACAGTTCAGGATGTGCGCGTGGCCATTGCTTTGAAGCTGACCAATCTTGATGGTCAAATCAAAGACTTGGAGGCTCAGCGTTTGCGCGCAAGCCAAGAGGATCTCAACAAGGCCAGGGAAGCTTTTGCTGGAAACCTACAAGGGATGAATTATGACGTGCGCGGTGTTTTCCACCGTAATAACGGCGAGTTCTCCGGCGCAGCCGCCTATAACGAAGACAACAAAGAGTTGGTTCTTTCCTTTGCGGGATCCAAGTCCACCATGGACTGGGTGAAGAACCTTTTTGGTTGGAACGCCAAGATGAGCTATTCCCATGGTCTTTTGAGCAACATCAGCTTCCACAGTGGTTTTGCCTCCCACCTAGATGACAACGCGGCGTCCTTTTTCGCCTTCATGCGTTATTTTCTTGAGGATTTTAAAAAGACAAACGGCGAGGGAGCGACCCTTAAGATTGTGGGTACAGGCCACAGTCTGGGCGGCGCCATTGCGGAGATCTTTGCCGCAGCCGCCAAGCAAATGGGCGAGAAAATGGGCATTAAGGTGGACCTTGGTGTCATGACCTTTGGTGCGCCTAACCTCCATAATGCCAATACACTTAAGAATTTCCATGCCATCACAGGCGGGGCGGGCAACGTGATTAACTTCACACAGGCCTATGATCCCGTGTCCTCCATCGTGTTCTGGCGCGGTAAATCCGGTGCAACGGTTTCCGGTGACACGTCTTTGATGCGTGACACGAATGGTACCCTTGAGCTACCTGTGCGCATGAATCCCCATAGCATTGCGGACTACTATCACGCGGTGGACGCGCACTTTGCAGCCCTGCAAGAGAAAATGAATCCCGTGCGCGCAGCCCTTGCTCGCATTAACACCCTTGAGGGGGAGTTGAATAAATCCAAGGCTTCCGTGGCTGAGCTCACCAAAGAAGGAAGCGCGACGGTCACACTTCTGGCGTGCCACGACCAAGACAGTGCAGCCAAGTTTGCCGACGAGAGCGAGGCTTATATTGCAGGGCAAAATGCTGTTCTTGAAGCGCGCCAAGACGCCATGCGTCAGGCAAGAGTGCTCTTTACGGCTGCTGTTGCGCAAAAGCAACCTCTCCTTGTTCAGACACTTTTGGGCGAGCGCTTAAACGTTATTGAAGCTCAAGTGAAGGTGCAGGAGGCATATATGAAGACTTTACTCGCGCAAAAAACGTGGCGCGCTTATGCTGCAAAGCTGCGCGAGCGTGCCAAAGAGCGCGCCGAGCAATTCGGTCAGGGGTCCATTATGCTCGACGCTGAGAAGATCGTGTTCACACCCGAAATGTTGGCGGCGCTGGGAGCCTAAGTCAGCCCCCTTAAGAAGATGTCAGAAAAGGCCGGTGAGTTTTCATCGGCCTTTTTTTATTCTCATACAAGCGTTGTCATTCAACCGAAAGGGGCCTACACTTTCATTGAAAATTGCCCTCATCTTTACCCTATGGAAACTTTTTCCTATAAAGATAAAAACAAAAAATGTAGGAGTGGGATTTCATGTTTATTTTCAGTATATTATTTTCTTTGTGTGCTCTTTTGTGGTCCGATGAAGCGCTGTGTTCTTTCCCAAAAACCCCTCGCCCTTTGGAGGCTGAGGAGGACGTAAGCCCTTATATTTTTCGCAAAACCCATGTACCGCAGTCCCCCTTGCGATCCCCCTTAAGTCGGTCTCGGGAGATCCTTTCACCACGCACGTGGGAAGGGGTAGATTTGCGTTCTTCCCAGGGCTCTCCTTGCCCCTCTCCCTTGCGCCCTTGCAGCCCTAACCCAGTCTTTGAGGAATACGGGCAAGTTGGGGATGCGGCACGCCCGGGTGCGGGCGTTGAAATTACCCAGGAAGCCCATAATCTTATAGAGGCAGCTCTGATCATGGCCGCCTACTACGCACCTCCCATTGACGCGGAGAATATCGAACGTGTGAGGCAGTTTTGCCAAAGGCACGCACCCTTTCCTGAGGAGGAGGAGCGCTATAGTGGGGACTGGACCGATTTGGAAGAGCGCCTGCGCATCGAAGGAAAGACGCATCTTCCCCTGATCGCGTACGGCTCTTTGATGGATGATCTATCCAGTGGTGAGTTCGCTGTGCACGGTCCAACGGTTTGGGCCTTTGGTGCCGTGCGGTCCTTTGATTTTATCCCGCCCAGCCCCGAGACCTCCCCCTTTGGTATGCCCCACAAAACCCGTGAAGGCGAGATCTTACGTCTTTTGGCGACCTATACGGGATCCTATGACAACCATTTTAATGGAAGACTTATGTACATTGCCCTTGGAGAAGAGCTCAACGCGCTGCGCACCAGGGAAAAGGGGTATGACCTTGTGCGTCTTCCGGCTGTGCGATTTGGAGGGGAGGGGCGCCGCGTGACCATGCACTTGGAGCATGCCTACGTTCTGATGCGCCCCTTAGAAGAAAATGACGCACCTTTAAAAACGTTGGAGGTGCATCCCAATAAAAAATACGGCGTTACCTCTCCTGCCCTTAAACTCTTACCCCACGATTTATATCTTTATGGGTGTATGCGCGGCGCGAAATCACTTAATCAACCGCGTATGGCCCATGGTTTGTCGCACTTTTTAAATACAACTTATGTGGAAACACAGTCTTTGCAGTCCTGGCTCAAGGAGAGGGCATCCCTCGCGGCCTCGCGGACCCTTGTGAGTCCACGCAAGTATTTTCACGCGTTGAAAGAGAATGTCCAATCCTGCGCAGATGCAGGGACGCGTGTGAAATAGTGGCGGTTCAAGGGGTTGCGCGCGCTTGGTAAAAAAGCGTGTCTTTTTGATTGCAAAGTCTTGAGAAAAGCCCCGTCCTTCTTGTAGAATTGCATCCGATCGGCGTTTGTGCCACAACCATAAAGACTGTGTGTGGCCGGCAATCCCAAAAGAGCAAGGAATCAACAAGAATGACAACGGAAAATATCGCAGCAACCCCCGTGGGTGAGAATGCAGCTTGTGCAACATTGTCCATGTGGGACATGTTTTGGCACGCGGACTGGATTGTACAGCTTGTGATGCTGATGCTTTTGGCAGCGTCCTTTTGGTGCTGGACCCTGATTTTTTCCAAATCCATTCGCCTGAAGAAGCTGCGCGCAGAGGCTGATTCCTTTGAGGACATGTTCTGGTCTGGGGGGACGCTGGACGCCCTCTACGACCGCGTGGGATCAAAGCCCGATGAGCCCCTGGCCAGCGTTTTTGCCGCCGCCATGCGGGAGTGGCGCCGCGCCACAAGTGCGGGCGCGCCCACCCAGGAGAAGCGGATTTCCCTGCAACAGCGCATCGAGCGTATTATGCAGGCCACCATCACCCGTGAGGTAGAAGACCTTGAGCGCAGCATGGGCTTTTTGGCGTCCGTTGGCTCCACGGCGCCTTTTGTGGGTCTGTTTGGTACCGTGTGGGGTATTATGAACAGCTTCCAAAACATTGCGTCCTCCCAAAGTACGAACCTGGCCGTTGTGGCCCCTGGTATTGCGGAAGCCCTTTTGGCGACGGCCTTGGGTCTGATTGCGGCGATTCCAGCCGTTTTGGCCTATAACCGCTTGTCCAGCGAGATTAACCGCTACGCCAACCGTTTGGAGACCTTCTCCCAAGAATTCTCCACCATTGTGTCTCGTCAGCTCGAGACAGCAGCTTAAGCTAGAAAGGGTCAAGCCATGGGTATGTCCGTTTCCTCATCTTCCAAAAAAGGGCGACGCTTTGGCGCGCCCATGAGCGAAATCAATGTGACGCCCTTTGTGGACGTTATGCTTGTGCTCCTTGTGATTTTCATGGTCACAGCACCCCTCATGACCGTGGGCGTGCCCGTGGATTTGCCAAAAACAAAGGCCAGTAACCTCCACGATAAGGACGAGCCCTTGGTCGTGTCCGTCACCCAGGAGGGGCATATCTTTATTCAAGAAGCCCAGATGGAGCTCGATGGCCTTGTGCCCAAGCTTCAGGCCATCCTTGCGGCAAAGCCTGGAACGTTTATTTATGTGCGCGCGGATCAAAGCGTGCCCTACGGGCGCGTCCTGGAGGTCATGGGAACCCTTTCCCACGCGGGCTTTGAAAAGGTGTCACTCATGGCGGAGCTGCCCCAGGGTCCGGCTCCCGCCAAGCCCGGTGCCGCCCCAAGTGAGGCCCACGCAAAAAAGCCTGAGCCGTCGAAGGGACGCAGGTAATCATGGTGGGTCTTGGTGCGCTTTTGTCGGCTCTTTTACACCTTGTGGTGTTTTTGCTGATTTTCTTTGGACTGCCTGGATTTCATAGGCAGCCGCCGGAGATGCTGCAGCCTATTCCTTTGCAGATTGCGCCCGTGTCCGATATTACCCAGGCCCCAAATCCCACGCCCGTCCCAAAGCCAGAAGAAAAGGCAAAGCCTGAGGAAAAGAAGCCTGAGCCTAAACCGGAACCCAAACCCGAGCCCAAACCGGAACCAAAGCCGGAGCCTTTACCCGAGCCTGAGCCTGAGCCCCTTCCAGAGTTGCCTCCAGTTCCTGAGCCAACGCCTGAGCCCAAGCCGGAGCCCTTGCCTGAGCCTAAGCCAGAACCCAAGCCTGAGCCAAAACCCGAACCAAAACCTGAGCCAAAGAAACCTGAGCCAAAGAAGGAAAAGCCCAAGCCTAAAAAGGATAAGCCAAAGCCTGAAAAGAAAAAGAAGGATGCGGCCGACACGCTTTTTGAAGATATGCTGAAGGATCTATCTGACCCCAAGGACTCGGCGCCGGAAGAAGATGACAACGCGCCCAAGAAAAAGGGATCAAAGGGTGCCACAGGGACGCCTTCGGATATTGTGACCATCAGTGAAATGGACGCCTTGCGCCAGCACATCACGAAGTGCTGGAATCTGCCGGCGGGCGCCATGAACGGAAGTGATCTTGTTGTGCCTGTACGCGTGTGGATGAATATTGACGGGACGGTTAGGGACGCAAAGCTTGTGAACCCCATTTCCTCTTCGGCTAATCCCTACTACCGCACCGCTGCGGAAAGTGCCCTGCGCGCCGTAAAAGATGAACGCTGCCAGCCTTTTCCCATACCCAAACAAAAGTATGAGCAGTGGAAAGTCTTTGTGATAGACTTCAACCCTAAGGATCTTCTGTAAGATCGAAAGAAGGATAATTTGATGCTTAAGTTTCTTAGAGTCTTTGGTTTTTTGAGTGTGTGTTTGCTTGCGGCCAACGCCCAGGCGGAGTTGCGTATTGAGGTGACCCAAGGGCAAGTGGCGCCGACCCCTATTGCGGTGACGCCTTTTTATGGAGACTCCGATGCGCTGGCCACCATGGGCCGGGACATGGCGAAGGTTGTGGCGGCGGATCTTGAGCGCTGTGGCCTCTTTCGCCCCTTGGACGCTGCGGGATTCATCCAAGACCGTGAATCCTTAAAGGCTGGTCCACGTTTTCCCGAGTGGCGCGCCATCAATGCCCAGCTTCTTGTGAAGGGTGAAATGCAAATGGCGCCCGATGGACGTGTGCGTCTGGATTTTCGTCTCTATGACGTTGTGACCCAGGTGCAAATGGAGGGCCTTTCCTTTTTTGCCACCCAAAAGAACTGGCGCCGGGTGGCCCACAAAATTGCTGATGCCATTTACAAGCGTGTGACGGGTGAGATGGGATACTTTGATACCCGCATTGTCTACATTGCCCAAACGGGACCCGCCAAAAAGCGTGTGAAGCGCTTGGCCATCATGGATCAAGACGGCGAAAATCATCAGTATCTTTCAAATGGTCACACCATGGTGCTGACCCCTCGCTTTTCACCAAATTTGCATGAAATCACCTATCTCGACTTTGAGAAAAGGAAAGTTCACGTTTACCTTATGCGCCTGATGACAGGTCAAAAGCTGATGCTGGGGAACTTCCAGGGTATGACCTTTGCTCCGCGCTTTTCGCCGGACGGGCGTAACATGGTCATGAGCTATGCCAATGACGGCAACACGTCGCTTTTTTGTATGGACTTGCACAGCAAAGCCATTAAGCGTTTGACCGGAGGAGGCACCGTTATCGATACGTCCCCTTGCTATAACCCCGACGGCACGCAAATTGTTTTCAACTCTGACCGTGGTGGTCAGACCCAGATCTATGTGATGCCAGCAGGCGGCGGCACGGCTGAGCGTATCAGCTTTGGCTCCGGCAGCTACCGCTCACCCGTGTGGTCACCGCGCGGAGACCTCATCGCCTTTACAAAAATTGACAAAGGACGTTTCTACGTGGGCGTCATGAAACCCGACGGCTCTGGCGAGCGTTTGCTTGCCACCGGCTGGCTTGTGGAAGAGCCTTCATGGGCGCCAAATGGACGTGTGATATTATTCACACGGGAGGATACAAAAGGTAGATCAAAACTCTACTCAATTGATCTAACTGGCAGAAATGAAAGGGAAATCCCCACTCCGACCGATGCCTCGGACGGTACCTGGTCCCCCTTGATTCCCTAAAATTTTGGATATATAATTTCAATGAAGTTACGGCTTCTGTAGGGGACCCCGATGGGAACCCTTTGATTTTGTTCGTTAAAGGGAGAATACAATGCGTCAATATCTTATTGCGACGGCGGCACTGGGTCTACTTGCCCTTGCAGGTTGCGAAACTACACCTGATTGCAAGGACAGCGGTTACCACGATTTTGAGAACAGCGATTCCAAGGGCGGTAGCGTTCCTGGTTCTGCTGAGGACTTCCGCAACTCCGCAAAGGACACTGTGTACTTTGACACAGCGAAGTCCAATGTAGGTGCTGAGGGCCGTGAAGCCGTTAAGTCCCAAGCTGACTGGCTTGCAAAGTGGCCTTCAGTAAACGTCATGGTTGAAGGTCATTGCGACGAGCGTGGAACACGTGAGTACAACATGGCTCTTGGTGAGCGCCGCGCGCACGCTGTGAAGAAGTCTCTTGTTAAGCATGGCGTAAACAAGGACCGTGTTGAGACTGTAAGCTATGGTAAAGAGCGCCCCGTTTCCAAGGGACATGGTGAAGCTGAGTGGAAGCTTGACCGTCGCGCGACAACCGTTGTTCGCTAAGTCGAAAACGCTTGAATGCGAAAAGGGCGCCCCCAGGGGCGCCTTTTTTTATGTTTTGAAGAAATGATCAAAAGGCCCGTGTCTATAGGGCGAAGCTCATTATCAGGTGATCGTCTTAGGCCTGCAAGAATCGCCTTCGGTCTGCCAGATATACGCGCTCACATGGACGACATGCCAGGCCCGCGTTCCGCGCCCGTCTTAGTTGTGACTCAATGTATAGTTTTTTTATAAGCGCCCCTCTCAGTGACAGGCGCAGACGCCCCTGTACAGTCAGAGATTTCTCAAAACAGAGAAAGCCTTAGATGATCCTAAGCGTCGTTGCCAGTGATTTCACGAAAGACGCGGACCATGTCGCGCATTTCCCACCGGGAGGCACAGGCAAAAAAATCCGTGTCAATGCGCTCGAGCGCCGGCACGAGGGTGCGCACAAGTGTGTCGCCATCTGGCGTGAGGGCAATCACATTGGAGCGCGTGTCAGACGCGTCTTGTTCACGGGTTATAAGCTTGAGCGCTTCAATACCAGATAGCGCCTTAGACACTGTCATTTTATCCAGCATGGACAACTCGCACAGCAGGCGCTGATTGGGCGTATAGCCGTTGGATTTACACCACAAGACAAGGGACATCAAAACAAATTGGGTGTGGGTGATTTGATGGGGATCAAGGACATTCTTGATCTGTTTCTGCCACAAAGATGAGGTTTGCCACAGCAAAAAACCTGGGCTTTGATCTGGGCTGGGAATGGAAGAGGTGCTTGTGGTCATGGGGCGCTCCTGCTGTTATACCGCGCGTGGCGTTCATTTTATCAAGGCCTGCGCGCACGCGTACCCGTCGCCACTTAATCGTATCGTAGTTTACGAAAGCGCCCCATTCAAGGTTATTGTTTCTTCTTTTGATAGAGTCCCTTTTCTTTGATAATGCACTGGACCTCTTCATTCACATAATCTGAGATGGGTGCGCCTTTTGCCACACGCTCACGGATCATGGTGGAGGAAAGGGCAAGGTGGGCATTTTCAAAGACATGGGTGATGGGGCACCCGCTCAAGGCGCCGTCTAACACTTGAAGATCTTGCCCATTGCGCCGGCTGATCACAAAGGCGTCCGCTGGCAGGGCCATAACGCTCCCAAGGGTGTGGGCCCTATATTTATGGGCAAGCGCCACACCTTTCATGAAGACTTTTGCCTTTTTGGGGTCCTGGGACACATCAAGAGCGGTGTCCGAGCCCACCATACCAACGATGCGCAATCCCTTAAGATGTGGTTGAGCAGACTTCTTCTTGTCGACTGGCGCGATGGGGGACGTCAGAAGGTCTTGGAGCTCGCCTGGGGTGAGGCGCGTGACAAGGGCGCGGGGGTGGCTCTCGTAAGTCTTAAAAAGCATCTCAAGGCGGGCCTTAACATCGGTGCGGTCTTTGTAGTCGTCCCCTCCCCAAGCGGGTGTGATGAGCACATAATCACACGCACCGCTTTTAAGGGATTGGGTCACAAAATCTTCGTGTCCCTTATGGAGGGGATCGAAGGAGCCTATGTAGTAACCGAGTGTTTTACCCTGAAGGGTCGCGTCCAAGGTTTTTGAGGCCGCAAGGTTCTCGAGCACAAGGGCCTGGAGGGTAGGCGCACAAGCCAGGGCAGCACAAAGAAAGGAAACAAAAAAACGCATAAAAAAGATCCTTCAACGAAAACGAGGACACTTTAATGGGTGCGCTGCGGCATGACAAGATGGCAGGTGGGCAAAGTTACTTATTGGGGGTCATATATAGCCGAACCCTTATCATTTGATAATGCGTCACTCGTCGCTCGTGTATACGTATACACGTCGCTTTCCTCGTATCCTGTTATCACATTAAACTGTTCTAGCTATAGCGCAAAGGTGGGCTTTCCTAGGTACTTTTCCAGGACCTTGTGCTGGGTGTAAAAGTGTGACGACCCGTATATGATCATCACCTTTTGATGGCTCTCCACTGCGTCCAGGAGGCGCGTCAGGGTTGTCCTATCTCGTGCCCACATGGCGTCCTTGTGCATTCTTGCTAAAAAGGGGTGGGTCAAGGTGGAGGTTGCGCAAAGGATGTCCTCAAGGACAAGTATGCGCCCAAGCTTGTCCAGGCACCACGCTTGAAATCCTTCATAGGTGTTTTCTTTGCCAAAAATGGAGGTCCAACCTTTTGCTAGCCCTTCAAAGCAGTCTTGTATGTTTTCTTGCGTGAGGGGGCTTTCTCTGTGCACTTGGGGCAACTGTTGTAGAAAGTAAAAGAAGGCCATGTCGTCAGGTGTGTACCCTTTTTCTTTCAGGGCTTCTAAGATTATGTGATCCGATGGCTCCCCTCCCACAAAAGGAATGCCGTACTTTTGAGCAAGAAATGCCCCGTACATGGGCTCTTGCAAGACCTTATGGGGGGCGGGGTTTTTGGTGAGGATACAAACGGACTTGTGCATTTCTTCAGACGTGTCAAAGCCTTCCAAGATCATGAGGTGTGGTTGCAAGCTTGTCACAACGGATGTGATGCATCCAAACATGGGGCAGGTGGGGTTTTCAGGATCATCTGCGGTGTGCGCGGCAAGGATATAAACCAGCTCTTTGCCGTCTTTTTGAAAGGTGGCAACGGCAGGCGCGCACGGGTCATAGCGCAGCCCCGTTTCTTGCTCTATCCCATGGCACCACTGCGCACACTTTTCGGCGTCAAAGGGAAGAAGGTCACTTAAGTCATGGTGGAGAGACGACGCGTGGGATAGGTGTGTGAGCAGCAAAGCCGCCATGGTGGCTTTCAAAAGGTGCATAACGTATTTTTATATTTAACCAGGTATCTGATAGTAAATTTCGTCGATGCGGTCAATGTGCACGCCGTCCCTTGACAGGAGGTGGGCCATGACCTCAAAGGCGCCCGCCTTCTCGGTCTTAAGGATAAAGCGAAGGACGCACTGTGTGCCGCACGCAGACGCAACGGTTGGTTTGTCAATGACACGCCAGCTTCCCGCAAAACCCCGTACCTCGCACATTTGCTGGGCGAGCGCGTCACGGCTGGCCACAAGAACCGCGCCGTTAGCAATTTTTTCAAAGGCAGGGGAAAAAAGACCCAAGACAGTCCCGGTGATGTCCGCAAGACTAGCGCCTTGCCCGACAGCATTTTGAAAATCATGATATTGGCGCGCTAACTGTTCCATGGTGTTCTCCCCGTGCTTATCACGCACGCATGATAGAAAGAACCCTCGTCCCTGTCAAAGGCCTTATTTCACACGCACCAAGGGGGTGGGAAGGTAGTGGCACATTTGGGTGATCTCAGGGGTATATTCCTTAATTGCCGCAAGGAAGGGGGGGAAGTGGGGGCCTTTGCGAAAGCCTTCCAGGTGAGCCGGCGCACTTTGCCAGCAAATGCGCAGGATAAAGCGGTTTGCATCGTCGGCGCACTGGGTCAGTTCGTACCCGAGACACTGGGGCGCACTATCGAGAAACTGGCAGGCGGTGGTGTAGGAGGCAAGGAAGGCGTCTGGGGTGTGCTGGGTAAGCTGGTACGCAATGTACTCAACAATTTCCTCCTCTTGCTGCCGTTTCGTGAATGTAAAGGCGTGGGACGAGTCGGCGCCGTGTTTGACGTACTGCTCAAGGGCCAGCATGGCATAGGGCTCCAGAAAGCGGCAACTTTCAATGGGGCCGGCGTCGCGGGCGTCAAAGCCAAGCTGACTTACCAAGGACAGAACCTGGGATTTATGGGGCGCGCTATTACCCGCCACAAACATCACGGGTTTTGTGGGGTAGCCAGATGTCTGCCCCATGACCGTGAAGCTGACTTGATTGAGGGTTTTAAAGACATGGGCTTTTGGCACAAGGCGCTGCACGTCCTCCCCGCCGGAGGTGTTAAAGCCTTTGGTCAAGGCAATGGTGTCATTTTCAAAGGAGAGGGGATTGGTCACATCAATGAGTATCTTTCCGTCCAGGCCGCCGCATTCTTGCAAAACCTTTGGCACACTCTCCCAAGACACGGCAAGGACGATGAGATCGGCTTGCCTTGCAGCGTCCGGAATAGACACAATACGGGCGCCTCTTGCGGTCTGTGCAGCATTGTTGTGCCTTTCATGACCAGGGTCACGCACGCCGTAAATGATGGTGTGTCCCAACGGCGCCCACGCGGCTCCCAGGGTGCTCCCGACGTTTCCTGCGCCTAAAATGGCAATGGTTTTGTGTTCCATGGCGTGCCTCCTCGTCTTTATCCTCTAGTCTAGGTAAAGATTGGGGGCCGGGCAAGGCGAAAGGGGTCTTATGCTCCTTAAAAGCCCCACACGAGCTCTGCCAGATCATGGAGGGTTTTCACCCGCTTTTGCCAGCCATCTATTCTGACTTGAATGTTCAGATTGCTGTATTGATGCAGGAGCATGAGCGCTGTGAAATACTGGCTTAGGTCATGTTTCAATGCGCCGTCCCTATACCCATAAGATGTGAGGAAAGTACGCATGAGGGCGCGCTCACCCTGAATCAAAAAAGCAGCCGGCCCCAAAAGGTCATAGGCGGGACTGCCAAGCATGGCGTCACCAAAGTCGATGAGTCCGTGAAGATGCCAGACGCCGTCCATTTCTTTGACCAGCAAGTTCATGGGGGTGTACTCGCCGGTCAGGATGACGGGCTTGTGCTCCTTGAAAAGCATAGGCCTGGCTTCTTCAAGAAAGGCAGGGATTTGGGCGACCAGTCCCTCAGGAAGATTGTGGGCACGGTGGTGCGCTACGCACCGGGCGATTTGGTGCTGCATAAACCGATCCCAGTGGCTGTCGATGGCCTCAAGGCTCTGGGTAGGAAGGGTGTGGACTTGTTGGATCAAGAGGCCCAGCTCCGCAAGAAGGCTTTCTTTATTGCGGGGACTGAGGGTGTCCCAAAGGGTTTCAAGGAGCGTGCCCTCTAGTTGGGTCATGATGATGTAAGGCCAGCCCGAGATCCCTCCCTCGTGCAAAATTTCAGGTGTTGAGATGGGGAGTTTGCCCAAAAGGGAATGCAAAACTGCCTCTTCACGGGCGTATTGATCCCGGTGGAAGGGCGGAAAGATCTTGATGACCAGTGTGTCGCCTAGGGCGAAGACGACGTTTGTTCCCTCCTCAAACCGTGTGAGGGGAGCGTCTGGGAGGGCGTGCCTTTTAATAAGGGCATGTGCGGCGGCCTCTAGGGGAGCCATGTCTTGAATGAAAATCTCGTAATCTTCAAAGGTGCCAAGGGGCGGCAGCGGGGTCTGTCCAAGCATCAGCATATACCTTGATGAACAATCACGATCTTAAGAAAAAAGTCTGGCGGAGAGAGAGGGATTCGAACCCTCGATACGGGATTACCGTATACACACTTTCCAGGCGTGCGCCTTCAACCACTCGGCCACCTCTCCAATCCCTCTTGTCTATCGGAGTTGGACGAGAAAATCAAGGGCTGAAACGTGAAGAACGATTTATTCTTCACCCTTGCCTGACAAAACCCACGCACTTCTTGATGTCCATGAGGAGAGCGCCCACTTCCTGGGTGTACCACTGGGTCCACTGGGTCTGGGTGATGGGGTAGGCGCACAGGCGCGCCATGCCGATATATGTGGCGAGCTTTGACATGAGGGCGTCTAGGCGCAGGGCCATCATTTCATGGGGGTGGAGAGACAGCGTCGCTTTTATGTCCTGGTGGAGCCTCGTGTGTCTGTCTAACAGGTCGCTGATTTTCTGGGTGTGGCGGCTTGTATCGAGGACAAATCCCATTGGGTGAGGTGCAACGTGCAGGATCCTGGCCAGCGCCGCAGCTTCTTGCACCAAAGCGTCAAGGTCTTGGAGGGTGGGGCCAAGAACGGGATCGCTATAGAGATCGTTGTCCCGGTCTTGGGAAAAGCCGTCACGGTTTTGGAGGCGCTCGTGAAGTGCGTACCCAGCGCCGCGCTGGTTGACAATCAAATCCTCAAGGCGTGGGTCAAAGTCTGTTAGCAGGCGCCGCAGGGCACTCATGTGGCGGTGGATGCGGGGGTTATCGGGAATATGCAGGTTGTGGGTGCGCAGGATATCCCCACACGCGCCATAGGTGAGGAAACCGGGGTGCGCCTCAAAAAGCGCCCACAAAACCCTGGCCATGGGAGCGCTCAAGCGCATGTGACGCAACAATCCCTTCTCTTCTAAGGTGAAGAGCCCCTTTGCCGCGTCAACGGCGACGGTCATGGGCGCTTGGGGATCAAACAGGGACGCGTAACTCATGTGACCTCGAAAAACAGGCTTATCCTATCCTGCTTTAACTTTACCCGCGTAAGGCGCACCTTGCCAATATCCCCAGTGCGTGTCACATGGGTGCCGCCACAGGGGGTGGGGGGGAAGTCCCCAATTTTTACATGACGAATGCCGCCATCTGTAAACGCTTCTATGGAAAGATTATGGGAAGTTGCCCCTTGGAGGGCCGCCTCAAAGCGCGTCTGATCAAACGCGGACATGTCTCCTTCAAAGGTCACATAAGCCCCATGGGGGAAGGCATGGGCGCGCACGGGACGGGCGTTGGGCACAAGGCCTGCCACAACGTGGGCAATGAGGTGAGCGGCCGTGTGGGTGCGTGCACAAATCTCCCGCCAGGGTCCATCAACATGGCACGTGATGCGTGTGCCAATGGGTGGGACAGGATCAGAAGCCCCCATTTCGTGGAGAATGGTTTCCCCGTCCAAACGTACGTGGGTGAGGTCCGCTTGTTCCCCATCCCATGAAACAAAACCCTTGTCTGCGGGCTGCCCCCCTCCCTGGGGATGGAAGAGGGTTTGGTCAAGGATGATCGCTGTTCCTGCCCCCAGGGGCATGTGGCCCACGACGGTCGCGTCGCATGTCAGCCATGAGGTATCATCAAAATAGAGGCACAAAGTCATTGTTTTCTCGTAACAGAAATAAAACATACCCCTATTATGGGAAGGGAAGGCGCACCAAACGACGACGAACTTATCCAAAAAGGCAGAAAAAGGCGGACTTTTATCCGTGAAAAATCCGCCTTGTCCCTTCTTCGTGCCAAAACACCCTAGAACGGTGAGATGGCGTTGAGGACCTGCTGGCCGTAAGGCGGCTGCTGCATATCATCAATCTGGCCGCGCCCGCCGTAAGAGAAGCGTGCTTCTGCTACTTTTTCGTAAGGTATGGTGTTGGCCGAAGAGATGTCTTCCTGGCGCACAACACCCTGAATAATCATATCACGCACTTCATAGTTAACGCGCACCTCTTGACGCCCTGCAATGACGAGATTGCCATTGGGCAGACTTTGGGTGATGGTGGCGGCCACTTTCATGGTGATTTTCTCGCTGCGGCTGACGGTGCCTGTCCCTGAATGGGTGGGGTTGTTTGAAAGGCCCACAAGTTTAGAGGGGTCGGCAATACCTGCGCTGGTTAATCCCGCCTCAAGGCCAAAAATATGACCAGCATTCATGTTTTCTGTGGTTTTACGTGAACGCGTGGTGGTGTTG
The DNA here is from genome assembly GCA_013822015.1 of Candidatus Puniceispirillum sp. Taxonomy (GTDB): domain Bacteria; phylum Pseudomonadota; class Alphaproteobacteria; order Caedimonadales; family UBA1908; genus JACESU01. The sequence goes on along the minus strand of PNJU01000007.1, from coordinate 77,869 downwards.
GAGATGTCCGCCTTATCGTCCATATTCACAATGACCGTGAGGATATCTCCCACGCGGCAGGCGCGTTGATCCTTGAAAAAGCCTTTGGCGCCCGTTTGCCACAAGGAGTTCACGCGTGTTGGGGTTACCTGGGGTGCGGGCATGGGCATGGTCACGGGTTGGTAGTCAGGCGCCTTTGTGGGGTCCTGCACGTGGGTGATGACGGGCTGCTCGCCTACGCGCGACAGCTGTTCAGCTGTTTTGCAGCCTGTGAGGTGAAGGCTCGCTAGGCTCACACCAATAAGAAGAACCACGCGTGGTGAATGATGATGGGTCATTGGACGACTCCTTCTTGGGCCAGACGCATCGTGCTTTCCACCTCAACTTGGTGAGGGCCCACCACAACCGCGTAGAGCGTGCGCCGGCTAACGGGATTAAGCACCCGAATACGTTGGCCTTTCTCGCCATTTTCAAATGAGGTGCCTTGCATGTCAATGGACAGTCGCCCGCTGGCGGCGCGTAAGATCACGCCTTCCCCTCGCTTGACCAGAAGGGGGCGTTCAAGGTCACCTTTACGCAGGGGTGCACCTATTTTAAGGCCAGCCGAGCGAGGAAAACACCCAATGATCTCTTCAGTGCGGGTTAAGGTTGTGCGTAGCACCTGGCGGCTGGGTATTCTTTTCCACTCAAGATCTTCAAGGGTGATGGCTTCGCCACCCGGCACATGGCGCGTGAGCACGGGTACCTGGACCGTGGGGCATAGGCGTCCTTTCACGGTGATCTCGCCGCCATCAAAGCCCAAGGTTGCCACAAAGCGAGACTTTGATTCATTGGGAGAAAAGGCCAGGACTTGCAGCGTCCCCTCAAAGCCTTCGGGAATTTTGGGAAAGCCTTCGCACTGAACGCTGAGCGCGTCATCGCCAAGGGTCCCGTGACAGGCTTCTTCCAGAAGGGGCGCAAGCGTTTGCTGATCAAGGCTGATGAGACGCACGCTCTCGTGTGGGAGGGGGGCCTCGGGCTCTGCCTCTTGGGCGAACTCTTTGGCCAAGACGTCGAGGTCCTTCAGGGTGCGCAGGGCTTGTACTTCTCCCGCCAAGACAAGGGCGCCGCAGCAGGCGATCAGGTGCTTCATCATGGGGCTGATCCTTACACGATTGAGTTGAGGGCTGCTTCCATCTCGTCTTCGGCCTTGGCGGCCTTGACGTTCAGCTCAAAGGCGCGCTGGGCTTCAATGAGGCTGGTGATGGCCACAACGGAGTTGACGTTTGATCCCTCGTACCAGTTCTGGAGAAGCTTTCCGTATCCATCGGATGCGGGATTGCCTATGATGGGTGCGCCAGAGGCAGGTGTTTCAAGGAAAAGGTTTCCATCTTGGGCCTCAAGGCCTGCGGGGTTGGCGAAGGATGCCAGCGTAATTTGTCCCAAAACCTGGGGTGTGATATTGCCGGGGATTTTTGCGCTGACCTCACCGCTTGCATCAATCTTGACCCATAGGGCATCCTGGGGAATGGTGATGGTGGGCGTGAGGAGAAATCCTTCTTGGGTCACAAGGTTACCATCGGCGTTGACCTCAAAAGTACCAGCGCGGGTATAGGCCGTGTCGCCATTGGGTTTTTCAATCTGAAAATACCCGCTTCCTTGGATGGCAATGTGGTAAGGGTTATCCGTTTGTACGGGATTTCCCTGGGTCATGATGGGGGTCACAGCCTGCAGCTGCACACCAAGACCGATTTGAACGCCCACAGGGACCACGGTGCCTGAGGAGTCTGAGAGGCTTCCCACGCGGTCCTTGCCAATGGACATGAGGGTTGAGAAAAGGGCAAGGCGCTCTTTGTGGCCGGCGGTTTTCATGTTGGCGATGTTGTTTGCGATCACATCCACATTGTTTTGTGCAGCTTGTGCGCCTGAGGCGGAGTTGGCAAGGGCGATGGAAGTCATTGAGTTTTCCTTTCGTTATGCGGCGGGCGCAATTTTAATGAGTTGTTGAGCCATTTGAGACTGAAGCTTACTTTGGGCCTCGATATAGCTTTGAGCTTGCTGGTAGGCGCGCAGGAGAGACATGAGCTTTGTGGTCTCCACCACTGTGTTAACGTTGGAGGCTTCGTATCCGTGCTGGAGCACAGGGATCTCTTCGTCGAGCACAGCTGGCATGTCGGTGTTAATGAGGGAGCCTGCCTCATCGGTGAGATTTGCGCCTGCTGGTATGGAAAAGCGACCAACAGTGCCAATGTTATCTTCGCCGTCAGTAATGGTGCCGTCCTTGCCGATGGAGATATTGAAGACACCTTCGGGCAACACAATGGGAGAGTTGCTGGTATCCATCACAGGGTATCCTTGGGCGGTGACGATTTGGTTGAGGTTATCGAGGGTAAAAACACCGCTGCGTGTATAACGCGTGCCTTGGGGGGTTTGTACGGCAAAGTACCCCTGGCCATTGATGTAGAGGTGAAAGGGGTCCCCCGTTTGCTTGAAGGCACCCAGGGATGTGTCGCGCACCGTGGCAAGATCCTGGACAAAGGAATAGTCTTGCTTGGGTGTTGGGTGCCACCTTGATTCACTCAGGACTGTTGCAAACCCTTTATAGCCAGCCGTTTGCGCGTTGGCGATGTTGTTTGTCACCACCTCCATGTCGCGCTTAATGACCTGGGCCAAGGAGAGCGTTACATCCACTGAAAGCATCGTGCTTAACCTCGTTCACGTTTCATTCTGCCTGTGTCATATGCAAGGGGTGTGCCAAGTAACCTTTTTCATCCAAAATGCCCCGCAAGATAAAAAGATTTGACACATCCCCCCAGGTCGTGGCAAAGCCCATAAAGGAGATTCTTTTTCTAAGGAGTAAGACATGGTAAACCCCAAGCTCGGCACAAAGCGCGTTTGTCGCAAATGCAGTGCCCCTTTCTATGACCTAAACAAAGACCCCATGACATGCCCGAAGTGCGGCAAGACCTTTGACGCGCAAGAGTTTTCATCCAAGTATGTGAAGACCTCTGGGCGCGCTCAAAAGGCCGAAGCCCCCGTTGAGGAGGTCTTTGATCTGGAAATAGAAGACGAGGATGACGCCCTCGACGGTGATGATGACATCATTGAGGCGGATATCGAAGAAGACGAATAAAGCGTCTTTTCATTACGTTATAAAAAAGGGGGGGCTTTTGAGTCCCCCCTTTTTTATATCAATAGCGCATCCATTAAAGGGTACGCGCCATCACCAGAGCTGTGTCCAGCATGCGCTGGGAAAAGCCCCATTCGTTGTCGTACCATGCGGCCACGCGCACAAATGTTGCGTCCACCACTTGGGTTTCGAGGGCGTCCACAATGGAGCTGTGGCTGTCGTGGTTGAAGTCGCTGGACACAAGGGGCGCGTCCTCATAGCGCAAAATGCCCGCCAAGAAGCCTTGTGACGCGGTCTCCAAAGCGTTATTGACGGCGCTGACTGAGGTTGCGGTCTTGCTGACAAAGGTGAAGTCCACAAAAGAAACGTTGGCGGTGGGCACGCGTACGCTGGAGCCGTCAATCTTGCCCGCAAGCTCAGGCATCACAAGCCCTACGGAGCGCGCCGCACCCGTGGAAGTGGGGATCATGGAAAGGGTTGCTGCGCGCGCGCGTCGCAGATCCTTGTGGCCGGTGTCCACCAAGCGCTGGTCACCCGTAAAGGCGTGGATGGTGGTCATAAACCCATGCTCAATCCCAAAGGTGTCGTGGAGCACCTTGGCCAAGGGCGCGAGGCAATTGGTGGTGCAAGACGCGTTGGAGACAACAACCGTGTCCTTCGTGATCACGTTGTGGTTAACGCCGTACACAATGGTCGCGTCAACCCCCGTGGCAGGGGCAGAGATCAACACGCGCTTAGCGCCGGCGTCAAGGTGTGCGCTGGCGGAGTCCTTGGAGGTAAAGACGCCAGAGCATTCCATGACAAGGTCAACGCCCATGTCCTTCCATGGCAGGTTTGCGGGATTTTTTTCGCTCAGCATACGCACGCGCTTTGCGTCCACAACAAGGATGTCGCCCTCTAAGGTGACACTATGACCAAAGGCCCCGTGCACGGAATCGTACTTCAAAAGGTGAACGTTGGTGTCGGCAGGGGTTAGGTCATTGATGGCCACAACCTCAAGGTCGTTGTCCTTGCGCTCACAAAGGGCACGAAACACCATGCGTCCGATGCGACCAAATCCATTAATAGCAATGCGCGTTGTCATAGGGTTTATCCTTTATTTTTGTGTTTTCTTATCTTCTAATTTGTCCACGATCTTAGCGTGAATCGCCCCCGGTGTCAGGCCAAAATGTGCGTAAAGGGTCTGGTAGGGCGCGCTGGCCCCGAAGGAGGAGATCCCACAAATGAGACCCTCTTCCCCAACATACTTTTCCCATCCAAAGGGGCTGGCGGCTTCAATGGCGATCCGCAGGGTGTGGGGGGCAAGGAGCTGCGCTTTGACCTCGCTTGGCTGGGCGTCAAAGAGGTTTGTGGCGGGGATGGACACAACACGTGCCCCTATGCCTTGGGCCTCAAGAAGCCCTCTCACTTCGACGGCCAGCGCCACTTCTGAGCCCGTGGCCAAAAGTGTCACGCGGTGATCGTGGCTTGCCTCACGCACCACGTAAGCCCCTTGTTTGGTGAGATTTTGAGGCGTCTTGTCTTCCCGCAGAAGAGGCAGGGCCTGGCGTGTTAGCGCCAAGACACTTGGTCCCTGTGTCTCAAGGGCAATCTCCCAGCACTCGGCCACCTCCACGGCGTCACAGGGGCGCAGGACCTGCATATGGGGAATAGCGCGCAGGCTCGCCAAATGCTCAATGGGCTGGTGCGTGGGCCCGTCTTCTCCAAGGCCGATGGAATCGTGGGTCATCACATAGATGACCCGCACACCCATGAGGGCAGCCAAGCGCATGCTGGGGCGGCAATAGTCCGAAAACACAAGGAACGTCCCCCCAAAGGGCACAAAGCCGCCGTGGAGGGCAAGGCCGTTCATGAGGGCTGCCATGGCGTGTTCGCGTACGCCGTAGTGAATGTAGCGTCCCGAGAAGTCATCGGGGGTGATGGCCTTAACCCCTTTGGCGAGGGTATTGTTGGAGCCTGTCAGGTCCGCTGACCCTCCCAAAAGCTGGGGCAGGTGAGGGGTGAGAACGTCCAGCACGTCTCCGGAAGCCTGGCGTGTGGCAAGGCTTGGGCGCAGGGCAAGAAGGCTTTCTTTGTGGCTGCGCAGCGCCCCTTGCCACGCGGGGTCCAAATCTCCACTCACGGTGCGCGAGAAGGCCTCACGTACATGGAAGTCCATTTGTGCCAGGCGCTCCTGCCACGCGTTGTAGTGGGGGGACACACGCGCCGTCAAGTTTGCGCGCCAGGCCCCAAGCAGTTCATCTGGGATTTCAAAGGGGGGATGGTCCCACCCCAAGGCCTCTCGCACCGCCGCACATTCGTCCTTTCCAAGGGGAGAGCCGTGGACACCATGTGTGCCCGCTTTTGTGGGGGCGCCGTATCCGATGGTGGTGCGACACGCAATGAGGGTTGGCTTGGTGGCCATTTGGGCCTTTGCCAGGGCGGCCTCAATGTGTGCCATATCATGGCCGTCAATGGCCTCCACCTGCCATCCGCCGGCAAGAAAGCGTGCCCTCGTGTCATCGGACATGGACAGGGACGTTTTGCCGTCAATGGAGATGTGGTTGTCATCAAAAAGGACAATGAGGTTAGAAAGCTTCAAGTGTCCTGCCAGAGACAGGGCCTCCTGGGCAATGCCCTCCATCAAACACCCATCCCCGACAATGGCGTAGGTTTTGTGGCAAACAAGGGCGTCGCCGTAGCTTGCGCGCAGCATTTTCTCCGCCAAAGCCATGCCGACGGCATTGGCAAAGCCTTGCCCCAAGGGGCCTGTGGTGGTCTCGATGCCAAGGGTGGGGTGTACTTCTGGATGACCTGCCGCAGCACTGCCCAGCTGGCGGAAGGTGCGCAGGGCCTGGAGGGTCATCCCCTCATACCCCGACAGGTAGTTCAGGGCGTAAAGCAGCATGGACCCGTGCCCGGCAGACAGCACAAAGCGGTCACGGTCCGGCCACAAAGGATCTTGAGGATTAATGCGCAGGAACTTTCCAAAAAGGACACTGGCCACGTCTGCCATACCCATGGGCATGCCGGGGTGTCCTGACTTTGCCGCCTCAACGGCGTCCATGGCTAAGATGCGCACAGCTGTGGCGGCGTCCTTGAGCAAAGGGGGGGCGTGGGGTTGTGGCGACGGCTGCATATATCCTCACTGTTTAGCATAAAAGTACCGTCACAATGCGCCCGCGCGCGCGCCGCGTCAAGAGGGGGGCTGGTCCCCAAATGGGGCTCCAGCTGTTGAGGAGGTTATTTTACCTCTTTTGAAAGGCGCAGATAGTGGAAGTGTCCTGACGTATTGAGGATAGGGCCCTTGGTGTGGCCCAATAAGTTGAGGTGACGCGCATGGTTTCCTCCATACAAGTAGACAATGTGAATATGTCTGCTTGTATGGAAGTCAAATATGTTTTTAAGATTCGCTTAAAAGTCGCAACTCTCTTGTCAAGACAGTCAGGGTTGGTAAGTCCGTACATCTTGAAATGTTGATCTCTTCGAAAAGACGATCAAGTTTTGCAACGGTGCTGGCGTGGGCAAGATCCCAATCAAGGATAAGATGAATCCCACTATCCGTGAAGGGATCATCCCTATCTTTGGCCAGGGCAAGAAGTTTATCCGTCAGGGTGCTCTGGTGGGTATAAAGATCCTCAAGCATGCCTGCCAGCTGCACATTGGCCCAGTGGTTTGAACCAGACATGGAGCGAATCTGTTTGCGCAGCCTGAGGAAGTTGAAGCGGCTGCCCAGTAAGAAGTAAAGGGTCGCCACTTGGCGAATAGAAAACCCTGTTCTGGCGGCCATGAGCACGATGTCTGGTGAGTTTGCGGCCAGGTTGAGGATGGCACATTTTTCAGAAAAATCGTGGTCAAATCCAATTTCTTGGTAGGAGACAATGATTTGGGCCAGCTTATCTTCGCCGTCTGCGTCCAAGCAGTCCATGATATCGTGAATGAGCGCGTCCACACCAGGGGAGAGACTGTTGATGAGATCTGAGATGGAGTCGTCGAGTGGATAGTGCCGCAAAAGCCATCCGATAAGTCCTTTAATAATTTTAAGGATTTCTTTGTAGGCCTTGATTTGGCGACCCGCGTCAATTTTTGAATCATAGGTCTCAAGGGCGTCCCAGAATGCATGAATGTGGAAGACCTCCACGGCCACATAATACGCCTTGATGATATGGGAAATGGGACGAGAGGTTGTTTCCTGAAGCTCATGGATGAAAGCTGCGCCCGTGCGGTTAATGATCTCATTGATCATCACCGTTGCGATAATTTCATCGCGCAGGGGGTGCTTGAGCGCGTCGTCGGCCCAGTTTGCGCGCATTTGCGCCGGGAAATAAGAGATGAGGTGTCCCTCAAAGAAGGGATCCTTCACGACCTCGGATTTGACAACCTCTGTGTAGAGGAAAATCTTGGCGTAGGCCAGGAGGATGGCAAGCTCTGGGCGCACAAGACTTTTGCCAGAGGAGAGCATTTCAGCTAAGGTTGTGTCCTCGGGCAGATACTCGATGGCCCGGTTCAAAAGGCCTGTGCTTTCAAGCTTTTTAATAAGGCGAATCTGCTGATCCAGGGCGTCCACGCTTTGGGACTCCATGATGCTCAGGCACAGGTTTTGTTGGTAGTTATCCTGCAGCACAAGCGTGGCCACATTGTCCGTCATGCTCTCAAGGAGTGTGTTGCGCTCAGGCAAGGAAAGACGCCCTTCCTTCATGGGACGGCCCAAGAGGATTTTGATGTTAACCTCGTGGTCCGAACAGTCAACGCCGGCGGAGTTATCAATGGCATCCGTGTTGATGTGACCGCGTGCGCGGCGTGCAAACTCAATGCGCCCCAGGTGTGTCACACCAAGGTTGGCGCCTTCTCCCACAACTTTGCAAGTCAGGTCTTTGGCGTTGACACGTACCGCGTCGTTGTTACGGTCTCCAACGTCTGCGTTACTTTCTTGGCTGGACTTGACATAGGTGCCAATACCGCCAAACCACAAAAGATCCGCGTGATAAGCAAGAAGCGTCTTGATCAGATCGTTGGGCGCAATGGTGTCTTTGGCCAGCGCCAGCATTTCCTTTATTTCTGGCGTCAGGGTGATGTTTTTAGCGCGGCGCTCATAAATGGCCCCGCCCTGTGACAGTGTATCAAGGTTGTAGTCAGCCCATGAGGAGCGCGGCAAGTTAAAGAGGCGCTCGCGTTCTTCAAAGCTCTTCTTTGTGTCGGGATGGGGATCAATGAAGATATGGCTATGGTTGAAGGCCGCGACGAGGCGAATGTGCCGTGACAGTAGCATGCCGTTGCCAAACACGTCCCCTGACATGTCTCCAATGCCAACAACCGTAAAGTCTGTGGTCTGGATGTCGAGTCCAATTTCACGGAAGTGGCGCTCAACGGATTTCCAGGCGCCCCTTGCTGTGATGGCCATCTTCTTGTGGTCGTACCCAGCTGAGCCGCCGGAGGCAAAGGCGTCCCCAAGCCAAAAGCCGTACGCGTTTGACACACTGTTGGCATAGTCGGAAAAAGTCGCAGTACCCTTGTCGGCAGCCACCACAAGATAGGGGTCGTCGCCGTCGTACCGCATAACTTGTGAAGGAGGCACGATTTGGTGGCTTACAAGATTATCAGTGATATCAAGCATGCCGCGAATCATGGTTTGGTAGCACGTGACTACAATGGATTGAGCCTCCTCACGGGAGAGGTTCTCAAGGGATTTTTTGACGATGAAACCACCCTTTGACCCCACGGGGACGATAACGGAGTTTTTCACCATCTGGGCTTTCATGAGCCCCAGAATTTCGGTGCGGTAGTCCTCATAACGGTCTGACCAGCGGATTCCTCCCCTGGCGACACGCCCTCCGCGCAAATGCACCGCCTCCATGTCTTGGGCATAGATGTAGATCTCGTAAAGCGGGCGGGGCAGGGGCATATCAAGAAGGCTGGCACAGTCAAACTTAAAAGACATGTAAGATTTTTGATGACTGTCTTGGTCCAGTTGGAAGTAGTTTGTGCGCAAGGTCGACAAAATCGCATTTAAATAGCGGCGCAGGACACGGTCCTCATCGGGATTGTCGACGGCGTCAAGGGCTTTATTGATATCATCCACAAGGCTTGCGTCAAATTGGGTGATGTCGGGATGAAAGCGTGCCTCAAACAGGCTCACAAGGAGCGCAGTAATGTGGGCATTTTTGACAAGGGCGCTTTGGATGAAGGCTTCACTTAAGTTTAGGCCAAGCTGTTTGAGATAGCGGGCGTAGGCGCGCACCAGACTGCACTGGCGCCAGGTGAGGCCGGCAGCCAGCACAAGGCGGTTAAACCCATCATCTTCCGTTTGCTTTGTGTAGACGGCTTCAAAGGCCTTGATGAAGTTATCAAAGCTTGTCTCTGGCGCAATGGCGATCTCATCGCGCAGCGTCATATCAAAGTCGTGGATCCAGATGAGATCATCGGTCTCTGCGCGTTGGATCTTGAAAGGCACCTCACTGATGACCTTCAAGTTCATGTTCTCAAGGGTCGGCAAGATGGATGACAAAGCAATGGGAGATCCGTAGTGGAAGAACTTGAGCTTAATGTGGGTTGGATTGCTGTTTTGGGGTTGGTACACGCGTGATGCGAATGTCTTTGAGGTGTAGAGAGGCTCAAGGGCGTCAATGTCGTTCATGACCTCTTCACCTGTGAAGCGGTCTTGATAACCCCTTGAGAACGCACTTTTGTAAAGCCTGAAAAGGCGCGCGGTCTTCCACTCGCTGTACTTATTTAAAAGGGCTGTACGCAAATCATCGGACCAGGAGCGTGCCACTTCAGCCAGGAGCTGCTCTATGTGCGCATGGTCATAGGAGTCGTCCAGGCTTTTTTTGGCAACGATGGTGTAGTGAATGCGTGCAAAGGAAAATGCGCCGAACTGGGCTTTCACAAGACTGACGGTGCCGTCAATCTCACGTTCCAAAACTTCGCCGATCTTATCCATGAGCGCCGAGTCAAACACATCTCCGGGTACATAAACAAGGCATGACATGAAGCGCTTGAAAAGGTCCGGGCGCATGAAAAGGGCGACGCGCTGCTCAACCTGCAGGCGCACAATGGCCATGCCAATTTCTGTCAATTCAGAAACGGATGCCTGGAAAAGCTCATCGCGTGGGAGAGAGTCCAGCACGTGGATGAGGGCCTTGCCGTCGTGCCACGTTGGCTCAAGTCCCGCACTTGTGACCACTTGCTCGACCTTGCGGCGCAGATACGGAATATCGCGCGCGCTGCTGTCGTAGGCGACCGACGTGAAAAGCCCCAAGAACATATGAAGGCCAATCACATCACCTTTCTCGTTAAGATAACGCACCCCAATGACATCCATGGGCACGGAGCGGTGAACGCGTGAAACCTGTGTGGTTTTGTTAATGATGAGGGGCGAAGGCTTCAAAATCAGGTGTCTGGCTGTTTGTGAGTAGTTCACGCCTTCAAAAACGTGGTTCAGCCGTCGTTGGTCCTCAGCCCTTAAGATACCCAGTGGGTTAGAGGCTTTAGGTTCGCGCAGCAAGCGGCCGTCTTCGCCGTAAAGCTCGTACCTGCAGTATCCCAAAAATGTAAAGTGCTCGTCTTGAATCCAGTTCAAGAACTCTTTCACTTCCATAATGCGTGTTTGCTCACCTGGATAGGCGGACGCGTCCATATCCTCAAGGGCAGTCCCAATACATTTTTGCATGGCGCCCCAGTCTTGGGTCGCCTGGCGAATCTCCAGAAGCATCTGAGGAAGCTCTGACAGAACACGCTCGACGGATTCGGGTGTCACGTTTTCAAGGACTTCGCAGTAAATGAGAGACTCTTCTGAATGGTTTGCGTGGTGCGTTGTGTTCTTATCGGACAAAGACACAAGGCGCCCAGCCGCGTCTCTTTGGGTGAACAGGACCGGATGAATGACAAAGCGCGGCTTAAGCTCCAGACGGCTCAACAAATGAATCAGTGACCCCACCAAAAATGGCATGTTTTCATTGACGATTTGAATGACAAGGCGGTCGGGGGACGCCTCTAAGGTTTCAGGTTTCCAAAAGAAGACTTCGTACTTGGGCGAACTCGCCTCACGTACTTGGATAAAATTCCATAAGCGCTCAATCCCGTCCGCAATACGCTCCGGGGAGAGGCGCTTAAGGGCTTTGAGGTGCTGGTACCCATAAAATGACATGATGAAGCGCTTGAGGGATGCGTGGGCGGACGTATCAATGCGGCGCTTTAAGATACTTGTGACGTGTTGAACAATGTCATCTTCATCGTGGGGGGTCATAGGTCGTGTCTCTTGCGGTTTCTTTCCATAGAGGCCCACTTTACAATCCACCCGTTCGCTTGTCAGCAACTTTTGAAAAGACTATGGCAAAACTGTAAAGAAAAGATGAATAACTGTGACCTATCAGGAGAAAATCTTGTTTTGCATAAAAAAGTTATGGCGCACCCGAGAGGATTCGAACCTCTGGCCTTTGCCTCCGGAGGGCAACGCTCTATCCAGCTGAGCTACGGGTGCTTGTCCTTGCCTTATACCGGACTTTTGATCCTCGTAAAAGAGCTTATTGCGTGCGTCGCTTTTTGAGGAGATCGGCAACAACGGTTTTGCGGTCCGGATGGGGACGTGTGCGGGTGCAGCTTGGTGCCTCTTCACTGGGGGATGGGATCTCTTCGTTGTTGCAGCTCGGTGAAGCAGAGACAGGCGCGTGGGGCATTGAAGGGGATAGGGGGGCACTGGCGCGTGAGAAGTAAGTGAGGGCACGCTCGCGCACCGCGGGGTGGAGGGGGTGTTGTGAGAGTAAGTTCAACAGGACGATGTCTTGCCTCGCGTCAAATGTCTGAGGAGCCCGGTGCTTAAGAATCATCACAGCCAGCATGGAGGCCGCGTTGTTCTTAAGATGCACATCTGCGCAGTCATGGGCGCGTAGGTGTGCGAAGATCCGCCAGGCTTCGTCGGTTTTTGCAGGAGTTGGGTCTTCAAAAAAAGTGATGACGCCTAGGCGGAAATGGCTGCCCAGTTGCACCTCTTGGGGGGCGCTGGGATTGTCCTTCAGGGTTGTGAAGGTTTGCTTGAGAGCAAGGAGTGTATCTTGTGACGCTTGCATCTGGGCGCCCGCGTGCACCACCTGTGCAATGATTTTGGAATGGGCCTCTTCGGCCTCTTGAAAGGCGAGGGAAAGAGACACAGGTGACTCACTTGCACTGGCAAAAAGCATGTGGTGTGCCAAAACAAAAAGTGACAAGAATTGTGTAAGTTTCTTCATGATCTCAAATCCAAAGCTGCGCTTAGTGATTAGCGTTCTTTGTGAAGCCGTGTCAATTGCCCTTATTCCAGGGAGTCCATGAGCTGCTTGGCCTGAATTCTGTTGTCTTTGCCGCAGAAGGAGCTTTTAAGTAGGCGGGAAAGATAGTCTTTGGCCTCTTGTGTGCGCCCCATTTTCAGGTACACGTGCGCCATACCAAGACATCCTTTCCAGCGCAGGGCCGTGCTATTGCGATAACACATCTCAAAGAGTTTTAAGGCCTTGCTCAGGGATGCGACGTCTTCCTCCTTCAGCAGATTCATAGCTTTCTGGTGCCAGGCGCGAAGTCTCTGATTTACGCAGGCAGATGAATAAGTTTCAGTGGCGTGAGGCGTAACGGGTGACGAGTTGTCTTGGGACAAATTCCTTTTTGGGGTCTTAGCCATCTGCTTTGAAAGGGACGTGAGTGTATGGGCCACACGCCGGACAAGAGGGGATCCCGGAGGCGCCTGGCGGGCAATCTCCTCAAGGAGCGCTTGCGTTGTGCGGCCAGAGCGTGCGGGATGGGTCACAATATTGCGGTATAAGACCTCAAGCTCATCTACGCTATAGGGCGTTGTGGTGTCCTCTAAAAAATCATCGTCTGGGACTGGGGTCGGCGCTAATGCGTCAATATAAAGTGCTGTAAGATGATTGGGAGAGAGAGGACAATCATCCACCAAAGGTTGGTGTTGGGAGCGGGACAAAGGCGGCTGTAGACTCTCCCAATAGGTAATACAGGCCCCTTGCCACAGAGCGGCGTCATCCTCTAAAAAAGCGTCGTTTTGGATTTGGGTCGGCGCCAATGCATCAGTCAAAAGTGCTGTATGGTGGTGGGCAGAGAGAGGACAATCATCCTCCAAAGGGGGGTGTTGGGCGCTGGACAAAGGCGGCTGTAAACTCGCCCAATGGGTGAGACACGCTCCTTGCCACAGGGCGTCATCCTCGAAAAGAGGTGCGTGTCCCGGCGAGGCAAAAAGCGGCACGCAGGCTGTCAAAAGCCAAAAGAAACAAAATGCGTTCAGCATGGGCGCCCGTGGTACAAACCTACACTCTGTCTAGAGGCGGTTTGGGGCGTGTGTCAAACCCATTATTTCTTGTGCCCGGCATCGGAGTTTTGACGGCTGTCTGGGGACAAAAGGCGCGCGTTCATCCTTAGGGAAAGGCGCAGTGCCTCCTCCTTGATCCCAGAGGGGCACGCGGCGCTTTTTGAGATAAGGGTGAGCTGTTTGATGACCTGATGGGGATAATTAAGTGCCAAACAAGCTCGCGCCATGCCGAGGCATCCATCCCATTCATGGGACGGGTGCTTCTGGGCGCTTTCCCGAAACGCCTTTACCGCCTCTAGAAGGTCGCTTTCTTCCTTTGACTCAAGAAATCGTGTGCCTTTCTTGAAGAGCTCATCGGCTTGGATGAGGGCCTGGTTTTGGTGCGGCGTTTCAACATTTTTGCGGCCGCGCTTGCGGGGCTTGTTTTCGTCCCTAACGGGTGTGCGGGGCCCGTGCGTGTTTATGCGGCCACGCTTGAGGGATTTTTCCTCCTCTATGACGGGCAGAGGGAGGGTGCTTGTTGTTTGCGTGATGGGCAGTGTTCTTTCAATGGGAAGATGGGGGGAGGGGGTGGTTATCGGTGTGCGCACAGGCGCAGACGGCATCGGAGGGGGTGTTGTTAACGGCGTTTCTATGGCCGGGTATAGGATAGGGGCGCGGGGTGCGTATTGCAGGGGAGGCGCGACTGTTTGGGCATTGTCGCAAGGGCCAGGGGCAGCATAGCTGGCAATTGGATAGAGATAATTGCGCAGCAGTGGGATGACGGCCTCTTGTGGTCGTTGGGCAGGCGCTGTGTAAGGGGTATGAGATGGCGCGTGAGGCGCTACTGCTGCCTCATTTATGGGGAAGACGTAGGTGTTTTCACTTTTTGCGGGCGCTGCAGCGGGCTGCGTCTCTTGTGCTGGGGGCCAGTTGAGGTAATACATGTGTGCGGGAAGGGAGCGTGTCGTGATTGGCGCCCTGACCTGCGCAGCCCTCAAACTTGCCCCAAAAGTATGATCATTTTCAAGCTGTTGGTGGGATCCATAGGCGGCTTGGGCAAGCAAGAGGCAGCACGCCCCGTACAGGTGTTTTTTCATGGCACACTTCACAAAAATGATCTTACACCATTAAGACAAATAATAGCCTTTCTGTCAAAGCCCGTTATACGCCTAGCGGGGCATAGCCGCGCCTACTCAGGAGGATTGTTTCCACTTTGGGCTAGGGAGTGCTTTTGGTGTGTTTGCATACGCGCAATCAAGGTGTTTGCGCACTCTAGAGCTTCCGCCTTGTAAACTAAAGGGCAGAGGGACGTTTGTGATATGAGGCGAAGATACATACTGCTTTTTTCCATATCGTTAAGGGCAAGACTTGCTTTGACTGCGCCGAGGCACGCTTCCCACTTAAAGGCATTGTGACCCTGGTAGCTGGCCTCGAAGGCTTTGAGAGCCTCGGGTAAATGGACGTCTTCCTTTGAATTAAGAAGACGTGTTCCTTTGTTGAAAAGCGTCAATGCTTGCCCCTTAGACATGCTTGTAGGGGGTATTAGTCTTTTTTTGGGAGTTGTTTTTTCCGCACTAGGGGGGCGCGATTGTTTTTTTTGTTTGGGGGCTTTGCGAGAGTTTGCGCGCTCATCCTGTCTGTTTTCCTGGGAGGATGTTTCACAACTGTACACGCGCTTCCAAGGCCCGCGACCCTTCGTTGGTACAAGCGTATATTGACAGGGTTCTTCAACGCGTAGGAGATCGGTATTTGAGAGGCTTTGAGGCGCGCAAGGCCCCTCCCAATCTTGGGGGCTGACTGAAGTAGACTCCTGGATTGAAAAGGTGGGCGTTGTGTTGCTTGGCGGTGAGAGGGGGGTATCCTCCTGGAAAGGAGTGCCAAAATTCAAGTCGCCACTGCCGACGCTGCTGCCATCTAAGTGAAGCCACATCAGGTTGTCATAGTCGACCACCGGGCTGGGTGTTGGGTCCTTCTCCTCAAAAAAAAGGTCATAGGGGGACGCATGGACTGTGCTCACAAAGAAGAAAAAAAGATGTAAGTAATGCAATTGAATGTAGTGAAACCATGAAAAAACCTCTATTTGTTAACGCATTTTGTTCCGTTTGGTCAAATATTATTTTGCAAATGCTGGCAAAAACGATGTTTATGGTTCTTTTCTTGTCTAGGTGGGCGCGTGTCAAGTGGGTCCATACTCTGTCTAAAAGCACTGTGACGTCGCTGTCAAACCCATCATTTTTTTCGCAGCGCATTTGCTTTTTGAGAATGGGTTGCAGCAAGGATGCGCGCATTGAGCCGCACGGAAAGACGCAGCGCTCCCGCCTTGATATCAAGCGGGCACGTGGTGTTTAGTTCAATCTTCTTGAGATGCTTAAGCAGCTTTTGACGATTATCGAGTGCTAAATGCGCCTTTGCAATCCCCAAGCACCCATCCCACACATGGGAAGGATGCCCATCCCGACACGCTCTGAACACCTTGATGGCTTCTAGGAGGTCACTTTTGTGCCCGGAGTCTAAAAAACGTGTTCCTTTGAGAAAGAGGGCTCTAGCCCCTTCGTGTGTCAGGATTGGTTTGTGCTTTTCACCATCGGTTTGGGCACCCTCGCGGTTTGCTTCCCCTTGGGCATGGATCGTGTGAAGTTGTTCATTGCTTGAGGGAGTAAAGATGAGCGATTCCAGCGCCGTCATGGGGGGGAGCGAGGCGCTCACGGGCGCTTGCATCGCGGGCATTGTGCTTTCGATGAGAAGATAGGGGGCTTGGGTTTGGCTGGTCGGTGTTGGTGGCTCGGGCATCGTATTGTAGACAGGGGGCCGTTCGAAGCTCAACGGTGGGTGGCAAGGGGCCTGAGTATTGTGGAACGGTTCTGGGACTAGATAAAGATAATTGTGCGCCGCACTGCTGGGAAAAGGGGCTCCAAATGCCTCTTGCTGTAGCGGCATAGGCGCTGCTTGCAGTGTTGAAGATGTCCCATAAGGTTCTTGAACGGCATCGTTTATGGGGAAGAGGTGAGTCGTTTCCCCCATTCTAGGTGCTACCAAAGGTTGCGCAGTTTGCGTTGGGGGCAAGTCAAGGTAACATGTGGTCACAGTGTTAGAGAACGTTAAAGCGTCCGCTTTGAAGGCTAAGGGACATGAAGACCCTTTTACCATGAGGCTAAGGTATTTATGAGTGACCCCAGTCTTGTTAAGGGCCATGCTTGTCTCTATGGCGCCCATGCACGCTTCCCATTTAAAGGCGTTGTGACCCCGGTAGCAGGCCCCAAAGGCTTCGAGGGCCTCGGGCAGATGGTGCGCTATCTTTAAATTAAGAAGGTGCGTTCCTTTGTTGAGGAACACCAAGGCCTCATCTTTGGAAATGGTTGCTGAGGGTTTTTGGCTTATCGAGCGCGATGTCTTTGTGATGGCAGGTAAGGGGGCGTGATTTTTCCCCTTCGCTTTTGTGGAAGGTGGCCTTGAGATTGTTGAGAGGCGTGGATCATTGGCGACTGGTTTGTTTACAGGAGCTAAAGCCGGTGTCGGCTGAGTGTGTTGGAGGGAATGCGGCTCACCTTCATAAGGTGGTCTCCAAGAACTCACATGAGCTCGGGCGGTTGACGGCTTGGGCAAAGTTGAGGGGAGGCTCTCCTTTAGTGGCAGTGACGTGCCTAGGCCCGCGAGGGGAAGAGCTGAAGATGACGTTTTGTTTGAAAGGGAAGCTGCGTTCTCAGTGGCCTGGCGCGGGCCAGCGTAAAACCCATCAAATGGGTCGCCTCCAAGATCTAAGTCGAGCCATGTAAGGTGATCCAAGAAGCGTGTATCACCTACCCTTTGGGCACTCTCCTCACCTAAAAGGTCATGCTGGGAAGCTCCCGCCATACTGGCAAGTAAACATAAAAGGGATGTACAGAATGATTTTAACATGATGAAAAAATAAAAATACACATGTTTTTTTTAGCTTGGCCACTTCCCATGAGTCAAATATTATTTTATTGCAGGAGGGGGGCATGCGTTGCAGTGAAGATGGCTACGCGCCATAGTATCAGTGTGTTCACCTCTTAATCTCTCTTCAATCCTTTTTCTAAAAAGGAGTGCTTCTTCCTTTACACCTTCACTGGCGGTGATGCTCAATAGGATGCTGTCGATAGACTGCAAGGAAAGTTGAATCTGTCCCTTGGCGCAGTAAACCATGGCCATGCCTAAGCATCCATCCCACCTCATGGAGGCGTTTCTTTTGTAGCACTTGCTAAACGCATTGAAGGCTGCGTCAAGGTTTTCCGGGTTACCTGTTCCCACAAGACGCATGCCCTCTTCCAGCTTTTTGATAGCTTGTGCTTTGGGAAGGTACGGGTGAGGAGGCCTTGTGGTTTTTTGCTGACGCGCGACTCCATTACGCGGTGCAGGATTTGCGGCAGGCGCAATAAAGGTTCCTCCTAAGCTCTCGTGGGTCATGGGGGCATGGAAGACGATTTTTTTCGCCGGTAGGCGCTTTGGCGGCGTTGGTACTTCGTAGGGGAGAAAGTGTATTTTCCCTGTGTTGGAGATTGCTGCCATTTTTTCCTGAGGTGAGTTAGACTTTTTTACAGGGACGTAGGGTTTAAAGGGCCGGGTCCATTTCCCACTAAGGGAGGGTTCATTGGCGGGTCGTGCGTTTTCTTCTCGTGTGCCGGAAACACTTTCATGGGGTGCGGCCCCGCCAAGGGGCAGTTCACGCGCGAGTGCGCTAAAATCAGGAAATATCTGTGGATCATGGGAGGGCGCCAGTGGGGTTTGCCGGTCCTCACCCGAGGTGCTGTTCTCACCTGGAGCACTGGTTAAAAAGCTTTGAACCAGTAGTTCCGTTTCAAAAGGATCGGGGTCCGGCCAGCCTTGGGTGTCAAAAAACGGGGAAGGCGGGATGCTCTTATCATCCAGATCAAACTGTGTTGGGGTATAGGAACCATAACTTTGGGACACCATACCCAGTGAGCATATTACAAAGAAAGCCTTCAGCACCGCATGCGCCCTAAAAAACACTTCCTACCTTTATGGCAAATAACAATCTTATATTAAAGGTTTTTTTCAGGCGGCACGTCAACACGAGCACAAAGCTTTAAGGGGCCCATTTCGTCAGAGATGCTCACTTCATCCCCAGGGCGTGCGCTCTCTTATCTACCTCCTGGGTGTAAAGCTCAAGCTCACGCATTTCATCCTTTGTCAGAAACTGATTCTTGGCGTAAAGACGCAGGAGCGCTGCACTCACGTCCTTGACCTCGTCCTTATTGAGGCCTGCAATGCCCTGGGGACTGCCTGGTTTTTGCTGCGTTGCGTACTTGCGCAAAATGGCCGAGTCCGCGGCCATGTGACTGCGCGCCTCGCGAAGCGCGCGCTGCTGGGATGGGCTCGCGAAGACAGATGTGGGGGTCTGAGTCGACGGAGCCGTTGGTGACGGGGCGGGTAGGGAGGCAAGCACCTTGGCCCGCGCTTGGAGCATTGTGTTGTACCGGTTTAGCTCCCCCTTCTCCGCGCTCGTCAGAGACCTGTCCCCCCCATGGGCAATGACAAGTGCTTTTGCGGCGGCCGCGAGCTCGCCTGCACCCAGGCGTGTCATCCCACTTCTTGCGGCACTTCGCAGTATTTTAAGGGCGTCATCAACGCTTCCCAGGGAATCTTTCGTAGGTGTTTGAACGGGCGCCGCAGGACTGGGTGTTGCTTGGGGTGGTGTGGGTGATGGTGCTACTTGTGTGCTGATCACAGGCAACTCACGCGACACAGGCGGACGTGGGGTTGGGGGTAAAGGACGTGCGCTTGGTGCCACCGCTGATGGGGTGGTGGCGAGTGCAGGTTGAATCGGCCTAGGTGTTTGGGGTAATGGCCTAGGTGCAGGTAGAAACGCTAAGGGTGGCCGCGTCTGAGTCGATGCGGCGCCTGAGGATTCTGGACTTGACTCCCCATCAAGTTGCCTTTGGTATGTGTCAATTTCTGTTTTTTCTTCGCCGGTTAAGAGGGTGTCGCTTTGACGCAGACGCGTCAGGGTGGCTTGTGCTTTTTTCACCTCAAAGGGCAAGAGACCCTTGAACCCTTCCGCCTTGCCAGGTTTCTTTTGCTTTGCATAGGCGCGCAACACCTCCAAATCCTTTGTGATCACCGTGCGGTTAATGACAGCGCTCGGTGCGGCTGCCGGGCCGCCTTTGAGGGTGGTGCCATTTTCCGCCTGACGTTTTTGGAGCTCGGTTAAAAGACGGCTCTGTTGACCTACACCTGGCGCTTGGGTGCTTCCAAAAAGGGGCACGGCTGCGCAAATACTTGTGGCTAGAAGCACGGCCAATGCGCGTCTATTTTCTTGAGACAGTATGAGCATTTTGAATCCGTCATCAAATAGTACTCATAAAATATTACAAGAAATAGTTTTATAAAAGATTAAATCCCCAAGATCTGTCGTTTGTCAGTCTTGCGTCTTCTCCCCTTTTATCTGAATATTATTTGTTTGAACAAGGGCTTGCATGAGGGAGAGGCTCACGCTGAGGGCCTCTTCCCTAATCCCTTGCGGGCAGGTTTTGCTATCACTGATGCGGCGCAGGCTTTCTTGCGCGCTCTCATGGTTTCCAATCGCGAGGTAAGTCTTGGCCAAACCTAGGCACCCTTGCCAACGATGCCCTGGGCTGTGGGCGTAGCATTTGTAAAAGGCTTCAATTGCTTTTGGGAAGTTCTCTCTTTTGTTCTCTTTGAGAATAAGTTCAGCTTCTTCCAAGTGCGCTTTCGACTCCCGAACTGGGATGCAGATTTTTTTCTTTTTTTGGGGGCCGTCGCCTTTTCTGCGCGTTTGAACAGAACCTTTACGCACACTCTGTAACGATAATTCTGCGGGTCGCATTTGGGTTACTTTTAATGCGCTGGGTTTTAAAGAGGTAGAAGTGGTTGCGCTAGCACGCCTCTGCTGCGTGGATGGCGCAGGTATACGGTGTGCATCTTGGGAAACGGCGGCGGGGCGCGTGGGTGTTGCCCCCTCAAAATGGGTCATGAGCGGGTGAGAAATGGGGTGTTGCCCCCACTCTAGGTTTTCCCAAGTGCGTGCGCCAAAAAGGGGCTCCAGGGGGACGAACTCTTCGCTGAAGGAATTACCGGATGCATGCAACGCACAGTGGGTAAAAGCTGTGAGGTAAATGACGCACGTAATAAATGGGCGTTTTGACATTTGGATGGTCGCGTAAAATTTTACCCATCTCTAGAGGGTGCAACCCCTGTCTGTCAAATACTTTAATAAAAGCGTGAACCCAAATATGACCTATGCTTCTTCATCAGGCAAGGTTTCGTCTTCTGGGTCGTCCAGGGATGCTTGCGGCTCAGCCGGCTTAGGAATTTCCGCCAAAAGGGCGCGCAGGAGGGGCTCCATACCCTCGTGGGTGGCAGCGGACACAACAAAGATTTTCTTGCCACTTTCTTTTTCGAGAGCTTCAATTTTGGGTGCGATCTCGTCCTCAAAAAGGGTGTCTGCCTTTGAAAGGGCCAGTACTTCAGTCTTTTCGGCCAAGTGTCCCCCGTAGAGGGTTAGCTCATTACGAATGGTGCGGTAAGCGCCCACAACGTCTTCGAGCCCTGCGTCAATGAGGTGAAGTAAAACTCGGCAACGCTCCACGTGGCCTAAGAACTTGTGACCAAGACCAATGCCCTGGTGCGCGCCTTCAATAAGCCCTGGAATGTCAGCCAGGACAAACTCCTGGGTGTCTAAGTATACAACGCCCAGCTTTGGCACAAGGGTTGTGAAGGGATAGTCCGCAATCTTGGGGCGCGCGCGGGTGCAGGCGGAGATAAACGTTGATTTGCCGGCGTTGGGCAGGCCCACGAGGCCCGCGTCCGCCATAAGCTTAAGGCGCAGCCACACCCACATTTCTTCACCGGGCATGCCTGTGTCGGCGCGCCGGGGTGCTTGGTTGGTGGAGCTCTTAAAGCGGGTGTTTCCACGCCCGCCGATGCCGCCCTTGAGAAAGACCACACGCTCGCCAATGGTGGTGAGGTCCAGAAGCACCGTCTTGCGGTCTTCATGGATGATTTGGGTGCCCACAGGTACGCGCAGCACAACGTCGTTGCCGTCGCCCCCTGTGCGGTTGCGTCCCATGCCGTGATGCCCCTTTTGGGCTTTAAAATGCTGTTGATAGCGATAATCGATGAGTGTGTTGCCGTCGACGACTTCGAAGATAATGTCGCCACCACGTCCCCCATCACCCCCGTCTGGGCCACCAAATTCGATGAATTTTTCACGGCGAAAACTGATGCTGCCGGCACCGCCGTCACCACTTTTGAGAAAAATTTTGGCTTCATCGAGAAATTGCATGGGAGAGACTCTAATATGGGGGATAAGCGGACGACAAAAGGGGCAGCGCAGCGCCACCCCTCATGGAATCCTTAAAAAAGGTCGTGTCTTAGGAAGCAACACTCACAAAAGTGCGGCCACCGCGTCCACGGGAAAACTGAACGCTGCCTTCAATGAGGGCGAACAGCGTGTGGTCTTTCCCTATTCCGACGTTGTCACCAGGATGAACCTTCGTGCCACGTTGACGCACAATGATGTTACCTGCCAAAACATGCTCGCCACCGAACTTTTTCACGCCCAGACGACGACCGGCACTGTCACGACCGTTGCGGGAACTACCCGCGGCCTTTTTTTGAGCCATTTCCTAACTCCTCTTTCCATGTATCACGGGCAACGGGCCCGGACACTTATTCCTTTGAATCTGTTTTCTTTGCCTTTGGTGCAGCAGCCTTCTTAGGTGCGGCAGCCTTCTCAGCCTTAGGCTCAGCGGCTTTTTCAGCCTTAGGAGCGGCAGCTTTCTTCTGGGCCTTTACAGGTGCATCTGCAGCCTTTTCAGCCTTAGGTGCTGCAGCGCTTTTCTCAGCCTTAGGCGCGTCACCTGCAACCATCTTGCCACCCACAGTAATGCTGTTGATGGTCAAAAGTGTCAGATCTTGACGGTGACCCTTTGTGCGGCGGTAACCTTGACGACGACGCTTCTTGAAAACAATAATCTTGTCGCCGCGTGTTTGAGTGCGAATGGTGGCCTGTACGCTTGCACCCGCAAGGAGGGGGCTGCCTACGGTCACCTTATCGGTCTCGCCGTACATGAGAACGGTTTCCAGATCAATTGCCTGACCGGCTTCACCTTGAAGTTTTTCGACCAGCACGACATCACCTGGGGAAACCCGGTACTGCTTGCCGCCTGTTTTTACGATTGCAAACATGTTAAACTCTTCTTGTCTAGCGGCCTGATCCACACATCAGGCGCGCCCGGTAGATAGGGGGGCACACGACGATGGAGGCAAGCCTTTACGTTAACTGCTCCTCCTTAGTATAGTTGATCTGGCCATGTGTCAAGTTCTTTGGGAGGAAAAAGAGCAAAATGTCACCCACCGATGTGTTGGACCTTGCCCAGGAAAGCGTTTTTGTGATGCTCAAGATTGCCATGCCCATGATGATTGCTGCCCTGATCACAGGTCTTGCCATCTCTTTTTTCCAAGCGCTCACGCAGATTCAAGAAATGACCTTGGCCTTTATCCCGAAGATCTTCGCCACCTTCGCCACCATGATTTTTTTCTTTCCCTTCATCGGACGC
Source organism: Candidatus Puniceispirillum sp. (assembly GCA_013822015.1). Lineage (GTDB taxonomy): Bacteria > Pseudomonadota > Alphaproteobacteria > Caedimonadales > UBA1908 > JACESU01. Next base: position 54,969 of record PNJU01000007.1, on the reverse strand, counting down.
ACCATGAGCACCTTTTCCAAGGAGCTCTTTGACCGCATCGTGGGCCTTGGATCCTGAGGGTGGACGAGGCCATTAAAACCTTTGCCCTGGCTGACTTTTACGCGTACCTCGTTGTGATGGCGCGGCTGGGGGGGCTTTTATTCTTCGTACCTGGTTTTTCGGAGATGACAACCCCCACGCGTGTAAAGGCGCTTATTGTTGTTGTGGTGGCGGTGGCCCTCACGCCCCTTCTGTCGCCCTCTATTGCGCCCATGTCCGCCCACGCCTTTGAGGCAGTTTGGCTTTTGGGGGCTGAGGCCCTGGTGGGCTATATCGCGGCCCTGCTTGTGCGGTTTCTTTTTGCTGCCATCGATGTGGCAGGCACCCTCATTGGATATCAGATTGGTCTTGCCAACGCCTTTGCCAACAGCCCCGCCAGCGCCCAACAGAGTGCGCTGCCAGGCGTGTTTCTTGGCATGTGCGCGATTCTCTTTATGCTCCTTCTGGATATGCATCACGTGATTGTGCAGGCCTTCGTGCATAGCTATGAGATTTTTCCGGCCGGCAGCTGGACCTTTACACGTCTGGGCGAGGACACCCTGCCCCTTTTGACCCAGGGGGCGAGTGCGAGCTTTTCACTGGGGCTTCAAATGGCGGGCCCCATTATTATCACGGGCCTTTTCTTTTTTGCAGGGGCAGGGCTCTCGAATCGCCTCGCCCCCTCCATTCAGATTTTCTTTGTGACGCAGCCGCTTCAGCTGTTTCTAGGGTTTGCTGTCCTCTTCTTGACGCTGCCCATGGTGCTGACCCTGTTTGCCGAGAAGCTGCCCACGTTTCTCGCCCCCATTTTTGATCGTTAGAGGGCGAGGGGCGTGCGCCCATTGTTATGTTTTAGATTTGCTTTTCTTTGAGGCTTTTTTCTCCGCTTTAGAGACCTTTGGTGCAGTGCTTTTTTTGTGCGTGCTTTTTGAAACGCGGCTCTTTGAAGTGCCGTGCCTCGCGTGCTTGCGGTCGGGGTTTGTGTATTCTAACTCCCCCGACACCGAGCGTGCGCCAATCTCACGAAGGGCTGTGCGGAAGGAGATGGGGGCGCCAGAGGGACTGTGAGATTCTGGTTCTGCGTGTACAATGCTGTCATGGGGTCCCCGTGAACCAACCTCTGGCTGATATGCGCGAAAACTCACAGCACCCGAGGAGTCAGAATCTGTGCGCTCAATGGAATCCCGGGAGCTGTGGTCTGAAAAAGACACGACGTGGTTGTTGGGTATCACCCGGGGCGTATGTCCAGGGCTCTCGCGAAGGGGGGTGACGTGCTTGTCGCGGGGCGAGAGCTTTAACGCGCCAGGAAGCACACTTAAGGGAGATGAGAAGTGCAGGGTTGGCAGATGAAATGAGGTGCTTTTGCCCCTAGACTTTTTACCCTTTGAGCGGGCGGGGTCTTCGGGTGAGCTTGACGAAGAGCTTGAGGACATAATGGGGGAGGTTGTTGCTTCAAAGTCTGCCTCCTTAGCTTTGGCACGCGTGCGTGCATCTGCAAAGAGTGTGAGGATGCCAAGGAAGGGGGAGTCATGTTCGAGTAACATGCAAAAGAGGGGGCCGTCGTAGAAGGAGGGGTCCCGCTTAACGGGTTCAAAAAAGAGATCCTGCCGCTTTTGACTTAAAGAAAGCAAAGACACTGTTTCGAAGGCTTGTGGGGGGACCTCCTGAGCAGAGGTGCTTGCAGCTTGTGTTGAAGGAGCATCTTCATCTGCTTCCACAGGCACGCGCACATGGAAGATTGGCAAGTTTGGTTGCGGGATGTTGCGCCACGTATGGTGAGCTGTCTCTGGATGATACATGAGGCTTGCTGGACGGGATAAGCTTTGCCCCGCATACTCCTCGGCGATGGAGGCGTTATAGACACCAACGTGCTGCAAGAAAGCTTCCTTTTGCGTCTGGTCGCAAAGGGAATATAGGGCACTGTAGGTATCATAAATGCGCTTTTGATGCTGGAGTGCGAAAATGTGAAGCCGCGTCATCAGGAGCATGGTTGGCTCCAAATGATAAAGCTTGAAGTGTTCTTGCTTGCCTGTGTAGCGATGCGTGAACTCCCGGGTGTTATGGGTCATGTAAAGGAAGAGTGTTAAAAGCGTTATCTTATGATCCTTGAGTGAGGGAAGGGGGGCATCGCGTATAAAAGCACTTTGAGAGCACTCGGCCTCGATATTCGCGAAGGGGAGAGCTTTTGCACGATTGAGAATTTGATGCTCGGCAATGACATCCCTGCGCATTAGGGTGCTTTTATGGGTCTCGAGTGAGGTAAAAAAAGCTGCCTGATGCTGGCTAAAATCTATGAGGGCGTCTTTTGTGCACAGAACATCCAGTTTTGGAATGGGTGAGTTGCCCCGTGCAATGGGCGGGGCGGCGGCACGTGATTCATTGATGTCCTCTAAGCTTGCTGATGAAAGCATGAGGGGTGGTGTGATCCTTGGTGGAAGGGTATCGTCTTTGGCTTTTTGAGAGTCTCCTATGTCTTCTTCGTCAAGGGTGAGTGGCTTTGCGCTGGCCAGTACTCGGGGCGTTTTGGCTGTTTGTAGGGGCAAAGCTGAGCGCCGAGGTTTTAAAGCCGGTCGGATACCTTGTGGAAGAGACGTGCTGGGCGGGGCCTGTGTGAGACAGGCTTGCTCTTCGAGTGCACTGACGGTTTCTGAGCTAGAGGAAGATTGCATGAGCTCCGTTGTGACAAGACTGCGCAGGGAACTGTCCCGTGAGAGGCTGGCGCGAGGCGATTTCTCAGACCGCTTTGCACCGGCTGAAAAGTCCGTGCGTGGCGAGCCTTTACGTGGCGAAGGTGACTGAATCACGCTTGCGCGCGGAGATCCACCGGATCGCGGGGTGAACACCCGTGTAAAGCTTGAGTGCGGCGAGCTTTTGTGGGGTGATGATGGGGCGCTTTGGGATGTGCTTGCTGGTGCGTTAGGGTCTCTCAACTCACCATGGCTTTGTCTTGACAGGGCATTGAAAAAAGCTTGGGCAAAGCTAGAGCGCGGCGTTGCAGGAATTGGCGTGTCTGATTCGGGAGGCCTGGGATCTGTCTGAAAAAGTGAGATGAGATAAGCTATGCGGGGAGACGGGCTTTGACGGCGAGGTGTTTCAAGTGTTGCTCCTGCGTCTTGGTCCACGGGCGAGACTCTCAAGCGCAGTGAGGGGGGGGCGGAGGTGCTCAGGCCCGCTTTTGTCAGAGGCCTTGTTGGCGCATCATCCGAGGCGGTTGACCAAACAGGCAAGTGATAAAGAAAAAACAAAACAAAAAAAACAAATCGCATCACAATCATCCACATTTATCGTTCCAAAGTCTCTGGGCTTTGATGGCCCGTGCGCGTCTGTAACGGTCTAAACCCACAAGACCTAGCAAAGGAAGGCCTTGGCCATTGTCTGTTTTAATGGTTAATAAAATGTAAGCAAGCTTTTTTTGTCAAAAAAGAAATGGGCAAAGGTGCTGCGCACCTCCGCCCAAGTAATATTGAAGTATGTACTAGTAATACAAGAATGAAACAATCTGGTCCACTTGCTCATCAAGATGTTCCGGCAAGTTCCACCACACAGGATCAAGATCTCCACTTCTAAATTCTCTGTAAAGCGGGGACAGATGCTTCATGGTCACAACCATGTTGTAATCAGGATCAAACCAGTTTTTGTTGCGGTTCTCCAGCTCTTTCATGTTTTGACGGTCTTTGCAGAATTCAGTGATTTTTTGCAACTTCTCTCTGTTCTCATTGTAAGAGCGTGGTGTGATGAGATACATCACAGACTTACGCTCACTGTCCGTTGTCTCCTCTGAGAACAAGTACTGAATGCCTGGTAAATCTTGTAGGATAGGGAATCCAGATTTTTGATGAATATCAATACGTTCTGTGATGCCGCCCAGCATGACTGTGTGTCCCAGTGGCACCTCAACGGTTGTTGCGACCTTACTCAAACCAATGTTTGTCCACTTATTGGTTGGGTCCGCGTTGGCCACATCAAGATCAGGGATAATGCTGCCGTAAAGGGAGACGTCAAGGGAAACCATGCCATTTTTGAGGGCCGTGGGGGTGACCTTAAGGGTTGATCCCACAGGAATCTTTTGAATGGAGCCGCTGTACTGACCCGTCAGGCCCAGGGTGAGTTCTTTACCCGAGAAGAAAGAGGCAGCTTTGCCAACGCTTGCGACAAGTGATGGGCGTCCCACAATCTCAATATACTGGCGTACCGCGTTGGCGATATTGAGGTTGTAGTTAATGGTACCAAAGCTAATGCCTTGGTTGAAAATACGTGTGTTGGAGCCTCCGTCAGCAACACCGGTGAATCCGGCTGCGGCACCAGCGATAGTTTGGGTTGGAGACGCGCCATTATTCATTGCCTTTGACCAACCACGGCCATAGTTTCCTGGTGAGATACCAAGTGTGAAGTTATTGAGGATGTTGTTCCCTTTGGTTGTTGTGCCGATTTCGCTCACACGTAGGACAACGGCGTCAAGGACGACCATTTCGCCTTGGCCAGGAGTGTTGGCGGCCGCTGGCGCAGGCGCCGCAGCAGGCTGTTGCTGTGCGTCACCACCGGCGGGGTCACCGGGGGCGGGCTCTTCCGCTGGGACTTCGTCCGTGATGGTTTCGGGGGCGGCGGCCTGTGCAAGGACGAGCCCCTGGGCATAGAGATTATTCCAGTCATTTATGCGGCGTTTTGTTTGAGCGACCTGGGCAGGATTCTTGGCTACTTTTTGATAGTTGGCAAGGGTTGTCATGGCTTCATCAGCCTTGCCTGCGGCGGCCAAAATCATAGCTTTGGCTTGCAGAACTTCTGGGCGATTTGGCATGAGTTGCGCCGCGCGTAAAATGGTCGCATGGGCTACTCTCACGTCACCGCTATTGTAAGCTGCACGGGCAAGCTCATAGGCGGCCTCTTTGTGGGATGGATCAAGGATAAGGACGTTGGCGTACTCTTCTTGCGCCCGGTGAAAGTCCTTTTTGTCTGCAAACAGACGCGCCAACTGGAGTGAGGCTTGCACATTGGTGGGATCATATTTGAGGGCCTGCTCAAATCCAACCTGCGCCAGATCGTACTGTGCTGCGTCTCCCTTTTGGGCGGTCAGTTGGTAACACAGACCATTCAAATAGTGAAGCCATGGGTTGGTCTGATCATTCAAAAGGGCAGAGTTAAAGGCTTGGTTGGCTTGGCGGAAGTCGCCAGCCAACATGAACTCAACACCCTTTTTCGCTTGGGGGTTTTGGTCACCCTTTTGGGCAAGAATCTCAGCCGCAGCCTTGCGCCCTGGATCCTTGGCTGCATGTGTGCTGCTGGTATCGTCGGAGTGCTCACATCCACTGGCAAAAAAGCCAAGAGAAAAGAGCGCCGCCGTAAGTGCTATCTTGTTGTGACATTTCATAGAATTATACCTCCCTTTTGCATATGTTTAAAATTTTTGAGAAATTTAAAGCAAATGTCAACAACATACGGCGGGACGGTGATGGTCTGGCCTGAGATGTGATATTTGTGCTTAGGAAGGAAAGGGCAGATTTGTCTCAAAAGGTGTTGCGTCAAAATAGGCAAGCACCTCTTTTTCTGTGACATCCTGTATGGCCGCGTGCTGCCACTGAGGGCTTCTATCCTTATCAATGACCGCGGCGCGAATGCCCTCGATAAAGTCAGCGCCTCTTACAAAATGCTGGCTCATCAGATACTCAAGGCGCATGGTCTCTTCAAAGGACATGCTCTCCACGCGCCGCACGTACTCATGGGTCACAAGCAGACTTATGGGCGAGCGCGTCATGAGCAACGCGTAGGTTTCTTGGCAAAAGGGGTGGGGGTTCGCGCGCAAGTTCTCTAAAATCTCGTGGACGCTGGTACCCGTAAAGGCGTCATCGATCAGGTCCTGGTGCTCTTCAAGCTGTGAGGCAGGCGACGCCTCACAAAAGGGTTTGAGCACAGCGTCTGTTTGCTCAAGGGTCGAGGGTGCGGCCTTGAGAAGAGCCCTTTCAAGTTCTGCGAAACAGGACTGAGGCACGAAGTGGGTGCCAAAGCCGGCATAGAGCGCATCAGCTGCACTAATGCGCGCACCGGTGAGTGCCAGATAAAGGCCAATCTTGCCTGGGGCTTTGTGAAAGATGTTGCTCACACCCACATCGGGAAAGTACCCAATACCTGTTTCTGGCATGGCCAAGGTCGTTGTTTCGCACAGGACACGATGAGATCCGTGAACGCTCGCCCCAACGCCTCCGCCCATGACAATGCCATGGATAAGGGCAATGTGGGGTTTTTGCAAAGTGTGCAGGCGTAGGTTGTAGGTGTATTCGCGGGCAAACAGGGTGGATAAAAAGGGGAAGTCCCCCTTTGCTCTGGCAACAAAGACTGCGCGCAGATCCCCACCTGCGCAAAAAGCGCGGGTGCCTCGCCCAGAGATAAGGACGGCCGTGACCTTAGGATTCTGGGCGTACTCCAGCATGATGTCCGCCAAGCGGTCCATCATCTCCCGGGACAGGGCGTTGAGGCTTTCTGGGCGGTTCAAAACAATGTGTGCAACGGGTGTCGCGCGCGACTCCAAAAGATTGTGGAAGATGTCGTGGGCCTGCAAGTCACTGTGGTGCATTTAGGCGTGCCCCAAAGCTTGGGTATGGGTGGGGAAAGAGGCGGGTTTGTGGGCCAGGAGGAGCACACAAGGCAGGCACGCAATGGCTGTGATCAGGTAGAAGGTATCCCATGTGACCTGGTCGGCCACAAAACCGCCGATACTGGACAGGCACACGCGGCATAGGGAACCAAAAGAACATAAAAGGGCAAAGTGGGTTGCGGTAAAGGGGCGTTGGCACCGCGCAGAAAGAAACACAAGATACGCAGTCGTGCCCATACCACATGTGACATGCTCAATGCCCATGCTCAGGAACAAAAAAGGCATATTGGCGCCCATGTGTGCCTGGGCCATGAACATAAGGCTTGCCAGCACCTGAAGGGACGCGCACAGGACAAGAATCTTCGACAAGGACACGCGGGCTAAGAGGACGCCACCCATAAAGGCTCCTAAAACGGCGGCACCTATGCCAAAGGACTTGGCGACGTGGGCAATTTCCACCTTTGAAAACCCAATTTCCAGCAGAAAGGGCATGGTCATGGTATTGAGGACCGTGTCGCCGACTTTATAGAGAAAGATAAAGCCAAGGGTGGTCGCCAGGTGCTCTTGTCGCAAGAGGCCCTTCAAGGCGTTTGTGGCACGCACATAAAAGTGTTGTCTGCTTACAAGAGGCGTGCTGCGATGGGCTGATGGCACTGATGTGGGCTCTTGACTCAGTAAGGTTGTAATGAGGCCCACAAAGACACAGGCCGCCATAAAGGCATAGACACAAAACCATGAAAAAGACGCGGCCAAGTACAAGGATCCCGCGCCTGAGACCCACATGCCCATACGGTATCCAAAACTGGACGCCCCCGCCCCGGGGCCCCAGTCACGGGTTTTAAGGGATTCGATGCGGTACGCCTCCACAACAATATCCTGGGTCGCGGAGGCGCTTGCCACCAAAAAAGCGGCCACGGCAGTAAGAAGAGGTGAGGAGGCAGGATTTGTGGCTCCTAAAAAGAGCAGGCACGCCATAAGTGTGAGCTGGCTTGCCAGCATCCACCCTTTGCGTTGTCCAAAAACCTCGCAAAAGAACGGCAAGCGCATGTGATCCACAAGGGGCGCCCACAGAAATTTCAGGCAATACGGGAGGGTCGCAAAGGCAAAGAGGCCCATGGTTGTTTTGCTTAAGCCAACTTCTAAAAGCCATACGTGAAGCGTGGCCAGAGTCAAAAGAAAAGGCAGACCACTGGAGAAACCCAAAAAGAGAATACCCAAAACCCTTGGTTGGGTATAAGCGGCAAAACTTTCTCTCCACGTCGTCATGTTCACAGGTCGCTCCAAAGGATCTCAATGAGATAATATCTCATTTTGCCCTTTTGTACAAATCGTGAAAGCGTGTGGTCATAAGGTCTTTGGTGGAGCCGAGGGGGATCGAACCCCTGACCTCTACAATGCCATTGTAGCGCTCTCCCAGCTGAGCTACGGCCCCAAGTAAGGCGCAATGTATGTTGCATTACGTTTTGACGCAAGAAGAAAATGAAGCCCCCACGCTGTTATCGCAACTCTGTGTATTGAAAAAATGCAACTGTTGCGCGCGTGTCACACCATTGTCAAAAGTCCAAGGAATCACATTTTTTGACCTTGCATGAACCGCATTGTAGATGCAAAGGTGTTGGTGATCGCAAGATCTTGTTTCTAACCCATCTAGGAGGACTTAGATGAAAAAAATTCTTCTCGGCACAGCCTTTGCTGTTGCACTCACATCTTTTGCAGGCCAAGCAAGCGCAACCCTATCGTCTCTTTGGGCTGATATAGCTAATGATGCACCGCTTGTTATCACGCCAACAAGCGCGTCAGTTGGCGGCTCAGGTGGCAGCACAAGCGCTGATACCTCTGCCCTTGATGCCCTTTTGGGTGGTGCAGGAACCACTTCAGACCGCATTGCGGCTATCAATGCAAGCTTGGGTAGTGCAGGAACCACCACGGCACGCATTGCGGCTCTCGATGCAAGCTTGGGTGGTGCAGGAACCACCGAGGCACGCATCAACGCAGCCAAGGCTCTCTCCGATGGTGGCGCCGTTGACCTTGTCACCAGTCTTACAAACAACCGTAATGCCCTCCACGCAGGAAGCGCTATCGATATTGAACAAGAGATTATTCTTGTTGAAGGCAAGTTGGGTGTGGGTTACGGTGGGGCACCGGATCTCTTTGGGAAAGCAGATTCCATCCTGACGCACTTTAAGGCCCAGGTTGCACTCCTTGTTCCCGACGGTGGTGATAACCTTGTGATCCCTAATGGCGCAGCCACAAAGGCAGCAGTTGCTGGAGGTGGCACACTAACGATCGCTGTCACATCGCTTCTTGGCTAATTGCGTGTGATGGGGAGAGTGTTTTCTCCCCATCACCCATGTAGAGACTTTTATGGAGAAAAAATAATGAAAAAAGTTCTTTTGGCGACAGCTTTGTCTGTTCCTATGTTGGCAGTATCTGCCTTTGCGGTTGACTGCCATCCTAAAGCCCATGGTGGCTTTGCCGTAGGTCTTCACGGTGGTTATGTAACGGCCGAGAATCGTCTTTCTAATGTGGGACTTCCTGGCCAAAGAAATGTGGTTAACTTCGGTAGTAGTGATGTGTCTGGGCGCGGTGGTCTCATTGGTCTGGACCTTTCCTATGGCCATGTGTTTTCCAATAAGCTCTTCGCAGGCCTTGAGATCAAGGGTGACCTTCAAAGCGTGAAGGGGCAAAGTTCCCTTAACATTCAAACTCCTTTGACTTTAAACCAAGAGGTAAAGGCAAAGGAGAGCTTTGGTGCAGCGCTGAAACTTGGTGGATTAGTGGACAAGGCCCTTCCCTATGTTTTGGTTGGTGTTGTGTCAACAAAGTTTGAAACACGCCTAGGCGCACAAAACGCGTCTGCTGCAATTGCACTTGCTGGCCGCGATATTAAGAAAACGAAGCGTCTCACAGGCGTTGAATTTGGTGCAGGTATTGACCTCCCTGTTACTGAGCGCATGACAGTTGGTGGTCGCTATGTGCACACTGAATACTCAAACTTCACGTCTTCATTTAATGATATCGGTGGAGGAAGGCTTATTGACTTCAGACTTAAGCCACGTACAAACGCGTTCTTGTTGAACGTGAAGTACCGCGTTTGGTAGGATTTGTTCGACCAAGAAAAAAGGGTGGCTTTGGCCACCTTTTTTTTTGACAAAGGGCGATGTGTAAAAAACACACAGTGCCTGTGAAAATAGCGTATTAAAAAGACGGACTTGCCACAGACTGGGGCCCGTGATAGCCTTGTCCTGTAGTTGGTTCATTGTGTCCATACTGTGTTTGTATTTAAGGAGAAGAACATGATTAACAAGTCTCTTATTGGAATGGGTTGTGCCCTTGCTGCCATCGTTCTGTTTGGTTGTGGCGAGAAGAAGCAAGAAGAAGCTGCTGCGCCTGCACCAGAAGCTGCGGCACCTGCAGAAGCAGGACACGAGGCTGCACCAGCAGCTGAAGCTGGCCATGAGGCAGCGCCTGCTGCACAAAGCGCTGAAGCTGCACCAGCTGCACCAGCTGCCCATGATGCTGCTCCAGCGGCACATGAGGCTGCTCCTGCTGCTGCCCACGAAGCTGCACCTGCAGAAGCTGCTCCAGCGGCACATGAGGCTGCTCCTGCTGCCCACGAAGCTGCAAAGTAAGTTTCTTACTTTATGAATAAAAAAGGGGCCTTTTGGCCCCTTTTTTATGGGATAGATTTTCTCAATACTTGCGCTGTCTTTCCTCGGTCTTTCTACCTCCAAAGGGTACAATGTTATCAAATAGACACAGGTGGGTGCGTCCCCTCAAAAAAAGCGGGTGATTTATCAATTTCCTCAAAGAGTTCACTAATTTCTTAGCCATAAAACGTGTTGATAAAAGAAAGGAAGGATGTCATAGGTAACTGTCAAAATTAAAGGACCTTCACCTATGAAACCCATGGGACACCTTCTCTTTCTTACCATATTAAGTTGCCAGGTCATCTTTGCATCGTCCCAGAGCCCTCAGGAGCTGGGTCTGGAGGCAGTCACATTATTACCAAAGTCACTCCAAAGCCAACAAGCAATGTGTGAAAGAGACGTAGAGTTCAGGGATTACATGCTGAAAATACAAGGTTATCTTGCCGGTCAGGAAGTCACATTTGCGCCCGATGATAACGTTTTTCAAAGCGTGCGCACGAGATTGGCACAACCCGGCGGCCGCAAGGAGACTGAGACGTGGTGTAGTCAGACCATAGCAGTGATGAACATAAATATTGTTGCAGCTCAAAAGAATATCAAAATACTTGAAATAACGAGATGTGTTGATCATGTTGAACGCATTTTTGAGTGCTTTTTAAAAGGGACAAAAAACTACTTTACATCACGCCGTGAAATGAGGGCCTTGGGTATTACAATCCCGAGTACCTTGCCACAGGACTTCGAGACCCTCAATCCAAGGAGCCAGCTCAGCGCCCAGAGTGCCATCGACCGTCATGCATCACTGTGCGAGGTTCTAAAAGAGGGCTATAAGGTCATCTTGAAAGTGGATCAAGGGCGCGCAAATGCGTTCCTGTTGAACCTCGATCCAGATAAGTTTCTTTCAAAGTACCTCAGGGGAGAAATCACCTATGTCATGGATCCTGACAGCAGTAGTCTCCACGATGGTGGAGCGCTTTACAGTCAAAATGGACGCCCAAGGGGAGAAATGACAACGCCTCTTCAGGCGCAAAAAGTGACGAAAGACCGCCTGAGAAGAAAACTTGCCCAAAAGCAAGGTGTGGTAAAAAGCGCGTCAAATCTCCCAGCAAAGGTCCCTTCCCAAGACACTCTAGGTAAGGGACGGGGGCCTGGCCAGAAAGAGATCGCGCTGATCAAAGAAGCTGCTGCCCTTGAAAGAGCTAAGCTAGAGCGCAAAGAAGCCGAGAAGCGCAGCCGCATAGAGGCCCAGGCAGTCCACGCCCGGCACATGAAAGAGCTTGTTCGCCAAGCACGCTTGGAGGCCCTTCGCTCTGACAGCGAGACGACTTTGTCTGCACCCTCCAGCGCTTTAGAAATCACCTCCCCTTCCAAGAAACGAGTGAAGGAAAAAACCAAGGGTGTTGAGGACGTAAGCAAACGTCAGCGCAAGGACGAGCCTAGGGCGCTGGCTAAAAGTAAAACCAGAACGCGCCCCTCATCTGGAGAAAAAGAAGAGCCTCGTGAAGAGGAGACACAGCTTGCGGCAAATCTCTATAAACGTCTTGGGGCCTTTTGGGAATCAAAGGCGGGTCAGACATATCATGATGTTACGCAGTTGTTCCGTGGTTTTGGTGGGCGCGTTACGGAGAAAAAAGGTGGCTCGTCCCACGTAACCCTGACTTACTATGGGGCGGGCGGTCACAAGCTAAAGCATGAGCTGTGGCGTCCCCACGGCGGGGACAACACATTTGGGTTTCGAACAACGGCCGCCCTTCAGGCGTTTTTTGAGAAGTGCGGTTTGACGCTTCACTAAGGCGGACCACATGATCCTCGTGAAAAAAGGGGGCATTTGGCCCCTTTTTTCTTGCTTGAAACAATCTGGTCCGGGTAGGTCCGACGTGTGGTGTCCCCATGCGTGGGTGGCCACATATTGACTCGAATCATGATGATCATAAAATGTTAATGCCCATTCTGGATAGAAGATAAGTGAAAATTATAATTTAGTTGAAATGGGTTAAAAATTTTGACAAAAGTAACTGTCAAAAACTTAAGGCACCTATTGCGATGAAACTCTATCACACCCTTATTCCAGCACTTTTTTGCTCACAACTCATGTATTCATCGTCCCAAGAGGGGAAGGAGGCTGACTGTCAAACCACAATACTTCTCCCAAAGGTACTTAAGAAGCATGTTGAATTCCAGAAAGCTGAGGTGTTACGCAGGGACCACATTATAAAGGTTCAGGCCTTTTTGAACGGCGAAGATGTTCCCTTTGAGCCTGGGGATGAGTGCTTCCAGGTCATGAGTGCTGCCCGAGGCAATCCGAGTGAACGAGCAAATCTCCAAGCATGGGCGCAACAGACCCTTCATGGTGTACAAAAAAATATTGAAGTGGGCGAATTTCGGATTAATAACCTTATGAAGGTCACGACTGTGGAGGACGTTGAAATGATGTTCAATACTTTTGTGGATCTGCGCAATAGCTATATGTTCTCACGCTGTCAGCATATCATGCTAGGCACTTTTTTGCCCAGCACAGTGCCAGATCGCTTATCATCTTATGATCCTCTCACTAAACTAAGTCTCCAACATTCTGTCCGCCGGCACGCGCTGATGTGTGACGGGGTAAAAAAGACTTATAAAGTCCTTTTAAAACTGGATCAAAAACGTGCACGGTCCTGCTTTGAGAGCATAGAGCCTGGCACATTTCTTTCAAAGTATCTGGCGGAAGAAATCACAGACGTCCTGGACCAGGACAGCTGCAGAGCACACGATGGTGTACGCCCGTGCGCTTGGTCCGATACCCAAGTGCACCAAGCCTCAACACTTTTGCCCACGCCCTTGGCGCGCCACTACGCCTTCCAAAAAGTGGAAGAGAAGCACAGGGACTATCTCTTGAAGATACACGCTTTGTTAAACGGGGAGGAGGTGGCTTTTGACCCCGATGACATCTATTACCAGACGATCACTCATTATCTTTCGCGTCCGGATGAGAAAGAAAAGGTCCTGGCCTGGACTCAAAGGGGCCTCAGGGAGGCGCAGGGGCATGTGGAAATGGGGGCGTTGAACCTTGGGCGTCTTATGAGATGCAGGACACAAGATGACGTTGAAGCTGTGCTGAGTGATTTAATGGCCATGCGCGATAACTATTTCTTTACACGCCACAAATGTATGTCGACAGGTGCCAACGTCTCAAGCACAAGGCCTGAGGACTTCCCGTCTTTGCACCCCCTTGACAAGCTGACGGTCCAAATTTGCGTCGATAGGCACGCTTTCAAATGTGAACAAATGAAAGAGGCCTATAGGGTCCTCGCGCAGTTGAATGAAGGCCGCGCCCAAGCCTTCCTTGGGCGCATCAAACCAGGCACGTTCCTTTCAAAGTATCTTGTGGGTGAAGTGGCGCATGTCCTTGATCCAGACAGCTGCGATGAGCATGACAACACAGGTCCCGTATCTAAGTCCAATAGTGTGGTGCACAAAGCGCCAACGTTTTTGCAAAAATCATTGGCAAGTCACCAGGCTTTCCAGAAAAAAGATGAGGACACCTGGGACTATGCCCTGAAGATACAAGCACTTTTGAATGGGGAAGAGGTGGCCTTTGATCCAGATGATGCGTGCTTTCAGGAAGTCTGCCATGCGGTGAGGTGTCCTGGTGGACGAGAGGGACTTCAGGAATGGGCGGACAAGTTCACTCAAGTGCTAAAAAGCAATATTGACGCGGGTGTGGTGAGCCTACAAGTCCTGACGAGGGCCACAACTGCCGAGCACGTTGAAAAAGTCTTTGATCGTTTTGTGGGTATGCGTAATGAATATTTCACTTCACGCGTGCAACAGATGTCCCAGGGCATTGCTCTGCCCGGGACCACGCCTGAGGACATCTCATCCCACGGCCCGCTCATCAGGTTAATTTGCCAGCTTTCTGTCGATCGTCACGCGCTCATGTGTGAAATTGCTAAAGAGGCCTACAAGGTTCTTTTAGCTCTGGATCAAGACCGCGCCCGTGCGTGCTTTGATCGTGTTGCGCCCGGGACATTCCTTGCAAAGTATCTTGCGGGTGAAATCACACAGATCCTTGATCCAAAGAGCTGTGATGGCCACGACGGTCTAGATATGCGCGTAAAGTCTATGATCAATGCCGCTGACCAAGGGGAGAAAGAGGCGGGCGTGCAATGTTACATCTCCATCGGAAGTGCAACGAAGGACCGCTTGAGAAGAAAGCTTGCCCAAAAGCAAGGTGTGGCAAAGAGTACACCAAATCTCCCAGAAAAAATCTCCTCGCAAGAGAGTAAAAGAAAGGGACGGCGCCCAAGCAAGAAAGAGATCGCGCTGATCAAAAAAGCTGCTGCACTTGAAAGAGCTAGGCTTGAGCGCGAAGAAGCCGAAAAGCGCCGCCGCATAGAAGCCCAGGCTACCCATGCTCAGCACATGAAAGAGCTGGTCCGTCAGGCGCGCTTAGATGCCCTTCGCTCTGACAGCGAGACGACTCTGCCTGCATCCTCAAGCGCTTTAGAAAGCACGGCCCCTTCCAAGAAGCGTGTGAAGGAAAAAACCAGGGGTGTTGAGGACGTAAACAAACGTCAACGCAAGGGCGACCCTAGGGCGCTGGCCAAAAGTAAATCCGAGGTGCGCGGCTCATCCGGCGAGAAAGAAGATCCTCGTGAAGAGGAGACACAGCTTGCGGCAAATCTCTATAAACGTCTTGTAGCCTTTTGGGAATCAAAGGCGGGGCAGACATATCAAGATATTGCGCTGTTGTTTCGAGGGCTTGGTGGTCGCGTCACGGAGAAAAAGGGGGGCTCTTCCCATGTGACCCTGACTTACTATGGAGCGGGTGGTCACAAGCTAAAGCACGAGCTGTGGCGTCCCCATGGGGGAGACAACACCTTTGGGTTTCGAACAACGGCCGCCCTTCAGGCGTTTTTTGAGAAGTGCGGCTTGACGCTTCACTAAGGCGCGCCACATGATCCTGGTGGAAAAAGGGGGTGTTTGCCCCTTTTTCTTACTTGAAACAGGTTGATACGTGGGGCACCGATGCCGCCCGCCCCCATGCGTGGGTTGCCACGTATTGCCTCGATACATGGCGTTCTTAAGTCTTGTTGTCTCATCAAAAGTGCCCCCAGAATGCTAAATGAGAATCCTGTTGAAAGCGCAAAGAAAAGATGACATAAAAAATTGACAAAATCTTAGAGCGCACACATGAGATACATTTTCTCCACACTTGCTTTTGCAATAACTTTTTCACAGCTATCCCCCGCGTCCCTGCAAGAGGTCCATGAAGCAGATCATGGGACGCTTTTGCGAAAATCTCAGGAAAGCCATAGGGCTTTTCTCAAAAGGGATGCTGATCAAGGGGAATATATTTTGAAGATACAAGAGTATCTCAATGGAGAGACTGTCACATTTGACCCAGATGACGCGAATTTTCATGTGATTTGCTCTGAGTTAAAACGTCCAGGCGGACGCGAGAAAATTGATTCGTGGGCCAAGCAGACCCTTGCCGCGTTAAAAATAAATATAGATGGGGTCAAAACCAACCTTGAACGTCTTGAGAAGGCAACCACAGTCGAGGACGTCGAACAGATGTTCAATCACTTTGTTTCCATACGCAATGGTTATTTTCTTTCACGCTTTCAAATGCGGCTGATGGGTGGATGTGTGCCCAGTACAAAGCCTGAGGACTTTGCCTCCCTCAACGCACTGAGTAAACAAAGTGTGCAGCTTTCTATTGATCGGCACGCGCTCATGTGTGAAGTCATTAAAGAAGCCTACAAGGTCCTTTTAAAGCAGGATCAAGACCGTGCGCGTGTATGTTTGGACTCCATAGACCCAGGTACCATTCTTGCGAAGTACCTCAAGCGCGAAGTCAAAGACATCCTTGATCCAGACAGCTGCAGTTCCTACGACGGCTCACGTCCCTGTGCGACGCCCCATGTGCAGGTCATTGATCTGACGGATGAGGTTCAAGTGCGGTTGCCAGTGCTCACAGGAAACGCAACGAAGGATCGCCTGAGAAGAAAACTTGCCCAAAAGCAAGGTCTGGTAAAGAGTACGCCAAATCTCTCAGCAAAAGCCTCCTCGCAAGAGAGTAAAGGAAAGGGACGGCGACCAAGTAAAAATGAAATCGCGCTCATCAAGGAAGCAGCTGCCAGGGAAAGAGAGGCGCTTGCGCAAAGACAAGCGGAAAAGCATGCCCGTACGCTCGCCCAGGCAGCCCACGCCCAGCACATGAAAGAGCTTGTCCGTCAAGCGCGCTTGGAGGCCCTTAGCTCTGATAGCGAAACGACTTTGCCAGCACCCTCAAGCGCTTTAGAAAGTACCACCCTTTCCAAGAAGCGTGTGAAGGAAAAAACCAAGGGTGTTGAGGACGTCAACAAACGTCAGCGCAAGGCAGGCCCTAGGGCATCTGTTAAAAACAAACACAAAGCGCGCGCCTCATCTGGAGAGAAAGAAGAGCCTCGTGAGGAGGAGACGCAGCTTGCGGCAAATCTCTATAAACGTCTTGTGGTTTTTTGGGAATCAAAGGCGGGTCAGACATACCATGACGTTGCGCTCTTGTTCCGTGGCTTTGGTGGGCGCGTTACGGAGAAAAAAGGTGGCTCGTCCCACGTAACCCTGACTTACTATGGGGCGGGCGGTCACAAGCTAAAGCATGAGCTGTGGCGTCCCCACGGCGGGGATGACACCTTTGGCTTTAGAACAACGGCCGCTCTTCAGGCTTTTTTTGAGAAGTGCGGCCTAACGCTTCATTAAAGTGTATCTAAGTTCAAAAGGATAAAGGAGGGGTTGACTCTTTAATCTCTTTTGTATTCTTTGTCTTAAAAAAATATATTGACAAAAAAACAACAATGGCACATAAAAGAGCGTTTAATTATTGGGCGTGCAAGTGCGTATTTCATTTTTTGTTTTGTCGCTCTCCTTGATTTTATCGGGAAGCGTTTTGTCTAGCGAAGATATTCCGCTGGAAGAGCTTGGCATAACCAACACGCAAACTCTCTTACCCAAAGCCCATGCAAGTCACTGGGCATTTCTCAAGCGAGAAGTCGACTATCATCACTACCTTCTTGGTATTCAAAGCTATTTTAAAGGAGAGAATATAAGTCTCGACCAGGATGACCCCATCTTTCAAATCCTTCGTGATCGCATAGGAAGCGACGATGACGAGAAGATCCATACACTGTCTTGGCTGCAGGATTCCCTTGAGGCTGTTAAGTCCAACATGCGCTTTACTACTGAGTCCTTAGTGCGTATACGCAAAACAACAACACACAATAGTCTGCGTGAGACCTTTGCCTATATTACAAAGAGCCGGGCTGCCTATTTTGTCAAGAGAGCTGAGGCGCAGAAAAATACTGGCCGTGTTGTGGCGACAAGTCCCGATGCCCTCAAACAACATAATGCACTCTCTCGTCGAATCGCGCAAAATGCCATCGACAAGCACGCGCTCATGTCAGAAGCGGTCAAGGAGGCTTATAAGGCGCTTGTGAAAATTGATCCTCAAGATATGGAGTACCTACCTGGTGCCTTAGGTATAAACACGGCGATTGTGCAGTACATGACGGGTTCCATAAAAACCATTCCCGACCCTGATAGTTGCGTGAAGCATGACTGGCTTCAAGAGCGCGCAGCAAAGATTGCGGCACCTGCGGCGTCTCAACCCCTAGAGATGAAGACGGTGGGGAGTCGTATTCAAGGCACCCCAGCCCAGCAGAGGCTGAAAAGAGAACTGGAAAAAAGGCGAGGTGCGCACGAAGATAGGTCTTTGCACCAACATCAAGAAAGTAAGGCACCGTCCGCGTCATCAAGCAGTCGTCCCGGTGCGTCCACCCTTGCCCTCATTAAGGAAGACATTGCCCAAAAGAAGAAAGCTCTCGCCGCCCAGGCCCAGGAAAAGGCCAGGAACGCTGCCTATCTAAAGGATCAAATCCTTGGCACTGTTGCCCGTAAGGGGCCTGTCGCAGATCTAGGTCAAGACGAGCCATTTACCTTGTCCCACAGCATGTGGGTTGCTCCTGACTCCCATGAAAAAGAAAAGACGAGGGGTGTTGCGGATGCCACGCGTCAGCAAAAGAAGAAGCAAAGAGCAAAGGCCAAACGCGCCCTCCAAAAGCAGGAAGCGGACACTGGCTCCTTGGGCACGCCCCAGCGCTCAAGCCAGACCCCAGTAGATGCGCCCCTTAAGGCGAGCCTTTATAAGCGGCTTGTGAATTTTTGGGGTGCCAAGGCAGGACAGACCTACCACGATGTCGAAATACTCTTTAAGGGATTTGGCGGCGAAATCATTGAAAAAAGTGGCGGCTCCTCCCACGTGACCCTTGTTTACCACGTTGAGGGAAAGCCAGCCCTGAAGCATGAGCTTTGGCGTCCCCATGGCGGCGGAAATGCCTTTGGATTCAAGACCACCGCAGGGTTGCAAGACTACCTTCAACAATGTGGTCTCACGGTGCCAAGCAGCGGCCAAAATCATTCATAAGAAAAGGATATAAAAGATGCCGCTATTCACTTTTGTGTTAGCTTTATTCACGCTATCAGCGAGCCCTGTGCTGTCCAGTCTTCAAGAAGCGCATCAGGATGTCACTTGTGTGGGTTTCAAGCCCCTTCTCCCAAAATCCCTCAATAGCTTCGTCGCATTTCTCAAAAGAGATATGGATTTTGATGATTACCTCATGAAAATTAAAAACTACTTGGACGGGGAAAATGAGATATTTGAACCTTCCGATGACTTTTTTTGGAAAATCAAAAGTGTTATCGCATCTGTTCGTGGCCGTCATGCGTGGTATAAAAAATGGATCACTGGCGCGCTCGAAACTAATAGATTTAATACGCAATCAGTTTGTGCCACGATTGGTCGCATCGCGTCCACAACCTCGCCCGAGGAATTGCCCGAGGTTTTTAAAGATATGGTGAACGCGAGACAAACGTATCTTAATGGCCGCATCAAGGGCCATATCCAAGACGCCCAGAATCCTCAAGAGGCGGGTTTACCTGTCACATTACCTGTCGCTCTGGCTGGATACGGCCCCGTGAGTAAGACAGGTGCACAGTTCTCCATTGATAAGCACGCTCTTTTGTCAAACCTGATCAAAGAGATCTATGAGGTGCTTCTGGAAAACGATCCCAAAAAAGCGCAAATGTGTCTTGCGTCCATCGAAGAAGGGTCTGTTTTGTGCCGATATTTGCAGCGTACTCTCAAGACTTTGCCTGATCCCGATACATGTCTATATGAGGAGGGAGACGCTTTCATGCGCACCATCTTGGGAGCGTTTATAAAAGAACCTGAGTTAGAAGAAGCATTTGTTTCAACGGGTAATGCCACCCTAGATAGGCTGCGAAAAAAGCAAGCCCAGAAAAAAAATGGGGAAACGTCACAAAAGAGGCCAGTTTCTGTGCAGCCCACACAAAAAGACCATCCCTCGTCAAGTAGACCAAGTGCGGCCACCCTTGCGCTCATCAAAGAAGATGTGACCCGCAAGAAAAAAGAACTTGAAGAGCGTGAGAGGGAAAAGCTTGAAAAGCGGCGTCAGGCCCTTGAATACGCCCAAAACACACAGCGCCTGCGCTCACTTGTGCTGCGTCAAGACGCGGCGCACGAGCCGGATATCCAGATCATGTCCGATCAAATGCGCGCTGCTAAGATCCAAGAACTCCCTGGGAAAGAAAAAACAAAGGGTATTGCGGATGTTTCGCGTAGCCAAAAGAAAAAAGCCAAGAAAAAGCCCGCTGCAAAATCAAAACAGACACGGGCAGATGCCATCTTGCCTCAAGACGCGGCACATCCAAAAGTGGATGCCCAGCACCAGGCGAGCGCACTTCGCAAGCAGCTCACCCATTTTTGGGAGACGAAAGCCGGTCTTACCTTTACAGGAGTTGTACACCTCTTTCAGGGATTTGGCGGCATTGTCAAAGAAAAAAGCGGCGGTTCATCCCACGTGACTTTGGCGTACTACGGCCAGGGGCCCAAGGCACTCAAACATGAGCTTTGGCGCCCCCACGGAGGGTGTAACACCTTCGGTTTCCAAACCGTTGCTAGTCTCCACGCCTATTTTGAGGCGTGTGGTCTTAAACTTGACCCTAAGTAGTTTAGGGGGATGTTGATCTCCAGTTAAATTGTGTGAATTAAAAGTTGTCAAAAAAAACTTGAAATAAGTTTTTTTTGACAGTATGAATGTAATAAACTTTTGTATGAGTATTTATCGTGAAGCGCGTTTTTTTATTTGTTTTGTTTAGTTTTGCCTTATCTAATACTGTTTTTTCAAGTGAGGAAGGCTATTTGGTTCACTGTGAGCAGGATAGAAACAAGTATTTTTTGGCGAAGAGCGCTAGAAATTTCATCGCTCACCTTAATAGAGACTCTGAGTTCGATGCCTATCTTACAAAAATTGATCGGTATCTCGAAGGTGAAAAGGTAGCGTTTGAGCCGTCCGATGCGTTTTATAAAATGGTGAATCGGGACGTTGTTAACTCCAAGGCGTCTCGAGATGGTTACAAAGGGTGGGTATTGGAGATCCGGCATGGTTCTCGAGGAATCGCACAAACGATTCAGGGGCTAAGTGAACGCGTTGTTAAGGCTGCTTCTCCCGACGATTTGCAGAATCTTTTCAAAGACGCCGTCAATATAAGGGCACGTGATCTTGATTATTGGACGGCGTACTACCACCAGGACAATTTTGATCCTAGTGACAAAGGTATCCCCAGTTCATTGCCTATTGCGAGGGAAGATTTGCATCTCTTTGACCTTATTGGCGTGCAATCAGCAATCGATAAGCATGCTCTTATTTGTTCACTCATCAAAGAGGCCTATGATGTGCTCAAAAAGACAGCCCCGACACAAGCGCAAGCATGTCTTGAGTTTGTTGGCGTAGGGTCTGTTTTGGGTAGGTATGTTTCTCGTCAACTCAAGGACATTCCTGATCCACACACTTGTCTTAATCAGGAGAGAGGGATCCCTTTTTCTGCCCTGCTTAGAAAGAATAAGAAGATATTGTCTTACGGGTCGGTTTCCGTTAATTCCAGCAGAGAAGATGCCATGCGGGACAGGCTGCGCCAAAAGCAATCGAGAAAAAATGACGAAGGCGCGAAGGTTAAACCTGCTCCCGCTAAAGTCACCTCAACTGCTTTGCACGCCTCTTTTGCGCGTCCAAGCACAGCCAGCCTTGCTCTAATTAAAGAAGATGTGGCGCGAAAGAAAAAAGAGCTTGATGAACGCGAGAAGGAAAAGCTTGAAAAACAACGTCAAGCTGCTGAGTGGGCAAGAAACGCCCAGCGCTTGCAATCATTGGTGTTAAGCAAGGACGCGATGCACACGCCCGATCTCCAAATCATGTGTGATCAAAGGGGCACTCATGAGCGTCAAGAAGCACCCGAGAAGGAAAAGACCAAAGGTGTCGCAGACCTTTCCAAAAGCCAGAAGAAAAAAGCCCAGAAGAAACGCGCGCAAAAAGCCAAGCAAGCACAGGCTGAGAACGGTTTGCTTCAACAGGCACCTGTGAAAGAGGAGGGGCCTGAGCATAGGGCAGGATTGCGTAAACAGCTGACCCATTTTTGGGACACAAAGGCTGGATTGACCTATACGGGAGTTGAGCAGCTCTTCAAGGGGCTTGGCGGCGTTGTGAAAGAAAAAAGCGGCGGATCTTCCCACGTCACACTGGTGTATTACGCCCCAGAAGGCAAAGCCATCAAACACGAGTTGTGTCGTCCCCATGGCGGATGCAACACCTTTGGTTTCCAAACCGTTGCAGGTTTACATGCTTATTTTGAGGCGTGTGGTCTTAAGCTTTCCCAAGAATAGGGGGGCTCACTTAATAAAAGAGGCTCCTGACAATTTTCTGTCAGGAGCCCCTTTTATTGTTAGGGTCAGATGTTCCTAATTGCGGGGCTTGCGGCGCATAAAGCTTGGGATGTCCGCAGCGTCAGGGGCGCTTTCTTGGATGTGCGCTTCTTTCTTAGCAGAAGTTGGACGTTGTGGCGGTTCCATTTCTTGAAAACGGGCCGGTGCGCGTGTATCACGGGATGATGTATCACCCTTCATGCTGGCTGCAAGACGACTGAAGAAGCCTTGCTTCTTTTCAGGCACAGGTGCGGGCGCTTGACCCATGTGCGCATTCTCTTGGAAGTAGTGGGCAAACTCTTGCCTTGCGCGCTCAAAAGCGTCTTCCGTCAGGTTTTCGTCGCTTTCACCATAGGTCTCCTCAACTACTTCGCGGGCGAGCTCTTCCTCCTCCATGGGGGCGGACTCTTCTTGAACGGGCGCAGCGACTTCCGCCTCCGCCTGCTTTGCGGTGAAGACACAGCGCTTGCGTGCCTCATCGGCCTCAATACCCGTGGCCACAACGGACACCCGCATGATGCCATTAAGCTTCTCATCAAAGGTCGAGCCGAAGATGATGTTGGCATCAGGATCCACTTCGTCGCGGATACGGTTGGCGGCTTCATCTACCTCAAACAAGGTCATGTCCATACCACCCGTAATGTTGATAAGAACGCCCTGGGCGCCGCGCATGGAAACGTCATCCAGGAGCGGGTTGGAGATGGCGGCTTCAGCGGCCGCAATGGCACGGCCATCGCCATTGGCCTCACCTGTACCCATCATGGCTTTGCCCATCTCGCTCATCACAGAGCGAATGTCAGCAAAGTCGAGGTTGATCAGACCAGGCATCATCATAAGGTCAGTGACGCCGCGCACACCTGAGTGGAGCACATCGTCCGCCATTTTAAAGGCATCGGCAAAGGTGGTTTTCTCGTTGGCGACCCGGAACAGGTTCTGGTTCGGAATAATGATGAGGGTGTCCACGTGTTGGGCCAGCTCCTCAATGCCGCGCTCAGCCGTGCGCATGCGGTGATTGCCTTCAAAATGGAAAGGCTTTGTGGCCACCGCGACGGTGAGGATACCAAGGGAGCGTGCAGCCTGGGCCACAACGGGGGCCGCACCCGTTCCTGTGCCACCACCCATACCGGCGGTGATAAAGACCATGTTGCTGCCGGAAATGGCGTCCATCAGTGTCTCCAGGGATTCTTCCGCGGCGGCGCGCCCAACCTCTGGGCGTGATCCGGCACCAAGCCCCTGGGTCACAAGGGTTCCTAGTTGAATACGCTTTTCAGACAAAGAGTGGGCAAGGGCCTGGGCGTCGGTATTGCAAGAAATAAACTGGACACCCTGTAATTTCGAGCGAATCATGTTGTTGACGGCGTTGTTACCAGCCCCTCCTACGCCCACAACGGTAATGCGGGGCTTGAGCTCTAAATCAAGGGGAGGGAGCGGTGTTGGCGCTGGGGCAACTGTTGGGGCAGGGGGCACCTGGGCGACCGGCGCGGGAGCTTGGGGGGCAGGCCCTGCTGGCGAAATGGTTGGATGCCCGTAAAGAGAGGTCGGCTGGGGTGGAAGCTTAGGGCCCTGAGGCGCATCCGTATCACCTTTTTGTGCCATAATTGTTGCGTTTTTCTTGAGTTCAGACACTGACATCCTCTTTGACCCTACCTTTTTGCTGGAAACCACACCGACGGACTATGCCCACATTTTAAGGCATTTTTAATATAAACACTACTGAATATTAAGACAATATTCTCTTATTTTTGAGCGCATTACACATTTTCCCTAAACCACGTACGCACTTTGTCAAATCCAGTCACATTTTTTTGTGTGTTGGCGGGGGTAGGGATGGCGGCTGCGTGACCCTCGGCTGCGTGGGCGTGGAGGATGAGGCCGGCGCAAGTAGAGAATGCACTTTGACGCACCCGCTCCTCATGGCCCACCAGCGTCATGGGGCGCCCCAGACGGGTGGGGCGCGCAAGGATCAGCTCACAAAGCTCGCGCACACCAGCTAGACCACTGGCGCCACCAGTGAGCACAAGGCGATGTCCCGCGTGGGCGCCGCCCGCAGCTGCGCGTAACCCATCGCGCAAAAGCTCGTAGGTTTCTTCCATGCGCGGGCGAATGATGCGGGTGATTTCGGCGCGGGTGACTTGAAGGCCCTTGGCGCCTTCTTCTTCACCAATTTGGGGAACGGTAATAAGGTCGTGTCCCGACGATGACATGGCGCTGCCAAAAAGGGTTTTGATGCGCTCCGCTTGCACCAGCGGCGTGGACAGGCCCTTGGCGATGTCGCTTGTCACATGGGCGCCGCCCATGGGGACGCTGACCACCTGGCAGAAGGTGCCTTCTAAAAAGGTAACGGCCGTTGTGCTGCCGGCACCCATGTCAACCAGGGTCACACCCAGTTCTTTTTCGTCCTCCACAAGGGTCGCAAGACCCGCAGCATAAGAGCCCAGGGCAAAGCCCTTCACCTCAAGGTGGCAGCGTTCAATGCAGGCGGTCATATTGCGCAGGGGGCTGTGTTGTGCGCTGACCACATGGATGCGCCCTTGGAGGGTATCCCCGAACATGCCCCGTGGGTCTTTGATGCCTGAATTGCCGTCAATTTGATAGCGTGTGGGCAGGACATGGAGCACGTCGTGGGAGGGGCGGCTTGTGCCCTGGCACGCCTGTATCAGCATTTTGCGCAAATCTGTCTCGTCCACAGGATGGCCCGTGATGACGGCGTCAACGGCGCGGGTTTGGCTTTGGGTGAGGGCGGCGGATACACTGACGTAAACGCCTGAAATGGTCTCGCGTGCCATGTCTTCAGCCCGGGAGACAGCGCCGCGGATGGCTTCTTCAAGGGCGCCCATGTCCACGATGGAGCCTGCGCGCAAACCCCGTGCAGCGTTTTGACCCAAGCCTACTACGCGCAAGCCCCTTGTTGCGTCCCATCTGGCAATACAACACGCAACCTTACTTGTGCCCACATCAAGGCCCGCCCACAAAAGGGGGCCCGCATTCACAAGGGATTTTCCAACGGATTTAAACCAGAGTTTTTTCATCATAAGGTCAGTTCCCTCGCATGGTCGTGTCTTTGACGACAGTGGCCCCGACTTTGGCCTTGGGACCACCCTTGCGCCGCGCCGTGGCGGCGTCGCTTAAGTAAAAGAAAGCGCGGTCCGGCAAACGCACATCAATGGACAAAATATCGGCTTTCTCAAAGTAACCGGCTTTGGCAAACTCTTGGAGTCGGACCATCGCTTGATCCAGGTTACGCGCAGGAAGCTTCACACGCAAGCGGGGACCTAAATGGAGCTCCCACGCGCGCGATGACACAAAGGCTGCGCCCGTCACGTGCTGGGCAATCTGGGGATATTTCTCTAAGGTTTTGAGAAGGAGGGGTGTTGCCTCCGGTGCCTTCTCTCCTGTGACAATGAGAAACGAGCGGTGGTCTGAGGTGTCTGCCTGATGGATAATTTCGCCGCGTTCATCCACGAGAAAATGGGTTGTCTTTTGATCCTGCCACAGGGCAATGGGGGAACGCTCCATCAGGCGAATATAAAGGGTATTTGGCAGGCGCCGCTCTACAACCACAGAGCGTACCCAAGGAAGAGCCTCCAATTTCTCGCGAATGAGATGGGGATCCACATCAAAAATAGGCATGCCTTTTTTCACAGCCATGGTCTGGGAGATGTCCTGGGTGCGCGTGCGCGAGCGACCCTCCACAACAATATTGGTGAGGCTAAAGCCCGCTTTTTGAAGAACGCCGGACGCGCCTGCAGACAGGGACTGATAGACATGGCTGCCAAGCTGGTACACGCCCACACCCATTCCCACAACGAGAATGGCTGCGGCTGCGTAGCCTGCCTGACGCAAAGGCAGATCCTTTGCAAACGCTTTTAAGCGGCTAGGTGCGCTTTGGGTGCGTTTTGTGCGTCGGTTTGCGCTTGATGTGTGCGGTCGGGACATCTTGGATTTTCTACCATCCATTTGACAAGTTCTTCAAAGGAAATGCCACAATGTGCGGCAATCTCCGGTACCAAGGACAGAGGCGTCATGCCCGGCTGGGTATTCACCTCCAAAACAAACAAGCCTTGAGGGCCCGAGGGTGTATCATTAAAACGCATATCAATACGCGCCATCCCCTCACACTCAAGGGCGCGGTAAGCGGCCTCGGCCATGGCCAAGGACGCCGCGTAAGTCGCCTCGCCAACGGACGCAGGCATCACATGGACTGCGTGGCCATCGACGTACTTAGCCTTATAGTCGTAAAAGCCGTCATTGGGGCGAATCTCGATGGTGCCAATGGCGCGTCCAAAGGCAACGGCTGTTTGAAGCTCAAGCCCAGGGACATACTCCTCAAGGAGTGCCTCATCACCATAGGTCCAGGGCTCATCAGCCTTCAGGAGCTCATCTTTCGTCTGGGCAATGATCACACCCAGGCTGGAGCCTTCGCAAAAGGGTTTGAGGACGCACGGGAAAGGGCCCTCGTAAGCCAAGAGGTCCTCGCGCTTTACGCGGCTCCCTGGGGGGATCGCGATCTTTGCTTCCTCCAAAAGGCGGCGTGAGGTGGGCTTGAACATGGCATTGGCACTGGCGCGCACACCCGAGTGGGTATAGGGCAGGCCCATCATCTCAAGAAGCCCCTGAAGGCACCCATCTTCCACCCAACGCCCGTGGAGCGCACCCATGAAGACCACGTCAAATCCTTGGTCCAAATCATGGACGAGGGCTTTCATGTCGGGGGTCACGTCAATGGCGACGGTGTCGTAGCCAGCGTTCGTGAGTGCCCTCAGGACACCTTCGCCGCTTGACAGGGATACCTCGCGCTCACCGGACCAACCGCCCATGAGGACGGCGACCTTTTTTACTTTATTCATGCTGCTTCTGCTCCGTACACTTGTGTCGACGTGACCATGTCGCCCCACCGTTGAATTTCCCACCTGAGGTCCACGCCGCTCGTCTCCAGGACGCGGGCGCGTACATGCTCACCCAGCGTCTCAAGGTCCTGGGCGGTGGCGTCTCCTGTATTAATCAAAAAGTTGCAGTGCATGGGGGACACTTGCGCGCCTCCTATGCGCAGGCCCCGACATCCCGCTTGGTCAATGAGCTCCCACGCGCGGCAGCCGTCGGGATTGGCAAAAGTACTGCCCCCCGTGCGGGTGCGCACGGGTTGGGAGGCCTCTCGTTGGGCCAAAAGGGTATCAAGGCGCTCCTTCAAAAGGCTGCTTTCTTCTGCGTGCCCCTTAAGGCGCACACTGACCACAACCCATGAGTCTGGCAGCGTTGTATGGCGATAGCTCATGCCAAGCTCTTGGGGAGTCAGGCGCATGAGTTGCCCCTTATCGGTGATGACCAGGGCGCTGTCGAGCACATCTTTCATCTCTGTGCCATAACATCCCGCGTTCATCTTGAGGGCGCCACCCATGGTGCCGGGAATGCCAACGAGAAACTCAAGGCCACCTATGCCTTCTTCTTGAGCAATCAGGGCAACGGTGCGGTCAAGGACGCCTGCGCCCACATCTAGGGTCACGCCGTCGGCAGCGATGGCAAGGTTCGTAAACCCGCGTCCCAAGCGAATCACAACACCGGGCACCCCACCATCGCGCACGAGTAAATTAGAGCCAACACCTAGAATGTGGAGGGGGATATCCTTAGGGCGCTCCTGGAGGAAGAAAGCCAGGTCTTGGGGGTCTGCTGGTTTGAACAAAACATCTGCCGGGCCGCCTACCTGAAACCAGGTAATCTTTGACAAAGGTGCGTCCGCGCTGTAGCGACCACGCACCTTGGGCAGTCTTGATAAAAGTGCCTGTCCCCTCGAATAGTCCATGTGTTCATCCTCCCTTATGCACATACCCTGTCTTGTTCTATTGTCAGGCATTCACGCGCCACGCTCTGAAAAAGGCACTTAGGCAGCTCCTTTGCCCAGGCCGTAATATCTCCGGCGCCCATACACACCACATAGTCACCCTCTTTGGCAATACGCGTCAAAAGGGGGGCAAGATCATCCCTGCCACCAAGGACATGGACGCTGTGCCCTTTGCTTTCAAGGGCGCTGGCCAAGCGGGTGTGCGTGACGTCTGGAATGGGCTCTTCGCCGGCGGCGTAAACGGGCGCCACAATCACGTGGTCAGCGCCTTCAAACGCGTCGGCAAAGTCCTCAAAAAGGGAAGCGAGACGCGAATAACGGTGGGGCTGCACCACGGCCAGAACACGCTTGGGGTTGACCTGGCGGGCCGTACGCAGTACTGCGCGTATTTCGGCGGGGTGGTGGGCATAATCATCGATGATGTGTACGCCTCCCACGCTTCCAACGCGGGTAAAGCGGCGCTCAACACCGCTAAAGGCCGCAAGGCCGGCGCGGATGGCGTCCTGGGACAGGCCCAGCTCAAGGCCGCACGCAATGGCCGCCAGGGCGTTGGACGCATTATGCTCGCCAAGAAGCGGTAAAAAGAGATCCTTCATTTCGGGTCCATAGGGGGTACTTGGCCAGAAGTCTTGGATGCGCTGGGAAAGTGTCACGTCAAAGGTTGTGCCTGAGGGTGAGAAGCGTAGGTTCGTTGCACGCAGATCTGCGTCCTGGCAAAATCCGTATCTTATGAGGCGCCTGTCCGTCAGCGTCCCGTAAAGGGCGCGCACCTCAGGATGGTCAAAGCACACAACGCCTAGTCCGTAAAAGGGAATATTCTCCACAAAGGCCAGGAATGACTCTTTCAGCTTATCAAAGCTGCCGTAGTGCTCGAGGTGCTCGGGATCAATGTTGGTGACAACGGAGATTGTTGCGGGCAAGCGTACAAAGGTGCCGTCGGACTCATCGGCCTCGGCCACCAGCCAAGCGCCTTGTCCGGGGCGCGCGTTGGTGCCATAGGCGTTGATGATACCGCCACTCACAACCGTTGGATCGCATCCGCCTGCGTCGAGGAGTGAGGCCACAAGAGACGTCGTCGTGGTCTTGCCATGGGTGCCGCCCACGGCAATGGAGGGGCGCAGGCGCATGATTTCGGCCAGCATGTCCGCGCGCTTCACCACAGGGATGCGCCGACGCCTGGCTTCCATCAACTCCACATTGTCGCCTTTGACGGCTGAGGAAATCACCACCACACTCACGTCTTGGAGGTGAGACGGATCGTGACCGATATGGACCTCAATGCCTTGTTGACGCAGGCGCACGACGTTGGCGCCCGCTCCCGCGTCCGATCCTTGGACACGAAACCCGAGGGCGTGCAAAATACTGGCAACGCCGCTCATGCCAATGCCTCCAATACCAATGAGGTGGATGGGGCCTACGTTTTTGGGTAACACGTGCATGATCGTCCTTACGCTCCTAAAATTTCTTTTTTCACTGCCTGACGTTGTTCGTAAGGCATTACCTCCCTGACAAGGCCCACCAATGCCTGAAGGGCGCGTGGATGGGCAAGTGCGCGTGCACGCTCTGCTGCGAACAGCAAAAGATGCGGATTTTGCGCAAGGCGTTCGATGTGACAGGTCAACCTGTCTTGGGTGAAGTGCTCTTGGTCAAGCATCCATGCGCCACCCTCATCAACCAGACTTTGGGCGTTCCACCGTTGGTGGTCGTCCTTAGCCAAGGGGTAGGGCACAAACAGGGCCGGACGTCCGCAATAAGCAATTTCTGCCACACTGGATGCGCCTGAGCGGCAAATCACCAAGTGGGCCTCTTTGAGAAGGGCACTGACGTTTTGAAAGAAAACATCCACATGCGCTTCAATATTGCCTTTTTGACAGATGTCTTTGGCCTCTTTCAAGCTTGACGCAGGGCACTGCATCGTCAGCCTGATACGTTTGTGCAACTTTTCAGACAAGCTTGCAAGGGTTTTGGGAACGATTTTTGAGAAAATTGTTGCGCCTTGACTGCCGCCCAGAACCAAAATATGAAAAGGCTCTTGGGGGGGGCAAGGTGTATAGCTTTGATTTCTAAGCGTCTCAAAATCTTGCCGAACAGGAAGGCCCGTCACGTGAATATTTGTTTCATTCATCCAACGCGTTGGTAAACCTTGGGTCTTTTCCCAGGAGAGGGCAACTTTGCTGGCAAAGGGTGCAAAAAGACGGTTGACGCGCCCCATGAGGGCATTTTGTTCGTGCAGCATAAGAGGTACGCGCAAAAGAAGCGCCGCGATGTTCATGGGAAATGCAGGATAGCCTCCAAAGGAGACAACGCAGGAGGGCTTATAGGCACGCAGCTGCTTCATGCTCCACAAAACCGCGCGCGCGATTCCCAGTGGTGACTTTGACGCCAGGGGCATGGTGTGCGTGTGTGGCATGTCGTGGGGCACGTATTTCTGTCCACGCATGTCGCAAATAAAGTGTGCCTCTAGCCCGCTATCCGTAAGGGCGTGACGCAGCGCAAGGGCTGGCATGACGTGACCGCCTGTGCCGCCAGCAACAATAAAAAGCGTGTTAGGTGTCATAGGTGTGCTTTTGCACCTCTAAACGGCGCCGCGTAAGGGCCAGGACAAATCCCATGGTCAGGGCCGTGGCCATCATGGAGGATCCGCCGTAGCTGACAAAGGGGAGCGTCATCCCCTTGGTGGGGATAAGGTTTAGGGTGGAGGCCATATTGATAAGGGCTTGCAGTCCAAACTGCAAAATCAGTCCCGCCACCGCCAAAACCGCAAAAAGATAGTCATCGTAAAAGATACGCGCCAGGGAACGCAGGACCACAAAGGCAAAGAGGCACACAATAATGGCGCACAGGATAAAGCCGAATTCCTCTCCCGCCACGGCAAAGATAAAGTCCGCGTGGGCGTCGGGGAGGTGGGCCTTAACGGTGCCTTCACCGGGACCTCTGCCCCAAAGGCCGCCGTTGACGAAGGCCTCCAGTGACTGGGTAATCTGATAGCGGTCTGTGAATTTGTCGCCTGAGGAAGGGTCCAGAAAGCGGTCCACGCGTCCACGCACGTGGGAGAAGAGGAAATAGCTCCCCACAAGGCCCGCGCTTCCCACAGCCGTTGCAACGGCCACCCAAGCAAGGGGCAAGCCCGCCAAGAAAAACTGAACAAAGGTCACCCCCGTAATGAGGATGATCATACCCATATCGGGTTGCAGCAGCAAAAGACCCACGACGAGCGCGTACATCACAAGGGCTGCCGTGCGCCCGGGAAAGGTGGCGTCGCGCTGGGACTCGGACAGCATCCACGCCACAAGGACCGTTAAGACAGGCTTGACGAACTCCGACGGCTGGAGGGAAAACCCGCCCAGCGACAACCAGCGTTTGGCGCCCTTAATCTCAACGCCTAAAAAGGGTGTGGCTAAAAGCAGTAACAAACATCCCACGTACAAAACGAGACATACGCGCCGGAGGTTATGGACCGACAAGAGAGACACGCCCACAAGCATGCCAAAGACGAGTACCACAAAAAAGGCATGGCGTTTGACGAAGTAAAAGGAGTCAAGCTTCAGGTGTGTTGCCACCGCCGGACTTGCGGCCATGGTCAGGAAAAACCCAAGCCCCATGAGAAGCACAATACCCATGAGCGCCCACCGGTCAACGGTCCACCACCAGCGCCCCAAGGGACTAGTGTCAGCGCGTGAAAGCCAGCTCATTGGGCGCCTTCCTTCCCGTGGTAGGATTCAAAAAGGGCGCGAAAGGCGTTGCCTCTGGCCTCAAAGTCGGCGAATTGATCAAAGCTTGCGCACGCTGGGGACAAAAGAAGCGTACCTGTTTTTCCCGCAAGATCCTCCATGGCCCGCGCCACAGCTTGATCAAGGGTTGTACATTTTGTGTAAGGAACGTGACCATCGAGAGCCTTGGCAAAGTCGTCTTGGCTTTGGCCAATGAGATAGGCGTGGCGCACACGTGGTAGCTGGTCCTGGACGGCCTCTAAGCCGTCCTCTTTGGCGACCCCACCCACAATCCAAGAGATGTCTTGAAAAGCACGCAGCGCATTGGCCGTTGCCTGTCCATTGGTGCCTTTGCTGTCGTTGATGAAGGTGACGCCCTGCACCTTTCCCAAGCGCTCTATGCGGTGGGCAAGACCGGGGAAAGACAAAATCCCTTTCTGGCATGCCTCAAAGGAGACGCCAACGGCGCGGCATGCGCCATAAGCCGCTAAGATGTTTTGGGCATTATGCAGACCCGGCAGGTGATCCTTGACGTCGCTTAATGTCACAATGGTGCGGGCCTCTTCCCAGCGCGCGTCCACAAGGGAGGGGCCCGCCACGTAAAGTGCGCCAGGTTGTCTTTCATGGAGGTGCACGGTACAGGCCTCAAGACGCGCGGCGTGTTTCTCGTACAGGATGCGGTTTTCCTCATCATCCTGTCCCATAACCATGAAGGGGGCGCCTTGGAGGAGGAGACGTTCTTTGGCCTCGATATAACCCGCCCAGCCGCCGTGTCGTGATAAATGGTCCGGCGTCAGGTTTAAAAGCACGCCCACGTGTGCTCGCATGTGGGGCACGCGCTCTAGCTGGTAAGAGGACATCTCCAAAACATAAAAGCCGCCTTTTGGTAGGGGGGCTAGGTCAAGAGCGGGCACGCCAATATTGCCGCCCATTTGTACGAGGTGTCCGGCTTGGGTCAGAATATGTGCGATCAGGGCCGTGGTGGTGGATTTTCCATTGGTGCCCGTGACACAGATGGTGCGCGCGCTTGTTGGCAGCTGAAACAAGAGATCCAGATCACAAATGATGGGTACATGGGCAGCCCGCGCAAGGGTCGCGCTTTCATGGGGGAGGGGATTGAGGTGGGCAATGCCAGGGCTTAGGACAAGGGCCGCCAGATCCCCCCAAGGCGCTTCATGGGGGGGCAGAACCTGTGCGCCCATGGAGGTGGCTTCATCCCTCGCCCCCTGGTTAGCATCGTCCCAAGCGTAAACGCGTGCGCCGGCTTTGAAGAGGGCGCGGCAGGTTGCAAGGCCGCTTCGAGCAAGCCCCACAACGTAGTACGCTTTGTCTTTGGCAAAGGGCAGGTCAAGCATTTGGTTACCTCAACTTCAGTGTGGCAAGGCCCACAAGCCCTAACACGATGGAAATAATCCAAAAGCGAATCACGATGAGGGGCTCGGACCATCCCTTCTTTTCAAAATGATGATGAATGGGCGCCATGAGAAAGACGCGCCTTCCCGTGCGCTTAAAGTGCATGACCTGAATAATGACAGAGACGGTCTCCATGACAAAAAGGCCGCCCGTAATGAACAGAACGAGCTCATGCTTGGTAATAAGGGAGATTGCACCTAGTGCGCCGCCCAGGGCCAAGGACCCTGTGTCCCCCATGAAAACCATGGCGGGCGGGGCGTTGTACCACAAAAAGGCAAGGCTCGCGCCCACAAGGGCCCCGCAAAAGACCGCAAGTTCACCCGCGCCCACGATATAGGGGATCTGTAAATAAGTGGCAAACACGTGGTGTCCCACAAGGTATGAGATAATCAGAAAGCACCCGGCCACCACCATAATGGGGACCGTGGCAAGGCCATCGAGGCCGTCTGTGAGGTTGACAGCATTTGAGGCGCCCACCATCACCGCCATGGCAAAGGGAATAAAAAACCAACCCAAGTCCATGAAGAAACTTTTGAAGAAAGGAAAGGTGAGGTGGGTTGCGTGGGTTTGTGGCAGCCACAGAGTAATGGCGACGGAGGCAAGCCCCGCAATAAGAAGCTGCAGCACAAATTTCTTGCGCGCCGAAAGACCATGGTGGGTCTTACGTGTGAGCTTGACCATATCGTCCATGGCGCCAAGCGCCCCAAATCCAAGTGTAACCGTCAGCACAATCCACAGGACGTGATTCTCAAAGTTGCCCCACAAAAGGACGCTGACCGTAATCACACAAAGGGTCAAAAGACCGCCCATGGTGGGGGTCCCTTTTTTGGTCAGAAGGTGACTTTCTGGCCCGTCATCGCGAATGGGCTGTCCTTCACGCTGTTTGGACTTGAGCCAGCGGATAAAGCGTGGGGCCAGCCATAGGCCCAAAACCAGGGAGGTCAAAAGGGCGCCAAAGGTGCGAAAGGTGATGTAGCGAAAAAGATTGGCCAGTGTGGCATCGGGAAAGAAACTGTGCAAAAAAGCGTAAAGCATTACATGGCCTTTCCGGGTGCGTGGGAAGGATCAAGGCCTAAAAGCGCGTCCACCACATGGGACAGGCGGCCTCTATACGCGCGCTGGCCACGAGATCCTTTCAGCATGATGACGTCTCCGGGCGAGACTTCTGCCAAAACGGCTTTTGTCAGCGCCTCTAAATCCTCGTTGCCATGGCCGTGGTAGGCGGCCATGGAAGGCGGGAGTGCGCTGGCTAGGGGCTCGGTGGCGGCGCCTAGGGTAAATACGCGCGTGACGCCGGCTTTTTCAAGCAGTGGCAAGAGGGCCCTATGTTCCTCTTCGCTCTGGTCGCCCAGCTCCAACATTTCAGCCAGGACAGCAATGCGCTTGCCTGAGGGGCCCGGCTTCATCACACCAAGGGTTTCAAGGGCCGCGCGCATGGAGGCAGGTCCTGCGTTATAGCTCTCATCAATGACCGTAAAGTAACCTCCGTCCGGCAAGTGCACTTTGGTCTGATGTCCCCGGCCTTGGGGCAGGACAAAGGTCTCAAAATCACGCGCGGCCTGGGTTATGTCCGCGCCCAGGGCGTGGATGGTTGTTAAAACACCCAGGGCGTTCATGGCCCAGTGGGTTTGGAAAACGGGGATCTGAAAATGACACTTGGTTTTACCAATGCGTGCCTCGATCTCAAGCCCCGCCTCTGTCAGCCTTGAAACCGTGAGGCGTGAAAAGGCCTCCGGATGGGTGCCAAAGGATAGGATCTCCAGATCTTGCTCTTTAGCCACACATGCCATGTCTTCATAATAAGGATTATCCTGATTAAGAATGGCAAAGCCCCCGGGTTCAACACCTTCAAAGATGGAGGCTTTTTCAAGGGCGACGGTGCAAACGCTTCCCATGTGGGCCATGTGCATGGCATCCACCGTTGTAATGAGGGCGACGTGTGGGCGCACGAGCTTGGCAAGGGGAGCAATTTCACCCGGGTGGTTCATGCCCACCTCAAAAATGCCATAGGCGTCTTGGGGACGCAGGCGCGCAAGACTGAGGGGCACGCCCCAATGATTATTGAAGCTTGAGTGGGATGCTGTTGTGGACCCTTGACGCGCAAGAAGATCCTTAAGGGCTTCCTTTGAACCCGTCTTACCGAAGCTACCGGTGACGGCAGCCACCTTTGCTTGCGCACGCTGGCGCGCAAAGTGGGCGAGCTGCGTGAGGGCCTCAAAGGTATCTGGCACCACGCACTGGGGGATATCAACCCCTTCAACAAAGTGAGAGACGAGGGCGGCGGCCGCGCCTTTGCGGCGCGCCTCCTCAAGATGGGCGTGCCCATCGCTGACGGGACCTTTGAGGGCAATGAAGAGATCGTGCTTGTGAAGTGTACGTGTGTCAATGGAGACGCCTTGTGCACCAAAGGAATCGCAAGGCGCCTTAAGACCCAGGGCCTTCTCTAAATCTGCATCTGTCCACAACATCTTACGCAGGTGTTCCTTTCAAGCCTGTCAGGAGCTCCTTTGCCACCGCAACGTCATCGAAGGGGATGACGTCACCGTTGACCAGTTGCCCTTGTTCATGTCCTTTACCTGCTATCACACATACCCCGTGCTCTCCAAGCCCCTTAAGGGCTGTTTCGATGGCTTGACGTCTGTCGGCAATGCTAATGGCCCCAGGGCAGCCAGCCAGAATGGAGGCGCGAATCACTTTAGGATCTTCAGTGCGCGGGTTGTCATCGGTCACAATGACCTGGTCCGCGTGGAGGTGGGCAACCTCGCCCATGAGACGTCGTTTTTGCTTGTCACGGTCACCGCCACAACCAAAGACCACCACAACAGGGCCTTTCACATGGGGACGAATGGAGGTGAGCACACTTTCTAGGGCGTGTGGTGTATGGGCGTAGTCAACGTAGACATGACCACCCTTGTGGGTGTGTCCCACATATTGAAGGCGGCCAGGTACGTTTTTGAGTTTTGGCAGGGCCTCAATGACAGCGTCGTAGGAAATGCCCACCGCGCACGCTAAACTGGCCGCGCACAAGACATTGGAGGCTTGGAATGTGCCCACCAAAGGCAAATTGATTTTGCACAGACGCCCAAAGATCTCAAGGGTCAGAAGCTGACCATGTTCTTGGAGCACAAGCTCCACAAGGCGCACGTCTTTGCCACCCTTGCCGTAAGTCAAGACGCGGTCTTGGCGCTTATTGCACAGGCGCAGAAGTTCTTGGGCGTGTGCGTCGTCGGCATTCAAAATCGCCGTCATGCCGTCAACCAACAGATCCGAGAAAAGGCGTTTTTTTGCCTCAAAATACTCTTGGAGGGTGCCGTGGTAATCCAGATGCTCATGGCTGAGGTTCGTGAAGGCTGCGGCCTCAAAATCAGCCCCATCCAGGCGTCTTTGATGCAGGCCATGGCTAGAAGCCTCAAGGGCCACATAGTCCGTGCCGTCCTTTGCAAGATGATCCAAGCACTTGTGCAGTGTAAAGGGGTCAGGGCATGTCATTCCTTGGGTCATGTCCTTTGACCACGCATCAGCGCTTTGCACGCCAAGGGTGCCAATTGAGGCCGCCTTTTTGCCGGCCATCTCACAAATTTGGCGAAAGAAGTGGACTGTGGATGTCTTTCCGTTGGTGCCTGTTACAGCCACCAGATGCTTGGGCTGGTGCGGGAAAATATGGGCGGCGATTTTAGCGCGGGCAAGGCGTGGATCTTTTGTGGGAATGAAGGGAGCTTCCGGGTGGGCGGTTTTAAAGTGATCCCAGTGGGGATGGCTCAAGATCACTGCGGCCGCCCCGTTTGTGAGGGCCTCCTCAATGTTTCCAGCGATATCTTTACCCGAAAGGGAGGGCAGCGCCAGAAAGAGATCCCCAGGTTTGACATGGGCCGAGTGGTCTTTAATGCCCGACACAGGAACGGATTCAAGGTGTGGGAGCGGTGTGTCACTTAGCAGCGGCAAGAGTTCTTTTAGGTGCATCATTTTTTCTCAAAGCTCACATTTTGGAAGAAGGGCTCTAGAATTTTCCCTTCTTCTTTCGGCAAAATGCCTTCCACGGTTAAGATGCGTTCCATGACGCGTCCACTTACGGGCGCTGCGTTCCAACCTGCTGTATTGAAACCATAAGTTTTCTTCAGGCGCTGCGGATCATAAAGGCGCAGCACCATGGCGTAACGGGGCTGGGTGATGTCTGGCCCGAATACGCCCACGAAGGAAGCAGCAACACGCTCCTTATTATAGCGCCCATTAATCAATAAGTCTGCAGTTCCTGTTTTGCCCGCAACAAAGTAGCCAGGAATGTCGGCTTTTCTAGATGTTCCGTGGGTCACCACAAAGCGCATGAGGTGCAGAAGTGACCGAGACGTTTTCTCGCTTACAAGGCGCTCGCCCTGGATGGGCTCACTGGAGTCTTTGGCCAGAAGCGTTGGGGTAATTTTGCCCCAGGGGCGCACCATGGAGGCGATGGCACCCATGGCCTGGAAGGGGCTTACGGACAGGCCATATCCATAGGAAATGGTGATGACTTTATCCTCGCGCCAGCGTTTGGGGACGAGAGGGGAGCCTCTTTCAGGCAGCTCAATTTGCGGAGGATCTAGAAGACCAATTTTCTTCAAGAAGGCTTTCTGGTGCTCGGCGCCCAGGGTAAGGGCAATTTTGGCTGACCCCTTGTTGGAGGAATAAACAAAAATTTCTGAGATATTAATAACGCCGTGGTTGGCGCGGTAGTCTGTGATGTTAAAGCGGCCGACCCTCAATGGGGCGGACACATCAAGACGTGTACCAAGGTGCATTTTGCCAGACTCGAGGGCCATGGCCGTATTGGCCACCTTCATGATGGAGCCAAGCTCGTAGATGCCGAGGGTCACCTTATTAAAGAGAGCGTCTTCCTCAGCCTTTGTGGGGGCGTTGGGGTCGAAGTCCGGAAGGGACACAAGGGCCAAAAGCTCACCCGTGCGAATATCCATGACACAGCAGCTGGCGCCCGAGCAGCCAAATTCTTCAATGCCCTTCAAAAGCTCTTCTCGCACAATGTGTTGCACCTTTGTGTCGATGCTGAGGCGCAAGGGCGCAGAATCGCTGCGCAGGCGCTTGTCATAGGTGACCTCTAAGCCCGATACGCCCTTGTTATCAATATCCGTAAAGCCAACGGCGTGGGACACAAGGTTTCCTTGGGGGTAAACCCGGCGATAGTCACGCACAAAATCAATGCCTGGAATCCCAAGGGCGAGGACTTTGGCTTGCTGCTTTGGCGTCAAATGTCGGATGAGCCATACAAAGGTCTTGCCTGATGTGAGGCGTGTATAAACAACGTTTTCCTTCAATTGAGGAAAAAGAGTGACGAGCTTCTTAGCTGCAGCCTTTGGATTTTGAACTTTCTTTGCGTTGGCATAGAGTGATTTTGTCACAAGGGTTGTGGCCAAAAGAAGGCCATTTTTGTCCACAATGTCCGCCCGCCCCGAGGCAAAGACTTGATCTTTTGGCAGATAATCTATGTCCTCGCCGCTGCGCAAAAGTGTGAGATCCACAAGGCGACCAAAAACAGCCACAAGGCAAAAGATAAAGACAATGGTGGCCATCCAAAGGCGTGCGCGTGCCACTTCAATGGCTTTGCCGGCCCTGGTTTCAAGGCCTGCATTTTTAGGTGAAAATGAACGTGGAAAATAAGTTGATGAGGGCCCCATCATTCACCCTCCAGGAGGGGAGTGTCCTGGGCGCTGGCGTAACGCATGTCGCTGGTGTGGGGCGCCGCATGGTCAAGGAAGGTGCTCATTTGGGGCTCGCTGATGACCTGCCATCCCCCCATGGGCGCCATGTTCAGGTGGTTCTGAGCGAGTTTTTCAAGGCGTGCGGGGCTCGTCAGATGCGCCCATTCGGCCTTGAGAAGGTGGGCGGCTTCCTTTTGGGCGGACACACTGCGCTCAAGGCTGGCAAGCCTCCCCTCAAGGATCATAACCTGTTGTTTGGCGCCGTAAGTGACAGCGCCCAGAACTGCGGCCAAGCAAACACCAAGGCATGTGACTTTACGCATGGGCCCCTGTCCTTTCCCCAGCGCGCAGCTTGGCTGAGCGGGCGCGCGGGTTGAGGACTAGCTCTGGAGCGCCTGGAGAAACGGCCTTTTTTGTGAGCACCTTAAAGAGTGGGTCGACTTTTTTAGTGGGAATCCAAGGCATCTCGATGGGCGCGTCCTCAAAGGTGCGCGAAGTTTCCTTAAAGAAATTTTTGGCCAACCTATCCTCAAGGGAGTGGAAACTTACAAGCACAAGGCGTCCGCCTTCATTGAGCATTGAGGGTGCGTCGTGAAGAAAAGTCTCAAGCTCTTTAATTTCTTCGTTCACAAAAATGCGCAGAGCCTGAAAGCTCTTGGTGGCCGCATCAATTTTGCCATGTCGCACCTTTGGGGGCACGCTGGCACGCACAAGGTCCGCCAGCTGTGTGGTGGTCTCAATGGGCATCTCTTTACGGCTTGCCACAATTCTCCTGGCGATGCGCCGGGAATAGGTCTCGTCCCCGTAAAGGTAGAGAATATTTGCGATTTCTTCTTCGGGAAATGTGTTCACAACGTCTTTGGCAGTGAGTTCGCCAAGGCCCATGCGCATGTCAAGGGGGCCCTCTTTTTTGAAGGAAAAGCCGCGCACTGCCTCGTCAAGTTGGGGGGAGGACACGCCAAGATCCAAGACGATCCCATCAACCTTATCAATGGAGAGCGCGTGAAGGCGCTCTTTCATCTGGGAGAAGCGGCTGGCCACAAATGTGAATTGGACGGTGTCCGTTGCCTTGAAAATGCTTGCGCGCGCGGCCGCCGCTTCGTCACGGTCAAAGGCCACAAGATGGCCGCTTGGCATATCCTTCATGATTTGGCGCGTGTACCCCCCAACCCCAAAGGTGCCGTCAACAAAAATGCCGCCTCTTTCGGGGGAAAGAAAGTGGCGCACTTCCTCTAGCAAAACAGGGATATGGGGTTGGGGGGAGCTCGTTTGGGTCATGACTGACCCCCATGGGCATTGGTGCGCAGTTTGAGTGAGATTTGGCCTGTGCGCACGAGGTTTCTTGCTTCTTCCTGGGCGGCCTCAAAGGCGCCGGGCTCCCAAATTTGGAAGGTGCCACCGCGCCCAACAAAGGCGACTTTATCATCGATGTTGGCAAAGGACAAAAGGGATTGGGGCATGATAATGCGCCCGTCACCATCAAAGGGAATTTGTTGCGCGTCGGCAAAAATGGCAGCGGTGAGGTTATCTTGTTCTTGGGAGAAAAGATCGAGCTCGTCAACACTTTGGCTTAGGCGCTCCATGCGAGAGATGCCGCTGCACTCGAGGCAAGGATATTTGTAAGAGCGGTAAAGAACAAATCCTTGAAATGATTCGTGGGATAAGGCGGTACGAAAGGTGGCAGGTACACTGACCCGTCCCTTTTTGTCGATCTTATTGACAAATGTCGATAAGAATAACGCCACTTCCTTTGTTCCCACCTCACTTAATCGCTACACAATACTTCCCTCGGTCTGGTCGAAGAGGGCCCGAGCATGCAATCTCGGGTTATTATGGTATAGCATGGGATAAAATGGGATTCAATGGAGTAATCATGGGATAAAATGGTTTTTCACAGATTTATCCACAACTTTTTGAAATGAAAAGACAAATAAAAAATTGTTTAAATTCAACATCTTATATCGCAATAAGCGCGTCATATTCAAAAAAATGATTTTTTATCAACGCACTCTATCCACACCCTCATTCTTTTTCGAAAAGGGGGGCGTGTGAGCGCTCATTTTTAGTGTGCGAATATTTGTCAGACTTAAAAAGAGGAGAGGGAGCAATGTGCGTTTGAAGGGTCACATTCGTGTATTCTTATTAAGAAGATGTTAAGGATTTCGTGTCAGACTCCTAGCGAATTGTTAGATGCTTTTGGGGAGGATGAACCTCATGGACGAACTGCTTGGCGAGTTCTTGACGGAGACAACAGAGAGCATTGCGGCTCTTGATAATGATTTGGTGACCCTTGAACAACAACCAGACAATCCCGAGCTTTTAAGCCGTATTTTCCGGACAATGCACACCATTAAAGGGACGTGTGGCTTTATTGGGCTTCCTCGCCTTGAGAAAGT
Organism: Candidatus Puniceispirillum sp.; assembly: GCA_013822015.1. GTDB lineage: Bacteria > Pseudomonadota > Alphaproteobacteria > Caedimonadales > UBA1908 > JACESU01. The sequence goes on along the minus strand of PNJU01000007.1, from coordinate 13,870 downwards.
TGCCCACGCCGGTGAAAATGTGCTTGGTAAGATTCGCGACGGCGAACTTGCTGTGACAGGTGACATCATCACCGTTATTCTCGAGTGCCTTGATCGCATTAAAGAAATTGTAGAGTGCCTTGAAAAGAATGCCAGCGAGCCCGAGGGGGATGATTCGCCCCTTATTGATGCGCTGAACTACGCGGCAACGGGTGGACTTGCCAAGGCCGACGACGAGACATTTGACCAGCACGCGGCTGAAGAAGCAGATGCGTTTGTGGCATCTCAAGGGGAGGCGCCCCAATATGAAGAGGCGCCCATGGTTGCGGCGCCTGCACCCAAGGCGCCAGCGCCCGCCCCAGCGCCCAAGCCTGCAGCGCCTGCTGCAAAGGCGCCTGCCCAAAATGGTGGGGGTGATAGTGCGGCAGGAGGTGTGGCAAACCAAAGTATTCGCGTCAGTGTGGAGCTCTTGGAAAACCTGATGACGACGGTGAGCGAGCTTGTGCTGACACGCAATCAGCTTCTCCAACTTTTGCGTGATACGGAGGACTCTGAGTTTGCGGTCCCCCTTCAAAGACTGAATCATGTGACGTCGGAGCTCCAGGACGGTGTCATGAAAACCCGTATGCAGCCCATTGGAAATGCGTGGTCAAAACTGCCCCGTTTGGTACGCGACTTGTCCGTTGAGCTTGGGAAGAAAATTGATCTGGTAATGATCGGTGAGGACACCGAGCTCGACCGACAAGTTCTTGAGCTTATTAAGGATCCTTTGACCCATATGGTGCGTAACTCTGCCGATCATGGTATTGAGTCCATCCACGACAGAGTCACGTCAGGAAAATCCGATACAGGAACCATTATCCTCAAAGCCTATCACGAGGGTGGTCATATCAACATCAGCATCAGCGACGATGGTAAGGGGCTCAACCTTGACGCCATTCGCAATAAAGCCATTGAAAGTGGCATTTTGCGCAAGGAAGAGATGGAAAGCATGTCGGACCGTGAAATCCGCCATCTCATTTTCAGGGCTGGTTTTTCAACGGCAGCCGAGGTTACGAGCGTCTCGGGGCGCGGCGTGGGTATGGACGTCGTGCGTACCAATATCGAGCAAATTGGTGGCACCATTGACCTGATGTCAACGCCTGGTAAGGGCACCCAGTTTATCATCAAGATTCCACTCACCCTGGCCATCGTGTCTGCGCTCATTGTGGAGTCTGGTGAAGAGCGTTTTGCCTTGCCACAAATTGGCGTGCTGGAACTGGTGCGTGTGGCGGAAAACTCCGAACATCACGTGGAGCTCATTAATAATACGCCTTTCTTGCGCCTGCGTAATCGCCTCCTGCCCCTTGTTGTTTTGTCCCATCTTCTCAAACTCGAGCAAGCGCCGACGCTGGATCAAGAAACAGGTCAAAGCTCCATTGATGAGCTTGTGGGCAAAAAGCAAGATGAGTACTTCATCATTGTGGCCCAGGTTGGCGCATTCGTATTCGGTATTTTGGTGGATCAAATCTTTGAAACACAAGAAATTGTTGTCAAGCCTGTGTCCTCCATTTTGCGACAAGTGGGTGTCTTTTCAGGTAACACGATTCTGGGAGACGGAAGCGTTGTCATGATCCTTGACCCCAATGGCATCCTGTCCATGATGGGCAGCACGGGCAGCGACGAAAACATTTCTGACGCGCAGCCCCATGCAAGGTCCGCGCACAACGAGGAGACCATGACGCTCCTCCTGTTCAAGGCAGGCAGCGATGTGCCAAAGGCCGTGCCCCTTGCTCTTATCGCGCGTCTTGAGGAACTTGATACAACCAGTATCGAGCACGCCAATGGCCAAACCATTGTGCAGTACCGTGAAGCACTCATGCCCCTTTTGACCGTTGAGTGCGGCCAGCAATATCACGAGTCAGGGCGTCAGCCCGTCTTGGTCTTTAGCGACCATGATCGCTTTGTGGGTCTGGCTGTAGATCAAATTATTGACATTGTTGAAGAAAAGCTCGACATCAAGCTGAAGAATGGCTCCATGGGAACCTTCGGTTCAACGGTCATCAAGGGCCACACAACCGAGATGATGGACGTGGATTACTACATCAGGCAGGCGTATCCCAACTGGTTCCAGGCTGGCTCCTACGAGCAATCGGGTGGAGGCGAGCATCAACCCCACGTCCTTCTGGTGGATGACAGCGTGTTCTTCCGTAACCTCTTTGTGCCTTATCTCCATATTGATGGGTACCAAGTGACGGCGGTATCTAGTGCAGAAGAGGCCCTCGCCTTCATGGAGAAGGGGCGCCATTTTGACGCCATCTTGTGTGATATCGAGATGGAAAAAATGAGTGGACTAGAGTTTGCCACCATCGTCAGGCAGGGCGATTCTTTGTGGAAGGATATGCCCATTGTGGCCTTGTCTGGACACGCAACACCTGAAGATATGGAGCGGGGTCGCGCGGCTGGGTTTACGGATTACATCGCAAAGCATAACCGGGACGCGGTTCTTGACTCTCTCGGTCAAATTCTTGATCTACAAAGGAAAGGAGTGGCGGCATGAGCATGTCCATTCAAGAAGTCACACTGGCAAAAGATCGCAAGGACTATGTGACGGTTTATATCAATGATCAGCTTTTTGGCATACCCGTCTTACAAGTTCAAGACATTGTGCGTACCCAGCACATCACCCGCATTCCTTTGGCCCCACCAGAGGTCGCCGGATCCTTGAACCTGCGTGGGCGCATTGTTACGGCCATCGATGTGCGCAAGTGTTTGGGTCTTACGTCCGACTTTCACAATAGAAAAAAACTGATGAATATTGTGATTGATGTGAAGGGGGAGCTTTACAGTCTCTTGGTAGATAAGCTTGGTGAGGTCCTGAGTTTGCCTGACTCCGTTTACGAAAAAAACCCAGCAACCCTCGAAGAGCATTGGCGTGAGGTTGCCTCTGGTATTTACCGCCTAGACGGTGCTATTCTAATAGTAATGAATGTTGGTGCACTGCTCGACTTCTCTCGTAAGAATGCCGCGTAGTGACAACAACAATAAGCGCAATCAAAGCGTGTAAAAAGAAGGGAGGGCAGCATGTCAGACTGCTTAATCGTTGAAGACTCCTCAACCGTTAGGAAAGCCATCAGGCGCATTCTGGAGGATCTGCCGTTCTCCATCAGAGAAGCGGAAGATGGCAGTATTGCGCTTGAGGCCTGCAAAACGGCCATGCCGGACGTGATTATTCTCGACTGGAACATGCCTGTGATGAACGGGATCGAGTTTCTGCAAGAGCTGCGTAAGCTTGAAAAAGGAAATTCCCCAAAGGTCATTTTCTGTACGACGGAAAATGACATCAAACACATCCGCCAAGCACTGATGGCGGGTGCCGATGAATATATCATGAAGCCCTTTGATAAAAACATCATTCAAGAAAAACTTGAAATCGTAGGAATGATATAAACATGCAAATGGGTTCCGTATCACAAGCACGGCCAAGCGCTGATCCTTGCAAAGTCATGATTGTAGATGACTCTGCAGTGGTGCGCGCGGCGCTCACGCGTATGTGTGAAGCTGACCCCGGCATTAAGGTGGTGGCAACGGCTGTCAATGGTCTGTCTGCCATTGCAACCCTCAAGCGCAGTGATGTGGATGTGATGCTGCTTGATATTGAGATGCCTGTGATGGACGGGCTGACAGCTCTTCCTGAGCTTGTCAAAATTGCACCAAAAACAAAGATCTTGATGTCTTCGACGTTGACGCTGCGTAACGCCGAGATCAGCATGAAAGCCCTGTCCTTAGGGGCGGCGGACTACGTGTCCAAGCCCACCAGCATGCAAGATGCCTCAGGTCTTGATATGTTCCAAAAGGAACTGATTGCCAAAATTCGTCTTTTGGTGGCGCGTTCTCTTCCCAAAGCACCCTCGGGACTTTTTCCATCCACAGCAGCGTACCATCAAAATGACCACATGAAGTTGCGTCCTGTTCCAACGCGCGGGTGTTCGGCGGTTGTGATTGGGAGCTCGACCGGTGGACCTCAGGCGCTTATGGAGCTTATGAAGGGTTTAAAAGATCTTACAAAACCGATTTTTATCACACAGCATATGCCGCCCAAATTTACAACGGCGCTGGCCCACCATCTGACAGGCGTTTTGGGCCGCAAGGTGGACGAAGCAGTGAACGACCAAGAAGTAACCCCATCAGGGGTGTACCTGGCGCCAGGTGACTTCCACATGCGTATCGTGCGCTCGGGCACGGGGTATCGCATTAAGCTCGACCAGGGACCGAAGGAAAACTCCTGTCGTCCATCCGTGGATCCTATGTTTTCAAGCGTGAGTGACGCCTACGCAGGGCACGTGTTGGCGGTGATGCTCACTGGGATGGGCTCTGACGGCCTGAAGGGGACAGAGCATTTGGTGCGCGCAGGTGGCGCGCTGATAGCGCAGGACGAAAAAACAAGCGTTGTGTGGGGAATGCCAGGTGCGGTGAGTGTAGCGGGGCTTGCCAGCGCCATCTTGCCTTTGACTGAAATTGCCAGAACTTTGTGCACCTATGCTGGGCTCAAAGTAAGATAGAAAGGGAAACGGCCATGACCGTATTTCAACCATCAACAGTGGCTGCAAAACCTCTTTCAGGGGACTTGTCCGCTGCCGACTATCAGTACCTCTGCGACTTTTTGAAGGCGCGTTCGGGGCTGGCTTTGTCCCAAGAGAAAGTCTACTTGGTGGAAAATCGCCTGCTCCCAGTGGCCCGGGAGAACTCCCTTAAAAGTGTGGGCGAGCTTGTGAGTGCTCTGCGCGCCGGGCGCACGGGGCTTGCCACCCAAGTGGTCAATGCCATGGTGACCCACGAGACATTCTTTTTCCGTGACGGCAAGCCCTTTGACGCTTTCAAAGACTATATGCTGCCCTCCATCATGCAGAACAATGAAAAGACACGCCGTATTAACATTTGGTGTGCGGCGTGCTCCTCGGGACAAGAGCCCTATACCCTTTCCATGATCATGCATGAGAAGAAGGAGCTGGCCAGCTGGAACATCGAGGTGCTTGGCACAGATATTTCAGCGCCTATCATTGAACGCGCCAAAAGTGGACACTTTACACAGTTTGAAGTTCAAAGAGGTTTGCCCGTTCAGATGCTTGTGAAGTACTTCAAGCAGGTGGAAAGTGATTGGCAGATCAATCCGGAGATGCGCAAGCATATCAGGTTCCAGATCTTGAACCTGTTGGACGACTTCAAAAATTTGGGGCGCTTTGATTTGGTGTGCTGTCGTAACGTGCTCATCTACTTTGACCCGCCCACAAAGACGCGTATTCTTGAAAATATCGCGAAGGTTCTGCAGCCCCATGGCTTCCTTGTTTTGGGCGGGTCTGAAACGGTGCTGGGTCTTTCTCATCTTTATGAGGTGGCCGAAGGTCGACGCGGCATTTACAAGTTGGTCGGTGGCGCCTAGGATAGAGGCAGTTCTTCTTGAGAAACGGCGATTCCTGTGGCCCAAACTTTTTTTCTGTATGCACTTGTTATTCTCATTTGGGGGTCAACCTGGTTTGTGTTGACCTTTCAATTGGGCGTCGTCAGTGTTGAATTGTCCGTTGCTTACCGTTTCTTTTTGGCCTCACTCCTGTTCTTTGGGCTTCTTAAGATCAGACATAAAACCATTGCGGTTCCTTGGCGTAAACATGTTTACTTCGCGCTGCAAGGCCTATTTATGTACTGCGCGAGCTATCTCTGCATCTACCAGGCGGCGCACTATATCACCAGCGGTATTAACTCCGTCGTGTTTTCCATTGTCATTGTGCTCAACGTTTTGTTTGTAGCCCTTTTCTTTCGCCGGCCCCTCCAATTCAAATTGCTCGTGAGTGCAAGCCTAGGCGTTTTGGGTGTGTGCTGTATTTTCTTGCCAGATATCTTGCGTTTTTCCATCCATAAGGGCCATATGATGGGCATTGGTTTCTCATTCCTGGCCAGTGTCTTTAGTGCCCTTGGGAATGTTATGATTGAGCACAACAAGGGTGTGCCCATCACGCAGATTAACGCCTATAGCATGCTTTACGGGTCACTTTTCTCCTTTATCATCGCGCTGTTACTTGGTAGGCCTCTCGCGTTTGATTTTTCGGCGCCCTATGTTTTGTCCTTAAGTTATCTTGTGGTGATTGGATCGCTTCTGGCCTTTGGATGCTATACCCACTTGATTCACGAGCGAGGAGCGGACCGAGGAGGGTATCCCTTTGTTATTATTCCGCTTGTTTCTTTGTTGTTTTCACAAGTATTTGAGGGGTTTGTGTGGACGCCGTCCATTATTGCTGGCTTTGTGCTTATTTTGGCAGGGAACCTTTTGGTAGTGGAAAATAAAATACGTATGACATTACAACGCTCACGCACACCTTGACCTTGCACGAAGCATTTTCTTTTTTGCCAAAAACAGGTATAACGTGAGGAAGATTTTGTGTTGTCCTGTTTATTCTTACGGGTACCGTAGTGGACTTCTGTGAGAAGCAACAAATTCAAAAGGTTTAACTTTGCTGCGTTTTCTTGCAAACCTCTTCACGGCGCTTTTTGTGGTGGGCCTGGTTGCTGCTGTTTCAGTGGTAGGTGTCTTTTATCACTACGGCAAGGGGCTGCCTAACTTTCAACAGCTTGCCAACTATGAACCCCCTGTTTTGACCCGCTTTTACGCCAATGACGGACGCGTCTTTGGAGAATATGCCAGCCAAAAGCGCCTTTATGTACCTCTAGGTGCTATTCCCATGCGCGTGCGGGACGCCTTTATCTCTGCTGAAGACAAGAATTTCTACGAGCATATGGGGTTGGATATTCCCAGCATCATTGGCGCGGCTGTGGCCAACATCTCACGCATGCAGCACTCAAAACGCCCCATTGGCGCGTCGACCATTACCCAGCAAGTTGCCAAGAATTTTCTACTCGCCGATATTTCAAGTCTTGTGTCCCTAGAGCGCAAGGTAAAGGAAGCGATTTTGGCCCTTCGCATTGAGAAGGCTTACTCTAAAGATTACATCCTGGAGCTTTACTTAAACGAGATTTACCTTGGGTGCGGCGCGTACGGCGTGGCGGCGGCGGCGCTGCACTACTTTGATAAGGCCCTGGATGCGTTGACCCTTGAGGAGATGGCGTATCTTGCAGCCCTGCCCAAGGCACCCAATCACTATAACCCAGCCAAGCATTATGAAAAGGCCCTGGAGCGCCGCAACTATGTGATTGCGCGCATGCGTGATGATGGAAAAGTGACGCCCCAAGAGGCCCAGGAGGCCATGGCGAAGCCTTTGCAGATCAAGCAGCGCACCATGGCGGACGGCGTCCAGGGCGCTTACTTTGCTGAGGAAGTGCGCAGGGAACTTGTGGAGAAGTTCGGCGAGAAGTCCCTCTATGGTGATGGATATGTCGTGCGTACGACCCTCAATCCTACCTATCAGGAGTTTGCCCAGGAATCGCTCCAGGAAGCCTTTGAAGTGTATGATCGCCGTCACGGCTGGCGGGGACCACTCGCCCATGTCGCCTTGAGTGCGCAGCAAACAAATACGCAGGATGAGTCGTCCCCCTGGATGGCGAGCTTTAAAACGCTGCCGCGTCACACGGGTGGCAAGGGCTGGTTGCGCGCCGTTGTTTTGGGTCACTCCAAAGAGGGCGCTACGGTAGGGCTTGAGAAGGGGGGGATTGGTATCATTCCCTTGAGCGAGCTCACCTGGGCGCGTAAGTATTTGGGCGTGGACAGCCTGGGGCCCGCCATTACCAACACCAATCAGGTTTTGACCCAAGGAGATGTTGTCTTTGTGTTGCCCAAGGAAAAAGACGGGCGCATTTTGAGGCTGTGCCAAGTGCCGGCGGTATCCGGTGGCCTTGTGGTCATGGATCCCCATACGGGACACGTGCTTGCCATGCAAGGGGGCTTTAGCTTCCAAGAAAGCCAGTTTAACCGCGCAACTCAAGCTCTGCGCCAGACGGGCTCTTCTTTCAAGACCATCGTGTACCTGGCGGCCCTTGAGAAGGGCTTGTCACCCACAACCCTCATTGACGACGCACCATTCGCCATTAACCTTGGTAGAGGACTTGGCGTGTGGCGGCCGCGCAACTATGACAATACCTTTGGCGGTATCATGACCATGCGGCGGGGCTTTGAGCGCTCACGTAATACGGTGACAATTCGCATGACCCATGAGCTCGTGGGCATTGGGCGCGTGGCGGAGATGGCCAAGCGCCTGGGCGTTCTCGATAAGATGCCCCATGAGCTGGCTATGGTCTTGGGGGCAGGGGAGACGACCCTTCTCAAGATGACCACCGCCCACGCCATCATTGCCAATGGCGGCAAGAAGATTACACCTACCCTCATTGACCGTATCCAAAATCGCCATGGGAAGACTGTCTTTGTGGGCAACGATGTGGCTTGCATGGGCAGCACAACGTCGCTGATGGATGTGCCAGTTCTGCAAGACAATCGCCCGCAAGTCATCGACCCCGTGACGGACTACCAGATGATCTCACTTTTAGAAGGAGCGGTGCAACGTGGAACGGCACGGCAGCTGAGCGAACTTGGGTACCCCTTGGGCGGCAAAACAGGCACCACCAACGACTTTAAAGACGCCTGGTTCATTGGGTTCTCAGCTGATTTGGTTGTGGGCGCCTACCTTGGCTTTGACCATCCTAAACCCTTGGGACACCATCAGGGAGGGGCTAAAGTCGCCCTTGTGGCAGTGAAGGCTTTTTTTGAGCGCGCCCTTAAAGGAAAGCCCCGTGTGCCTTTCAGGGTCCCTCCCGGGGTTAAGCTTGTGCGCATTGACGCTCAAACCGGTGGTCAACCTGGCTCAGGTGACGGCCCTGTCATTTTCGAAGCCCTCAAGCCGGGGGCGAGCATGCAAGAGCAACAAGTCGATCCAAATCGGCGCGCATCCAATGACTTTGATGACGAGCATGCAGAAGAAGATGTGGGCCAAGAGGGCGCGCCAAGCCATGACGCCGAGCCGTCCCATGAGCATGGGCAAGAGGTGCGTGCGCCCGCAACAAATGAGTCAGGACCCGCGACCAGTGAGCCAGAAAATGTCATCGGCGCGGATCCTCTTTTCCATGCTCCCCAGGAGCGTTCCTCGGTTGCAGGGACGGGCGGCTTGTATTAGAACAAAATACATTAAAAAGAATGAGTGAAGGAGTACCCCTATGAAGGCCGAAGTGATTCAGTGTGTTGATGCCATCCAAGAAGCTTTGACCTTGCTGCGGAGGCATCTTTGACTGGGACGCATCCCAAGCACGTCTCGAAGTCCTCAATGAAAAGGCAGAAGATCCCACCCTTTGGAATGATCCAGCAAGCGCGCAAACCCTTATGCGTGAGCGGGACCAGCTGACCCAGTCCCTGGGTAAATTAGGCGACTTTCAAAACCGTCTGGATGACGCCCTTGCCCTTCTGGAGCTGGCAGAAGCAGAAGGCGAAGACGCCCTTGTGCAGGAAGCTGAGGAAACAATTTCCCTTTTGCAAAAAGAGGCAAGGCGTCTCCAGATTGAAAGTCTTCTTAGCGGCGAAGCTGACGCCAATGATTGCTTCCTTGAGGTGCACGCGGGCGCGGGAGGTACTGAGGCCCAGGACTGGGCGCTGATGCTGCAGCGCATGTATATGCGCTGGGCTGAGGCGCACAAATACAAGCTTGAGTGGATTGAGGAAAGCGCAGGCGAAGAGGCAGGCATTAAATCCTGTACCGTGCGGGTGAAGGGGCACCAGGCCTTTGGCTGGCTTAAGACCGAGTGCGGCGTGCACCGTTTGGTGCGCATCTCACCCTATGATAGCAACGCCAGACGCCACACAAGTTTTGCCTCCATTGGCGTCTACCCTGTGGTGGACGATGCCATTGAGATTGATATTGAGGAAAAGGATCTGCGTATTGATACCTACCGCTCGTCAGGCGCGGGAGGCCAACACGTGAACACAACGGACAGTGCCGTGCGCATTACCCACTTGCCAACGGGCATTGCGGTGCAGTGCCAAAACGAACGCTCCCAGCATAAGAACAAGGCCCAGGCCATGTCCATGCTGCGCTCACGCCTTTATGAGCGCGAGCTGCAGGCACGCGAGGAAGCGGCCCAAGCCTCCAACGCACAAAAGTCTGAAATTGGGTGGGGGCATCAGATTCGCTCCTACGTTTTGCACCCCTATCAAATGGTGAAGGATTTGCGCACGGGCGTCGAGAGGGGCAACTCAGCCGCAGTCCTGGACGGGGACATTGACGTGTTTTTGGAAGCGGCGCTGGCCGCGCGTGTGGGACAAGAGCGCACGTGACAAGGCTAGAAGAAGAGCTCCTCGCGTCCTTTGAAAAGGCGCGCCTTTTTTGTGAGGGCAGGCAAAAGTCTTCGCGCCTTGTAGGGCTGGACGTAGGTACGAAAACCCTGGGCGTTGCCATTAGCGACGCACGGTGGCAGCTCTCAACGCCCCTCAAGACGCTCGCGCGTGGTTCTTTTGGTGTGCTGGTGAGCGAGCTGTCAAACCTTTTGTCAGCTTACGAAGTCGCTGCCTTTGTGGTGGGTGTGCCCGTCAATATGGATGGATCTTTTGGCGCGCGGGCTCAAGCCAGCCTATCGTTTGGGCAGAATCTTGGGAAGGCCCTGATGCTGCCAGTTTTTTATCAGGACGAGCGTCTGTCGACGGCCGCGGCAACCCAGGTGATGTTGGATGCGGGTGTGCCATCCAGAAGGCACAAGGAAAAGATTGATGCGGTGGCGGCCAGTGTGATTATGCAAACTTTCCTTGACCGCTTGCGGGTGGAAGACTGAGTCCAGACCTACTTTCAAAAGCGCTACGGCTGCTTCCTTCCAGACCTGACCGAGTTCGCGCACAAAAGCACCCCAAACCCAGCCTTCCACGCCGACTATCCCATAGTCTGTGGGAAAAAACAACAAAGTCTGTGTGACGACTTGACTGCGAAGCCAGATCTGATCGAAGCTTACAAGGTAAAGGTGCGTGAGAGCACTTTTAAAGAAAACAGGGAGAACATCATGAAAAGAAAAAATACTACCACTTCTTTTGTCTTGCTCTTAGCAGGTCTTGCGTGCCCCCATGTGTGGGCGGGTGGCGGAGAAGAGCCAAAGCCCCCCGCATCTGAGGCGCCAACACTTTCTTCGCTGGAGGCAAGACAAAAAGCTACGGTTGATGCAATGGCCGCCGCCGATGCCCAAAGGGCAGCTGAGATTGAAAAGAGGAAAGCAGCTCAAAAAGTGGCAGATGAGGCTGAAGCGACAGATAGAGCCCGTCGCCGCGCCGGTGTGTCTGGCGCCTTCGCCGCTGACGTTGCACGCCAACGTGCCGACAAGTCGGCAAGACAAGGTGATGTTGCCGGCGCGCAAACAGCCGATGGGGCAGGAGCGCCGTCCCAGCTTGGTACAAGAAGAAGTGCGTCAGACGCAGCCATGGCAGCTGAGGATGCCCAAAGGGCAGCTGAGATTGAAAAGAGGAAGGAAGCCCAGCGAGCCGCTGACGAGGCTGAAGCGACAGATAGAGCACGTCGCCGCGCCGGTGTATCTGGCGCCTTCGCCGCTGATGTTGCACGCCAGCGTGGTGGGGCAGGGGGACACTAAGTGCGTCCTAGCGCCCCAAATAGCCTGGATGTAGCTTACTTGGGTGTTTGGAACCCTGCTTGAGGGTGCGAGGCATCAGCCAGAAGAGGCGAGCTTTAGGCTGGTCTGGTGTGTATTTATAAGAGATAGTCCTGCAGTCGCGGGGCTATCTCTTACGACTAAATTTGCTTAGTCTATTTTGCGCATTCTCTTTCTCTCTCGCTTAAAACAAAAAAGCTTTCCACGTCTTGACTTATCAAAATAAATGACGCGATGATAGTAGCACCAGCTGTTATGCCTTAGCTGCACGTAGAAAAAGTAAAAAAGACCAGGGAGTCATGCATGAAAAACAAGCTATCAATAACTTTGAGTTTGCTCGCAAGCGCATATGCTTTGTCAGCGCCTTTGCTCGCGAAAGAATGCACCGAATATGATCCATACCAGTGCACAACCCAGGCTTATGTGAATGAGCTGACAGCTGCGTGTAAAAATGGCGTAGGTCTGGCTGCTGATTTTACTGGGTTGTGCCAGCGCGTATTCAAAGACCCTTCAAAATTCCCGCAGGCAACTCGTCCAGCACCGGCTCCAGCGCCTGCCCCTGCAATAGCAGTGGCTCCACCTGCGCCGACACCTGCTCCTGCGCCGACACCTGCTCCTGCTCCAGCCATTGCGCCAGCGCCGGCCATTGCGGTAGCCCCACCAGCACCAGCACCAGCACCAGCACCGGCTCCTGCGCCAGCACCGGCTCCTGCGCCAGAACCTGCACCAGCACCGGCCATTGCGGTAGCCCCACCTGCGCCAGCGCCTGCACCTGCTCCTATGGTTGCAACGGGCCTTCCTCCGGCGCCAACGCCTCCTGTTGAGCATGCAGCTGTCATGCCTCCGGCACCTATGCCACAAACTGGTCTTCAACAGCCTGCGAAGCCAACTGAGTCAAAAACTGACAGACTTGCGCGCCTAAGTGCTGAAGGCAATGAGAGAAGAGAGTCACTTGAAGGCGTCCTTGCAAAGGAGAGAGAGGATCTCAAGAAAGCAAGGGAAGAAAAGCGTGAGGCCAAGCATGAGCTGAAGGGAGCGCTGGCTGAAAAGCGCCGCGCTGCGCCCGGCGACAAGAAAGAGGCACGTGCGGATGTGAAGGAGGCGCGTGAGGATCTCAAAACAGCAAGAAAAGACGTAAAGGACGCTAAAAAAGAACGAAGAGAGGCCCTTTCAAGTGTTTTGACTGAGTCAGAGGCTGGAACTGCCGCTGAAGCATTTTAGAGACTTTGAGAGTTGTAGAAGAGGCCTCGTGTAAGCGAGGCCTTTTTTCGTTGGAGAGAGGATTCACATTGGGATTTTAAATAATAAAAATTCTTGACTCTGATTAGTAAAGTTTCGCATAATAAAAAATGCGTTCAATTAAAAATAACAGGGTTTTTATCATGCATAGAAAAAGTTTGTTTTTGATGGGGGTGCTTGGTTGCATCTTTGCGCTTCCCCTTCTTGCCAGTTCACAAAACAAAGACATGGGCTCTGACGAGATAGCGACAAAAAAGCCTAAGACTGAAGCCCAGCAGATGATGAAGGAAGCACGACGTGCGGCCAAAATGCAGGAAATGTCGGCGGCCATGGGTGGGTCTCAATCCATGCAGGCGATGCCTGAGCCACAGGTTGCCGTTGAAGAAAAAGCGCCAGCCACAGATGCCCTTGCTAAAAAGCCTAAGACTGAAGCCCAGCAGATGATGAAGGAAGCACGACGCGCGGCCAAAATGCAAGAAATGTCGGCGGCCATGGGTGGGTCTCAAAGCCCTGGGGGGAAAACAGGCATTGCTGACGTGCCTACCCATCAACAAAAAGATGCCACTCAAACACTAGGTCACATGGAAAAATAATTGCATCGCGCAACAAAGGCGCACACAGAATTTGCATCCCTAAAGCCCCGTCCATACACGGGGCTTTTTCTTGTACGTGAGGGCGCTCGGATACACTCTCATCGACATATTCGCCTGCCGTACGAAAGGCACTTTCACCCTTGGTGCGTTTTTGTGATTGACACGGACGCGAAAATCCTTAAAACATTCTGAGTGCGATGTTTGCGCGCAACTGTGTTTTTTTGCACATAAAAGCGACGCATGCAGGCATATCCTGGAGGGATGGCCGAGTGGTTAAAGGCAGCAGACTGTAAATCTGCCGACGTAGTCTACGCAGGTTCGAATCCTGCTCCCTCCACCACCTTTCTTGGGTCACCAAGCAAGGGTTGCATTTGTTGTGTGCGGGTGTAGCTTAATGGTAAAGCCCTAGCCTTCCAAGCTAGTCACGAGGGTTCGATTCCCTTCACCCGCTCCAAAGATTTTGAGAAACAGAAACAGCCCTTGGGGCGTAAAGCATAAGGTAGAGT
>PNJU01000006.1 GCA_013822015.1 Candidatus Puniceispirillum sp. | reverse complement strand
GCTTAGAGAACTAAAAGCCAAAGAAGAAATACTCAGCGCGCAGGCAAGCACCAGCACATCTTCATCGGTGCCGGCAATACCAACACCACCGCCAGCGCTAACGACACCTCCTCCCGCGCCGGCAATACCAACGCCTGCTCCTGCAACGGTCACACCACCGCCAGCGCCAACATCACCTCCTCCTGCGCCAACACCTCCTCCTGCGCCGGCAATGCCAACGCCTGCTCCTGCAACGGTCACACCACCGCCAGCGCCAACGTCACCTCCTCCTGCGCCGGCAATACCAACACCTGCCCCTGCAACGCCCACACAATCAAGCACGTCTCCTGCATCTGCTCCGCCCCTTCCAGCACGGCCGGGTGGGGCTGCAACACCGTCCACACAACCAAGCGCGTCTCCTGCGCCCCTTCCAACACGCCCAGGTGCAGCTGCAGCACCGTCCACACCACCTCATGGGGTTGCCACACCGGCAGCAACGGGTGGCCCCATCAATAGAGACACGCAGATTACTGAAGTCTCCGATGAGGTCGTAAATTGGCTCAAAACACTTGGCATTCAAGTCAGTAATTTTACAAAATTAAGACTTAAGACAGGTCTTACAGATTTGGGCGGTCATGCCACCATTGAACAGGTTTGGGAAAAGGGAATGGGAAGCCCCTTACCTGGAGCCCCGACATCAACCACAACGACTACGAGACCCGGGCGTTTGAATACTGGGGCTTTTGGTGCACCCAGCGCGTCGCCAGCCGGACCAAGTGGCGCTGGGGCACCGGCACACACAGCGCCCGCGCCCACTGGACCACTGACAAAGGACACACCTATCACTGCCCTTGGATCAGAAAAGGCAAGAATTTTAAAAGCGCTGAGCCTTGACGCAGATCTGAATGGAAAGATTAAGTTTCAGGGTGATACCACACAGCTGCGCAGCACTTTGGGCCGCGACCCGACCATTGAGGAGGTTTGGACCAAGGCATTTCCTGGGCGACCATTGCCAGACCTCACGGCGGCGCCTGGCAGCAGCTCGAGCCCAAGGCCACGTCCGGCGACAGCTTCCTCCCCACGCCCTGGGCCCGGCGCGCATCCTGGTGCACCCGGTGGCGGGCAGCCGCCCCATCCCACACCGCCCTTAGGGGGACCGGGAGCCGCAGCTCATCCAGGTGGTGCAGCATCAGGACCAGCTCCAGCGGGAGCCCCTCCACACACGCCACCGCCCGTGGTAACACAGCCGGCCGCGTCAAGCCAAACGAGTGCGCGCATTGCACTGCTTGAAAAAGAAATCCCCGCTCTTGAGGCAACAGCTGCCCCCAATTCAACAGCAGCAAGGCGTGAGAAATTAACTGCAGCAGCGCAACTTGTTGAGAAAAAAGCAGAACTAGCGACCCTGCGTGCGCAGCTGGGCCTCAGTACATCTTCATCTTCATCTACGCCGGCAACAACACCTCCCCACGCGCCACCGCCTCCACCAGGACCACCTCCTGCTGCAGCGCCTCCACACGCGCCCCCGCCTCCACCAGGACCACCTCCTGCTGCAGCGCCTCCACACGCGCCCCCGCCTCCAGGTCCACCCCCTGCGCCCGCAGCAGGAAGCGCCGCGCGTCCTCCGGCCGGCGCCGGCAGGGCAGACCTTTTGGCTTCCATACGCAATCGTGGGCAAACGCCAGCAAGCACAGGAAATTAGGGCGGCGCATCTTCAAAGGGAGGCACGGCACATGCCGTGCCTCCCTTTGTCCTTCCTGCGCACGCACGCTGTTGATCTCTGGTCCCCGCGCCACCATGCAACTAAGACACGACGTATCCATTTTTAAAGAAAGCGGCGCGCCTTTGAAGCCAAGCAGCATAACGCGACACATGCAAAAATTTGCTTTTTGCCCAGTCTTCGTCTATGGTGTTTGGGATTTTGAATAAGGATTCCCCTGACCGTGACAGTTCGTTCCATGAAATCTCCCCTTGACCTGCCTCCCTTTGATGACTTGGAGGAAGGCGTGCGGGTTTTGACACTTGAGGCGTCCTCCCTCATGACACTGGCCAAAAGCCTCGACGAGCGCTTTACCCAGGCCCTGGATCTTTTGTGGCATACAAAGGGACGCGTCATTGTGTCTGGCATGGGCAAAAGCGGTCACATTGGAAAAAAGATTGCGGCAACCCTTGCCTCCACAGGCACCCCTGCCCTTTTCGTGCATCCGGCGGAAGCCAGCCACGGGGATTTGGGCATGGTCAGCCGCGGAGATACCCTTCTGGCCCTATCGGCGTCAGGCGAGACATCGGAACTTTCGGATATCCTCACCTTTGCAAGCCGCACGCAGATCCCCGTTGTGGGCATCACCTTTCGCGCGTCAAGCACCCTTGCAACGCTTAGCCAAGTGGCGCTTGTTCTGCCCAAGGTGGAGGAAGCCTGCCCCTTAGGGATGGCACCCACAACTTCGAGCACGCTCATGCTGGCCCTTGGAGACGCATTGTCCGTGTGTTTACTGAAGCGACGGGGTTTCTCCTGTGAGGATTTTGGCTCTCTTCACCCCGGCGGCAAGTTGGGGCAGCGCCTTCTGCGCGTTGAGAAAATCATGCATACAGGCGAGCGTATGCCCCTCATGTCCCAAGACGGCTGCATGCAAGATGTGCTAGTGACCATGTCCCAAAAGGCGCTGGGGTGCGTGGGGCTGACAAATGCGCAAGGTGCGCTGATGGGTGTCATTACGGACGGTGACCTGCGTCGCCATATGAGCCCCGACCTTTTGACCAAAAAAGCCTCTGACATTATGACGCTCAACCCCAAAACCATCGAGGCCTCCATGCTGGTTGCGGACGCGGCGCATTTCTTATCCCAAAACCGTATCTCCAATATCTTTGTCACCCGCGTTGAGGGGGAGGAGCACTATCCCGTTGGTGTCCTACACCTCCATGCATGTGTCCAGGCAGGTTTTGCATGAGTGCACCCTTGACCAAGGACAATCACTGGCGTGAGGCCAAAACAAGTGCCCTGTCCCATTCCCATCAGATTCGCCTCCTACGCATCCTGCTACCAGCCATTGCTGCGTGTATTTTGGCGGCTCTCTTCTTGTGGTCCCCTGTCAGCCATATGCTGGAAAAAAGGGATGCACGCGCAAGCATCCAGCCCCAGGACTTGACCCTGCGCAACACCGTCACAAAACCCCGCATCACAGGACTTGATAAAGAAGGGCGTCCCTATCACTTGAACGCCAATGAAGCCCACCAGACCGCGCCGGAACAAGCACAGATGTCGCATCCGACAGGGGATATTGTTTGCAAGGACGGCGCGCAAATCTTTGTGGATTCAAAACAAGGAACCTACGCCGCAAAGGACGAGATTTTAACGTGCCAAGAAGACGTTCACATTCGCACGTCCCACGGATACCACGTGACCTCCGACGAAGCAAAAGTGGATTTTCCTGAGAAAATGGCCCACGGCCAAGGACACGTACACGCCGATGGTCCCGCCGGGATCCTTGAGGGCAATGAAGGCTTTACCATGACTCAGGACGGCGTGCTCCACGTGCCTGGCCCCAGCAAGATGACCCTTAAGTAAGTGTCCTTGCCTGATCGGGAGTGACCCGGTAAAATAAACCACTTACATATACGCCTTAAGGAGCGCGCCTATGACCGACTTTTTCTTATTTGTGATCGTCTTTGCAATTATCTGCGCCATTTTCTTGTCCAGCATGATCGTTGTTGTGCGCCAACAAACCGTTGCCATTGTGGAGGTCTTCGGCCGCTTCTACACAACCATGGGTGCCGGCATTCGCTTGAAGTACCCCTTTGGCATTGCGCGCGTAGCTGGTCGCATGAACCTGCGCCTTCAAGAGCTTCAGTCCAGTGTTGAGGTCAAAACCCTCGATAACGTGTTCGTGGAAATCCCTGTGTCCATCCAATACCGGGTCCTGGAAAGCCGCGTAAGTGACGCGTTTTACGCCCTTGAAGATCCTGATCATCAGCTCAACAGCTTTGTCCTGAACGTCATCCGCACGGCTGCCTCAGCCCTCTCTCTCGAGCATCTTTATACGGAGAAAAGTAAGATCGCCGAAGAGGTCGAGACTGAGCTCAAGGACCGCCTTGCTGGATACGGCTTTGCCATTGAAGCGGTGCTCATCGACCAGCCCTCGCCGCCCCGGGACGTTCAAGACGCCTTTAACCGCGTCATTGCGGCCCAGCGCGAGAAGGAGGCTGCCAAACTTGAAGCTGAAGCCAAGCGCATTCGCATCATTGCCGAGGCCGAGGCAGAAAAAGAAAGCAAACGCCTTCAAGGTGAGGGTATTGCGGCCCAAAGAAGCGCCATCGCCCTGGGCTTTCGCGAGTCCATTGCGGCCATTAAGGGCGCAAGCGGCGAAGGCGTTGACGATGCCATGATTATTGCCACCCTCATTGCCACAAACCAGTTTGATACCATTCGTGAGGTGGGCGCCAAGGGCAACCTGATCCTGATGCCCTTTTCAGCTGAGGGCAGCATGAACGACATGGCAAAAACCATTGCGGCGCTGGAGGCCTTTCACAAAAAAGAGGCGCCCGAGACTGGGGTGCCGTCAAAGGGTCGTAAAAGCTAGACGCTTTTCACGTTCGAGCCAATATGTTAGGGTAGCGCCATTATTGAAATAGGAGACACACCCATGCTTCAGTCCCGTATTCTTTCATCAACGATCGCAAAAGAAACCCTTTTGGTCCTTGGTGGCGTCCTGCTTATTGCGCTTTTTTCACAGATCAGTATTCCCGTGCAGCCAGTGCCCGTCACCCTTCAAACCGTGGGTGTCTTGCTCATTGGTCTGACCTACGCGCCGCGCCCAGCGCTTGTGAGCATGCTGACCTACCTGGGTCTTGGCGCCATGGGCCTTCCCATTTTCGCAAATATGTCAGCAGGCGCGCATCTACTTGTTGGGCCAACGGCCGGCTTTTTGGCAGCCTTCCCCGTGGTTGCGTACGGCGTTGCCTTCCTACGTGAGCGTTTCAATGTCTCATCAAAGTGGGGGCTTCTGGGGCTTTGTGTTTTGGGACAAGCCGTTTTCTTTGTGTTTGGCGTGTCTTGGCTTTCTCATCTCATGGGCTTCATGCCCGCCATCATGGGTGGCTTTATGCCCTTCATTTTGCCAGGCATAGCAAAGGCCATCCTGACAGCGGCCATTGCATCATATCTGCATAAGCGTTAACGCCCATGTGGGTCGACTCCCATTGCCATTTAACTTACGACGAAGACGCGCCTTTTCTGGAGGATATTTTGGAAAGGGCGCGCAGCTCTGGTGTAGGCGCCTTCATCTCCATCAGCTGCCGTATGGATGAGTTTGAAAAGTTGGAGCACCTCGCGACCACTTACAAAGACGTCTTTTTTTCCCTCGGCATTCATCCCCACGACGCAGCAGAAACCCTGGGCAACACGTCCCTCGACGCCCTCATTGCCCGTATGCGCACCTTTGCGCAACATCCAAAGGCGGTCGCCATTGGAGAAACAGGCCTTGATTACTATTATGACCACAGTCCCCGTGACATCCAAAAAGAGGTGTTTCGCGCGCAGCTGCGCCTGGCTCTTGAAGAGGACCTGCCTGTCATCATCCATACGCGTAACGCCGACGATGACACCATCGCCATTTTGAAAGAAGTGGGACAAGGGCGCTTGCGCGGTGTTTTGCACTGTTTTTCAGGCACCCGCGCCCTTTGTGAGGCTGGCTTAGCGCTTGGCTTTTATGTCTCAGCCTCGGGCATTATTACGTTTAAAAAATCCGATGAGCTGCGTGAGATCTTTCAAGACGTGCCCATGGAGCGCCTTTTGGTTGAAACGGACGCGCCTTACTTGGCACCCACACCCCACCGGGGAAAACGCAATGAACCTGCGTTTGTAAGCCTTACCGGTGAAGCGCTGGCAAATCTGCGTGGTGTGTCGGCCAGTGAGATGGCCCGGGTAACAACCCAGAATTTCTTCTCTCTTTTTACGAAGACCCGGCCGTTCTATCAGGACTAGCCCCCATGCGCAGGAATATGGCGGCCAGGAAGAGTGCGGCTATCCACCAACTCTGCCACGCGCCGTAAGACGTCCCGCCTATGAAAAAAGCAACCGCAAATGAGGACGAGGCACAGGCCAGGGCCCAGCGCGATAGGGGCGCGCGAGCAACAGCCCACAAGAGGCTCGCCAAAAACGCCGCCCACAAAAGCGCCCCCACAGCCCCAAGCTCCAGCCAAATTTGCAGTGGCGCGTTGTGGGGATGGAGAGGCAAGGCCTCACCGTCGCATCCTGGAAGCGCCTCATTGTAAGCTGCATTATAGCCGTACTTTTGGGAGCCCCACAAAAGGCCTTGCTTCAAAGCACCGTGGCGTGCAGCGTCAAAACCCCAACCGGCATAGGGCTTTTCATAGATACGGTGAGTCACATAGCTCCAGATATAAGCGCGGTGCAAGTAACTTAGTTTTGCACTTTGTTTGGGAAGCATTTCTTCCACGCTCTCTGGCGCCAAGAAACGAGATGTCAGCTGAGGCGCGCCAAGCATGATCATTAAACTTGCCCCCATCATGGCATAGAAGAAGCGTTTTCCCAGCCAAAGGGTCCCCCCAAAGACAAACACGCCAAGCAAAAATCCATAAAAAGCGGCGTGGGAGTAAAGGAGTTTGAGGACGAACGCCACAACACAGACGCACGCAAGGGCAACAAAGCGCCCCTTTGGAAAGCGCTCGAAGGCACTTAAAAGAGGCCATACGAAAAGCGCTAGGGCGGCACTTCCCGCACTATACATGACAAGTGCTTCGTTTGTATCTTCTTTGAGCAGTGCCCACATTTGACCCTGGGTTGCGCTTTCGATGATAAACCAGGCCAAGGCAGGGATCAGCCCCCACAGCGCGCACACAAGCAAACGGGTTCTGACCTTCTCGTCTAGCAACACACATATCTGCCACACATGAAGGCCCATGCCCATAAGGGCAAGCAGGCGAAAAAAGGCACCTAAAGACGCAAGCGCCTGGGATGACCATACGCATGACAGACCTGCCCATCCAAGAAACAATCCAAGGCTAACAATGGGCACGTTCCACCGCCAAGAAAGCGTATTTTTCCAACCAAGGGTGAGGGTGAGTGACAGCGCTAACAGAATAAGAAAAAGGGGCAAAGACTTGTTGATAGTCACCGTAAAAATCGGCAAGCAAAAAAAGAGGCCCCGCGTGAAGAGGGCCTCTTTCTTTTTTATGGAAAGAAGGAACGAACTGGGGGGGGTCACATCTGCACCTGACCAAGGGCACAAATCACGTCCCACGCGTGCTTTGGAATGGGCATAACCGACAACCGTGATTGGCGCACCAGCGGCAGATCACACAGCCTTGGATCGTGTTTGATCTGTTCAAGGGTCACAGGTGTCCTAAGCGGCACCACAGTGTCCATGCGCACCATGCCAAAGCGCCCCGTCTCGTCTGTTGGGTCAGGGACGTAGGGACCTGTCACCTTCACAATGCCCACAATGCGTTTTTCCACAACGGAGTGATAAAAGAAGGCCAAATCCCCTATGGCCATGGCCTTGAGATTATTGGAGGCCTGATAGTTGCGCACCCCGTCCCAGTCCGTGTGGCCCTTGTCCGTTTGCATTTGCCAGGACCAGCATCCGGGTTCACTTTTCACAAGCCAGTAGTTCATGGAAGGTTCCTTCAATCGCCCTTGAGCGCACGCGTGAACATGATGTCGACCTCTGTGTCCAGCATGCTGCGATCCTCTAAAATCTTATTGACGGCTTCACAAATGGGAAGCTCCAGGTCAAGCTGATCGCACAGTCCCAAAACGGCCTTGGCCGTATAGGACCCTTCCGTGAGCAAATGGGAGTCAACGGGCAGTCCCGCACCCAGTTGATACCCCAGCGCCATATTGCGTGAGGTTTGGCTTGTACAGCACAAAACCAAGTCCCCAACGCCCGAAAGTCCTGCAAAGGTTTCTGCTTGCCCGCCCATGGCAAGGCCTAGGCGTGACAACTCATGAAGACCACGCGTCACAAGGGCTGCGCGTGCGCTTTCTCCGTACCCTTTGGCGGTGACAATACCGGCCGCAATGGCAATGACGTTTTTAAGGGAGCCCGCAATCTCCACACCCACCACATCACTTGTGGGATGCAAACGGAAGGTGGGGGAGCTGAGTGAACTTGCAAGCCATCTGGCCGTTGTGATCTCTGCGTGGGCAATGCACGCAGCGGCCGGGTGACCCGTGGCCACGTCCCTTGCAAAGGTCGGGCCAGACAGAACGCTCAAGGAGTGCCCCTCCAGGGTTTCCTCGACGATTTCAGACATAAGAAGCCCTGTATCCAGCTCGATACCCTTGGCACAAATCACAAGATAGGTCTTCTCCTGCAAGCGCGTTGCAAGTTCTGTTGTCACAACGCGCATCACCTGGGCTGGCACAGCAACGAGGGTAATATTGGCCGTTGCGGCAGCGTCAAACCCGTGGGTAATGACAATTTCTGGAGGGATAGGGGCCTCTGGAAGACGGGGAGAGGTGCGATTTTCAAGAAGATCTCTTGCCTCATTTGCATCCTGGGCAATAAGGGTCACTTGGCGACCCGCCCGGTGCGCTACCAACGCCAGAGCTGTGCCCCAGGCACCGGCTCCAATCACGCTTACTGATGTCATTTTGCTCCTGTCAGTTCTGTTAAAGGCCACCGTGGTCTTGGCGCAAAGTCCAGTGAGTCCGGCGGACCACATAGGCTTTTTTCAACGCCGCACCACGCAACCATGACTGCATTATCAGTACACAGTTTTGGAGGCGGCGCAACCAAAATCATGCCAAAACGTGCAACTGTCTCCTCTAAACGCCCTCGCAAATAAGCGTTTGCAGCCACCCCTCCCGCCAGCACAACATGGTTGATATTCAACGCATTCTGACTTTGTGCGCGCAATGCATTGCTTAAGCGCGACACAAGAATATCGCCGACCGCGACCTGGAAGGAGGCCGCCATGTCTGCGCAGTCTTGGGGCGTGGGCGCGGGCAATTCCTCCCACTTGCGGCGCACGGCAGTTTTGAGACCCGACAGGGAAAAGGTGTGTTGCAGATGGGCCTCTTTGCGGTGTACAAGGGGGCGCGGCAGGGCAAAACGTGCGCCATCGCCGTGAAGTGCCGCCGCTTCAAGGGCGGGCCCACCCGGGTACCCAAGTCCCAGGACACGCGCAGTTTTATCAAAGGCCTCCCCAACCGCATCGTCCATGGTTGAACCTAAAAGCGTAAAGTCATTGACGCCCTTGGCAATCAAAAGTTGGGAGTGACCGCCCGACAACAGTAGAAGGAGATAGGGAAACGGCACGTCGTCTGTCATACGCGCCATGAGCGCATGGGCCGCCAGGTGGTTCACGGCGTAAAAAGGCAAATCATAAAGGGCGCAAATGGTTTTGGCCACCATGGCCCCCACCATGACGCCGCCGATCAGGCCAGGGCCTGTGGTTGCAGCGACCCCGTCCAGATCTTTGTAAGAAAGGCCAGCTTCTTCCATGGCGCGCGCCACAAGATCCGGCAAAATCTCCAGGTGCGCCCGCGCGGCCACCTCCGGCACAACGCCTTGGTATGCCTGATGTTGCGCGTACTGGGAATAAAGCGCATGGGACAAAACCTCCCGCGCGTCCGTCACAACAGCCGCCGCACTTTCATCACAACTTGTTTCAATGCCTAATATTCTCATGGTGTCTTTTACTGCACAAATCTTGTATGATCCCCCCAAGCGTGCAGAAGGAACACACAACGCGGGAGCGGTTTCATTTCATGGCAAGAGTACTCAAAATTGGCACAAGATCAAGTCCGCTCGCCATGGTTCAGGCAACTTATGCAAGGGACCTTCTCATCCAAGCGGGTCTTGAGGCAACCATTCTCCCCCTCACGACCTCTGGAGACACCCTTGTTGACAAGTGCTTAAAGGATCTTGGGGGCAAAGCGCTCTTCACCAAAGAGCTGGAGTGCGCCCTCCTTGAAGAGCGCATCGACCTTGCGGTGCATAGTTTAAAGGACGTGGAGCACACACGCCCTGAGGGCCTGGCCATTGCATGCGTGCCCGAACGGGCTGACCCCCGAGACGCCTTCATTGGCAACACATCTTTCGAGCGCTTGCCTCACGGCGCGGTCCTTGGCACGTCCTCTCCCCGGCGCGCCGCCCAAGCCCTGCTCATGCGCCCGGACCTGACCATTGTTCCCTTTCGCGGCAACGTGGGCACGCGTCTTACAAAACTAGAAAATGGCGTTGCAAGTGGCACCTTTTTGGCTGCTGCTGGCCTCAAGAGACTTGGCATGACGCTTCCCAAGATGCAAATCCTTAATCCGCGCACCATGGTGCCGGCCGCCGGACAAGGGGCCCTGGCCTTTGAATGCCGCGCCGATGACGCGGCGCTTATCCAAGCCCTTGAGGCGCACGAGGATCCTCTGTCTCGTGCGTGCGTCGAGATGGAGCGCTCCTTTCTAAGGATTCTGGGCGGTGATTGCCACACGCCCGTGGGCGTTCTTGTTGCGTCCCATGAAGACGCGTGGGAAAGCTTTGTATTTGTAAACGCCCCAGATCCCAAGCGTCATCACATCACGGGCACGCGGGCAAGCGTAGAAGACGCGCTCATGCGCCTGGCCCAGGAGACCCACCAATGCCTTGCGTCCTCTTAACCCGCGCCCTTGAGGACCAGGCGCCCTTTGAGGTCTCCCTCAAAGACGCCGGGTGGGAGGTGATCTCCAACCCTCTTTTGCGCTACGAAGATGTTCCCTTCACCTTTAATGCGCCACTTCCCTTTGCCTGGCTCATTACAAGCCGCAACGCCGTCGGCGCACTCACACGCCTTGACGCGGGGCGAGAGCGGCCCGTATTTGCGGTGGGCGAGATCAGTGCAGCCCGCGCGCGCGAAGCCGGCTTTGTCACCCACAGCGCCAAAAGCAATGGCGAGAGCCTCGTGGCTCTTGTAACGCAGACGCTTGCCCCATCGCACGGCCCCCTCATCCACGTCTCGGGCAATCACCTGCGGGTGGATCTGGCGGCGCGCTTGGGGCCCCTTGGATATAGTGTCGCGCGCTTGACTGTCTACGCCTCCATTGCAACACCCCACATGACCCCTGCCCTTTTTGACGCCCTACAAACAGGGCGCCTCACCCACGCCCTCTTCTATTCAAAGCGTACGGCCCAAATTTTCTTTGAGATGTTGGAGACGCAACAAGTTGATTTCTCCACAAAAGGCATCTGCGCCATTGCCATGGGCCCCTCAATTGTGGAAGTATTAGAGAAAAGATCTTGGCAAAATATCTGTGTTGCCCAGGATCCTCTTCAAACACTTTTGTCCACGGGAAGGAATACACGTCATGAGTGAAGACACCCAGCCAGCTCAAGCTCAAGAAACCCCTTCAGCGTCCCCTTCTTATGGCGCGGATTTCTTTCACCAAAGGGGATGGATTTTCCTTGGTCTTGCCATGGTGGTCGTTGGCAGCTGGCCAGGGTGGCTTCCCCTTCTCATGCCCAAGGAAAGCGCCTCTTATATTCAAGCACTTTTGCCCGCAAGTGTGCCGGCTGCTGTTCAAAAGGATGACACAACCCAGGCGCGCCTTTCCCTTCTGGAAAGTCATTTGCGTGACATTGAAGCACGCCCCCTCCAAGGCACAAGCGCCCCTACGGACCTAGGACATGAAGTCGCCAGTGCGTCCCTTCGGGCGCTCTCCTGGATGAGCCTGCGCACAAAGCTCATGGCAGGCCAGCCCTTTGCCGAGGAAGCCGTGCTGCTCACCTCCCTTGTGGACGGCCAAGCGCGTCAAGATCTTGTGGCGTTGGAGGCCTTCGCGCCCAAAGGGGTGCCCTCACTAGACGATCTTAGGAAATCTCTGGACGCCCTTCTAAGTGACCAAAAGACCCAGGCCGAGGAAGAAAAAACCATGGCCCAGCGCTCGGTGTTTGAGCGTGCTTGGCACAGCTTTCTGGGCGCCCTCAAGTCCCTTGTGCGTGTGACAACAGACAGCCCTCAAAGCATCTCTGGCGCACCCCTTGCCGCCACAAAAACCATGCTTGAAAAGTCTGATCTTACAGGCGCGCTGGCCCTGTGGGACGCGTTCACGGCACGTAACAAAGCGCCCCTGCCTCCCAAAATGCTTCAGTGGTACGACGCGGCAAAGACACGCGCACACGTTACCTTGATCCTGCCTCGCATCGACGGCCACATGGTTGATCTGCCACAGCTTGATAGGATTGCCACCCTCATGAAGAAGGAGAATGCGGGTGCTTCGTAAACTCTTTTACCTTGCCCAGGGCGCGCTTTTAATCCTTCTGGTTTATTGGCTATTTAAAAACCCGGGGCAAATGAGCGTCCACTGGTTTGGCATGCGCCTTGATATGGAGGTATCAACCTTTGTTCTGGCTGCCCTTTTAGCACTGGCCATCGTTGTGTTGTGCTTGGCTGTTCTCAAGCGCCTGTTCAAGGCGCCTGCAAACCTTTTTTATCGTCTGACAGGCAGAGGCGAAGACCAAACAATGGAAGCCCTTTATGGTGCCGCCCAGAGTTTATTTTGCCAGGACTATGATGCTTGCCTGAAAGCCCTTCAGAAGGCAGCACCACGCCTTCAAAACAAAGCGCTGTGTCAATTGATTGAAGCCCAGGCTCTCCTGGCACAAGGTGAGGGCCTCAAGGCAGAGCATTTGTTCTATACCCTTTCCCAAGAAGAATCCCACAAGAAGGGAGGTCTTATGGGACTTTTCTTGTGCGCGCTGTCTCAAAAAGACACCCTGCGCATGTGGGAGTGGGCACGTGCCCTTTACCCTTTGGCGCCCCAGCATGGGCCCCTTCTGGAAGTCTACACGGACCTATGCGCTGAAAAAAAGAACTGGAGCGAGGCCCTCACAGCCCTTGAGACGCGCACGCGCCTTGGCTTTATGACGCCCGAGGCAGGTGCACAAAAACGTGCCCAGATCTTGATGGATCAAGGTCAGGAGCTCCTGGCCGCCGGAAGAGAAAGCTGGGCTCTAGACGTTCTACAAAGCGCCTACGACGCGCGCCCTTGCGCCCAAACGGCTGGCAATCTCGTGCCCCTTCTTCTCTCCCAAGGGCATCCTCGCCGTGCCAAGCGACTTATACGTACTTTCTTGAGCACTTCCTATGACGCGGTGCTTTTTGAGACTCTTGCGTCCTTGGAGGGCGCCCTGACGCCGACCCAGCGTTTGGGGCTTTTGGAAGACGTTGCGGCGCCTCTCCAAAAAAGCCATTTGCGTGCCCTTTGTATTCTCTCACTTGAGGCACACTTGTGGGGAAAAGCACGGCGCTTTCTAGAACTTTACGAAAAAGAGATTGGTGCCGACACGTTTTTTCTTGCCACAAAGGCGCGGGTATGTCTTCTTGAGGACAATAATACAAACGCAGCACTTAGCCTTTATGAAAAAGCTTGTGCCCAACTGACTGGCGAAAGCGCCTCGTCCGAACATTAGAGAGATCCCATGCAATTTATGGCACGTTACCGCGGTCTTTTGATCCTCATTGGCGCCCTTTTGGGGCTCATGGCTGGTGTTGCTGATGCGACTTTGTTTGCGAGCACCGCCGAGACCATTTCGGAGCTTTTTGTGCGCTTTTTGAAGCTTGTCAGTATGCCTGTCATATTCTTGTCCATTGTGGCCAGCCTTGGAAATCTTGGAGGCTTTGGCGCGGTTAAAAAGCTTGCCGGTCGCACGGTCTTTTATACCGTTCTCACAACAACACTCGCGGCCCTTGTGGCCCTGTCGCTCTTCTTGATCATCAACCCCAGTCACGGCGCCGTTGATCCCAACAAAATTGAGGCTTGCGCTGTGGCCACGCCCGCCTTTAGCGCAGCCGCATGCCTGAAAAAGTTCGTGCCAGACAACATATTCCAAGCCTTTTTGGACGGTAATGTCATTGGCATTGTAATGCTGTCCTTCGCCCTTGGTCTTGCAATCCTCACCCTGCCAGACGAGCAACGCAAAAGTCTTCACAGTGTCTTCTCGGGCCTGTTTGCAGCGGTGCTCAAACTTGTGGAAGGCGTTCTTTGGGTGATGCCCGTGGCCGTGTGGGCCTTTGCGGTCTTGTTTGTCATCGAATGGCAAAAGGGTTACGAGATCGAGCGTGTGGCTTATTACGTCGTATGTGTTTTGGCGGCCAATGTGATCCAGGGTTTAGTTGTGCTGCCCATCTTTGCAAAGGCGCGAGGTCTGTCGCCCCTGGCCCTTGCGCGCGGCGCCATGCCCGCCTTAGCCCTGGCTTTCGTGTCCAAGTCCTCCAGTGCGACGCTTCCCACGACACTGCGCTGCGTCCAGGAAAACCTTGGCTTTTCTAAGAAGCTCTCTCAGTTCAGCCTGCCCCTTTGCACCACCATCAACATGAACGGATGCGCGGCTTTTATTCTGATCACGCTGTTGTTTGTTGCAACCAGCAACGGCATGACTTTCTCCGCCATTGATCTGGTGGGCATTACGGTGCTAGCTGTTATTGGTGCCTTTGGTAACGCGGCGGTACCCATGGGATGCTTTTTCGTGGCCAGCGCCTTTTTGGCGGTGCTGAACGTGCCCCTTCATTTGATGGGTCTTATCATGCCCGTTTACGCCCTCATCGACATGGTGGAGACTGCCCTGAATGTGTGGTCTGACGTGTGTGTGGCAGGGGCCCTTGAGAAAGATTATCCCTCGCACGAGCCCATTTGAAGGGCGCGCACGCCCTCAAGGCCTCGCATATCCATGGGGGTGTCAAACCAGGCCTCAAGAATCTCTGAAGCCAGATCCGGGGTCAGTAGCCTGTGGGACAGTCCAAGTACATTGGCGTGATTCCAGATGCGCGCAGCTTTGGCAGTGGGCGCGTCGGTGCAAAGGGCCGCGCGCACGCTGTGCACCTTGTTGGCAGCCATGGTGACACCTGTCCCGCTCCAGCAAATCACAATGGCCTCATCGCACACGCCTTCTTCCACAAGACGTCCCGCTTCCAGGGCGCCCGTTGCCCAACTGACCTCTTCTTCTTTCTCAAAGGCGCCCAAAAGCACCACGTCGCAGCCGCGCTCTTGAACTAAATCCAAAACAAAACCATTCACATAGTGGGGTGCGTCGGCAAACAGAGCAATTTTCATGAGCTTTTTTATCACTTTATTAAGACTCAGGTGACTATACTATGAAAGATGCTCAAAGAACAAGGAGTCGACCCATGAAAACGCTTGTCACAACAGCACTACTCATAACCACTTTCCTCGCCAGCCCCCTTTATTCAGAGACAATAGAGGGAAAAGAAGTACCCTCCGTCGCAGACATGAAGGATGCACAAAAACCTTACGGGCTCAATCTCGATAAAGTTGGAGAGCGCGTGAAAGTCCTGCGCCCTTTGGGTGTTCCCGATGACGTGTCCTATGCTGTGGCCCTTTATCAAGGAAATTTAGGCAAGAAGAACCTTATTACGGTTACCCTGCCTAAACTTAAAGAGGATCTGGCAAAGCTTGGTACACAAATGCAACCCATACAGGATCAGCTCACCGCACTTGAAAAAAAGCGTAAGGCTTCTCTCCTCACGCGCATTAAATCGAAAGTGAGTGCGAACCCAGAGGTGGCCAGGCTCCAAGCACAGCTGGATGTTTTGAAAGCCGCAGAGGGTATTTTAAACAAGGACATTGCGTATATTGAGGTGCAAGCGCCGCTGTTGCCCGCCATTACCAAAACCCTTGAAGACGCCCAAGGAAAACTTGAAAAGATTTTTGGCTTGAGTGCGGACCAAGTACAAGCGCTGCCACCAACGCCCGTAAAGCTTCCCTCGGGACAAATGGGTTAGTGACTTAAGAGGAAAGGGGCACCTGCCCCTTTCCCTTTTTTGAACAAAATAACTTGAACAGGTGTCGCCAGACTTTATATGAATGACGTGTTCATTTTTTTTCATGACCTATTTTCGCCCTTCCCTTTTTGTGCTTTTGTCTCTCATAACCTCTGCATGGTCAAGTCATATGGGAATACTGGCTGACATGGAGGATTTTTCAAGACTGCCAGGTCTTTATCTTCTAGGGCCAGACATGCGGCAAGCCTTTTACTGCGCATACCCAAGCATGTCCTTTGAAAATATTGAGACAGCGCTGACCCGTTATTTTAGGAGCCTGCCAACAGACACAGAGCACATTCCCAGCGAAGCGTTGCAAGGCACATGGGGGGATGTGGCATATGTGGCCGCTACAGCCACTCCAAATCCTGAGCGCTTCTGTGGCATTCCCAGCACCGCGCTGCACGGGACATGGGGTGATACTGGGCACGCGCCGCCCTCCCTTGAGGGTGCGCACGACGGTGAGGAGCTTCACTCTGCAAGAACCCTGGCAAGCCTCAACCCTGATATCCCCTATGCAACAATTATGGATTTACATGCGATTTTGTATCGCCCTTAGCCTTCACTTTAAAAAAATTGACAATGCGAAAAAAATATTGCCATATCTACATGTCATAACCTTTTTGGAGTAAACACATGACTTTTTTTTCACCCAAATCTCTCACACTTTTTGCTGGTCTTTTGACGACAACGAGCCTTTTTGCGTCAAACAATAATAACTTTGATTTAGAGTTTCTAGATTCTGAAACCCTTGAGGCATTGCGTGTGGCTAACCCAGGCGTGAGTGACGCGTGGCTCAGCCAAGAACTTGGTGCGACGTTCGCGCCCCCTGTAACGACCACCCCTTCCGCCCAACACATGGATCCAGCTGCATTGGCAAGTATCCTGGCTCTGATGGTTCTGCAGCATACGCCTACGACCACAACGACAACCCCTTCCGCCCTCCCAGCGATGCCTGCCCTTGTCCCTGACGACGCGGATTTTGTGCCTACGACTCCAACAGTTGTGCCTTCCGCACCACGAGTGATGCCTGCCCTAGTCCCAGACGAGGATTTTGTGCCTGCCATGCCAACAGCTGTGCCTTCCGCCCTCCCAGTGATGCCTGCCCTTGTCCCAGACGACGAGGATTTTGCGCCACAAGCTCAGGCCCTTCCCCTTGCGCCCACTGCGCCGCGCGCACCCCATTCCTCTGGGGGTTATGATCCAGAGGTGCTTGCTTCCTTGCGCGCCCTCCATCCTGGTGCCTCAGACCAGTGGCTTATGGAGACCTATCGCTCACCCGCGCCCAGAGCGTCTGTACCGCCTGAGTACATTGAATCGGCGTCTTCCTTAGCGTCTTTGGATCAAGAGATGCTGGCATCCTTGCTCCTTGTCTATCCTAACGCGCATCAAGCATGGCTTGAGCAAGAGGTGTCCCGAATGGCTGCAGCGACTCAGCCACGCGCAACCACACCAGACGATGAAACGGCACAAAACGGCCAAGGACAAGATGACTACTAAGCAATAAACTTTGTTTAAATATGTCAAAAAAGGGCTCCTTTCATGGGGCCCTTTTTTATGAAAGCTTTTGAGCGCTTAAGATATAGTTCATGGACACATCCCCCGTCAGGGTCCAACTTCCAAAGAGCGGATGAAAGGACAGTCCCTTGAGGGACGTGAGGGTAAGGCCTGCCGTGCGCAACCACACCTCCATTTCGCTGGGCCTCACAAACTGGTCCCAGGTATGGGCGCCTTTAGGGGCCCAGCCTAAGACGTTTTCCGCCACAAAGATGCCAAGCACATAGGACAGACACGTACGGTTGAGGGTGCTAAGCACCATAAGCCCTTCTGGCGCTACCAACTGCGCCGCCTCTCCAATAAAGGCGTCAGGGCTCACGACATGCTCAACGACCTCCAGGGCGACAACCAGATCAAAGGGCGCCTCCCCTTCTGCGGCACTCAAGTCCCCCACGCGGTAGTCAATATCAAGACCTTGGGAAGACGCATGGGCCTTGGCCACTTCAATATTTTCGGGTGCTGCGTCAAGGGCGACAACAAGCGCGCCAGCCTTGGCAAGGGCTTCGGCCACAAGACCACCCCCCGTGCCGATATCCAGGACACGTAACCCTTCAAGGGAGGAACGTCCCAAGCGTCGCTTCACCTCGCCCTCAATAAACGTCAGGCGTGCGCTGCCCATTTGGTGGAGCACCTTAAATGGGCCGGATGGATCCCACCACCCTTGAGCAGCCTCACCAAAAATGCGTGCATTTTCCTCATCAATGAAGGACATCTTCACCTCGCTTCCAAAGGCGCTCTCTTAGGGCATTCACACGGCGGGAGGCCTCTTGTTGTAAGGGTTTAAAGTCCTCACCCAACTTTTCGCGAATCCCCGCCTGCAGGGCTTCAAGGACAGTTTGAGGAAGCTCTTTGCGACCTTGTGCCGCCATTTTGTTATAGGAGTAGAGTAAGAGATCAACCCCTGCGCGCGCAGCCAGCGCTCCCACCTCGCATGGGTCTGGGAACATGTCAACAATGGCCCCCATGTGGAAATCATCGCTGATAACAACGCCGTCATACCCCCACCCGTCCCGCAGGGTTTGGCCGGTATGGGGGGACAGGCTTGCAGGAAGGTTGTCGCCAAAATTTTTATTCGTCACGTGGGCCACCATAATAGAGTCCGCAAGTCCAGCTTTCGCCAAATTTTCAAAGGGCAGAAGCTCACGCGTGTCAAAGGTATCCGTCACATCCACAAATCCCTTATGGGTATCGCGGCGCGCAAACCCGTGACCAGGAAAATGCTTGAGGGACGTTGCGATCCCAAGGCGCTTGTGGGCATCAATAAAGTCACGCGCGCACGCTGCCACATGCTCAGGGTCCTCACCGAAGGAACGCGACAGGGCGCCAATGGCAGGCGCCTCGTCCTTGTGCAAATCTACAACGGGCCCCAAAACGTAGTTAAAGCCAGCAGATCTCACCTGGCCCGCAAAACGCTTGTACAGCTCTTGACGCTCTTCCTCTGGCTTTTCCCCCATCTCTTTGGCGCTGGGAAAGCTCTCAAACCCATTTATGGATGACAAGCGCTGCACACGGCCGCCTTCTTGATCAACGGCAAGAAGCGGTGGAAGGGGCGTGTTCGCCTCCATGAACGCGTCGGTGAGATCCCCGACTTGCTTGGGGTCTACAACGTTGTGACGAAAGAAGATGACACCCGAGATAAGTCCACGGGCAAGGGCGTCTTTAAGCTCTTCAACCTCTTGAGCTTCAGGATGTGTCCCGGAAAATCCCACCATTAAGGGATAGTATGTGTCTTCTTCATTTGAGGCCACGGCAACCTCCCCAACAGTCAAAAAAAGGCATAAAAAGATCCATAGCATTTAGTCTCATCCTTCCCACGTATTCTTTATTGGTTCTAGCTTTGCCGTACAGCAATTTTTTTCTTAATATTGCCAATGGCTTCGGCTGGGTTTAGACCTTTGGGGCACGCTTTTGCACAGTTCATGATGGTGTGACAACGGTACAACTTGAAAGTGTCATCAAGGGCGTCTAAACGCTCGCCGGTCATCTCATCCCGGGAATCTTCGATCCAGCGGTTGGCTTGCAAAAGCGCTGCAGGGCCCAGATAACGATCACCGTTCCACCAATAGCTGGGGCAGCTTGTTGTGCAGCAGAAGCACAAGATACACTCCCACAGACCATCAAGCTTTTCCCGCTCCTCAGGGCTTTGGAGGCGCTCCTTGTCAGGCGCGCTGGGGGTGTCCGCTTGCAGCCAAGGCTCGATGCTGGCGTGCTGCGCGTAGGCGCGGGTCAGATCAGGCACAAGATCCTTCACCACGTCCATGTGGGGCAGCGGATACACCTTCACGTCACCCTTGATCTCACTCAGGGGCTTAATGCACGCAAGGGTGTTGGTGCCATCAATGTTCATGGCACAGCTGCCGCATACGCCTTCGCGGCAAGACCGGCGAAAGGTCAGGGACGGATCAACTTCATCCTTGATCTTCAAGAGGGCATCAAGCACCATCTCGCCGCAGTTATCTGCGTCAAGCTCAAAGGTATCCAGGCGCGGATTCTCATCCCCGTCGGGTGACCAGCGGTACACCTTCACACGGTGAATATTCTTTGTTCCTGCAGGCGCCTTGTGGGTTTTACCCTCTTTCACCTTCGCATGTCGTGGAAGCGTAAATTCAGCCATATGCCTGAGTCCTTTTTCTTTGTCTGTCCGTACGTTAACCCTAAAACCTTAATAAACCCTTGGCTTGGGTGGCACAACCTCCACCTCGTCCGTCAGGGTAAACATGTGGACGTCCCTGTATCCAAGGCGCGCGCGTGTGGGTGTTTCGAGCCAAGCAACGGAGTGCTTCAGCCAGTTCACATCGTCGCGATCAGGGAAGTCATCGCGCGCATGCCCACCGCGGCTTTCCGTGCGCGCAAGGGCAGATTCAAGGGAGACCACACACTGGGGCAGGAGATTTTCTAGCTCCATAGCCTCCACCAAATCGCTGTTCCAAATCAAGGAGCGGTCCGTCAAACCAATGTTGGAAAGGCTCTGGATCGTCTCGCGCATCTTCGTGATGCCTTCCTCCAAGATTTCCTTGGTTCTAAAAACCGTACAATGGTTCTGCATGGTCTTTTGCATCTGCTTGCGCAGGGTTCCTGTAGAGAGCTCACCCTTGGAAAAGCGCAGGCGATCGAGACGCTCAAGGGCCATATGCCCCGCGTCCTTGGCCAGGTCCTTTTGGGAGGCGCCGGGCGTAATCAGCTCAGCCGCGCGCAGGGCCGCCGCACGCCCAAAGACCACAAGGTCAAGGAGCGAGTTTGTGCCCAAGCGGTTGGCGCCGTGGACAGATACGCACGCGCCCTCACCCACAGCCATAAGACCCGGCACTACAGCGTCGGGATTGCCGTCCCTGGGGTTAATGACTTCCGCGTGGTAATTGGTGGGAATACCGCCCATATTGTAGTGAACCGTTGGCACCACGGGAATGGGCTCTTTGGTGGTATCCACACCCGCAAAAACCCGCGCCAGATCGGAAATGCCTGGCAGGCGCTTGTGTACAATTTCTGGATCTAGGTGTTCAATGTGGAGGTTGACATAGTCCTTGTTCGGGCCCACGCCGCGCCCTTCCTTCACCTCGATGGTGATGGCACGGCTGACAACGTCGCGGGAGGCAAGATCTTTGGCGTGGGGCGCATAACGCTCCATAAAGCGCTCACCTTCGGAGTTGGTGAGATACCCGCCCTCTCCGCGCACGCCTTCGGAGATAAGGCATCCCGCGCCGTAAATACCCGTGGGGTGGAACTGAATGAATTCCATGTCCTGGAGGGGAAGACCCGCGCGCAGCACCATACCAGCCCCGTCACCAGTGCATGTATGGGCGGATGTGCACGAGGCAAAGGCGCGTCCATAGCCGCCAGTTGCCAAAACAACGTTCTGGGCGCGGAAGCGGTGAATGGTACCGTCCTCTAAGCACAACGCCATGACACCCCGGCAAGCGCCCGTTTCATCCATGATGAGGTCAATGGCAAAGTACTCAATGAAAAAGCGCGCCTTGTGCTTCAGGGACTGTTGATAAAGGGTGTGCAAAATCGCGTGCCCTGTGCGGTCGGCGGCTGCACATGCACGCTGGGCCATGGACTCCCCATGGTTAATGGTGTGTCCCCCAAAGGGGCGCTGATAGATGGTGCCTTGGTCTGTGCGTGAAAACGGCACACCCATATGCTCAAGCTCAATGACCGCAGGCAAAGCGTTACGACACATGTATTCAATGGCGTCTTGATCTCCAAGCCAGTCTGAGCCCTTCACCGTATCGTACATGTGATAGCGCCAGTTATCGCCGTCTCCCATGTTTCCAAGGGCAGCACTGATGCCACCTTGGGCTGAGACCGTGTGGCTGCGTGTGGGGAAAACCTTCGTGATACACGCCGTTGAAAGGCCGGCCGCGCTCATGCCGAGTGTTGCGCGAAGACCCGCGCCTCCCGCGCCCACCACGACAACGTCATACTGATGGTCGATAATGTCATACGCCTGTGTCATCATTTATCCTTAAGTTATTCTGTGAATCGCGCGACGCCCTAACCGTGGGCAATGGCAAACAAGCAAACAGTGCCAAGAAGCCCAAGCCCCACAGCCAAAAACTTCACACCCACAAGAAGGGCAAATTTCAACCCCTCACAGTGGACATAGTCCTCTATGACCACCTGCAGACCGAGCTGAGCGTGGTGAAACCCTGTGATCAAAAAAAGAATCATCAAGGTCATATGGAGGGG
This sequence comes from Candidatus Puniceispirillum sp., assembly GCA_013822015.1. GTDB lineage: Bacteria > Pseudomonadota > Alphaproteobacteria > Caedimonadales > UBA1908 > JACESU01. The sequence goes on along the minus strand of PNJU01000006.1, from coordinate 117,574 downwards.
CGTTGTTAAAAAGGCCCGCACGTCCGCGGCTGGCAGGGGTGCCAGATGCGCAAGGGTGTAAATAAACCAAAGGCCCAAGGGCACCAGGGCCACAGCCGTTAAACGCTGAACCCACCAATGATGCGCGCCACTATGCTGGCCAAGTCCTTTGACCCGCCCCAGGGGGGTGCGCTGGACTGTTTTGTGCTCGCCCATGTGTTTTCCTTTCATCACAGAAGAATGGATGCCCACAAAAGGGCTGTTAAAACCAGGGAGATTCCCACCACAAACAGGCCACTTTTCTCAGCTGTTTCAAGCTTATAACCCCGTCCTGCGTCCCAGAAAAGGTGGCGCACCCCGTTGGAGAGGTGATAGAAAAAAGCAAAGGAAAATCCCATCAAGAGCAGCGTGCCGAAAAAGCCGCCAAAAAAGCCTTGGAAACAGCCGTAACACCCAGAGCTTGTCTCCCAATCAACGCCGCCGGCGCAAGTGGTGTCATGACAAGACAGCAGAAGAAGCCACAACACAACGCCCACCATACCGAAACTCAACACCACGCCCATGACGCGGTGCAAGATGGATAGGACTGACGTAATTTGAGGCTTATAGATCTGCAGATGGGGAGAAAGCGGTCGTGCGCGTTTCATGAAAATGAGCCCTTAACATATAAGTCTGTCGCATTTTCCTATAATTTTACAAAATGCGCAAGGCGCTTGGCCAGGACCGTTGTACTTTGACCAGCACCTATGGGCGAAGCACTACGTCAATCCCACCCCTGCCCAGTGAACCCTCAAGTAACTTGGTGATTTGCGCATCACCTTGCCACGCACTTTTGTGCAGCATGTATGCCACAAGGCGCGCGCCACTGTGTGCAACCCCAAAATCAATCCTCCCGCCTGGTTTTGTGACGCGCTTAGCGATGTGCAGTGTTGCTGGATGGAGATACACAGCCCAAGGAAGGTGCTCGTAAATCACGCGTGCAAAGCGCGCGCTGGGTAAAACCGACATATGCTCTTCACACGTCACCGATCCCACAAGATCAGGGCGGGCTTCGCAAGAGACATCAACGGTGTACCACTTACTTGTAAGCTCCTCTAAAGCATAGCTCTGAACAGGCCTTGGAGGCGTGTCCCGTTTCACCTGAAGCGCCATTGCAAACGCCGTCACAAGAGCCGCGGAGGTTCCCGCCTCAGCTGTTGCGGACAAATGATTTGGATCAGCGGCACTCCAGCGCGCATCCCGTTGCAAAATCCCTAGAAATGTTTGGGCAGCCTCCACATCAAGGTGACGCACGAGCTCCCCTGCCTCCTCCAGGGCAATGGCCAGTTCAAGATGACCCGCAACGGTATCTGCGTAGAGCCTATGGAACATCACCTCTGCACAGTCGCTGAGCGCGCGCCCTAAAAGACCAAGCTCCCCCATAGCACGCACTTGATACACGGTGAGATAGTCTTCAGGGATAGGCGTTTCATCTCCTAATTGCCCCACAATGGAGGTCTTTGCCAGAGCCCATCCCGTGCCCATGACAAGCTGATCTCCCTCAAACTCTGCCATGGAGCGATTAATCTTTGAAGCAGGCAGGGACAGCAAAGCGTGAGCGCTCGCAATGGTACACTTTTCATCGTGGGTCAGGGGGTGGCGGTACCCCTCAAAGAAGGGAGCTGTCTCTATTAGAGTTTCCCACTCATCCTCGCGCAAGGGATGATCAAGGATTTGGGGACTGACGGCTGTATTTTTGCTTTGTGCGGAAGCATAGAGATCCGCCCCACACCCACACAACACACCCAGCGCCGTACTTACGCACACCACACGCACAAGCCTCCTCATCTTGCCTCCCATGTTTTTTCAAGGTAGGACAAGGTTACAGGAGGGGATACCCCCCTGTCACTCACAGAAGAGTAAAACTGTTAAGGGCCTTAGATAGCGATGGCCGCAAAGGGTTGCCACGTGCTGTAGGGCGCCTTGGTGGCGGCGTCATAGGTGTAATTTTCCTCAGACTCAAATAGCGCATGCAGAAGAGCGTTATTCATGGCATGACCCCCGTTATGGGAGGTGTATGCACCAATGATGGGCGAGCCTGCAAGACCCAAATCCCCCACCGCGTCAAGGATTTTGTGACGCACACTTTCCTGGGACACACGCTCACCTCCCTCGTTCATCACAAGACCTTCTTTGTAGACGAGGGTATTGTCAAGGCTCGCACCCTTGGCAAGGCCGGCCGCCTGAAGTTTGAGGGCGTCCTCATAAAACCCAAAGGTGCGCGCACACGCGATTTCACGCAAAAAACCGCCAGGCGTCCAGGCAAAGTGGTGGGTTTGGGGGGCAAGTCCTTCACGACCACCAAAGAAATCGATGGAGAAATCAAGGGTCAGCTGGCTTGCGGGAGACAGCCGCACATAGGCGTCATCACGCCGAACCTCAACCTCTTGCAACACTTTCAGAAAACGGCGATGCGCTTGTTGGCTTTGGAGCACGCACCCCTGGAGCACTTTGACGTATGGGGCGCTACTGCCGTCGAGAACGGGCATTTCAGGGCCAGACACCTCAATCACAAGGTTATCGATCTCAAGCCCCATGACAGCTGCCATGCAGTGCTCAACCATGGAGATCCCTGTACCTTGGGCGTTCACAAGGCCTGTGCTCATACGCGTATCGTTCACAAGGTGCCACAAAGCTGGAATATCACCCGCTTCTTGCGCAACATCCGAGCGGCGAAAGACAATACCCGTATTTTCAGAAGCAGGATGAAAAGTGACTTGAACGGGTGCGCCGGAATGGATGCCCACGCCCTCAACACTGCCGCTTTTCTGCAGCGTCGTTTGGCAAGGTATGCCTTCTTGATTCAAAAAATCCCGTGTCTCTCGCCCAGCTATAACCATTGTGATCCGCTTTCTTGTGATATAATTGGTGATATTGGCGTGGACGTGCAAAAAAGAACAAGGCCAGGAATGTTACAAATTATTTCAAAGCACCTTCTGTGCGTCTTTTGGGAAGGCACACACCCCACCTGTCACAGGATAGGACACACCTGTTGAACCAGGAAAACTTATGGGGAGTCTGTCATAAGCACGCTTGGCCAGATACGCAAAGGCTTCTGCTTCAAGAAAATCACCATTTACATCAAGAGTCTCTACGTCTTGGACAGGCACGGTAAAAAGCGCCTCCAAATGCGCGCGAAGGGTCAGGTTATGGCGCCCTCCCCCACACACATAAACGCCTTTGACAGGCAGCAGGTGGGACGCACTCAATACAATCGCCTCTGCCACAAGACGTGTTAGGGTTGCAAGACCGTCGTGGGGGGACAAATCCTGAAATGTCCGGAAATCGAAGGTTCCCCGGTCCAAAGACTTTGGAGGCGGCGCAGCAAAATAGGAGTGACTCAAGAACTTTTCCACGTATGACGTGTGGACGCGTCCTTTTGCCGCGAGGGCTCCACCTCTGTCAAAGCAGGCGCCAAAATGCTTCTTTGTCCAGTCATTGAGGGGCGCGTTGGCGGGTCCAGCGTCAAAGGCAATGAGGCCATCCGCCTCTTCACCGCACCAGGTGAGATTGCTAATCCCTCCCACATTCACAAAAAGGCAAGGACGCGCCGCACGCGCAGCCAGAGCTGCGTGATAAATGGGCACAAGGGGCGCCCCCTGCCCACCATGGTCCAAATCATTTTGGCGAAAAGTATGGATCACTGGCACGCCCAGGATCTCGCTTAAAAGCACAGGATCCCCCAGTTGAATACTCGTGCGACGCTGGGGATTATGGTAGATGGTTTGGCCGTGAAAGCCCACGAGCTGGGGCACCACACCCGTTTGTGCCAGGATCATGTGGGCCGCCTCAAGGTGAAGCTGCGTGATCTGGTGTGCGAGCGTCTCTTTTTCGAGAATGGGCGGCGCAACAGCGCCCCCTTGACGCGCCATGACATCAAGAAGGGCGTTTTGAAGGGACGTTGGATAGGGCACAAAAGCGTGACCCAAAGGAGAAAAGACATCTAAGCCATCTGTTTCCAGAAGTGCTGCGTCCACCCCATCAAGACTTGTGCCGCTCATAAACCCGAGGACGCGTACAACCTGAGGGGGCTTTTGTTGACGCACGCTTTAGGCGTCGTATTTCTTAGCGAGATTATCCAAAAAGGCATCCATATTGCCGCCGGCTTGCTGCAAAAGGCTTGCGTATTCAGAGCGCTGTGTGATGCTCATGCTGACGCCGTTTACCACAATATCAACAACTTTCTTTGCTGCGTCAGCATTTTTGCTTTGCGCGTAGACTTTCCAGTCCACTTGAAGGGGCTGAGCGCCCGATGGGCGCAAGATGCGACTTGTCACAAGAAAGCCACCATCACCTGTGGGCTGGGCACCCGTCACCTCAAGCTTTTCGTTTGCGTAGTTATCAAACTGCGCCGCATAGTTTTCCACAATGGCTGTTTCAAACAAGGATAGGTAACGCGCCTTTTGTGCATCACTTGCCCCGCGCCAATGGCGGGCGAGGACAAACTTAGCAATGGACGGAACGCTGAACTTTGTCTGCAAAATCACGCGAAAGGCCTTCTTGCGCTCAGACATGGGCTCATCTTTGTGTACGAGCACAGAGATGATTTCATTCCCTGTTTGCTCCACAAACGCCTTATAAGAATCCGCGTCCATGGATTCGACTTGGTCAGCATTTGCCCAAAAAGTGGTCTGCACGTCAAACGTGCCAAGCAAGACGGCTAGGCACAAAATATACTTCTTCAAAATTAATCCTCCGATAAGACAGGGGTATCTTTGTAAACAACATTCCCATCCTTTATCTGGAAGAGACGTGTTTGTCCATAGAGAACACGGTAGCTGTTATAAAGATCTGACGAATTCTTCTCGAGACTGTCGGTCACCGCAAGCACATCGCGGCGCTTACGCACGGCGTCCACACCTGTGCGGATCCAAGGCAGCTCATTATGGTGGTTTGATCTAAAGAGATAGTTCACAGGATCCATGGCCATATCAACGGCCGTACCAATGAGATCCCTAAAGCTAGAGGGCCCCAGGAACGGGACGACCAAATATGGCCCTGAATCAACGCCCCATACCGCCAAGGTTTGTCCAAAATCCTCATAGTGGCGTGTGAGCCCCGCGACCTCATAGGCCGCATTGAAAAGACCGCCCACACCCAGGGTGCTGTTGATGGTAAAGCGCCCAAAGGTACGCCCGGCTTCTTCGCCTTTGCCTTGCAAAAGCGCGTTCACAAACACGACGGGTTCGCCCATGTTGTCCATGAAATCACTCACCCGGTCCTTCACCGGATCCGCCACAACCAAATCATAAATCTGCGCAAGGGGCTTGAGGAAGAGACCATCCAAAAGTTGGTTAAAACCAAAGAACACACGGTTCATGCCTTCCAGTTGATCTTCCTTGGGCAAGTCGCTGTTTTCACTGTCTTGTTCCTGGGGAATGGGGCCATGTCCCAAGGAAACGGGCGACCCATGGGCAAGGCTTGCGCAACTCAAGAGTGCCCACGCTGACAGTAAAGTTCTCGATTTCATTGGTGTACTCCTACTTACATTCATGCCCAGATTCCCCATTGCCCTGGCATCATAACGGACAAACTTCAAAATTTTCCTTAACAAACGTTCCCTAATTTCTTAACGACGCTTCCAAAGGCGTAAAAAAAGAGTTAGGGTAAACCTTAACATGGAGTGTAACCCAGCGCCTTTTGAGATGAAACATTTAAAACGGATCTTTTTTTCAAGCGTGCTCGCTTTGAGTGTTTTGAGTGGACTCTACACATCCCGTGCAGCCAATGCCCCGGCCCAAGGCGTGCTTGCAACCGCTTATGATATCTCCCTTGGCAGCGAAAATGCCCCCATCAAGATCATCGAATATTCTTCCATGACGTGTCATTTTTGTGCGGATTTTCACCTCAAAACACTGCCAAAGCTCAAAGAAAAGTACATCGACAAGGGCCTTGTGCGCTACACGTTCCGTTTTTTCTCACCCGACGAATACGGCCTTGCGGCTGCCGTCCTCATTGCCACCTCACCCGTCATGACGCAGCAAACCCTCATCACGAAGATCTTTGAAAAACAGGATCAGTGGATGACGCCTGAATATGTGAAAGAGCTGGCCTTTATTGTCGGCAAGCCCGTGGAGGAGGTCTCACGCATCGTCAACGATAAAAAAGTGCGCGAGGCTCTGGCGGCGGATTTTATCAAAGCTGAGCAAAACCTTAAAATTGAGGCCACACCATTTTTTATCATTAACGGTGTTGTCATCCCTTACCGCCCAAGCTTTGAAAAACTGGAGTCCCTCATTGCACCAAAAGCAAAGACTGACGCGCCGCAAAAGGGCACACCTTCCGTGCTAAGCAGAGAAAAGGCCAAAGCGTCTTCCCCTAGCCAGAACGCGCAGACTGCGCCAGCAGCGTAGGAAAAGCATGACCCTAGAGCCCCTCCCTCGCCCCCAGGAATCCTCCCTTTACGCTTTTTGTTCCAAGTGGGCAAAGAGGCTACGTCTTGTGGGCAAGCAGGACAGCAAAACGCCACCACCAAAGGGTAACCTTGGCCCCTATATCCGCTTCTTTCTTGCGCCCTATCGCGGCAGCATTTTCAAAGCGCTCTTTCTCCTGACCGTTGCAGCAATGACCGTACTCTCCTTTGGGTTTGGGCTGCGTTTTGTTGTGGACGCGGCCAGCCGTCATACAGCTGATTTTTTGAATAAGGGCCTTGGCTTTTTTCTCATTGCCAGCGCCGTCTTGGCGGTGAACGCGTACCTGCGCATCACAACAACCTCGTGGCTGGGAGAGCGGGTGGTCAATGACATCAGGCGACAGCTGTTTGCCCATCTCATGACCCTGGATCAGCGTTTTTTTGAGACGACACGCACGGGAGACCTCATTGCCCGCATCAATACGGACACAAGCGTCCTGTTGACGCTCTTCACGAGCTCAGCCGCTGTTGCTGTGCGCAGTCTCCTGCAGCTCTTTGGGGGGCTCTTCATGATGTGCGTGACGAGCATGAGGCTGACAGGCATTGTGCTGCTGGTTATCCCTGTCATCTTGTCACCCATTTGGCTTTTGGGACGCCGGGTCAAGAGCCTGACGCGCCTTGTACAAGACGCCCAAGGATCATCGGAAGCTTACGCGGCTGAGTACCTCGGCGCCATGTCCGCGGTCCAAATCTTTGGCAAACAAACAGCGTGCCTTAAGGATTTTGCGGATCTTTTAGCAGGCAAAATGACCCTTGTCAAAAACCGCATCCATATGCGCTCAGGCCTTGTGTGCGTTGTCATTTTCTTTGCCTTTTCCTGCGTGAGCACCGTCCTTTGGATTGGCAGCCACGCGGTCATTGCCGGCACCCTCTCCGCCGGCGCTCTCACCTCCTTTGTTTTTTTTGCCATCATCACGGCAGGCTCACTCAACTCCCTGTCAGAAGTTTACGGTGAGATTCAAACGGCCGCCGGTGCCATGCACCGCATCATTGAGATCTTTGAGGAAAAGCCACGCCTCATTATTCCTGCGACCCCTCGGGCGCTGACGCCCTTCCAGGGGACACTCACCTTTGAGAACGTGACGTTCTCTTACCCCACACGCCCCGACACCCCTGCCCTTCAAGGCGTCTCATTCCAGATCAAACGGGGAGAGCGCGTGGCCTTGGTAGGTCCCAGTGGCGCCGGCAAAAGCACGATTTTCCAATTACTTCTGCGCCTTTATGACCCGACCCAGGGACGCATCCTGGTTGACGGCGTGCCCTTTACGGATCTACTTCCCGAGGAAGTGCGCGGGCATTTTGCCGTTGTACCCCAAGAGGCAGCTGTCTTTAACACCAGTGCTGAAAAGAATATCGCCTTTGGCGCGTGGGGCGTGCCCAACCACCAAGACATTGAAGAAGCGGCCAAACTTGCCCACGCCCACGGCTTCATCACAAGTCTTCCTCAAAGATATGAGACAACCCTTGGCGAGCGAGGTGTGCGCCTGTCGGGCGGCCAGCGTCAGCGCATAGCCCTGGCCAGAGCCTTTTTGCGTGGGAGCGATATTCTGCTTCTCGACGAGGCGACCAACGCCCTTGATACGGAAAGCGAGGCCCATATCCAAGAGGCCCTTGAGACCCTTTTGGAGGGCAAAACAAGCCTCATCATTGCCCACCGTCTGTCCACCATTGAGAAGGCTGACCGTATCCTGGTCATTGACGAGGGCCGCCTTGTGGAGGAAGGCACCCACGCTCAGCTTTTGGCCAAGGGAGGCGTCTACGCCCGCCTTGCCAAGCGTGATTTTAAGAAAGAAGACCGGCTTTAAAAAGAAGACCCAAAGCTCTCAAAGGTAATTTTCCTTGCTATCTCATACGCTTCTTCCCTCGTTTTGCCAAGGGTAAGTTCTTTAAAACGCGCCAGCGCCCCCGCACAGTTTTCGCCAAAACACTTCTTTTCGTACCAGGCAATCCAACTCTGACCGAACTCACTTTTGAAGGCTGCATGCCGCTGGGCAGGCGTCAGCTCCATGGCGTTGATTCTCTGTGCGAACGCCGTCATTTGAAAGTCCTGAAAAAAGAAAAAAGTGTCCCATATGGCACTCATCTCCACGGCAGCGCACCCGTCCAGGAGCGTTTGAAAAACCGCCAGATCCTCCCCCGTCACCTCACGGGCATGCACATTAAACCGATATTCGTATTCAAGATAGGGATGATGGAGGCTTGTGTTTGCCAGGGGCTCGAGTCCTTCCTCATGGGGCAAAGCCTCCCGCAAAAAGGCGCGCATTCTGCTAGATTCACCTTGCCCGTACCATGGGCACACAGTGATGAAGAGGCGTATAGGCCTGAGGAACTTTACCTCTTTGAGGCGCTCCAGGCGCATTTCTGGGATCATGGGCTTTTGGGAAAGCTCCAAAAGCTTTTCCAAGGGCATGGCGCGCACCCCCCTCAACACACACTGGGACGCAAAGGCCCCGTATACACTTTTTGGTTGTAGTTCCTTCAAAAAAGCGCACAAGAGGGGCAAGCGGTCCATGTCCATGTCAAAGGCTGCCTCCAGCACCATCTTAAGTTGACCGGGCTCAAGGCCCGCGTCTGCAAGGATGCGCGCGCGCTCAAGGGGCATGTCTTGGAGTTGTCTTAAGGCGCGCCTATTTTCCTGACGGGAAGCCTCTTCTCGCCAAGGGGGGGATGTGTGGTGGTTCTGCCTTAGTGTACCCCACGCGCGCTCTGCCACCTGCAGGAAGGCTGTGTCTCCCCTCACATAGGGGAAAAGCGGGAGGACATCCCCATAACCGCCACACAATTTATGAGCAGTGATCAAATCCTGGGAATCAAAATGCGACGTATGCGCCGCCGTCCAAGTTTCGATTTTATCTCGGTCATGAAACCGGCCGCGCACCATCTTTTCGAGGGCATCAAAACCCTCGGGTGTGAGCGACGCCAGCCAGTGGAAAAAGACGGCTGATTGCCTTTGCCCATCACACACGTGTCCGTAAACACCTGACGGCCCGCACCTCCCAAGGGCCGCCCACCTATCCTGGTCTGGCACGCTCGCCTCCACTAGGGGCGCGCGCCACAGGCTCAAAAGTAATCCCACAAAGACCAAAATAAAGCGCGCCATGGCACCTCCTCACATTAATATCAAAACGTTATCAAAGGAACGCAGTTTTTATCAAGGAGGCTAACCAAAGGCGTGTTAGGACGATGACACGATCGGGACGAGGGCGCTCACACGCCGCGAATAAGCACCGTTTAAAAACCATCTTTCAAAGATCTCACTTTGTTGTGCATGGGGTTTTGATCGCATCTCCTCGCAAAAAGCCTCCAATTGTCCGCTCTCAAAAATCAGTTTACCTCTATGTAAAATCCTGTGAAGCAGATCGGGATGGGGCTCTAAGCTCTTAAGACGCATCCACTGCGGCGCTGTAAGGATGCTTTCGCGCAGTGCCGACAGATTTAAGGTGGCGTAAGGGGTGTTAGCCCCCTCAAGTCCCCACTTTAAAGCAGAAAAGTGGGCAGCCTCTTGCCACCCTCGTTTCTCCAACCACCACGCGGCACACACAACGTCAGGAATCAGGTGTTTCTCAAACTGCGCCTCGTGGACTTTTTCGAAAAATGAGGCGCTTATTTGATGGAGATTCAGGGCACGAAAAAAGGCTTCTTTTTGAGAAGAGTCGAGCCCCTCCGTTAGGGCTTTTAAAGGCACAAATGTGTCTGGAGAAAGCTTTCTCGAAAGTATTTTTTCTCGCACAAACGGTTCAAAGTCACAGGAGGCAAGAGTTTCTCCAAGGGCGAGAAATGCCTCTTGTGTGGGCTGTGTGCTGACGTGAAAGGGCCTTGAAATGGCATGTGTTTGCACCGCGTCGCACCCCGACGTGAGGTTTCGAAAAAGTGCCACAACTCTTGCACGCGTCTCTTCGTCACAGTTTTGTGTGATACGCGATAAAAGTGAAGGAGCATTCCTCTGGCTGAGCATTGCCGCACGCTGAAGGGGCGTCAATGCATACGCGTTGACGGCGCGCACTAAGTCTGTGCTGGGAAGATAGGTGCGCAGTGCACCTTCTATCTCTTGTTCCTCACCCACGTCACATCCCGCAAAAAGCTCCTTCACAGCGCTGATCGTGTCGGGTGAAAGCAAGGCCCCGCTGACGACAAAATGATAGCGACGCACTTCTTGCGCAAGCGCTTCAAGGGCGTCCAAATCCGCGTCATGTGGAGAGCTCTCTTCCATTTTATGTAAAAGATTCCAAACATCACGCCCCGGATCAACCTCCAGGAGTTTTGACGCAAGGCGGGCTTGACGTAAACGAAGCTTTGCAACGCTCCCCAGGAATGCAAGGCGCACTGTTGGCACGACATTTGCATTGGCCACAGTGGCAATCAAAGGCACTTGCGTGCCCTGAAAAGCAGCCAGAACATTGTGTGTTTTCTCTTGTCCCAGACCACAGCGGTCTTCTCCTACATACGCGCGCACATCTTGCAGAAAGGAGAAGAGCAAAGGCAAAAGAGGTGTATTGATTGGTGGCTGAGCGCACATGATCATTTGCAGCTGATAGGTGGGAAGCACCTCTTGAGAAAAGTGCTGTAACCGATCACCCGGGAGCCCTTTCAAGGCATGAAACAATACGTTCTGCTCCGCTTGATGAGTACGTTTGTGCGTCCTGCGTAAAACGGCGTCCGCCACAGGCCAGTCCGCATCAAAACGCTGCATGATGGGCAGAGCATCCTTGAGAAATCCAAAGTTTTTTTGTTTAATGTCGTTTAAAAATAAGTATGGCAATGACAATGTCTCACACATACTTTGAGCACGCACAAGATCATTGTTATCCAAGTCCAACGCGGCACTCTTGTGTAAAGTATCTGTTTTGATGAACAAGTTCTGTTTGCGAATCAGCACCTTAAGCGCTTGAACGCCTTCATCGGACAGCCCCCCTAGCCAGTTTAGAAGCGCCGGTGAGGGGTCGTGGTGGGTGAGAATCCGGTCTTCACAAAGGACATCCCACCTATCTTGACCTTGCACGCTCGTACTCGTGGCGCAGATATCTTGTAAGGACAAACAACACAAGAAACTGATAAGCGTAAAGCGCATAAGCTCAGTCCTATCCAAGAACCTTTCTCACAAGCGCGCTGCGCCGAAGAAGGGCTACAAATGCCCAGGTAAGACATAGCCCCACACCTCCCACAATGACAATCTTGATGAAGCTTGGCGTTTGCACATCTGCCAAAAGCATCTGTCCCCAAATCACAGGAATTTCGTGGAGGAGGAAAATACCATAGGCACAAGGCGTGTAGCTTGCCCAGAAGCGTGTGCGCTCACCCATAAAACGGTGAAAAAGACTCACGTAAAAAAGCACCTGGAACGTACAGAAGATCCCGTGGAGGGAGGTGCGCGTGAGCGTCATGGGCGCGCTTTCCTTGAGAAGCGGCCACGCATCACCCCACGTCCCGCCCATATCCACCAAACGGTGGGGCGCGTCGTTATAGGCGCCCGTATCAAAATAGGTGAGGGAGAACCAAATGTAAGCCGCCCCAAACAGGACCATTAGTCCGAGCCACACGCCCCACTTAGCGGAGACGCGCTTCCAAAAGCCGTTGTCATAGGTCAGTCTCGCCTGTGACAGGGCTATACCAAGGGTGAAGTAAAGGGCATTGAGCATAAAGCGCGAGCCTTGGAGGCCAAAAAGGCGCAGAATTTTGTTCACAACCACAAGATAGGTTTCGCCGTTTGTCTCAATCTGGCCAAAGCCCACCCACCAGGGCGCGCCCCACAAAATGTCACCAAGCCCCAAAAGCACCATGGAGATAAGGATAAAAACGCCAATGCTTAGGGCCGGCGCGCTTGCGGCCTTTTTCATAAGACGCCCAAGAAGCGGACGCAGGAAAGGCAGGATCTTGTCGATGAGAAGCGCAATCACGGAGAAAAGGGCAAGGCAATAAAGCACCCAGAAAGGTCCGCCCCCTTGAATCTTCTCGGCAAAGTAAACGTCCCACCAGAACTCACCGTATCCCATGAGGGGGTTCTCGGCGTAGTGAAATTTGGGGTAGCTTAAAAGGGGCACCACAAAGGGAATGCCTAAGATGTAGGGCACTCCTAACTTAAAAAAGCGGTTCTTCCAAAAGGCGCCCATGCCAACTTTTTGCACATGGGGAAAGAGAAACAGCCCAAAGGTGAAGAACAAAAGGGGCATGATGACGCTGTTGTCGTGCATGTAAAACACGTCCCAAATGCCTGTGCGCTCCAGGTCGCGGAAGAAGTGGAAGCGTCCCCAAACATCGGCGTAGGCATGAAGGGAGTGGTCCCATAAAAGAAGAAGCAGCGTGCCTGCCCGCAGGTGATCAATCCACTCAATACGTCCCTCAGGTGAGGGCACTTGCAAAGTACTAGAGGACACGGTCAACCCCTTTGATTTTCTTGAGTAATACGGTCAAAGCCCAGGACGCGCCCAAACTCACCCCCGCGGCCAGGACAAACTTTATAAGGGTCGGCACTTCTGTCGCAAAAAGATGCACATGGACCCACAACGCAAAGGGCTCGTGGAAGATGTAAATGCCAAAGGACGAGGCCGCAAGTGCCATCCAAAAGGGCTTTGGGGTATTGAGAAACTTCCCAAAAACCGCCAGATACATGCCCGAAAGGGAGGTCATATAAAACCCAAGAAGTGTTGTGCGCAACAGGGGCATGAGTGAGGTCTCCTTGGCCACCTCCAGCGCGTCCCCGAGGCTTCCACCCCTGGCCAGAATAATCGCCGTGTCGTGTGTGTATGCGCCGTCGTAGAAGTACGTGAGACTAAACCATGTGTAGGCGCCTCCGGTGACAAATGTTACGAGCACCCACGCGCCCCACTGATCTGTCAGACGCTTAAGAAGTGCTGGGTCCTTGAGGGCGCCGGCCACAAAGGCGCCAACCCCTAAGAAGAAATAAAGCCCTTCCATCAAAAAGCGGGCCCGGCGTACAAAAAACACTGGCTTAAAGCCAAACCACCAGGGGGCGCCCCATACAAAGTCACTGGCCCCCAAAATGATCGCTGAGAGAATGCCTAGGGTTACGTACCCCCACACGCCGCCCGTCAGAACAAATGTCATGAATTTCCCAAGAAGACGGATCACCCAAGGCAGAACTGCGCGCAAAATAAGGAGAACCACCGTCAAGAGGGCAAGGTAATAAATGAACCAGAAACTGCCCATGATGAAGTTTCCAAAGGGCCCTTTTTCAAAGCTCCAGTAGGTATCTAGGTAAAAATTAAGAAAGCCCCCCAGGTACCCTTCCTTAAAGATCGCGCGGTTATAGGCCAAAAACCCGGCCACCACACTCACGCCAAAGACAAAGGCGGTGCCAAGGCGCAGGACGCGCTCTTTGATAAAGGACATGAGGCCGCGACGCGTCAGGGAGTGCATGGTAAAAAGACCCGCTAAGGCCAAAAGGAATGGCATCATGATCACGTCGTTTTGCATATGGAGAACGTCAATAAAAACGCTGCGATCCACGTCCGACATGAACCAATAGTCAGCGTAGTGCTGGGAATAGGCATGCATGGCGTGGTCCAAGACCACAAGGAGCACCATGAAGCCCCTCAAGTAATCCAGGTAATAAAAGCGGTCTTTGGTGCGCTCCATGGAACTCTCCTTAAAGGCTGGGCATTAGCCCCACTTGGCCACAAAATCCTTATTGGGCTCGGGGGCGTTTTGAATGGCGGGTAAGATGTCTTCAACACGCTGAACAAGGGTAAAAAGAGAAAGATCTTCTTTGCGTACAAAGCCTTGATCGATCATATGGTGGAAAAATGTACAGAAAAGGCCGGCCCAGTATCCTTCCACATCCAGAAGAACAATGGGTTTGCCGTGAAGACCCACCTGTTTCCAGGTGAGGACCTCAAAGGTCTCGTCAAGGGTCCCAAGACCGCCAGGCAGGATAACGAAGGCGTCGGAGTGTTCAAACATTTGCTGTTTGCGCTCATGCATATTGGGGACAATACGCAGCTCCGTAATGCCCGTATGACCGCCCTCATACTCGTTAAGGAAGGCGGTCATGATCCCAAGGACCTCGCCGCCGGCCTCAACGCACGCGTCGGACACAACACCCATGAGCCCCACGTGTCCTCCGCCAAAGACGAGGCGCTTTTGCTCTTTTGCAAAAAGCTTCCCCACCTCTTTGGCGGCCTCCACATAAGTGTCTTTTACCTGGGCCGAGGACCCACAATATACACAAATAGAGCGAACTTTCGTCACGTGCGATAACCTTATGTTTCTACATAAAGCAGTACTTTAGCACACGCGTGTCATCAAGAACAACCGCTTGTACTTCCGCATGTGACGCACTTCAAGCACGTGCCGTTACGCACGAGGGTAAAGTTCCCGCACTCCTGACAAGAGTCCCCTTCATAGCCCTTCATCTTAGCCTGTTGGATTTTCTCCAACTCGCTCGCCTCGTGCACGATGGTGATTTCCTCACGGCTTGCGTCCTCTTGTGTTTCCACAACAACGTTGCTCTCCACGTGCTTTAAAAGCGTTGTGGTGCTAGTGGTTGTGGACACAGATCCCGTGGTGGGTCCCTTGCCGCCGCTCAGCACATAGAGGTTTGAGCGGACATATCCGTTACTTGTGAAGCGGGATAGCGCCCCCAGGGACGGTGCGCCGTCACCCTCATCCTCGTCATCGAGGTTCTCATACGCCTTGCCAATGGCACTGGACACAAGATCCGTGGGATCCGTATGTGCCAGATCCGTGCGTCCCAGATAGGACACGGCAAGTTCACGGAAGATATAGTCCAAAATGGACGTGGCCATCTTGATGGCGTCGTTGCCCGTGACCATACCTGATGGCTCAAAGCGCGTGAAGGAGAACGCCTCCACATATTCTTCCAGGGGCACGCCGTACTGCAACCCAATGGAGATGGCCATGGCGAAGTTGTTCATCAAACTTCTAAAGGCCGCGCCTTCCTTGTGCATGTCCACGAAGATTTCACCCAAGACGCCGTCTTCATACTCGCCCGTACGCAGGTAAACTTTGTGTCCACCCACAACGGCCTTTTGGGTGTATCCTTTGCGCCTTGCGGGCAACTTGCGCCGCCCTGTCTTGTAGATGATCTTTTCCACAATCTTCTGGGCCACTTGGGAGACTTTCTCCGCCGTTGGCAGGGTCATGAACGTATCAAGGGCGCCCTCTTCTTCTGCGCTCAGATCCTCTTGGGAGAGAAGAGACGTATTCAGGGGTTGGGACAGCTTTGAGCCATCGCGGTAAAGGGCGTTGCACTTGAGACCCAAACGCCAAGACAGCAAATACGCCTGCTTACAGTCTTCAACGGTCGCGTTGTTGGGCATGTTAATGGTCTTGGAAATGGAGCCCGACACAAAGGGCTGCACCGCCGCCATCATGCGAATGTGGCTTTCCGAGGACAAGAACCGTTTGCCCAAGCGTCCACATGGATTGGCGCAGTCAAAGATGGGCAGATGCTCTGGCTTCAGGTAAGGCGCGCCTTCCAGGGTCATGGTCCCACAACAGTATCCGTTGGCCGCCTCAATTTCTTCTTTGGAAAAGCCAAGGGCCGTCAGCATATCAAAGGACACGTCGCTCAGTTGCTCTTTGGTAAAGCCCAAAACCTTCTCACAGAACTCCTCGCCCAGGGTCCACTTGTTGAAGGCAAAACGCACATCAAAGGCGGATTTGAGGGAATCCTCAAGGGCCGACAGTGTTGCCGACGTAAAGCCCTTTTGGCGCAGCGCGTCAAAGCTGATGCTGGGCGCCCCTTCCAGGGTGCCATGACCGACGGCGTACGCCTCAATCTCTTTACGCTGGGAGTCGGTATAGCCAAGCTTTGTCAAAGCCTTGGGCACCATTTGGTTAATGATCTTAAAATACCCACCGCCCACAAGCTTCTTAAACTTCACCAAGGCAAAATCAGGCTCAACACCCGTTGTATCACAGTCCATCACAAGACCGATGGTCCCTGTGGGTGCGATCACCGTAGTTTGCGCGTTGCGGTATCCGTGTTGCTCGCCAAGGGCAATGGCCTGGTCCCAAGCGCGCTTGGCGGCCTCAAACAGACCAACCTCTGGGCACGCCTTTGTGGAGAGAGGCACGGGCAAAATGGACAACCCCTCGTATCCGGTCTTTTTGCCATGGGCCGCGAGGCGATGGTTGCGCATCACGCGCAGCATGTGGTCCTTGTTTTTACCATATTGAGGGAAGGCGCCGTGCTCTGCCGCAAGCTCGGCGGAGGTCGCATAGCTCACACCCGTCATAATGGCTGCCAGCGCGCCGCCTACCGCACGTCCTTCTTCGCTGTCATAGGCAATGCCCATGCCCATGAGAAGACCGCCCAGGTTTGCGTAGCCAAGGCCCAACGTCCTGAAGTCAAAGGTCCCAAGGGCAATTTCCTTAGAGGGGCACTGGGACATGAGCACTGAGATCTCAAGGACAACGCTCCACAGGCGACATGCGTGGATGTAACGCTCTGTATCAAAGGAACCAGGGCACGTCTGGGTGTCATAAAAGCGCGCAAGGTTGATGGAGGCAAGGTTACACGCCGTATCATCAATGAACATGTACTCAGAGCAAGGGTTAGACGCATTGATGCGTCCGCTGGCTGGACACGTGTGCCACTCGTTAATGGTTGTATCGAACTGCACACCTGGATCCGCGCACGCCCATGCGGCGTACCCGACCTTATCCCACAACTCCTTGGCACGTACGCTCTCGTGGAGCTGGCCGTCCGTGCGGCGAATCAAATCCCAAGACTCGTCCTTCAGCACCTTCTCCAGGAACTTGTTGGGCACGCGTACGGAGTTATTGGAGTTTTGTCCAGAAACCGTAAAATAGGCTTCTGAGTCAAAGTTCGTGTCATAGGTATCGAATTCAAAATGCGTATACCCTTGGCGCGCGAATTGGATCATGCGCTGAACATAGTTCTCGCTGACCATGGCGCGGTTGGCGGCCTTAAGGGCTGCCTTGAGTGTCAGGTTTTTTTGGGGATCAAAACGCTCCTCGCCCGTGCCGAGTTGGCAGGCTTGGAACACGGCTTCCAGGTGCTTTTTCACCATCTTGGAGCCGGTCACAAGGGAGAGCACCTTTTGCTCTTCCACAACCTTCCAGTTGATATATTCTTCAATATCAGGGTGATCCATATCGACGGTCACCATTTTGGCCGCACGCCGTGTGGTGCCACCGGACTTGATGGCGCCGGCTGCGCGGTCACCGATCTTGAGCCAGCTCATGAGTCCCGAGGAGCGCCCACCGCCTGACAGGGTCTCGCCTTTGCCTCGTAGGCCTGAGAAGTTTGTACCTGTTCCGGAGCCGTACTTAAATAGGCGCGCCTCACGCACCCACAGATCCATAATACCGCCCTCGTTCACCAAATCGTCACCAACGGATTGGATGAAGCAGGCATGGGGCTGGGGGCGCTCGTAAGCAGAGGAAGACTTCTTCAACTCGCCTGTCTTTTCGTCCACAAAGTAGTGCCCCTGGGCAGGGCCATTGATGCCGTAAGCCCAGTGCAACCCTGTGTTAAACCACTGCGGGGAGTTGGGCGCAGCCATTTGGGAGGCCAACATAAAGCGCAGCTCATCATAAAACGCTTGGGCGTCCCCTTCCGTGGAGAAGTAATTATTCTTCCATCCCCAATAGGTCCATGTGCCGGCCAAACGGTCAAAGACCTGACGCGCATCACGCTCACCAGAGGTGAGGGGCGCGCCCGCAGACGCGTCTGCTTCATGGCGTGACAGCCACGCAGGAACACCCTTTTCTGCAACAGCTTTTAGCTTGGCAGGCACACCCGCCTTACGGAAATATTTTTGTGCCAGAATGTCACAAGCCACCTGTGACCAAGACGCAGGAACCTCCATGTCTTCAAGGCGAAATACCACCGATCCATCGGGATTGCGAATTTCACTGGTGGTCTTACGAAAAGGAATCGCGTCATAGGGACTTTGACCTTCCTTTGTAAAGCAACGCTTGATTTGCATGGGTGTTTTCCTTACATCTTTAATAAAATATTATTCTAATAGAATAAAGCACAGTATCTCCTTAAAAATAAGGCTATCTTTACGTCGATGTTGTGCTATCCTCAAAGGATATTGGAGACGTTTTGCAAGGACGTCAATAGGGATTTTCCATGTCTGTTTCACCCTCGCCTACCCAAAAAAGAGCACCTCTTAATCCTCTCAAGGTGTTACTGCCATACATGTGGCCTGTAAAAAAAAACCGCCTCAGATTTCTTTTTGCCCTTTCGTGTTTCTTGCTGGTGGGTGCGCGCTTAGCAAACCTTTATCCGCCTCTTTTGTTTAAAGAAATTGTGGACAATTTGTCCATAAAATCCCAAGGTGAAGCGCTCCTTGTCACGTCCTTCTTCATGATTCTAGGTTATACCTTTACACGGTTTCTGTCACAACTGACATCTGGACTTAAGGACGCGACATTCTCGCCTGTCACACAAAATGCCATGCACCGCATTGCGCTGGAGGTCTTTTGCAAGCTGCACCGCTTAGGCCTTCGCTTTCACCTCGACCGCAAAATGGGGGGCACAGGGCGCGCCCTTGAGCGCGGTATCAAGGGCATTGAGACCTTCATGCGCTTTACAATCTTTATGCTGGCGCCGTCATTTGTGGAAATCACAGCCGCCTGCGCCCTTTTGTGGCACCTTTACGGTTTTACCATGGCCGCCATTGCGGTTGTGACTTTATCCCTCTATATCACATTCACGGTGCTGTATTCCCAGTGGCGCCTGAAGGTTGTACGCAAGCTTGCAGAAATTGACTCAGGCGCCGGCGGACATGTGGTGGAAAGCCTTCTGCAGTACGAAAGTGTGAAGTACTTCGGCAATGAAGCAGCCGAAGCCAAGCGCTATGACACGTGGCTCTCGCGCTATGAAAAAACCGCCATCCACACCCAGTGGACGCTAAGCGTCCTTGATATTGTGCAAGGCCTCATCATCGCCGTGGGACTGAGCGCTGCTCTCATTCTCACCGCGCGCCAGATGTCCCTGCATACCATCACCGTGGGTGACTTTGTGCTGGTCAACACCCTACTTTTGCAGCTGTTTGTGCCCCTTTGGTCTTTGGGCTTTGCCTACCGAGAGGTGAAGCTTGCCCTTATCAACATGGACGAAATGTTTGATCTCATGAACGAGGCGGAAGAAATCCAAGACGCGCCCGACGCCCATGATCTTCCCCGGGGCACAAGGGGTTTGGCTTTTGAAGATGTGTGCTTCTCCTATCACTCTGAGCGCCCCATCCTGAAAAACCTCACCTTCACCGTGGAGCCCGGCCAAACCGTTGCCATTGTGGGCCCGAGTGGTGCTGGCAAATCAACGCTTCTTAAGCTTCTCCTGCGGTTTTATGACGTATGCGGCGGACGTATCCTTGTGGGCGGCCATGACGTGCGCGCCCTCACCCAGGCCAGCCTGCGCGCGGCCGTAGGCGTTGTCCCCCAAGATACGGTTTTGTTTAACGAGAGCATTTTCTTTAACATTGCCTATGCCCGAGAAGGCGCAACCCGCGAGGAAGTGGAGGAGGCCGCAAGAGGCGCCAATATCCATGAGCGCATTATGTCCTTTCCCCAGGGGTATGACGCCCTTGTGGGCGAGCGGGGTCTCAAACTTTCAGGGGGCGAGAAGCAGCGCATCGCCATCGCCCGCGCGCTTTTGAAAAAGCCCGATATCTACTTCTTTGATGAGGCAACCTCGTCCCTTGATTCCCACACAGAAAAAGAAATCCAGAAAAATCTTGATATGCTCGCGTCCATCACAACAACCATCATCGTGGCCCATCGTCTGTCAACGGTTGTGGGTGCGCACAAGATTCTTGTTCTCGACGCTGGCCAAATTGTCGAGGAAGGCACCCACGCAAGCCTTTTGGAGCACAAAGGCCTCTACGCGTCCCTCTGGCAAAAGCAGCAACACGAAAAAAAGGTGGAGGAAACCCTCGCCTGATGAGCACAAAAAAGGGCGCCTAAGCGCCCTTTTTTTATATGCCTCTTTAATTAGCTATCCCGTGCTGAATCGCCGTACCAGGCATTGTCAAACACTTCACGTAGCCGCCTTCTTGAAAATTGCCATCAATGCCAAAGGGCCCGAGATCAACCCACGCGGTCACGGCTTTGCCAGCTGGGGTATATGACCTAATCACGACGTCTTCAAGAGCTCGGCCCGTGAAGATCTCCCCAGCATGGGGCGAAATGGGCAGATCAATGGTGCCCCCCGTGCTACCAACATGGGTTATGTGCGTATAGGTGCGGAACCACCACTTACCACTTTTATACTCCATGGTCCCGTCCAATGCCGTGAGCTCCTCAGAAATAAAACCTGGGCTATGTAAATCGTGGGCGTTGGCGCAGGCCGCTGGAAAAGAAATTGGTTGGCCATCATGAAGAAGCTCGCGGTCCTCAAATTTCACAGTATGCGTGGGGGGAGCCACCTCATGTTGGCCGCCCAGTGGCGCTGGGCGCAGCCCTTCTATTTGACGCCCTAACGTCGCCTCGTCCAGTGGAGGTGGTGCAGGTGCTGCACTGGGGACATTGTGGGCGCTGCTGCTTGAGCCGCCACCGCTTGAGCTAGCATTGTGAGATTGTGCGCCAGGAAGAGGGGGCGCAAGGGGGGGGCGTGGCGGTGCAGGAGGAGGCGGTGCGACCGAGGGTGAGGGCACCGCAATGGTAGGCGCTGACGACGAAGAAGACTGACCAGGTTGCGCGGAATGCGCTTGCTGCGCAAGCACCTGCTTCCTTTGTTCAATGGACCCCTCTATGCTGCTCATTTTTGCCTCAGCGGTCAACCGTGCCCTGCGCGTTGTGGCGGCTCGCTGTTCGGCTTGTGCTGCTGAATAGTCTCTTTGTAGAGCTATAATTGCAGGATCCGTTGCATACGGTTGGGCGTCGCTTGACCACGCACCACCCACGCACAAAAGCACACCCGTAACAGCTGTTGTGATAACCAATTTCTTCATCTCACCCTCGCAATGCATAAGAATAAACACTTACAGGTTACAGGAAAATGATTGATACTTTATTAAAAAGAAGCACTTTTCAAGGCATCACAGACATAATGAAACCGAGCTTCTAATGGCGCGGCGCGTGGGGAGTATACCAAGGCTCTCCCATGTCCATGAGATGACATAAGATGTGGTCCACGTGCAAACAGATCTCGCATCCGCCCGAGAACACAAGATGAATTTCACCAGGGGCGTCGGCGTGACATGTCAGCAAGTTGAGAAAGTGCCCCTCTTTGCCTTGGGGCAAATGGCGATGGCGTACCCGGGATACGTGGGAAAAGTGCACACCCGTATGGGTGCGGCCATGAACCACCCCCTCTTCATGCTCAAGGGGTGGCACCTCCCACTGAAACCGGTTCACAAAAAGGCTAAATCCATGCTCGTCCGCGTCATGGCGCATGGCCTGGGTACTAACCAGGGCGTCCTGCAGGTACGCACTTAAAAGCTTTACATCATCGGTTGTTTGCACTTTGAGCTTGAGAGACGAACTGGGAACTTGCATGGTCATTTCCTTCTACGAGGCGCTCAATCGACACGCCGCATGCACTCAGTTTATTCTCTATCTCTTCGTATCCCCGGTCAAGATGGTACACACGTGAAATAACCGTGTCGCCTTCGGCTGCAAGTCCGGCCAAGACCAAACACACGGACGCGCGCAAATCCGTCGCCATAACAGGCGCCCCAATGAGGTGAGGCACGCCGCGCACATGGGCTGTGTTGCCCTTCACAGAGATATTTGCACCAAGGCGCGCCAGCTCAGGCACGTGCATAAAACGGTTTTCAAAGATGGTTTCTTGAATATGACACTCGCCCTTTGCCAGGGTCATGAGCGCCATATACTGGGCCTGCAGGTCCGTGGGAAACCCTGGATAAACGCTTGTAGTCAGATCAAGGGCTTTGAGGCCGTGCCCGTCATAGGACACCTTAAAGCCGTCTTGGGTTTCTTCAAAAACAAGGCCGACCGCCTCCAAAAGAGGCACTACGGTGGGCAGCAAAGACAAGCTTGTGTGGGTCAGCTCAACACTGCCCCCCACCATGCCCACAGCCATGGCGTAGGTGCCTGTCTCAATGCGATCGGGCAAAACCGCGTGGGTTGCCTCCACAAAATTGGTGGGGCCATAAATGGTCAGGGTCGATGTCCCCTCCCCTTCAATGCACGCGCCCATGGCTTTAAGACAGTGGATGAGATCCGTCACCTCTGGCTCTTGGGCCGCGCCCTTGAGAACCGTGGTCCCCTTGGCCAGACACGCCGCCATGATGATATTTTCTGTCCCCGTCACGGAAACAATGGGAAAGGTATACTCGCCGCCAACAAGTCCCTGGGGGGCTTTGGCCACAACGTAGCCTTCCTCAAGGTGAATGTGGGCACCCAGTGCCTCGAGCCCCTTGAGATGCACATCAATGGGACGCGCGCCAATGGCGCATCCACCTGGCAAGGACAGACGCACCTCGCCGCACCGCGCCAGAAGCGGGCCCAAAACCAGAACGGAAGCGCGCATTTTGCGCACATGGTCATAGGGCGCCTCGTGGGAAAGAATCTCCTTTGCGCAAAGGCGGGTCACACCACGGAGTTCGTCTTGCTGTACCTCAACACCCAAATGCGCCAGGAGCGCCTCAAAGGTCTCCACATCGGACAGACGGGGTACGTTTGTGAGGGTCAGGGGCTTGTCGCTGAGCAAGCACGCCGCCAAAAGGGGCAGGGTCGCGTTCTTTGCACCAGAGATGCGTATTTTCCCATGGAGAGCGCGCCCTCCCGTTAGACGAATTTTATCCATTTGCAACCTTTACCTTGGGCAGTGTGACGCCCGTTTGACCCATATACTTGCCTTGGCGGTCCTTGTAAGAAACCTCGCAAGGCGCATTTCCTTTTAAGAAGAGGAATTGGCACGCCCCCTCCCCCGCATAAATTTTGGCAGGAAGTGGCGTTGTGTTTGAAAACTCCAGTGTCACATGCCCTTCCCACTCTGGCTCAAGGGGCGTCACGTTCACAATGATGCCGCACCTGGCGTAGGTGGACTTGCCAAGGCACACAACCATCACGTCTCTGGGGATGCGGAAATACTCAACGGTGCGCGCCAACACAAAGCTGTTGGCGGGAATAATGCAAGTATCTCCCTCACGCTCCACAAAGCTGTGACCCGAGAAGTTTTTTGGATCCACAAGGGCGTTATCCACATTGGTGAAAATCTTAAATTCACGGGATACACGCGCGTCATAGCCGTAGGATGACAGGCCATAGGAAATCACGCCCGCCCCTGTTTGAGACTCCACAAAGGGCTCAATCATACGGTTTTCAAGGGCCTCACGACGAATCCAGGTATCGTTTAAAATGCTCATCGGCCTTGCTCCATTTGTTGTCTGACGTGATCTAAATCTTGGTGTGTATCCACGCCCATGGGGACGGCATTCACAATGCACGCATCCATGCGCATCCCCGCTTCAAGGGCGCGCAGCTGCTCAAGGGACTCCGTAGTTTCAAGAAGCGTGGGCGCTAATTTCACGAAGCGGTTCAAAACCTTACGGCGATAGGCATAAATGCCAATATGGTGGTAAAATGTTTTAGCACCATAGGGCACGCACGCGCGGCTAAAATACAAAGCGCGGCGAACGGGGTCTTCTTCTTGCCCACCCAAAACCACTTTCACGGCCTGGGGGGCATTTGCATCTTGAGATGCGTCAAAGGGCGCGGCCAGGGTCGCAATATCAACCTGGGAAGCAACAAGGGGACGCAGAATATGCCCCAGAAGCGTTTGCTCCAGAAGAGGCTGATCCCCCTGCACATTGATAATGGTGTCAAAGACCCCGTCTGGGTCATAGGCGTTCACACCCGCCCACACACGGTCAGAGCCCGACGGCAGGTCTGGATCCGTCAAGACAACCTCCCCCCCGACGCCGCGAATGACCTGGGCGATTTCTTCGCTGTCACAGGCTACCAAAACGGGCGCAGCCTTGGCCGAGGCGCACCTCTCAAACACATGCTGGATCAGGGGTTTGCCTCCCACATCTGCAAGCATTTTGCCGGGCAGACGTGTGGACGCCAAGCGCGCTGGAATCACAATCAAAGGGTTCATTAAGGGGTCTCCTGGGGCGTGGACGCGCCCGCAAGGGCGGCTTCAACACGTGGCCAAAGTTGATGGACTACGCTCTTGTATACATCACGCTTGAAGGAGATGGCAAGGTGGGCAAGCTCCTCTTTTTTCGCCCAGCGCCACGCAGAAAATTCTGGCGTATGGGCCCCCAGATTAATCTCCGATTCCTCGCCCTCAAAAAGGAGCGCAACCCACTTTTGGGTTTGGCCCCGGTATTTGGCGTCCCAAATGCGATCGGCCAGAGCCGGTGGCACGTCATAGGACAGCCACGCGTCAAGCTCAGTAATATAGCGCACGCTCTCGCAGCCTGTTTCCTCCCAGAGCTCCCGAACGGCCGCTTGGTGTGGCGTCTCACCCTCTTCCATCCCCCCTTGGGGCATTTGCCAAGCGTCCCCCTTTGCATCAATACGCTGTCCCACAAAAATACCGCCCTGTTTGTTAACAAGCATAATGCCCACACAGGGGCGATAGGGGCGCATTTCATAAGGAACGTAGATCATGACACACCTTTTTTGATGGGCACAGGGGGCTGTTGCGGGGCACTCTGGGTCACAGATGAGACCTGCCCCAAAGGTGTTGTTGGCAAGGGCGCAGGCCCTTGGGGTGCTTGGGGCGCCTGTACAGAGGGTTGATCGGCAAGGGATGCCGGGACAGGGGCAGTTGCGGGCATAAGACTTGCGTTAGAACGTGAGAAAATACTGCCCACCGAGACGAGCACGATATTCTTTTGAGTCAAAGCCTGGCACCAGTCCTTGAGGGCTTGCAGCACCATGGGGCGCGCCTGAACAAGCACAACCAAGTGATCCTTCTTGCGCGAAAGCGCCTCAAGCTCCTCTAGGCGCGTGGCCATGGGGCCTGCGTCCGCAATCTCATCCCCAAGGGAAGCACCCACTTTTATCTCATCCGTGTGGGTGTCTTTGGCAAGCTTACCTGCAACACTTTGCAAAGAAATGCCTGTATCTACAAAGATAAGCTTTTGCTGGGACAGCATTTGCATGATGGGCGCAAGATCTTTGGTTGAAAACAAAAAGCGCGATCCCATAAAGGGAATCACACCCATGCAGGGCGTACGCCCCTCCAGGTGCAAACCAAGACGGCGCACATTTTCACTGGCATCAAGCCCTGTGAGAAGGGTGCCGGGCCCAGGATCACTCATGGGATAATCAAGGGGCTCCATGGGCAGCATTACGAAGGTTTCATACCCCTTGGCCTGGGCCTCTTTCTGCTGGGGCGTCACGTCTTGACCCGCGTGGAAGGCAAGGCCCACTTCCTTAGGAAGGCTAGTGGCCAGGGATGTGGCCTCGCTCTGGCGACCAAGGCCCATCACGATGAAGCTGATTTTACCGGGCTTTTGGGGCGGAAGAGTTTTTGCACCAACGGGCACGACGCCTCCAGGAGCGGCGGGTACGAGGGGCTCTTTGGGCGCGGTCGGCGAAGCTTCTTGGGGCTGCGCGGGTGTTGAAGAGGCCACGCTCTGCCCTGGTGCGGGCGCATTAGAATCTTGGCTCTGAACGGGCGGAGGGCCCTTTGGCGCTGCGGGCGCAAGGGGGGCTTGTTGTGGCGGTACCCTTTGCACGCCCACTTGCGCGAGGGGCGTCACAGACGCGGGAGGTAGGGGCGCTTGAGGGAGGGCCATGGGGCTTGTCCCGGGCGCAGCTGCACCCCCAGCTTGAGGGGTTAGTTGCGGCCCGTGTCCAGCTGGCACTGGGCCCGCAGGCGCCGATGCACCGCGTACTTGAGTGCCCTCGTGGGCCGCACCCTGACCCAGCGCCGATTGGGACACGACGGCCTTTTGGTTTGGAAGCTGAGCCTTAGCAGCGTTTGCATCCTTCTTTGCTTTTGCGCCACTCACGTCAACCTGGGCAGCAGGTGGTGCTAAATGAGTGCGCATCACCGCGTACCCAATGGCCCCCAAACACAAGGCGAGTAGAAGAATGGCGTAAGTAAGAGGGTGTTTAAAGAGCTTCACGTGCACCTCCTTCCATGGGATGGACACGCTCGCCTAAACTCAGCGCCTTAAGAACGTTCATCGCACCTTCGAGCTGCGCATCACGCGCCTCACGCTTGTCCTTTTTGCCTTCTTGCGCTCCTTGCTTTGGGTCCTCTTGGGCAAGGGCAATATCGGGCACAATCCCAGTCTTTTGGATCAATCGTCCACTAGGTGTGTAATAATGCGCTGTGGTCAACTTAATAGCGCCTCCATTGGTCATGGGAACAACGGTTTGAACCGACGCCTTCCCAAATGAGCGCGTCCCCACAATGACGGCGCGCTTATTGTCTTGAAGAGCGCCAGCAACAATTTCCGCCGCCGACGCGCTTCCTCCATTGATCAAAACCACAAGGGGCTTTCCTTGGAGAATATCATGCTCTTGTGCCTCAAAGGAAAGATCTTTCTTCGGATCACGCCCCCTGATGGAAACAATGGCTCCCTGCTCCATAAAAAGCTCACACACAGACACGGCCTGATCAAACAGTCCCCCAGGATTGTTGCGCATATCAAGGACAACCCCCTTAAAGGCGTCCCCTTCCTTGCGCACGAAATCCTCGAGCTGGGTGCGCAGTGCCTGGGTTGTGTTCTCGTTAAAAATGGTCACACGCAGATGGGCAATGTGATCCTTCAGCTTGCCTTTGACGGAGACCACACGCACGCGCTCTCGCTTCATGGTCACATCAAAAACAGGTTGCTTGGCGCGCTGGATAGACAGGGTCACGTGACTGCCTGGCTCGCCGCGCATTTTTTGGCCCGCCTCGTGGGGAGACATTTCAAAAACCGATTTCCCATCAATGGCGATGATCATGTCACCTGTCTGCAGGCCCGCCTTTTGCCCTGGCGCGTCTTCAATGGGGGACACAATACGAAGGCCCCCGTCCTCGGTGATAATCTCAAGTCCAAGGCCGCCGTACTCCCCGTGTGCTTGCTTCTTGACCTCTTTATATTTCTCAGGACTTAAGTAGGACGAGTATTTATCAAGGGATGTGAGCATGCCGTCCAGGGCACCCTCTAAAAGCTTTTGGTTATCCGTGGGCTCAACGTATTCGCGGCGCACCTTGTCTGCCACGTAGGCATAAAAAAGCGCGCTGTCTTTGGGAGACAGACATGGGGGCTGAGGATCCGTTGTCACGGGCTGAGCCCCAAAAACCAGCGCCGGCAGGACCAAGGCCCCTACAAGAAGGCTACACACTATTTTTTTCAAGGCGTTACACCACCACGCGTACATAAATATGGCCCCAGTGTAGACCCTTGTGTTTTAAGTAATCAAGGGGTTTTCTAGGTGCGTACAAGACTGCGCCCCGTCATGACTTTGGGAACATCAAGCCCCATGAGGGTCAAAACCGTTGGCGCCACGTCACCAAGACCCCCATCCATAAGGGTCACAGGACCCGCCCCCATCACCACAAAGGGCACAGGGTTGAGGGTGTGTGCCGTATGGGGTCCTGTTTTTTCATTTCCCATATCCTCGATGTTGCCGTGGTCGGAGGTCAGGATCAGAGTGGCCCCAGCGGGGCCCACAGCGTCCATAATGCGCCCCAAACACCCGTCCATGGCCTCAAGGGCTTTGGCAGCCGCCACCTTATCACCGGTGTGCCCCACCATATCGGTGTTGGCATAGTTCACAACGATAAGATCATAAGCATGGGTCTGAAGGGCCTTGCACAAGTGATCGGTCACCTCACCCGCGCTCATCTCAGGCTGCAGATCATAGGTCGCAACCTTTGGGGATGGCACCAGAATGCGGTCTTCCCCTGGAAAGGGATCCTCGCGACCGCCACTAAGGAAATAGGTCACATGGGCATATTTTTCTGTTTCCGCCAGGCGCAGCTGGGTCATGCCTGCGTGGGAGACCACCTCGCCCAGGGTTTGGGTGATATCATCGCCGGGCAGGAGCGTCTCCATGACGGTTTCGAGAAGGCTACTGTAGGGCGTCATGCCGATACACGCACTCAGCTGGGGCCGGCGTGAGCGTGTAAAGCCGGGGCACGCCTCCACGCGCAAAGCGCCGAGAATCTGGCGCACGCGGTCGGCGCGAAAGTTCACCATAATGACGGCGTCCCCGTCCACCATGCCGGCATAAGGCGCAAAGGCCACGGGAGATACGAACTCGTCCGTGACACCACTCGCGTAGGATGCCTCTAGCGCTTCTTGGGGCGTAAGATCTGTGCGCGCGTCCGCTCCCACAAGGGTGTCGTACGCCTTTTGCGTGCGCTCGGCGCGCCCGTCACGGTCCATGGCGTAATAGCGTCCAGAGAGTGTCGCAAGACGCGCGTCACGCGTGCCTTTCAAGAAGTCCATAAAATCCGCCAGGTACCCCTTGGCTGACTGGGGCGGCGTGTCGCGTCCATCCAGGAACGCGTGTACAAAAACCTTCACGCCGGCATTATCTAAAAGACGCACCATCTCTTTAATATGGTCCACGTGTGCGTGCACACCCCCCGGCGACAAAAGCCCCATGACATGCACGGCATTTTCTTTGCCGCTGAGGTTGTGGGTGCACTTCTTTAGGATGGGATGATGCGCGATTTCTCCCGTTTGAAAGGCGTGGGAGACCCGGGGCAAATCCTGCAAGATCACCCGCCCTGCCCCCAAGGTCATGTGGCCCACTTCAGAGTTCCCCATCTGACCATGGGGAAGGCCCACGTTTTCTTCGCTCGCCTCCAAGCGCGCGTGGGGGAAGCCCTCCCACAGAGCGCGCCAATGGGGCATGGAGACTTGGGACAAAAAACTCTCCTCGGGCTTTTGACTCAACCCAAAGCCGTCCAAAATACAAAGAACCGTTGTTTTTTTGACCATGTGCCTGCAATCCTTGTGAACGCAATAAAGTGTGCATGCACTTTAGCAGCTCTGGAACCCACGGGAAATAGCCTCCCATCCCTCAAGTGCGCGCCCCCAACAAAATTGCTTGACTTTTTTGACAGAGTCTCCATCTAAGAATCATGGAGTTTTTTTTGGAATTACGATGCTCATCAAAAAATACTTAAGACGCACTGCCCTTTTGGGCGCTTGTTTATTGACAGCGTGCACGTACAGGCAAGCAATGGCACCACGAATGAACCCATGGGCGAGAACCAAGTCCAAAAGACAAGCATCGCCGACATTCCCCGCGACCGTATGGTTGACATTTTTTCCCGTCTGAGCGCCGCCGACATAGCCACCATGCGCCGCGTGTGCCAGGAGTGGCGTGACATTATAGAAAATCAGCATGGCACGAAAGTCTTTGCCCACTCAGGCGCGCTCTACAATCTCGATCTCACAACGGACATCACCAACATTCCCGACGATGAGATGAAAGAAACCATTGCCTTCCACATCAAGCAAAGCGGATTTGCACCGGTGGGAAATGATAACCTTGGTCCAGATTTCTACCCCAAAGATTCGCGCCCGATAATGGTGTCAGATCTTGCAAGCCACCCAGATGTCGTATCTGCTTGGTTTACAACGCTCTTTGGCAAGCAAGACGCCCAACCTGAAGGGGCTATAGAACGCATGATGGCATGGACCTCTTCTCTCCTCCCAAAACCTGAGATCCAAGAAGAGCATGCGCTCAGCTACGTCGCGGCTGTTCTACCACGCATACAGGTTCGCGAGGTAATGAGAGAAGCCGACTTCGAGCACATGACGTTCTACATTGAAAAACTTTGCAAAAACACCCGCTTCATGGGTTTTGTGGGCCCCGTGACAGCCCAAAAAGAAGACGCCCTTCGTAACACTTCCCATACCCTGGTTGCGCGCGCAGATGATCTCAAAGCACACAAGGATACCCTTAAAACGCTCCTTGATACCCGAGACGATCACCACGTGGTGTTTTGCTTTGACAGCGACGCTTTCATCGATAATGGAACCCTCACCCTGGAGCGGGAAGACATGCCCAAGAAGCTCAAACACCACCTCACTCTGGTGGACCCCTTTAAAAAAGTAAGAAGGATACTGTGGGAGCCTCCTTCTTTGGAGTTGGCGTTTCCCCCCATCCATTGGCTTAACGAGGATATCTTCAAAGACCCAGATGAATAACATTTCATGCGTGAGATGGGCACCCCTTGGTCTCTATGGGGGCGCCTTGCTCCGCTCCCAAAACGCTTTGGACGACATAAAAATCTTCTGTACCCTTGACGGACCCACGCGGGCCAGGTATACATGGAGCGTTCCTATGGCGGAGTAGCTCAGTTGGTTAGAGCGGCGGAATCATAATCCGTGTGTCGGGGGTTCAAATCCCTCCTCCGCTACCATTTCCTTGGTCATCCCTTTCACAACCCGTTTGCCTTTCATGGCTTGTGGGTTATACTGATGTCACATTAAAATAAGCCACACTGAATCGGTGGAAGGATCATGCGGGTGGACCAGAAAAAAGTTGTGATTTTTGGGGACGGATGTCCCACCATGCGCGCGTGCATTCAAGCCCTTCTGGGGGCGCAGTACCGCGTTCTTGTGGCGTGCCCTCACCCCTATAACCCCTTTGTCCAAGACGTCACACCCAAGATTGGTCAGCTCAGCGCTATTCTCTGGGACGCAAAGAACATCGACGCAACAACCGACATCCTTAAGCACGCTTTCGCGGTCGTCAACGTCAACGATCTCGCCTTAGAAACCCGCGCAGCGCCCTATACCGACACTGTTTTAGACAGGACCGTGACCCTGGCAAAGGCTGCCAAGGCGGCGAGCGTGACACACTTTGTGCAAATCGCCCCCCTCCTGTCCCAGGAAGGCCCAACCTCTGCCTTTGAGCGCACCCATCAAATGGCCCAAGAGGCGCTTCTCACCCTCGTTTCTTCGGCAACGGTCCTCAGGTGCGGTTTAATCTATGGACGGGATCAGCATTTTTTCGTGCCCACAGCCGCCCAAGTCAGCGTCGTGCCATTTGCGTGTATTTTTGGGGATAGGAAAGCAAAGTTTCAGCCCCTTTATATAAGTGACCTCACCCGCGCCATTGTGGCGGTCCTCAAAACACCCGCCACCAGCCCCGGCATTTTTGAGCTCGCTGGCCCAGACGTGTGCACGCTTGGGGAGCTGACCCAGATGACACTGCGCACCATCCATCGCAAGGCAATTGTCATGAGCATGCCCAAAATACTTGGGCGCGCCTTTGTGGGTGCACGCCGCCTTGTAGGGTACCCCCTTTTAACCTTGGGTGAGGCACCCCTATTACACAGTGACGGCTTTCTTGGGGGATACGCGCCAGGACTTAAGGAACTGGGCATTGCGCCCACACCTCTGGCGACCGTCCTGCCGACGCTCCTTGCCAGGTTCAAGCCCCATTTCTAATTAATCAACGAGGGGGGCTGACGTAATGGCCTCATCGTCATAGGTATGTCCGCCACGCACGGGCACGGCTCCAAGTGCGTCGCCTTCGCCGGAAGCACCAACTTTGCCGCTGGCCATGTTCAAGTACTTTTCATAGTGCTCTTTGAGCTTTGCGCCTGTACGCAGCCACTCCACAACCTTTTGAATCTCCATGCAGTCCTGGGAGGCAACACCCAAAGCAATAGCAAAGGCTTTTGTGCTTTCGCGGGGCACGTCATGACGCTTTTCGTGGAGCTGACTGGTTTCCTGGGAACAGCGCTGTGCCAGGGACATAAGATCCTGGCTTGAGATCAAGGGGTCATGGGATGACGTCACCTCACTTCCTTCGGCAGGACCATCAGCCCATGCCGCCACGCTCAACACACACAAACACCCCGCAATGACTTTCTTCAAAATACGCATCCAAATTCTAGCAACCAAACATGGTGCTATTTAAGCAAATGCGCGCCCGCAATAGAAGAGGGATTCTTTCCCCCCCTTCCTCACAGCAGCAAAGCACTAGCGATGGTGATAACGATTTTGCCAATCAGCTCAGGATTCTCCTTCACAAAGTCCACAGTCGTCTTCACCGTTGCTTTTGTGAACTCCCACGCACCGTACCTGAAGTTTGCAAAGGCTGTTCTCGCCTTTGAGGTCTCAAGTCCCTCATCTGCCCGCTTTTGGACATGGGCGGCCGTCTTAGCCTTTGTGACCTCAAGGGCGTCCTTAAAAAGATTCGTGTTCTTTTTGATGGTCTCAACGGCGGCCTTGCCTGTTTCCAGGGCAAGCTCACGGTTATCTTTTGTGTCTTTGGCACCTATGGCACCAAGAGCCCCAATAATCGCTTTATCTTGAAGCGCTTGGCCTTTTTCCTCAAGTGTCGTGGGCTTTTTTTCAGGCGCGCCCTCTTTATCAAGGGCGTCCTTATCCACACCCTGATCAGGTCCAGGCTTTGGCGCTTGCACAGGCGCAGCAGACGCAGGCCGTGCTGCATCCCCCGCATCCTCAAGGGCGCCACTGGCAAAGGCAAGTGTTGGTCCAAAGGCAACGGTGCACATGAGAAGTGCGTAAAGTGTTTTGCGCATGGTGCGCCTCCCTTAGTATTAAAATTCCCCGTTATTATTAATAGCACGAATAGGTTAATATTTAATGACTAATTGGCAAACATTTTGGAATACTTATGGCAAAAATACTTTTTCGGAAGAAGAGCACAGATCATACACGGGGCACACATCACACTTTGGCTTTCTCGCAACGCAGGTGTAGCGCCCGTGCAGGATCAGCCAGTGGTGGGCGTCGCGCAGGAACCTCTTTGGGATCACTTTCATGAGGTCTGCCTCAACGCCGTCGGGTGTGGTGGCGCCACTTAACCCCAAGCGACGCGAAACGCGCAAAATGTGGGTATCAACGGCCAGGGCTTCCTGACCAAAGGCGACACTTAAGACCACATTGGCTGTCTTGCGCCCCACACCTGGAAGCCCCATGAGAGCCTCGCGGGTTTGGGGCACCTGTCCCCCAAAGCGCTCCACAAGAAGGCAACTCAGGGCCATGATGTTGCGCCCCTTGGTGGGATAAAGACCAATGGTTTTAATGTGATCCATGAGGGCGTCCTCACCTAAGGCCAGCATCTCCTGGGGAGTCGTCACTTTTTCGAAAAGCGCCTTCGTGGCCTTGTTCACGCCTTTATCTGTGGCCTGGGCCGACAAGACCACCGCCACAAGAAGGGTATAGGGATTGGTAAAGACGAGCTCACTTTGAGGGGCGGGGTTCGCCGCCTCAAAGCGCTCAAAAAGAGTTTCTATCTCCTGGGGGGTCACGCTGATGGCTCGGCGCCCGCGCCCCTGGGGAAGGTCTCTTTCATGACCAGGGTCAACACAAAGGCAATGACCAGGAAGACAGGGATAATGGCCAGGGACCACAGGAAATGCTCGTGGGTATAACGCCCCATCACGCCCACACACTTGGGATCACACGCAAGGCACCTATCCAAGAAATGACCCAAAAGCGGCTGCATGGCCACGCCTGACAGCATGCACAGCATGTTATGGACACCAGACGACGTGGCTGTACGGTGGAGTGGATGGAGGGCGGACACAGCCGCAAAGGCCATGAACTGAGACCCCGCGCAGAAACCTGCCAAAGCCATCACCACATAAAGAGGCAAGAGTGACATAGGCAAATATAGCACTGACGTCATAAAAATTGTTGAGGTCAGCGCACCCCACATCATGGCGCGGCGATAGCTGAGGATGCGCGTTGCCCAGTAAGACCAAAGGGGCGCCCCAAAACCAAGGCCGATGTAAAAGAGAGACGTCACACCCGCCGCCGTGGTCTTGTCCATTTTGTAGGCTTCCGTGATAAAAGGCGTCCCCCATAGGTCCGCAAAACCAGACAAAGGCACATACATGGCAAACCCGTAAAGGCCATAAATCCAGGTCTGAGGATTGACCAACACGCTTTTGATACCTTGAATCAACGGCTCACTGCGATTCTCCTCCCGGCTGGCCGTGTGGGCAGCGTTTTCACGAATAACGATCCACGCAGCCAAAGCAATCAAGAGACTTACACCCGCCAACACATAGTTGGCCACACGCCAGTTGGTCGCATCCACCAGCATCCCGAAAGGAGCACCCGCCACGGTCGCGCCAAAGGTGCCCACACTTAAGGTCAAGCCCACAAGGATGGACAAGATGCGCGGCGGGAAATAAAGGGAGGCAAGCTTCACACAGCTCAAGAATGCAAAAGCAGATCCCACACCCATGAACGTGCGTCCGATCTGGAGAAGCGTCAGGGACTGGGCATAACCAAAAATAAGCGCACCAATGCAGCACAAAAGGCACGCAAACACAAGGGGTCTGCGCGGTCCAAAACGATCAAGAATCACACCTGTTGGAATTTGCATGGCCGAGTAGCCAATGTAGTAGCACGATGCCAACACACCCGTCATGCACGCATCCAGTGCCAGATCGCGCATGAGATCCTCGGCAATAACACCGGGCGACACGCGCAACACAAATTGAAACCCGTAAAATAGGGCCGCACATCCCCATACAAGCCAACCAATCATATTTCCACGGCTTTTTTCCATGGGGTCACTCTTCATCAAAAAACAAGCTCGCGCTATTTAAGAGACATTAAGACCAAAAGGCAAGATGGAAAGAGAGAGAATCTCCCCCCTGTCACAAACACGGGAGAGATTCTTGTGAGAGTTACCAGAGTTTTTTGATTTTATCGCGCGCACCCCAGAAAGCCTGGCGCACATCCTGCACCACAGGATCTTGACGCGCTGCCTGGCCAATCTCTTGCGCTGCCTCGACCACCGCGTCACGGGCTTCAAAGGCGCCTTGGCGCGCGCTTTGTACTGTTGGGTTTGTCTCAGCAAAGGCTGCAACATCTTGGCCTGCACCCTCCACAGCCTTTCCAATATCGCGCCCCGCCGCTTCAAGGTCTTTGCCCAAAGTTTTCAAATCACCTTGCTGTGCAGGCACAGGGGCTGCCGTGTGGGCAGCAGGTTCTTCGCCCACATCTCCACCAAAAAGCGCGTTACTAGCGGTGGCTTGTGTCAAGAACGCCGGCACAAGCAAACTTGCAAATAAAAAAGAACGCATGATGATATCTCCTAGCCTGAAAGTGTTTAGACTCGCGCAAAATCACACGAGTTTTCATTGTGTTAACACATGGTTAACAGGCATAGAATAGTGGAATTTCTTTCAGTTTCAAGAGGAATTTGATTGAAAGATTTAACCTTGAAACATTTAAGCTTGTTAGAAGCCCTTTGTTTTTCCACTTTAACAACGAATAATATGTCGGCAGAACCTAGTGAATAACCCATGATATGATGTTTTCACACTAACATGATGAAATATATCCCTTTTATGCAGAGTTGACTATATACGAAACAAAAAAAGGCGCCACCTAAAAAGGCTCAACAAAAGATCGAACGCCCCCTTGTCAAAATTCTTCCAAAAAGAATTAAGCTTAAAAATCATACGCCAAATCTGTGAAAATGGGGGCTTCTTAAGCGGGAGCCCCTTTGCTTTTCTGAGTCATGATTTCAAAAGCTTGCATACATAGGTTTTATAAGTGTTTTGCTGCATTTGACGGACTCTCCATGGGTCTTGGGACGGGACGCCTTTGTGTGTTATGGTGTGGGCACGTGTTTGTAACCAGGCTCCGCGCACTGACTCCATGACCAAGATTGATCCGAAAACCGTTGAAGAACCCTGGCGTCATCCAGAGATTGAGCCTTACTTACGCATTGAGCATGTGTTCAAGGACTTTGACGGCATTCCTGTTCTTAATAATATCTCCCTCGATGTTTATAAGGGGGAGCTCTTTTCACTTCTTGGGGCCTCGGGATGTGGCAAGACGACGCTTTTGCGCTTGCTGGCTGGCTTTGAGACGCCTTCCGCGGGGCGCGTCTTCATTGACGGCATGGACATGACCGAGATTCCGCCCTATGAGCGGCCCGTCAACATGATGTTCCAGTCCTACGCGCTTTTCCCCCACATGACCGTTGCGCAAAACGTCGCCTTTGGGCTGCGCCAAGACGGCCTGCGCAAGGGCCTCATTAAAAACCGTGTGGAAGAGATGCTGGCCATGGTGGGCATGGAGAAGTACCGCGACCGCAAACCCACCCAGCTTTCAGGCGGTCAGCGCCAGCGAGTGGCTCTGGCCAGAAGCCTCATCAAGCAGCCAAAGCTTCTCCTTTTGGACGAACCCCTTGGCGCCCTTGATCGTCAGCTGCGGGAAAAAGCCCAGTTCGAGATCGTCAACATTCAAGAAAACTTGGGCATGACCTTTATTATGGTCACCCACGACCAGGAAGAAGCCATGACCATGTCCACCCGCGTGTGCGTCATGGACGAAGGACGCGTGCGGCAAGTGGGAACACCCACAGAGGTCTACGAGTACCCCAACTCCCGCATGGTGGGGGAATTCTTGGGCGAGATGAACATTTTTGAAGGCATCATCGTGGAGGAAGAGGCCACCATGACGGTCGTCAAGTGCCCAGGTATTGAGAGCGAGTTCTATATCTCCCACGCCGTTGAGGCGCCTGTTGGCGCAAGGGTCGCCGTAGCCATTCGACCTGAAAAGGTCATGATTACCACCCAGAATCTGCCCCTCACGCGCAACTGTGTACGCGGGCGCGTAAATGACATCGCCTACATGGGAGACGTGTCCATTTATCACGTCGTGCTCCCCTCGGGCACCAAAATCCTTGCGTGCATGACCAACCATGTCCGTTTGGCCGAGCGCCCCATTAACTGGGAGGATGAAGTCACCCTCACCTGGCGCCCGGAAAACGGCGTCATTTTGACGGCGTGAGGCACCCATGACCCCTCTGCGCCCCGTTGCCCTCATTGGCCAGCACCGCGAAAAAGGCTCGCTCCTTTCGCGCATCAAGGGTCTTTTTGGACGCACCGGCGTCATCGCCCTGCCCTACGGTTGGCACATAATTTTCTTTCTGATTCCCTTCTTTCTTGTACTGAAGATCTCGTTCTCCCAGAGCATTATCGGGGCGCCTCCCTACGCAGAAATGGTGGAGTGGATTGATGGCACGTTTCTTCAGATTCGCCTCAATCTCGAGAACTACACCTTTCTTTTGGAAGATAGCCTTTACTCTGAGGCATACCTCGAGTCCCTGCGACTGTCCGGCATTGCCACCCTCATTAGCCTATGCCTGGGATATCCCATCGCTTATGGCATTGCCAAGGCAAGCCCGCGCATGCGCATTCTCCTTTTGTGCCTGATTATCCTACCGTTCTGGACGTCCCTTCTCATTCGCATTTATGCGTGGATGGGCCTTTTGAGCCCCCAGGGACTTATGAACACTGTGCTCTTGTCCCTCAACATCACAAGCGAGCCCCTCCCCCTCCTGCACAACGATTTTGCTGTGTGTTTGGGCATTGTGTACTCCTACATGCCTTTTATGATCCTGCCCCTTTATGTGGCCCTGGAGAAAATTGATCCACACCTTTTAGAGGCCGCCTATGACCTGGGATGCAAGCCCTGGAAGGGCTTTGTGATGGTGACCTTGCCCCTCTCCATGCGCGGGGCGTTGGCCGGCAGCATGCTTGTCTTTATTCCAGGCGTGGGCGAGTACATTATCCCTGAGCTTTTGGGGGGACCCGACAATATTATGATCGGCAAGGTTCTGTGGAACGAGTTCTTCATTAACCGCGATTGGCCCCTGGCCAGCGCCCTTGCCATGGCGCTGCTGGTCCTTTTGGTCATGCCCATTGTGGTGTTCCAAAAACTGCTTTCCCTCCAAACGGACGCGTGACGCCATGAAACAAAAGCGCTCCCTCTTCATCACATCGGTCATGGTCTTTGGGTACGCTTTCTTGTACCTGCCCATCCTGACACTGATGGTCTTCTCCTTTAACGCGGGGAGCCACGTAACCGTGTGGGAAGGGTTCTCCCTGCGGTGGTACGGGGCCCTTTTTCACAACACAGCCATTTTGGATGCAACCCTCCTGAGCCTGCGCATTGCCGTGTGCACCGCCACGGTTTCCGTCACCATCGGCGTTGTGGGCGGGTTTGTTCTGGCGCGCTACCGACACTTTCGCGGGCGCAGTTTTCTCAATAGTCTTGTCACAGCACCCCTGGTCATGCCAGACGTCATGACGGGTTTGGCCCTTCTGTTGATGTTTGTTTTCATGGCAAAGCACATGGGATGGCCCTTGACCCGCGGCGGCGTCACCATTGCCCTGGGTCACATCACCATCGCCATCGCCTACGTTCTTGTCATTGTGCGCTCGCGCCTTCTAGAGCTTGATCCCCACATTGAAGAAGCGGCCCTTGATCTGGGCGCGCGCCCCTTCAACGTCTTTATCTTTGTGACCCTGCCCATGATCGCCCCTGCCATTGCGGCCGGGTGGCTCCTGGCCTTTACCCTGTCCCTGGACGACGTCATATTGGCGAGCTTTCTGTCGGGGCCCGGGGCCACCACCCTGCCCATGATGATCTTTTCCAGCGTACGCTTTGGGGTCACACCGGAAATCAATGCCCTAGCCACCCTTATTGTTTGCCTCGTCGCCATTGGTGTAATAATATCAGGTATTGTTATGTTGAGGCGACTGGCCCAACGCAAAGAAGAGTAGGAACGCGCGCTATGTCACAAGCAAAAAAGCCCTATGTGATTGTCCTTGGCAATGAAAAAGGTGGCACCGGAAAATCCACCCTTTCCATGCACTTAATTACCTACCTTGTGCGCCAAGGCTACAACGTGGGCACCATCGACGTGGACGCCCACCAGGGGACCCTCACGCGTTATCTGGAAAACCGCGCCCAAACAGCAGAGCAGCAAAAGATTCGTCTGCCCATGCCCGACCATCACCCTCTGTTGCGCTCCCAAGAAAGCGTGCGTGAGGACGCCGAGCGCGATGAAGAGGCGCGCATGACGGCCTGCCTGACGGCTCTGGCGGACAAAGATTTCATCGTCATCGACACACCGGGAAGTGACTCGTTCTTGTCGCGCCTGGCCCACGCCCAGGCCGACACCCTTGTGACCCCCCTCAATGACAGCTTTGTGGACCTCGACGTTTTGGCACGTCTGTGCTCTCAAACAGGGGCCATCTTACGCCCCAGCACGTATTCAGAAATGGTGTGGGAGCAGAAAAAACGCCAGGCCATGCAAGGGCGCAACGGCTTTGACTGGGTTGTGGTGCGTAATCGCCTGAGCTCCCTCAATGCACGCAACAAAGAGGAAATGCTCGAGTCCCTTGAAAAGCTTGCCGCGCGTGTGCGTTTTCGCACAGCACCTGGCTTTGGTGAGCGTGTTATTTTCAGGGAGCTTTTCCTGTCGGGCATGACACTGCTTGATCTCCAGGACGCAGGCGTTCCCTTGTCCCTGTCCCATGTAGCCGCGCGTCAGGAACTCATTAACCTTCTGAAAGTCCTGAACTTACCAACCCTAGCGGATCACTTGGACAACGGGCATAAAACAGCCGCATAAGACAAGAAAATTTAAAAATATTTATGAATATTTAATATTTTTTTGCCTACAATAGTCCATGTTCATCTTGCAAGGGGCTTAACCCATGGATAAGAGACTTTTACTTGTATGCGCGTCTGCTTTTTTACTGGCCGGGCCTGTGGAGGCCTTGACCCTCTTTGGGACAAGTTCCAAAGAATATGTAGACCGGGCGGTAGCCACCCTTGATGCGCAAACCACCCTCGCGCAGATTAACACCCTTAATAAGACTGTGATGGATAAGGAAAAAGCCGTTTCCATTATGTCTGCTGATTTGCAAAAAAGGGCCCTCAATTCCGTCACAAAACTTGAGACAAAAATGCAAGACCTGCTCGATGAGCAAAAAAGGGAAACAGAGCTCAATATTCAACTCCTTCAAGACCTAAAGGCGCGCAAACAAGGAGATATTAAAGCCCTTGAGGAGGCTCTCAAGCAAGAAAGCAGTGTCCTTTATTATGCCAAAACCGCAAATAACGTCACATTTGGGTATCTCGGAAAAGTCGTTGGGTGGGCAAAGAATTGGGTAGAGGTTGGGCGTGATGACATCCAGAGCGACATTGACACCCTCAAACGCAACATCGCCGATATTGAGCAAAAAATCACCGATGAAGGTGCGCGCATGCGAAACGTTATCGCATCTCCTGAATTCCAGAAATCTCAAAGTAAGCTCGCTGGAAAACTGGCCGATGCGCGCAAGGAACTAGACAACGTACAGCTGATCGTCGCGGAAGTTAGGCAAAGCACCATTTTTAAGCCCCACAACGACAGCGCCGATAAACTCATTACCCAGCTCAATGACGCCATTAAAAAAGCCAAGTGCGATGGCATTACCAACATTGGCACCGCCAAGACTGCGGCCCTTGACAGCTGCCGCGCGCAGTACGTTGATAAAATCGTCAAGTCAAAGGCAAAGATTCCTGCGTGTGGCAAACTCACGGCCACCTCTTCAAAGGACGACTTTGCAGCTTGCAAAAAAGTCCTCTAGAGAAATAAGTAAAGCGACACAGAGGGGGCGTGTAAAAAGCGCCCCTTTTTTATGTCAGCCGCGCACAATACTTTTGAAAACTCACATTCCCTGTACTTTAAAATATTTATATTGACATTTTTTTGCCATAACACTAGAAACCAATATTCCTTTACTAAGAAAACATCATGAAAGCATACTTTTTATCTGCATCCCTTCTGACCGCTCTCTATACATCACACCTTTGCGCAAGTCCCAACGCAGATGAGGGCACGCAAACCACGCTTACACTTGGCTCTTCGGCCGAAACGGCCAGCAGAACGGCCCTTCAAAAGGCGCGCAGCATGCAGGGAGAAGGAGAGCTTGCCCTCGCCGATGCTTTCTGGCAAAAAGCCATTCCCAACCCTCTTGTTCGCCCCGCTGATATGACCGACAGCGACACGGCCTGGGCCCTTGCATCTCACATCTTTGCAACATCAGAACGGCCAGATGCCCGCAACCAAGAGCGTATGGACGGGCTCATGGCGCTTTTACCCAGGGCACACAAAGTCAACGCGGCCCTTATCCTCCATGTGTTTGGCGCCACGGCCAGTGACATAAATTTTGTGATGGCGCCCCTTTTGTCGCAACCCGAGGATGCACCCGAGCTCATCAACACGCTGCGTGACTTTGTCACGTCTTATAGCAGCGCACAACATCCCCTGGCCCACAAGGGATGGGACGCGTTGAGCCATATGGCAGCACTTTGCGGCACCCCCTTAACCATCGACGATCATTTCTCCAGCCACATGATGTATTTGCGTGCTTATGTGCGCACCCAAAATCCCCTTGACCTTCTTAAAGTCAGAAATGCCCTTGAGGCCAGCGAGCCACTCTTAACAACCAGCAAGCAACGCGTGCGTTTTCACCAACACATGGCGGAATACCTCATATTACACAGCCACTTTCAAAGCATTTCCCAGGAACGCCAGCAACAGTTGCTGAGCGAGTGCCTTGAACACTGGCATAAGTACTGGGCCCACCTTGACGCACCTTCCGCCACTGAGTGCGGCATTTATGTGCGCGGCGCCATCAACGCATACAACCTGACGGGCCAAAAAGAAAAGAGCTTCGACGTTTTGGACGTAATGCCGGATAACCTTGATGAGTGGGATCTTTTGACCCTCATCTTCGCCACCCAGCTTTTTCTGGACTCCAAAGACCCAACCCAGGCGACCCGTTATTGGCAAGAGAGCTTGAGGAAGGCAAAGTCCCCCGATGAAGTAGACGCTTTTGCCCCCCTTGTGAATGCAAGCCTTGTGGTGATCGGGCGCAATCTGGCCATGGGCGGCCAGTTGGATCTGGCCATTGAAAGTCTTGAGGTCAACCTTCAGTTTGTAAGCAAGATTTGCCTTGAGGAAAACCCCAATAGCCAGTACACCCTTCTTCACAATCAACCCTCATCAATCCACGACGAGCGCCTGAGGGTTACGCACTTCTTGTTGAGCTACGCCTGGGCCCAAAAGGCCGTTGAATGCACGGACCCAAAGGTGCGAAAAGAATTCTTTCAAAAGGCCATGTACCACACCCGTGAGAGCAGCTTTTATAATGAGCTGGAATGCACAAAGGACGAGATTATTCGCTTTGTAAGCGCCATGTATTTCACCATTTACGAGGCTGGCACGCCTGAGGAGCGCAAGCAGTACTTACCCGCAATTCTAACAAATCTGATTAACTTTGGTGGAAAGGCCCAAACAGTCGCCCCCTCACGCAACAAATCAAGGGGGTCTAAAAAGACTTCACGGGAAGACCAAGGCGCCAAAGCACGCACATTTGTGATGACGACCTACCGCGATTTTGCGGATCAGTATCTTAAGAAGCTCGATCAAATGACGCGCAAGTTAGAAGCCCTTGACACACCTGAGTTGCGCACAGCTCACAATGCTTTAACCCATCAACTCCAGTCGTTGAAAAGGGACGCCATGCGCCCTGTGATCGCGCAAGCAGACGCACGCGTGTGCCTTGAAACTATGGCGCGTTATAATGAGGCGAGCACAAAGGTCCAAGACTACATGTCCTTATGGCAGACCATCGAGCGTGAGAACGCTAAGGCTAGGGCGGCCTTGGGCGTCACACAAGCTCATACCGCCTTCCATGACGCACCGTATTCCTCTTCACAAGCCAATCTACGCGGCCAATTCCCTCACCCAAAGAGCGGTAAAAAAAAGATCGCTAAGGCGAGCACACGCCCGGCTCGTCCTGTGCCCTCTTCTTCCTCATCACCAAGTACGTCTTCACAAACGACAGTCCCCACAGAGGTAAACTTCATTTTCAGCCCCCAGGCCAACAAAGATATCGAGATCCTTGCAACCATGCCAGGCATGCAAACCAAACTCGATGCCTTTTTGGAGGAAATCCGCGACAACCCCTTCGCCACAAAGATCGATATGGCCACGGGCCGCGCCGAAGCCCTGCGCTTTATGAAGGACCATTACTCCCGACGCTTTAACAAACAGAACCGCCTTGTCTACCGCACGGATAGGAATGCAGATGGCAGCGTGAGCGTCACGGTCCTGCGCCTCCTGACACACTATAAGCTGTAGCGAGAAAGACTCCCCATGCGCGTCAAAAAACAGGTACGGGCGGTGATGAGTATAACGCTGTTGGGCGCGCTCCTGGCTGCGTGCGCGCATGCAAGTTGTCCAAAGGACGAG
Organism: Candidatus Puniceispirillum sp.; assembly: GCA_013822015.1. GTDB lineage: Bacteria > Pseudomonadota > Alphaproteobacteria > Caedimonadales > UBA1908 > JACESU01. The sequence goes on along the minus strand of PNJU01000006.1, from coordinate 74,193 downwards.
GACGGCGCACAAACGGACAGCGACACTCCTAGATTTGCGCTTACCCAGCTTCCCTATGAGCTGCTGCCTATGGTTGCCAGTCACTTGGACCAGACGACTTTGAAACCCTTCCGGGAAACAAGTCACACCCTTGCAGTGGCCGGTTTTGAAACAAGCGTCATCCGCGCTTGCAGCGTGAGTGTCACTCTCTTAAACCGTGAAAAGCTCCCCGATCTTGGCGCAACGCTTGCTCAAGGTCGCCTCACGAACATACCCATTATCCTTGGTGACAGGTCTGCCACCGATGAAGATCTCGCCTCTCTTGAAAAAGCGTCACGTGTGCGCCTGCAAGGTTGCCCGAAGGTGACCGGCGCGGGGTTTGCCGCTTTTGGGAACGTCACAGCCCTCACCCTGTGGAAATGCGTGGGCGTCGTGACACAAAACTTTTCTAGCCTCGCCCATGTGGAGGACATAGATCTGTCTTGGTGCGCCCAGGTCACAGACCATGACCTTACTCACTTCTCACGCGCCAAGCGTATTAACCTGACGGGATGCAAAAAGCTTACTGACGCGGGGCTTGCACACCTCACAAACGCGCATGAAGTAAATTTATGGGGATGCACCCACGTCACAGATAAGGGCCTTGGGTATCTTTCAAAGGCAAGAATTCTGGATCTCACGGGGTGCGTGCAGGTTACTGATGAGGGACTCAAGAACCTTTCCAATACACAAGAGCTTACTCTGTGGGAGTGCCCTCTCATTACCGATGAAGGCCTCGGCTATCTCACAGGCGTGAAAATCCTGAATATTCTGGGCTGCACAGGGGTCACCCAAGGCGCCAAAGACAAACTGCGTGCGCGCGGGCTTCAGGTGATCGACTAATCCCTCATGCAGCGTTAGGCGTTTTTTGACTCACACGGTCGAAGGCGGCCCACACGGCCTGCCCTCCCCCGTGCCACTCTTCTTTGGTGGCGGCCTTGGCGTATTCCGTGGCGCGCGCCTCACAAATGTAGAAAACCTCAATGTTCTGGGCTGCACTAGCGTCATTTTTTTGAGAAAGTGAAAATATTCAGAAAATAATATTGACAATAAAAATTTCACACACATATAAGAACCATAGATCATACCCTATAAAGGAATAAAATGAAAACGGTTTTACTTGGCGTGTTGGCCCTTTCTACCCTTGCCACAACCCAACTGATGGCAGTCGGCTCACCCCCGCCATGTAATGATGTCGTAGATATGGATATTTGCACACCTACACCCCACGAGCAAAATCAAGATGCACTTGGTCAGGAAATGCCCCATAAGGTGCTGAGGCAAATTGCCATTTATCTGGATAAAAACACTCTTAATTCCTTTCGCAGGGCAAGCAAAACATATGCTTCCATTGGCCTTGATGGCGTGCTTCTAACGGCACGCGGCACCAAAATCGCCATCTCAAGCAAAAAAGATCTACCCACACTCGCTGGCTGGCTTAAAAAAGGCAAGTGCATGGACGTCCCCATCATTTGCAGTGATTACACTTTAGCAAATAACGACCTGGTTCATCTGACCCTTGCAACGCATGTGGTTGTGAAACTCGGAAAGATCACAGATGAAGGACTCGCATTTTTGACAAACGCAAAAACTTTGGACTTGAGCTGGAGCAACATTACCGATAATGGGCTCGTGCACCTTAAAAACATAAAAGTTCTGGATCTGAGTTGCTGCCAAAAAATCACAAACAAAGGACTCGCATTGCTTTCACATGCGACAACTGTGGGTTTGAGCGGATGTCAGCAAATCACAGATGAAGGACTTGACCATCTCACAAACACAACGGCACTCGAGCTGGGTGGATGCATCAATGTGACACAAGAAGCCAAAGACGCACTTCGTGCGCGCGGCGTGAAGGTAATCGACTAATCCCTCACGCGGCGCTAGGCGTTTTTTGACTCACCCGGTCGAAGGCGGCCCACACGCCGCCTTCCCCGTGCCATTCGCCTTTGGTTGCGGCCTTTGAGTACTCCGTGGCCCGCGCCTCAAAGAAGTTGGCGTGCTCCACACCGTTAAGCATGGCCGAGAGCCATGGAAGAGGGTGGGCAAGGGCCTGGCGATAGTCCCCGGCTGTGCCCGTAAAATATCCGTACTGGGGCGTAAGCTTCAGCTGGGTCAGGCGCCAGTCGGCAATGTAGCGCACATACGCCTTGATATCTTCGGCGCGCATGCCCTCCACCTCTCCCAGCTCAAAGGCAAGCTCAATAAACTTGTCCTCAAGCCCCACCATGGTCCTGCCCACCTGGGTAATGTCGTCGGCCACAGCCTTTGTGACGGCTCCTGTCTCCTGGGCCCATTCATGATAGAGGCGAATCAAGGATTCACAGTGCAATGACTCGTCCCGCACGGACCAGCTGACAATCTGGCCCATGCCCTTCATTTTATTAAAGCGGGGAAAGTTCATGAGCATGGCAAAGCTCGCAAACAAAGCCATACCTTCCGTGAAGGCCCCAAACATGGCCAGGGTCCTGGCCACATCTGCGCAGGTTTCGGTGCCAAAGGTGTGCATATAGTCCGCCTTGGCCCGCATAGACGCGTACGCGTGGAAGGCCTTAAATTCCGTGTTGGGCATGCCAAGGGTTTTGAGAAGCAGGGCGTAGGCGTCAATGTGCACCGTCTCCATATTGGTGAAGGACGCCATCATCATCTGGATCTCAAGGGGCTGAAAAATGGGGATATAGCGCTTGAAATAGTTATCACTTACCTCCACATCGGACTGGGTAAAAAAGCGAAAGATTTGGGTCAGCAAATTGCGCTCACCCGCGCTGAGTTTCGTGCCTTCCCAGTCCTTGATGTCCTCGCCCAGGGGAACCTCCTCCCCCATCCAGTGGATCTGCTGCTGGCGCTTCCAGGCCTGATACGCCCACGGGTAACGGTCCACGTTATAGGAACCGGTTGTTTCCAAAAGACCCACAGCGCCTTTGCCTTGAAGCTCCAGCGGACTCCTTTGACCTAAATTTACTGACATGCAAGGCACTCCTCATAATTGGTTTGTTGTGTTTCAAGGTGTTGAGAGATTTTACCCTCGCCCCCCGTGTGTTCAGCGCGTTGAATGGATTTTGAGCGGCAGTAGTAAAGGCTTTTGAGCCCTTTTTCCCACGCGCTCCAGTGCAGCATCAAAAGATCCCACTTATTCACGTCCGCGGGCAGGAAGAGATTCACAGACTGTCCCTGGCACACAAAGGGCGTGCGGTCACTGGCCAGCTCAATGATCCAGCGCTGGTCAATTTCAAAGGCCGTTTTGAAGATGGCTTTTTCTTGATCCGAGAGGCCATTCAGGTGCTGAACGGAGCCCTCTTGCTCTACAATAGAGCGCCATGTTTCTTCCGTGTCGAGCCCCTTTTTTGCCAAGAGCGCCTGGAGATCAGGATTCTTCACCGCAAAGTTGCCCGATAAGGTTTTGTGGTTATAGATATTGGCAGGAATGGGCTCAATGCAGGCGGACGTGCCCCCACAGATCACGCTGATGGAAGCCGTTGGCGCAATGGCCAGCTTATGGGAAAAGCGCGCCTTGATCCCGCGGGCTGCTGCGTCCGGGCAGGCACCGCGCTCCTGGGCCAGGGTGACTGACGCCGCGTCCGCCTGGCGGCGCAGGTGGCGAAACATCTTCAGGTTCCAGCTTTTAGCCATGGCGCTCTCAAAGGGCACGCCCTTGCTTTGCAAAAAGGAGTGGAATCCCATGAGCCCAAGCCCGACAGAGCGCTCTCGCATGGCCGCGTATTTCGCCCGCGCCATCCCCAAGGGTGCTGTATCAATGTACTCTTGGAGCACATTGTCCAAAAAGCGCAACACGTCCTCAATGATCCGGTCGTTGTTGCACCACTGATCCCAGGTGGCCGCGTTCATGGACGACAGGCAACATACGGCCGTGCGGTCCTTGCCCAAATGGTCAGGGCCCGTGGGCAGCAAAATCTCGCTGCACAGATTGCTCATGCGCACCTTCAGCCCCAAATCCCGTTGGTGCTTGGGCAGCGCGCGGTTGGCCGCGTCAATGAAAATCAAGTAGGGCTCGCCCGTTTGAAGACGCATCTCCACAATCTTTTGAAAGAGCTGTCTTGCATTGACGGTTTTGACAACACGGTCATCCTTGGGACTACGCAGGCCAAACATCTCGTCCTTACGCACCGCCTCCATAAAGGCGTCCGTAATGTTAATGCCATGGTGCAGATTGAGGCTCTTGCGGTTAAAGTCCCCGGACGGTTTACGGATCTCCAGAAACTCCTCAATTTCTGGATGGTGCACGTCCAAGTACACGGCAGCTGACCCCCGGCGCAGGCTTCCCTGGCTGATGGCCAGGGTCAAAGAGTCCATGACGCGCACGAAGGGAATAATGCCAGAGGTCTTGCCCGCGCGCCCCACGTCCTCGCCCACCCCGCGCACAAAGCCCCAATAGGTCCCAATACCGCCCCCACTGCTGGCCAGAAGCACGTTCTCGTTCCAGGTGGAGACAATGCCGTCAAGGGAGTCGGAGACCGTATTCAAAAAGCATGAAATGGGCAGGCCACGCTTGGCACCCCCATTGGACAAAATGGGCGTTGAAGGCATGAACCACAACTGCGACATATAATCATAAAGGCGCTGGGCATGGTCCTGGGAGTCGGCGTAGGCGCAGGCGACGCGCGCAAACATTTGCTGGTAACTTTCCCCTTCCAGGACGTACCGGTCATCCAGAGTCGCCTTGCCAAAATCCGTCAAAAGGGCGTCGCGGCTGTTATCAAGGCGCAGGGACGCAGGATACACCTTCTGCAAAACGGGGTCTGCAGCCGCTTTTTTATAAAGGTCCTTCTGTTCCTTGGTTTGTGGAAACGGCACCACCTGGCGCGTTGGATCAAAGGACACAAGGTGTCCGTTACGATCGAAATCATAAGCATTTGTTAACATTGTTACCCTCTCATGTGGAGGGCAAGGTAGGTAAGGGAATATACACGACGTGTATGTGTTCTCTCACTCGGTGCACCCCGCCCGGCAGTTCAGTCAATCATCTTGCGGCAGGTCTCCTGACTCTTGGATCACTGGACCTTCACCCAACCTTCCCAGCGCGTAGCGCCAGTGGCAAAGAAGGTAATGTCCTAACCAATTACAGTTGCGGGGGCAGCTCCGGATTTTCACCGGATTCCCTTTTCAGCGCGACGTGCTTAAAACGTCACGCACCGTAAGAACGCTTCCATACTAGCGATGAAAGTGGATCTGTCAATGACACCAAAATGACACAGATAAACCTTGACACATAGACCATATAACCGTCCCATGGGGGCAAGAAAATCACCAAGCCCCATAACCATGAAAGCTCTTTTACTGGTCATTGCCCTTGTCACCGTCATACCCTGGGCCGAGGCCAGCCAGACGCCCCTGCCCTTGGAAAAACTTCCGCCCCCAGCACTGCGCAGCATTGCCCTGAACCTGGACCTGGCTACCCTTGCGACCTTTCGCCAAATGTGCAGAGCGGCAGCCAGTGCGCCCACCTTTGCTGCCGTTCTGCGTACGCGCAACACCCGCCTTGTGGTCTCAAACAAAGATGATCTTCCCCGCGTTGCCCGGACGTTACTCAATGAGCACATGCGCGCCGTTCCCATCCTGTGCCGAGACAAAACCGTGAGCGACGCGGATCTTGTGCATCTTGTAAATGCCCATGATCTGAACATAAACCGGTGCAACATTACGGACGAAGGGGTCGCACTTCTCAAGCACGTCAAGCGCTTAGATGTCAGCTGGTGCGACCATATCACGGGCGCGACGCTTTTTGCCATTGAGGCAATCAAGTATATCAACCTCAGCCAGTGCACGCGCCTTGCCAGCGACTCTCTCCTTGCCCTCAAAGGGGTCAAACACATCAATCTCATGGGGTGCGTGACTATCACGGACGAGGACATGAAAAACTTGTCAGACGTCGAGGTCATTGATGTCAGCTGGACCCGCGTCACAAACAAAGGTGTTGCCTACTTCCAAAACCCAAAAGAAGTGAGCTTAAGCGGCTGCGCCATCACCGATGAAGGGCTCGGTTCTCTCAAAAACGCTCTGACCATTCACGTGAGCGGATGTGCCAGCGTCACGGACAAAGGCGTCTTGGCCCTTGAAAAGGTCACATCCCTCAACGTTTATATGTGCCCCGGCGTCACTCAAAACGCTAAGGACCAGCTTCGGACGCGCGGGGTGAATGTGATTGATTGACCTGGTGCACCATGTTACTTGCATTCTATACACCTAGGGTAAAATGCGATCAAAGCGTATGATGAAGAGACTTTTTCTAACAGCCCTCATTTTTACTACCCTTGGAACCCCGCACACGATTCCTTTGACGTCAGTGCGGGCAAGCACCCATGAAGAGCTGTGTGAGCGCGCCTGCACGCCGCCCGTTAACCCCCTGACTTTTGAAGGATTGCCGCACAAGATCCTCACCCTCATTGCGACTCACCTCACAAATGAGGACATGACGCACTTTCGTTTTGTCAATCGCAAGTGCGCGACCGCGGGATTTGACGGAAGCATCTTGAATGCGCGTGGCACGCGCATTGTTATCCAGGAACGAAAAGAACTTCCATTTCTTGCAAAGTGGCTTTCCCAAGGTGCATTCTTAGGTGTACCAATTGCGTGTTATGACAAGACTATTGCCGATGATGATTTGGTGCATCTGACTCTGGCCACCCATGTAGATCTGAACTTCTGCAACGTCACAGACAGAGGCCTTGCCTTCCTTAAGAACGCCATGATCCTGAATGTGGCGTGGTGCAAACAAATTACCAACAACGGACTGATCCACTTGAGGCACATCCAAAGCCTGGATCTAAATGGATGCTCTCATGTAACGGACGCTGGGCTCATTCATCTTCAAAACGTAGCAGACGTGAAGCTTGTCGGTTGCCCCATCACAGACGAAGGACTTCCCTACCTCCAAAACGCACACTCCCTCGATTTAAGCTTTTGTAAGATCACAGACAAAGGACTCGCCAACCTCTCTCGCGCACAAAACTTAGGTCTAAGTTATTGTAAGATTACCGGCGTTGGGCTTGCACACCTGACAAACCTCGCAACTGTGGACCTAAGTGGATGCCCCCTCATCACAGACGCGTGCCTCATGGGCCTTATAAACGCAAAAACCCTGAACCTGGACGGATGCGCCATCACGGGAACAGGACTCCAGCATCTCTCGCAAATAGAATGCATAAGCCTGTCTGGAAACAGCATTCAGGACGCAGCATTTGCACATATCACAAACGCCGCATCCGTGGTTTTAACAAAGTGTAAAAACATTTCTGACCATGGCCTTAGGTTTCTTACCAACGCAAAAACAGTGGAATTGAATCGCTGCCCCGTCACAGACGAAGGACTTCTTCACCTCAAGAACGCCCGGTCTCTCACACTGGTCAAGTGTAAACGCATTACAGACGCGGGACTCATACAGCTTAAGGATGTCAAAATATTAATCCTTTATCGGTGCCCTCAAATCACCGATGAAGCCACTAACATACTCCGCATATGCGGCGTTGATATTAAGAGATTAGACACGCAAGCGCCTGGAGATTCACGCTGACATGAAGACAACCATTCATGTATTAAACACGCACTGCATGTCTCACAACATCAATGCAATAAATACTTTTTATTGAGCGCAGACACTCTTCTTACAATGGATTTGATTTCCCTATAAGTATTTAAACACTTGATATCAGATTCTGCCACAACGCTTGCCGAGCCCCCAAAGACAACCTTCGCACATGTGGCGTTTGTCTTTGTCAAATCTTTGAGAAGGCCAACTTGTGAGCGCGTCCCTGGCCACCGCAAAAGCTTACGGCGACGTGTCACACATAGACACACACTGATTGGGCGCCATCGCGCACGCGGCGTTAAGGTGAGAAGCCAAAGTTTAAGGCGAAACATCAAACACACCAAAGAATGATTTTGACACCTTAGGAATCAACCGCATACATTAATGTAATTCAGTCTTTTAAAAGGCTATGACATGAAAATGCCCACATTATGCACATGGCTTCTGACGATACTCCTCTTAAATCACTCACTCCCTGTAAAAGCTTGTGATGATATGCTAGATCAGGACTGTGGATGGCCTACTCGCACGCGCACGCAAGCGATGCTTACCTGGGCGACGCGCTTTTTAAGATATGCGTCGCCTTTAGGAGATTTTGCCGCAGCAAAACCTACCTCACATAAACTCAAACGCGCAGGCGATGCACACCACTCAGGTCAAGAAATAAAGACGACAGATGCTGCGCGGCCCTCCGGTACCGCACCAAGCGGGGACCTATGTTTCCAAGACCTACCCAAAAAGTTGCTGAAGGATATCCTGCTTTACTTAAGAAAAGAGGATTTCAAAACTTTTCGCAAAGTCAGTCGCAAATGCGCCGCCGTTGGCTTTGATGGAGGCACCTTAAATGCACGCGGCACAAAATTTTATCTTGCAAAAAAAAGTGATTTACCTTTACTTGCCATGCATCTCCTTAAGGGCAGGTGCACCGGTGTTCCCATCACCTGCACGGATCTGAGCATTGCCGACAATGATCTGGCATATCTTACCCAAGCCACCCATGTGGATCTAAGATGTTGCACACTCATTACAGACGCGGGGCTGACATCTCTTAAGAATACCACAACCATCAATCTGTGCGGGTGCAACATTGGGGACGCAGGACTTGTGCACCTTGAGAAGGCAAGGGAGATCATCTTAAGCCACTGCCCCATTACTGACGCAGGACTCGTGTCCGTGAGCCATGCAGAAAGTGTGAATCTATGGAAATGTGCGTTCGTTAAAGACGAGGGGCTAGCGTTTCTTGCAAATATCCACACGATCGATCTGAGCTACTGCACCATTACAGATGCGGGACTTGGCCACCTTAAGCGCGCAAAAGACGTGACCCTGAAAGGGTGCACCACACTGACACGCAACGGATTCGCACATCTTGCAAACGCCCTCACTGTAGATCTAAGCGCGTGTACTCAGCTCACCGACGATGACCTCGCATTTTTCCCAAATGTAGAAGACATTACGCTACGCGCGTGCAATATTACTGACGTAGGACTCCTGTCTCTTCAAAAAGTAAAACGCATCAATCTCGCTCAGTGCCCCAACGTCTCTCAGGCAGCCAAGGACCTGCTGCGTGCACGTGGCGTGAAGGTAATTGAGTAGTAAAAAGCTTTCACGCACCCTTGAGGACAGTTGACGGAGAGGATGGGGGCTGGGTACGCTAAATACAAGAAAAAAATCTTGAAAGGGACACCCCGTGATATCCGTTTTCTATCGCGCTGCGCTCATCAGTGCACTTGTTGTATCCCAGGTGGGCGCCGTAGGGACGCCAGAGCGCGTTGATGACTTAATGGGCACGCGCGTGTATGGCGCTTCCTCCTTAGGGGCGTCCCGCGAAGATGAACCAAGACAGGCCTTACCTAGTGAGACACATCAGTACGCAGAGCCTGTGCTGGATACAAACTGCACAAAAATTATCATGATCACAAAAGCATCACTCCCCCAGCTTTCCAAGATCCTCAAAGAAGCGACTCAAGGAAAATATATCCCGCCGGTCCAGTGTCTTGATCTCACCGTCACCAATGATGACCTCACATTTCTTGCACTAGCCACTGATGTGGACCTGAGTAACTGCCAAGAAATCACCGGCGTAGGTCTCAGGTTTCTGAAACGTGCAAAGCGCGTGAATCTGAGCAACTGCCAAGGAATCACCGGCGTAGGTCTCAGGTTTCTGAAACGTGCAAAGCGCGTGAATCTGAGCAACTGCCAAGGAATCACTGATGCGGATCTTAACACTGTCAACGGCGCAATAGGCCTCAATCTGAGTAAATGCACGCAACTAAGCAATAAAGGGTTTAAGTTCCTCACAGGTGTCAAGACGTTGAAACTGAGTCGCTGCACGCAAATAGAAGATAGCTGGCTCAAATTCTTCGCAAACGCAACAAACATCGATCTTAGCCACTGTCCTTTGATCACAGATAGCGGCCTTACGTTTATTACAAGCGCCAGAACAGTAAACCTCAGCCACTGTCCAGGCATCACGGACAACGGCCTCAGATTCCTCTTAGGAGCCAAAACAGTGAAGTTAAATCACTGTGCGCAAATCACGGGAAAAAATTTCCTCTTCTCTCCAACGCAACAAAGGTGAAGCTCAGCCACTGCCCAAACATAACCGATAAGGCGCTTCAAGCGCTCATAAAGGTAAAGACGTTGAGGATAGATGGATGCCCTAAAATAACCCAATGCGCGAAAGACACGCTGCGCACTCGCGGTGTCAATGTGATTGGTTAATCAGTATAAATACTTCTATGCGCTCCTAGGTCAGTTGACGGGTGGAATAAGTATCCAGTACGCTGAGTCCAAGAAAAATCTTGGGAGAAGCACCTCATGGAAGCTCTGTTACGTCACATTTTGGTCATTGCTGCACTGTCTTTGTGCCAAGCGAAAGACGCGCACGCAACGCAGCCCTCCCACGGCCCGTTAGCAGATCTCATCATCACAGACAGGCACTTAGCGCCGCTTCATTGTGACGAGATAGACCAAGAGCCGCCACAGCAAAACCTCCTGCATCAAGGATTACAAATCGACCCAAAAAGTGGGAAGATCATTATCCTCAGAAAAGAAGATCTTCTTTTGGTTGCTGAGCACTTCCCTGAAGCACAGGAAGAGCAGGACGAAGAGCACGTACCACCCGTCCAGTGCCTAGATCCCTCCACCACCGATGATGACCTTGAGCACCTTTGGAATGTGACAGATCTGGATCTAAGCCATTGCCCGCTCATTACAAATAAAGGCCTGTGCTTTGTTGCGGATTCAGTCATCACCATTAATGTGAGCAACTGCGCAGGCGTCACAGACGCTGGAGTCTCCAAACTCGCTGGCGCCAAAAGCGTCAACTTAAGCAACTGCCCCATAACAGATAAGGGAGTCGTCTTTCTCACTGGCGCCAAAAGAGTCAATTTAAGCCACTGTCCAGGCATTACGGGTGCTGCAATCCAGTATGTCACAAACGCAACGATCTTAAATCTCAGTCACTGCCCAGAAGTCACTGATGAAGATTTTGCGCTTCTTACAGGAACACGGATCTTGAATGTGAGCAATTGTCCGGGAGTCACTGACACAGGTCTTAAGTACCTTTACAGCGTACAAAATTTGAATATCAACAACTGTCCAGAAGTCACCGATATGGGCCTTGGTTATCTCATGAAGATAAAAACTATTTATCCATCATCACTCAAAACACTCTCTGTCTCTGGATGCCCAAAAGTCACCCAAGGCGCCAAGAACACCCTTCGTGCGCGCGGGGTGAAAGTGATTGATTAACAAAGGTGGGCGCTTAGCCCATTTTTTGGCCCTCAAGGGCCGCGTTCATGGCTGTGATTTTTGCATGTTCATCGGCCAGCATAGCGGCGTAATTTGCCCGCAGGGTCGCGCGCTCACTGGCTTGGCTGGCAAGGCGTTCGTGAAGGGCGATGTAGCGCTCATAGGCCGCTTGTGCCGTGGGCACGGCGATCTTGCTTTCGGGGGGGGCAAAAGCCGTACCACCTGCAACGGCTGCCTCGGCGCCAGCCCGCAGGGCTTGCATTTGGGCAGTGGCGGGCGCGGCAACCGCTTGACCTGCAGCTGCAGCCGACGCGCCCAAGCTCGCCGTCCCTTGGGCGTTCAGGGTCGTGGCACTGGTTTGGGCCTGGGTGTTTGTCGCGGTGGCGGTGGCTGTACTTGAAGCGCCAGTGGCTGTGCCCGTTGCCTGAGCTGCAGCGCCGGTGGCGGTTTTTTCAGCCATGTTGGCCGTATTAGCGGAGACCTTTTCGGCCGCCCCAACGGTTTCGTTTTCAATTTTTGCAAGCCCTGCTGAAACGTCACCGGCCATAGTTTTCTCCCCCTTTTATTTAATGAGCTCGCTCCCGTAAACGCCCCACATGTCTTGGCGTTTGAGCCACCCCTTATGTCGTTCAAATTGTACCTTACACCAGGCGCCCTTGCACGTGAGAATTTTTCCCTGTGCACCGGGCTCCAGAAGCGCCAAAGTGCCCCCTTGGGCGTCTGCCGTGTCTTTGAGGCTCACAATCCCACGGGTCGGATACGTCATGGCACAGCGCTTGCCAGAGAGCATGCTTTGGTGGACCCAGCCTTGGGTTCCCTCCACGTCCCGGATCTGGCGCCATGTCTCAAACTCGCTGGTAATCTCAACGGGCAGATCTTTGCGCACATAAACCCAGTCAAGGGGATACTGGGTCCCGGGACCCCGGCGCATATTCACCTCACCCGAGCGCAGGGAGGCAAAGCGCGGCAGGGGAAGTTTCCCCGCCGGCTGCGCAGCAAAGCTCGCTCCTTGTAGGACCAAGAAGCAAGACAGAAGGAAAAGAGCCTTATTTGCCTTTTGCATGAAGTCCCGTTGACCCGAAGCCCGCCGCGTCACGGGTCGGCGCTTCTTCTAACATATCCACCTCATGCCACTGTACCGTGACAAAGCGGGCGATGACAAGTTGTGCCACACGCATGCCGGGTGTCACCGTAAAGGGCGTGTCCGAGTGATTCATGAGAATGACTTTGAGCTCACCCCGGTAGTCCGCATCAATGGTGCCTGGCGCATTGAGCACCACAATGCCGTGCTTGTAGGCAAGGCCTGAGCGTGAGCGTATCTGTCCTTCGTATCCAGGCGCCAATGCGATAGCAAACCCGCAAGGGATAAGGGCCCTTTGCCCAGGCGCCAGAATCAGATCTTCTTCTAGTGCTGCAGATAGATCATAGCCCGCACTCATGTAGGTACCAGGCGTGGGTAAGGAAAGGTCTTTTGCATGCTCAAAGCGCATGATTTGAAAAGCTGACATATTATTCTCCGTTTTATCAGTCATTTGTTTATTTTCTTTTTTTATTTTTTTAAAGTCAGTGCGCACCAATCACCGTCAGTGTGATGCGTCACAAGCCTGAAGCCCTGCGCTTCATAAGCCCCCACAACCTGTGTGGCTTGGGTTTCCAAAATACCTGACAAGATCACGTGTGCGCCCTGGCGCGTATGGTGCGTCATCATGGGCGCAAGCTCCACAAGGGGGCCTGCCAAAATATTGGCAATCACAAGATCAAATCTGTCTTCATCCATAGCGTCAAAGCCTTCGCTGAGGCGAACATCAATGCGCTTGGCGAGATGATTCTTTGTCAAATTGTGAATTGTCATATCTGTGGCCTGGGGATCGTTATCACTGGCCACAAGGCGCGCGTCCTCAAAAAGGTGGGCCGCTACCATGGCAAGAATGCCCGTGCCACATCCTAAATCGAGAATATCGTGAATGGCGTGCTCCTGGGCGGCAAGAGCCTCCAGCTGCAAAATGCAGCCCTTTGTAGTCTCGTGTCGGCCTGTGCCAAAGGCTGTGGAGGCCGACACTTCCAGGCAGATTGTCCCCTCCACCTCACTTTGCGCCTCGTCCCCGCCGTGTATGTAAAAGCGGCCGATGGATAAGGGGGCAAAGGACAAACGGTTCTGGGCAAGCCAGTCCGTCGCAGGCAGATAGGTCAGCGTCACCTTGTCTTGATAGGCAGAAAGATCGTCTGATGCCCCTGCAAAAAGGGTCTTTACGTCGGGCTCTTGGGTAAACAAAGCCTCCAGGGACCAGAGCGCATTTTTCTCGCTCACCTCAAAGAGGCTTGTGGAGACGGCTTGCTCTTCCCAAAGCGCCTCAAGGGCCAAAAGATCAGGAAGCTTGCCCTCGAGCTGCAAAGAGAAAAAGGGGTCGCTGGGCATCATGGGTGCTCCTTATGAAGGGGTGTAAAGCCGTTGTCCGTCAAAAGCTGCAAGAGCACTTCAGGCATGGGCGCGTGAAAGGTGCGCGCACGGCCTTGGCTATCCGTAAACGAGATGGACCACGCATGCAAGCAAAGGGGTGTGCGCCCGTCAAAAGGGTGAGCTTTGGCCCCTCCATACTTGCCATCTCCCACAATGGGGTAACCCGCATGGGCACAGTGGACGCGAATCTGGTGCTTGCGTCCCGTCAGGGGCGTTAAGCGCAAAAGGGTGAGGCCATGGCGCTTTTCAAGAACCTCAAAGCGTGTCACAGCCGGCACGCTCTCGGGGGCGTCCACGGACATTTTCTCCTGGCGCGGTCCCGTATCCTTGCCCATATCCCAGTCCCACTGGCCTTTTTTCTCCCTCATCTCACCCACCACAAGGGCAAGATAGGTTTTTTCAACGTTTCTCTCCTTAAAGGCGCGCGTCAGGTAGGCCGCCATCTCTCTCGTTTTGGCCAGTATGATCACGCCGCTGGTGTCCTGGTCCAAACGGTGGGTCAGGCGCGGCGCATAGGCGCCACCCGCCCTGGCATCGGCCAAACGGTCAAGACTCATGCGGGTATTAACCCCAGCCTGTGTTGCAAGACCTTGGGGCTTGTTCACCACCAAGAGGGCGTCATCTTCAAAAAGCACTGCCGACGAAAGGCGCGCCACAAGCGCACTATCGGGCGGCGTCTTGCGCCGGGAGGCAGGCAGGCGCGCCTCGTCCCGCTCCTTTGGCGCGAAGTAAAATGTCAGGGTTTGGCCAGCCAAAAGCGTATCAGCAGCGCGCAGTTTCTTGCCGTCCACCTTTATTTTACCCAGACGCAAAAGCTTCTGGACACTCCCGTATCCCAGATAGGGAAACAAGTGCGTAATAAAACGGTCAGCGCGCGCGCCAGCCTCATCGGGACGCACCACACGGGGCGCAGCAAAGGAAGGTTTTTGAGTATTCATAAGGCACAGTCTACAAGGAAATAGCATCTCTGAGGAGACATAAAGAAGGGGCAGAAAATAAATTTCCCGCCCCTTGTCTTTAGGAAAGTATCAAAACTAGAAACGAACCTTTGTTCCCAGCATCAACACGTGACCGCGGTTGTTTCCAACGCCGTCCAACATGTTGGAGGCATTTCCAACACCGCTAGACTTCATGCTGTTTTGCAGGTTAACCCACCTTTGATCCGTCTTGTAATCAAAGTAGTTGGCCTCAGCAAACAACACCAAGCCCTTTGCCAAGTTGCGATCATAGGTCAAAGACACAACGTCGGCCTTGGCGCGTGGGTTATCAGCAGAAACCACATCCAGCGTACGTACGCCGTTAAAGTTGGTCAAAATGCCTGTTCCAAGCTTACGTGTTGCATGGAGGTAACCAAGGGCGATGTGGTTCACACCGAACTTGTACCCTGCGGCAACGCTGTAAACTTGTCCGGCTTTGCGTCCCTGGATAGCCTTAAGCACTTGGCTGGTTCCGTTGTCGATGAACTCGAAACCAAGCTCAAAAGCGCCGTAGTCGAGCTCTAAACCAAGGGCGTAGGAGGATGTATTTTTGCGATCACCGCTAAAGTATGTCTCGGCTGCACGCTCTGTGGCAGTCAAAGGCAGCGCTGTCAAGCGACGCGCAATCTGAGATTGACCAAACACAGCTGTTGCAGAAGCCTTAAGGCCGAGTCCATTGGAGAACTTCGTGCGGTAGTTCAGGCCCAAGCTGACGTTGTTCTTGTCATAGGTTGTGTCGTCGTTCTTGCGAGAGCCAACTGTCTTTAGCTTAGAGAAACCTTGGGTTTGAGTGTTAGGCGTGAAGCTGATACCAAACTGAACGTCGTACACACGTGGTGTGACGTAAGTCAGCTTGTTGGCATCCTTTGGTGCACCCACCAAAGATACGCTTGGCAAAACACAGTAGAGGCGTTGATCACACGGTCATAGTTTCCGTTAAAACCACCGGACGCACCCATTACAGAGAACGCACCATTCGCCATACGGTCACCCACATCACGGGAGTTACCGGTCATGAAGAAGCCCCATGGACCACGCAGACGAATGTTAACCTCTTCAACAGCAGCCTGACCTTCTTCAGGGTTGGCCGTAAAGCCAACAAGGGCGCTATATTCCATGCCACCATAAAAATGCGCATCGCCCACAGCTTCAAAGTTCAAGCGTGAGTCTTGGACGTCAGAGTGGAAACCTTGGCCCTTACCGCCATTGGCGTCCTTAGGCTGATCCTTTTGATTAAATGCGTAGACCGCTGTGTTGATTTCTCCGGAAATCTTCAGTGTCGGCGCGTTACCCGCAGCTTCTGCATGTGCGGCCTCAATCAGCACAACACCAGCCAAAAGCCCCAGAGCACTTGCGCTTAGTAATACACTCTTCATGTACCTCAATCCTTTCTTCGACCTTCGTCAGGGAAAACCCTCATGATTTATCCCAGCGACGTATTCCATCCATTTTTGACCCCCAAGGCAAGGTCATCGCGCTCCCTTTTTCAAAAAAAGAAGACCACTGTGCCATAGAGGGCACACCCCCTAGAGTGCCCTGGCATTCGGGGCGTGTTCAAGGACAGACATATTCAACAAATCGTTCATAAGTCGATGAAAAGAAGTCTTCGAGATAGATGGATGAGCGTGATGAAATTCTTCCTGTGAAAAGGTACTCTTTGTCATAATCCAGGGAAGAATACTTTGCCATTCTTGGGGAACCGGCACCTGGGCACGGGGCGTCACAAGCCACAGAGTGTTTTGCTCCTGACGCAAAGAAACATGCCCTTTCTCAACGCGCATAACAGGACTGACAGGCAGAGGAAGCACCCTTGAGACACGTTCCATTTGAGCAGGCGCCAAGGTATGGGGAGGATTCTCTTGGCGTAAAATACCATCAATTTCCTGTGAAAGTTGCTGCAAATACTGCGTGCGCGCACGCACGCTTAGGGGCACGTCTTGGCGTGCAAGGGGAACGTGGACAAGACGCTCAAAGAGCGCGCTGACGGCGTCAAGGCCCGTTGGGCGTGTCACGCTAAAGGTCACATGGAGGGACGCGTGATCTGTGGCGTAGGCATCGTGGTAAAGTCCCCTAGGGATATAAAGAACGTCACCCGGTGACGTCGTGATTTCCCCCTGGAGCGCTCCCTTATGCGCGTGATGGTACGCTTTATCAAGGTCATTAAAAATCGGGTGATTGATGGGTGCGTCCTCCTGCCCGTAAAGGCGCCAGGTTTTCGTGCCACTCACCTGAAACGCCCACACATCGTGGGTGTCAAAGTGGGGTGCAAAGGCAGGGACGTCCTGGCTTGTGGCATAGATATTGGCAAGGACACGCGCCTGGAAGACCTCGCTCAAAAACGTCGCCATCTCCCTCAAGCCAGGTGTGAGGGTCGCCACATCATTGCACACAAGCCCCGCACCTTGCTGCCACCAGTCCAAGACCCTCTCCAGATCAGGAATCCACCTCCCTTGCCCTTCCCGGTCCAGGCCTTCACAACAATACTTCTCAACCGCCAAGAGCGCGCCGTTTTGCGCAAGCTTGAGGGTACCACTTGACCAGATCCCCTCCTGGGCTAAAAGCGTATTGAGCGTCTCCCATGAAAAGAGAGAGGAGCGCACTTCATCTTCCCCGCGCGTAAAGTGGTAAAACTTTTTACCTAAATACGCTTCTTCGAAAGTTTCCCAGCCAAGGGGATCAAAAAAAGTGTCGCACACTGGGGGGTTTGCCATGTGTTTTCCTTGAATAGGGCTTTGCACGTGGCTCCATTAAGAATAAGATAGAAGCAAGATGCAAGCCCCACATTGAGGCCTTTTATGAAAAAACCAATCATTGGCGTGGTGCTCGATCACGAGCAATCGGGTGGATACTCTGCCTTTCCTTGGTACGCCCTGCGCGAAAATTATTTTGCAAGCATAGCGCGCGCGGGCGGTGTACCTGTGGCCATTCCCTACGCGCCCGATCTTGTGCAGACCTACGCGGAGATGATTGATGGCCTTTTGGTGCCGGGCGGGGCCTTCGATATTCACCCATCCCACTATGGCAAGTCCCAGGAAAATCCAACGCAACTTAACAAAGAAAACCGCACCCATTTTGAGATGAAGCTTGCGGGCTGCGCTCTGGAAAAAGGTTTGCCATTTCTTGGGATCTGCGCGGGGATGCAGCTGCTTAATGTCATGCGCGGCGGCACCCTTTATCAAGACATTGCCGCGCATATTCCGCACGCCCTCCCCCACGAGCAAACCCTACCAAAAGACGAGCCCTCACACCCAATCCACATTGTGCCAGGCACGCTTTTGCACCGCATTGCTGGCGTGGAGGCCGCAAACGTCAACAGCACCCACCACCAGGCTGTGGATGCGGTGGGCAAGGGCCTAAACATCAGCGCCACCGCTCCTGACACAGTCATCGAGTGCGTCGAGGATGAAAGCCTGCCTTTCTGTCTTGGCGTTGAGTGGCACCCTGAGTATGGCACAACAGCGCTTGACCAGAAAATCTTTGCGGCCTTCACGGCCAAGGCAGGCAGCCGATGACACAAGAAGACAAAGGCGAACGCATCGCGAAGGTGATGGCACGCGCAGGACTTTGCTCTCGCCGCGACGCGGAAGCCTGGATCCAGCAAGGACGTGTTGAGGTCAATGGGCTGCGCCTCACCTCCCCCGCCACATGCGTCACGCAAGATGACCAGGTCCTTGTGGACGGCGTCCCCCTCATTGCCAGGGAGCCCACCCGTCTGTGGCGCTATCACAAGCCCGTGGGCGTTGTCACAACCCACAAGGACCCACAGGGACGCGAGACGGTGTTTGATATCCTTCCAAGCAGCATGCCCAGGGTCGTCTCCGTTGGGCGCCTTGATCAAAACACCCAGGGGCTTCTCCTTCTCACCAATGACGGAGAGCTTGCGCGCGCCCTGGAGTTGCCCAAAAACCAGGTCCCGCGCACCTATGAGGTACGCGTCTTTGGCCTTGTGGAAGGGCGCACCTTGGAGGCTCTCCAACGCGGCATGACCGTGGACGGCGTTGCGTACGGCCCCGTCAAAGCCGAGGTCTTGTCCCAAAGTGGCCGCAATACGTGGCTCAGCCTGACCCTGTGGGAAGGGAAAAACCGTGAAATCCGCCGCCTCATGGAGGCCCTCGATCTTTCCATTAACCGTCTCGTGCGCGTGAGTTACGGCCCCTTTTTCCTAGGGCGGCTTGAGGTTGGCGCCGTCGACGAAGTCCCCTCCCAAGAAGTCAAACGCCTCCTCTCTCACCTTGGGGCTCACGACGCACACCACATCTGACTTCGCCCCTCAAAAGAAGAACAAGAAAAAAGACAACGCGTTGACTTTAAAATTAAAAAAATAACCCAAAACCAAAACTGCTTACAATTTAAGTAAAAAAAATAATAATCCAAAAAGCCTACGTACTTATTGAGGAATATTGTCTTTTTGGCAGGATTTGCGCAAAGAAGCGCGCTATTTCGCTTGCTGGAGCCGCCAAAACTTTGCTAGGATCCCCTTCATATTGTGTCTGCAAACCCAAAGGGGAATCCATGGAAGCTGTGCGAGCCTTAGGCAATGACTTGTCCCGCGCCTTTGCAAAACTGACCTCCATCGAGAAATATAGCTACCGCTATTGGCGTGTGCGTATCCTCTACGCATCCATTATCAGCTACGCAGCTTTCTACCTTGTCAGACAAAACTTCTCCCTTGCCATGCCGGCCCTTTCTGAAGAGTTTGGGTACTCTAAGACAGAACTTGGCTGGATTATTACCTGGTTTTCCATTGTCTACGGCATTGGTAAGTTCATCAATGGATACATCAGTGACCGCTCTAACGCGCGCTATTTTATGACCATTGGGCTTTTGGGATCCGCAGCTGTGAGCTATTTCATCGGCATGGCCCCCAGCATCACCGTCATTGGCATTTTGTGGGTTTTAAATAGCTGGTTTCAATCCATGGGCTGGCCACCGGCTGCGCGCATGCTGACCCATTGGTTCAGTCCCAAAGAAATTGGCACAAAGTGGGCGCTGTGGGGCACATCCCACCAAATTGGCGCCATTGCCATTACCTTGGCGGCGCCGGTTCTGATCAATCACTTTGGCTGGCGGTACGCTTTTTTTGTGCCCGCCATTGCCACAGCGCTTTTGGCCATGTTTTGCTTTAACCGTTTGCGCGACACACCCAAGGACGTTGGCCTCCCCCCCGTTGAAGAATATAAGAATGATGTGAAGGCACTGGGAGCCGCGCCAGAAGAACGCATCACCATGCGCGAGGTCATCACCCTTGTCTTTAGTAACAAACTCGTGTGGTACATGGGCCTTGCCAATTTCTGTCTCTATATCCCTCGCATGGGTGTCTTTACCTGGGCCCCCATGTTCCTCAAAGAACACAAAGGGGTCACGCTTCTTGTGGCCGGGTGGCAACTCACCAGCTTTGAGGTCGCAGGGCTCCTGGGCGGCGTTCTAGCCGGGTGGATGTCCGACAAGATTTTTGGGGGCAGACGCGGTCCTGTGGGCACCGTTTATCTCCTTCTTCTCACGGTCACCATGGGCATGTTGTGGCTGACCCCTCCTGGCTATCCCTGGCTTGACGCCTTTATTTTGTTCTTATCAGGATTTTTGGTCTATGGACCACAAGTTTTGGCGGGGCTTGCAGCCACAGACTTTGCCTCCAAGCGTGCGGCCGGCGTGGCCACAGGCTTCACAGGAACCCTTGCCTACGCCGGTGCTGCCGTCGTTGGAGCCCCCATCGGCGCCCTTGTGGACGCCCATGGCTGGAGCGCGGGTCTGGCCTTATTTGCGGTCAGCTCTTTGGCAGGTGCTGTCTTTTTTGCCCTCACATGGCGCCACCGCGCAGCGTCTTTAGATATGACTTACCCAGATCCAAAAACACTACCGAAGGGATAAAGGCCTTACTCATGGGGAGGCTGAGATAGGGCAGCCCCTCCCACACCTTTGGGGGGCGTGATATCCACTCCTGAGCGTCTCCCCTTCTTCTTTTTTTTCTTCTTTTTGTCCATCTTCTTTTTGTCCATCTTCGTTTCAAGGCGTTTCCAGTCAAGTGGCGGGATAGACGGCCCGCTACGAGATCCAGTGCGGGGCACAGGTTCCGCGGGTGAAATTGAAGGGGACGTTAGGGGTGACTCATCATAAAATTGTGCAACACGCTGATCAGCCACAAGGACAGATCCTTTACCACCAGACGCATCTCTAAAAAAGACACTTGTCTGCAAAGCAGGCCCTGGGATCTCTTCGCCCTCAATTACCCCTTCCTTTGAGGCTGGCATAAAGCCGGCCATCTCATCAAAGAGCGCCGTCACACCGTCCCCTTGCACAAAAGGCCCCCATCTATAGGACTGGACAAAACTATCTTTTGGCCAGGAGGATGGTCCTGGAGGTGCCGACACTGCCTTGAGGCGACCTTGCAGCAATGCCACCTCTTGGGCAAGGCTCGACACCATACCTTCAAGTTGGTTATTCCGCTTGGCAAGTTCATCAAGACCCTTCTCCTGCCGGAATACAAGTTCCGCCAGCTGCGCAACATGTACTCGTCCCTCAGCTTCTTTTTCGTGACGACGAAACCCCATCACCAATTGTGCAGGATTCTTAAACTCCTCAAAACCCACAAGATCTAGAGCAAGAACGCCATGGTATACACCGTAAAGTGGGTCATCTTGATAGTTTTGAGTGCTCACAAAAATCCTTTTTGCTGGGTCTGACAAGCTGCGCTCATGACGTTGCGCGTCAGGTCCTTGGGCAGCTCTGGCAAATCCCTGGATAGGTGGGCAACCTGTGGACGCGCCTCTTTCCTCCAAGTTGTCCGCACTCGCAAAGGCACTTGCGCTCAAGAATACGCCGATACCGTGCCACAATACTTTTTTTTGTTTCATCTTGTCCTCACTCTTACCACCTAGACACGTAATTTGCCTCCTGCGCTCCCCACTTCGAACACTCGGTAGGCCGCGCAAGGCAAGCACATTTTGATTGATAAAGTATTAACAACAAAGACTCTTGACGTAGACATCTCAAGCAGTTACAAAAAAAAGAGTGCCCATATGTCATGATGCAAGGTGAATAAATATGCTCCGTCGCGTTTATTATTTCAAAGCCATTGTATTGTGCACTTTTGTGTCGATAGCCCCCTCTCTGGCAAGCGCCTGTGAAGAGGACTACGTAGGCAACATCACACAGGTTTTGAATGGCTCTACAAAGAGCGCACCATCTTCAAGTGGGCAAGCAACTTCCGCGGACACGTCAGCGGGCCCTGGTGAGCCACAGGCGTTCTCCGCGACACTAGAGGATATGGGCGCCAAGAGTGTCTTATTCGCACACAGTCAATTTAAGGAACTTGCAAAAAACGCTACCCCAACAGCACAAAGCACAACTGGGCCAAAAGACAGGATCGAGGCACTGTACATGGATCTTGAGCGCGCCCGCGTACGGTGTGAGGAGGATTTTGCAAAACCGGATCTAGGTGAAAAAGATTTTAGCACCCAGCCTATGGAATCCTATCTCGTGCGCGCACAAGATTTCTTTGACGCGGCCCTATTCAATCTTGAGCGCGCCAACGCCAAACTTCCCGAAACAGAAAATGCATCAACCCACCTTGCGGCGCTCATTGTTGCGCGTCTCAAGTCTAGACACTATACGCAGATGTCCAAGACCTGCGACGCCTTGGGAGAATATCTGGGCGCCTTGGGGCCTAAGGATCGCCTCTTTGCTGAAAAATTTTGCGGCTTTCGTCGAGAATTTTCAAACCGCTTTTTACAACACAAGCAAGCGAACCTTTTTCATTATGGTACATGGACAAAGGGCCTGTACGCCTTCAGTAAGGTAAATGATATCACTGACGGCGCCCATACTTTTAGCTTTTATCAAATGTACATCACCCGCGCGTGGGACAGTTTTTTTGATATGGAGCGCGCTGTGCGCAACACAGCGATTCGCCTTTATTCAAATGAGGCGTCCTTAGGCCTTTTGCGTGACTCACGTTTTCTTCACTGGACTGAACAGTGCCCCAAATTCGCCCAGAAGCTGATCCAAACCTGGGACACACTTTTCATCTACTACGCACATCACATTCTCGCCATGCCGCCCATGTCCCAAGCCCAGGACCAACCACCAACACCCATGCCGTCCTCAGGAATACCAGGTTTTTTGGTGTCCCATAACCTCTCCTTGGGGCCTCTCAAAGCGTACGTTATACAAGAGCACGAAGCCAAATCAGTTACGTTTCCCCAAGCACCATTACCCCCTAGGCCTGTGCCTCCCCACCCTCTTTTTGTGGAAAAAGACAGCGACAGCAGTGTTGATGAAAATACCGTCTCCATCAAAAGCGGTTCCTCAGGAGACGAGGGAACAGATCTTGAAGAGGACGAGGTGATCTCCTTGAAGAAAGTGCTGCGTGAGTCCACTGCCACCACACACACTACCCCCATCGTGGCACCAAGGCCCAAGGCCTCCTTTAATAGCTTCGATCTCTTGGGTAAGAGCAACAACCAGGGTAACGCCGCATCACCACCGTCTCAGCTGGAAATGCTTTCCCTTACGAGCAAGCCCCCTTACGACCCCGTTCAAGTTTACATGGCATCCATGGAGCGCAGCGCAGCACTTGCCTGTGAAGGTGATGATGCCTCTAGCGGCTCTTGCCTGCCGTTTTGCATGAAAGATCCCATGTGCAACCTAAGCGAGCTGTGCGCAGAGGGTGACACGGGCGAAAAAGACGGCTACAATGTGATCAGTTATTCAGGGGAGGACATGTAGGCGTGGCACTAACCATAAGAAAAATTGCCATTTTTGCAGCTGCTTTTTTGTGCGCCACCGCACCGTCCTTTGCCAAAGAAAAATACGCGGCCTTTGTACTGGACGTAACGTCCAATAAGGTTCTTCACGAGGAAAATGCCCACGCGCCGCGATTCCCCGCGTCCGTTACAAAGATTATGACCCTCTATTTGCTTTTTGAGGCACTAGAGTCCAAAAAAGTTTCCCTGCGCACAAAGATGCCCATTTCTGCAAAAGCGGCCGCCCAGCCGCCTTGCAAGCTGGGGCTTAGGGCAGGCGGCACCATCACCGTGCGAGACGCGATTCTAGGTATCGTGACAAAATCTGCCAATGACGCCTCGGTAGTTGTAGCGGAGTATCTTGCGGGCAGCGAAGAGGCGTACGCCCGCCTCATGACGAAAAAAGCGCGCACCCTTGGCATGCGGGCAACGGTCTTCAGGAATGCGTCCGGCCTTCCAAACCCAGCGCAAATCTCTACGGCCCATGACCTGGGCATCTTGGGACAGGCTGTGTTCAAGCGCTTCCCTGCATATTACGCGTATTTTCGCACCCAGTCTTTTTGGTACAACAACAAGCGTTTTGCCAACCACAATAAACTCCTGGAAAAAGAGCCCAATGTGGACGGCATCAAGACGGGTCTGACCAACGCATCTGGCTTTAACATTGTGGCCTCTGCCAAGCGCAATGGAAGACGCGTCATTGTGGTTGTCATGGGCGGCAAAACAGGCCCCTCCCGCGACCAGCGCGCCGCAACCCTTCTCAACGCCGCCTTTGCGGGTGATGGGAGTGTGCTTAACGGCACCAAGGCACTTCTGCGCAACGCCACCTACACGCCCCAAGCACCCGCTGACGACTTTGGTGACGATCCACTGGGCGCCAAGATCAGACAAGTTTGCGAAGAGGGCGGCACATGTGACGAAGCGCAAGTCACCTCTACAACACTACGTGAACGCTATACCCAAGACCCTGTGGGCGCAAAAATTCGCACCCTAGGTGCACCTCAAACAGCGTCTTCTGGGCAAGGGCCGCGTACCTGGGCCCTGCAAGTGGGTGCGTTTGCAAAGGCCAAAGACGCCCAGGCCGCCGCCAAGGCCCAGCTTGCAAAACTCGCCAACCGCAAGGGTGTAAAAGTAACCGTCGAGCAAGCCGCACGTAAACGCGGGCGTGTCTTCCAAGCGCGCTTATCCGGTTTCACGGAAAAAGGCGCCCTTGACGCGTCTCGCGTTTTGTCTCAAAAAGGGGTGCAGTGTCTTGTGCTACGCCCACGCGCCTCAACGCTTATTCGCTCGGCCCACAACGCACGCTAATCCCATTTTAACCCACGCGGAGACCTTATGCGTCAAATTATTGGTAAAGAAGAGTGGTGCGCCCTGCCCCAGCTAGGTATCAGCGCCCTCAAAGTCAAAACGGACTCAGGCGCCAGAACATCGGCCTTGCATGCTTTTAATATCCGTTACGAAAAGGACGATGGCCAAACCTTTGTCCACTTTGACGTACACCCCATTCAGCGCAATACCAAGGTCACAAGGTCCTGCAAGGCCCTCCTTCTGGACAAACGCATCGTCAAGAGCTCCAGCGGAGATAAAGAACGTCGCCCTGTGATTAAAACGCCCATCACCTTGGGCGAGAGCACCTGGGACATTGAGATCACCCTTACGGACAGAGACGCCATGGGGTACCGCATGCTTCTTGGGCGCGAGGCCATGGAGGGGCGCTTCCTCATCGATCCCGATGTTTCCTTTAGTCAAGGAACGCGCCTTGGGGACAGCGTGCTGGAAGGCGAAGATCTCACACACCCCCAGGGAAGATCCCTACGTATTCTGCTTTTGGCCAGCAACCCTGCCCTGTACTCTAACCAGCGCCTCATTGAAGCGGGAGAGGCCCGCGGTCACACCATTAAGTTCGTTAATATCAAGCACTGTTACGTGAACGTGAGTGCCGCGAGCCCAAAAGTCTACTACCGCGGGGGAGAGATCTTAGACAACGTAGACGCGGTGATCCCGCGCATTCGTCCGTCTGCGACTTTTTACGGCTGTGCGCTGCTGCGCCAGTTTCAGCTGACGGGCGCCTATTGCCTCAATGAAGCCAGCGCCATTGCCCGCGCTCGCGATAAGCTGCGCTCCCTTCAAAACCTTGCCCTCAATGGCCTTCATATGCCAACGACCGCCATGGCAGACTCCCCCCTTGATACCAAGGAAATCATCAAACTTGTGGGCGGTGTGCCTGTGGTCATTAAGCTTCTGGAGGGCACCCAGGGCACGGGAGTCGTGCTGGCCGAAACCAAAAAAGCCGCCGAAAGCGTCATCAATGCCTTCAAGAGCCTGCGCACAAATATCCTTGTCCAAGAATTCGTCAAAGAGGCCGGCGGTAAAGACATGCGCTGCTTTGTCATTGACGGCAAGGTTGTGGGCGCCATGGAGCGCACCGCCAAGGACGGGGACTTTCGCTCAAACATACACTTGGGCGGCACCGCAGCGCCCATCAAAATTACACCCGAAGAACGCCGCATGGCTATTAAAGCCGCCAAGGTCATGGGACTAAAGGTGGCGGGCGTTGATATTATTCGCTCGGACTCTGGCCCTAAGATTTTGGAGGTCAACTCATCCCCAGGCCTTGAAGGCATCGAAGGCGCCCTTAACAAAGACATCGCCTCTCTTTTCTATGAAGCCATCGAGAAACACCTGTGGTGAGAACTTTCTAAACTTAAGAAACGCTTCCCGTTGTCGTGACTTTTTCTTGAAAATGGTCAAAAATTGACTTATGATAAAAAAGTTCAAGGTGCTATATGGCCTTGGACTTTTGGATGGCTTGACTTGGTCGTCTTTGATGGATGGCGTAAAAAATCGGCGTTTTCAGCGTGCGACAGCGTCCGTTAAAGCAACTTGTCCGGCTGTGTGTATCGCTCAAATGGAGGATATGACAATGAGAGCACTCGACTTAACCCCCCTTTTTCGTTCAAGTATTGGCTTTGATCGCCTGTCACGCCTTGTGGATTCGGCTATGCGCGCCGATGAGCATATGGGCGGCGGAGGCTATCCGCCCTACAACATTGAACGCTTAGATGAAACAACCTACCGTCTGACCATGGCCGTTGCTGGCTTTCGGGATGAGGACCTGTCCATTACGGTCCAAGACAGCACCCTCAATATTGCAGGGCGCGCACGCCCTGAGGAGGAAGGTGTTGAGTACCTGTACCGGGGCATTGCGGGACGCGCCTTTGAACGCCACTTCCAGCTGGCAGACTTCATCAAGGTTGGCAAAGCAAGCCTAGAGAACGGCATCTTGCGGGTTCTTTTGGTGCGTGAAATTCCTGAGGCCTTAAAGCCCAGGCGCATCGCCATCGAAACCCCAAACGCGCCGCAAACAACCTTGATTGAGCATAAGTAAACTTAGCTACAATCCGCATAGAGAGGGCGCCACAACGGCGCCCTTTTTTGTTTCTTGACGCATGGGGCACAGGCACGCTAGGTTTTAAAAAAATCAGCGGAGTATCCCCCATGTCCTCTTCCCTTGTCGCGGCTGCAGCCGTTACCTCCCTCCTGTCCCACGGCTTTGACACAAGTATAGAAACCCACCGTGCCCGTATTTCAACGGCCACGGATCTAAGCTATGGCCGCGAGGAAACACTGTCTTTGCTTGACGAACTTTCTACCTTTGAATCTGGGCGCTTTTTACTGAAAAACCAGGGACTTGATGGGGAGTGGATTTCTTATCTCATTCTGGATGCTCCCCTGCGCGAAGACCTTTGCCCCCTCGAGCACTGGATGGTTCACCGTGCTCCTTCAGCCCTGGCCACCCGCGCACGCTTTTGGATTTTCCAAGAGGTGATGACGGCGCGCCTTCAAGACAACATGCGCATTGCGTCTGTACCTTGCGGGCTTATGGAGGACCTTTTGCATCTGCCTACACAAGGCCTTGCCAATATCGCCCTTGTGGGCATCGACCTGGACGAGAACGCGCTCAAAATGGCCGCCGAAAATGCACAAAGTAAAGGGTTCCATAATGCGTCGTTTATCCAGAAAGATGCATGGGATTTAGGTGAAGAAAATGCTTACGATCTTCTCACCAGCAGCGGTCTTAACATTTATGTGACTGATCCAGTGCGGCACGAAGCCCTCTTCGAAAGCTTTTTCAAAGCCCTCAAACCAGGTGCTGTGCTGGTATCCAGTTTCTGGACGCCTCCGCCTGCTCTCAACCCGGCCTCCCCTTGGGTGGATGTAGATCCTCAAGACGCATTGAAGCAAAAAGTCGTTTTTAAAGACATCATTGGCGCCAAGTGGCAGAACTTCGATATGCCCGGTACTATCACCGCACAACTAACCCGCATTGGTTACAAGGATATTCAGATTCTGCCCGACCCCAACTGGATTATGCCCACAGTTGTGGCCACAAAGCCTTAAGAGGATGGCGGGGTGATGGTCTCACCCCACTCCTTTTTGCGCGCCGCGTGGTAGGCCTCTTTGTCTTTCTTGGTATAGGTCCAGCGCGCCAAAGTGCCCGCGTTTGTGCACACATCACACACCACGTGTCCTGAGCGCTTAAGGGGCGCGCGTACGAGTCTTGCGTCCTTCTGCGCGTCCAGAGCCTCGCGCATCACAATGAGGTAGCTATACTTTTCAAGCTCATAGGACTGGGACACGTTTTTCACCTGCCGGTGGAGGGCGCTTCGGGGCACAAAGGCACTGAAATGACACCAGTCGGGCGCCTTAACGGGGCAGGCAAGGGCGTGGGGGCACGGCGCCGCAATGTGGGCGCCCATGCCAATGAGGTAATCACGGGCCTCTAAAAGACCCGCCGTGTGACGTGGGGTTCCTGGCTCAATGAGCACCAGGGCGTGACGGGCGTGGGCGAAGGCCTTCTCAAGGAAGTCCAAGCGGCCCTGACCCTCAAGCTCCCCCCATAGGTAACTGATGGTCACAAGGTCTGCGTCTTGCCATGGCAAGTCTTGCAGCACGTCTTGGCAGAGGACCGTGTGCGGTGTGGCCTCACCTTCACGCAACGCCTCGCACAGGCGCATAAGACCTGTGTCCTGCTCCACGAGGGTCGCGCTTTCAAAGGATATTAATGACTCCAGCGCCCACAAAACTGTACCAGGTCCCGCCCCGAGATCCAAAAGCGTCGCCACCTTTTCGCCTAAATTCGGCACTTGCGTCAGAACGCTTCTTGCCACGGCAAAGGTTGCAGGCATGCGGGTTGCCAGGTATGACAGGCGCGCCTCCAGCCCCTCCATGTGCGGCGTTGCCTCCCCATGATAGGCCTGGGTCAGGTCTTCGCGGGCTTGTCTGAGATGCGCGGCTTTGTGGCCCACCATCAACGCCTCCATCTTTTCTTGCAGGGAGAGGGGAAGTGTCATGGGTGTCACGCGTCCTTGGCGCTGGGATGGGCGGCGGCGTACACCGCGAGTAAGTGAGACGTATCAACTTGCGTGTAGCGCTGGGTCGTGGTCAGGCTTGCGTGCCCCAAAAGCTCTTGAATGGTGCGCAGTTCCCCCCCACTTTCCAGAAGATGGGTTGCAAAACTGTGGCGCAAACTATGGGGCGTTGTGTGATCGGGCAGCCCCAGCACCGTGCGCAGGCGCCTTACCTGACGCTGAGCCACACTTGGGGACAGGCGCCCGCCTCGCTCCCCCACAAAAAGGGGCGCTTCGCGGGTGTGGGAAAAGGGGTGCTGCCCCATGTAGTGGGCCAAAGCTTCGCGCACGGCGGGAATGAGGGGCACTAAGCGCTCCTTGCGCCCTTTTCCCACCACCCGCAAAAAGTCACCCAGCGGCGTCACCTGATCCCAGTCGAGGGACAAGGCTTCCGCAATACGCAAGCCCGCCCCGTAGAGAAGGGTGAGAAGCGCCTTATCCCGTGCGTCCATCCACGTGTGGCGATTTTCCTGTGGTGCCGCCTGGGTTAAACGGCGCGCATCTTCCTCTTTCAAAGGGCGGGGTAAAATGGTGGACAGGCGCGGAAGCTCAATAAAATCAAGCACCTGGGCGTCAATCCCCGCGTGGCGCCCCAGGTAGCGGTAAAAGGAGCGCAGGGCTGACAAGCACCTGGCGTTGGAGCGGTGCCCCACCCCTTGACCAAGACGCGAAGCCAAAAAGGCGCGCACCGTATGGGGCGTAAGACTCGCCAGATCTTGGGGGGTGAGCGCCCCCTCTCCCCTGTGACCTTGCCAAAACATGAGAAAAAGCACCGCGTCACTGTGATAATTCACTAAGGTATGGGGACTCACTTGGCGCACGGTTTTCAGGTGCGCGGTCCACGCTTCTAAAAGGGCATGAACCGCCGGGGAAAGGGCAATCTCTTGTGACAAAGGTGCGCCCTCAAATCGCTAGAGAATGCTCTGGCCCGTTTGCTTCCAATCTGCCTCAAAGATCTCAAGGCCCTTGTCCGTCAAGGGATGATGGTAGAGGGCTTCCAAAATCTTAGCAGGCACCGTTGCCACGTGGGCGCCAGCCTTGGCGGCCTCTTCCACATGGGCAGCGCTGCGGATGGAGGCTGCCAGAATCGCCGTGCCATACTCGCCCTTTTGATAAATTTCGGCAATATCGCGCACAAGATGAATACCACTTACACCTGTGTCGTCTAAGCGACCCAAAAACGGCGAGATAAAGGTTGCCCCAGCCTGGGCCGCCATAAGCGCTTGGGCCGCGCTAAAGCACAGCGTTACGTTCACGGGGATCTCGCGCCTGACAAGGTGATAGCACGCCTTTAAGCCGTCCTTGGTCAAGGGAACCTTAATGACAATGTTATCATGGATGGCGCGCAGCACCTCTGCCTCACGCAGCATAGTACCCCAATCTGAGGCCGTCACCTCGGCGCTGATGGGACCATCGATGAGGGCGCAAATCTCCTTCAAGACTTCGTGCACGGGCCGGCCACTTTTAGCAAGGAGCGTCGGATTGGTCGTCACCCCCGTTACAAGACCCGTCTCTGCCCAGGCAGAAATTTCGTGGGTGCTGGCACTGTCAATGAAAAGATCCATGGAAAAACTCCTTGTGTGGTGTGTGTCCTTTTAGATTACGCAAAGATCAGGCCTCTGGAAAGGGCTCTTGCACAGTCTGGTAGAAAATTTATCAGCCCTAAACAATTATTCCGCTATTCGTGGACGGCCATCTCGCCCTGGGTACGCAGGGTCCTAACAAACTCCGCCATGCCGTGTTGACGGCGCCTGCGCAGGCGCTCGCTGTTTAATATCGCACGCAGTTGCTCAAGGCTGTGGTCCAGATCGCGGTTCACAATGATATAATCGTACTCTGCCCAGTGGCTCATCTCGTCGCTGGCCCGCTCCATGCGGCGACGCACCACCTCATCACTGTCCTGGGCGCGGGCGCGCAGGCGCCGTTCAAGCTCCTCCCAACTGGGCGGCAGGATAAAAACGCGCACAACGTCCGACTCGGCTGAGTAGGTCAAAAGCTGCGCGCCCTGCCAATCAATATCAAAAAGCACGTCCATGCCTTCCGAGAGGCTTTCCTCCACGGGCGCGCGAAGGGTCCCGTAAAGATGTTCAAAGACAACGGCGTGTTCCAAAAACGCATCCTCCGCTTGGAGGCGCGCGAACTCTTCTTCGCTGACAAAATGATAGTCTTCCCCAGGCACCTCACGGGGGCGCGGGGCCCTGGTTGTGGCAGACACAGACAGGCGCACCCGTGGCTCAATGGCCAAAAGACGCTTGGTCAGGGTGGTCTTGCCCGCCCCCGAGGGTGACGACAAGACAAACATTAAACCTCTGCGGTGAATATCGGGGTGTGTCAGGTCCATGGGAAAGGGTATATTCTATAATCGCTCTTTCTACTATACCACGCTGAGCGCCTGTGGCAAAGGGCGCACCACACGCCCTCTGTCTACTCATCGATCTTGCATTTTTTCTGTTGTGGCTCACCGGACGTGTCTGCAATCGTTTTCCGCCTTGCAACAAAATCAATCACCTTTTGGCGCGCGGCTTGAGAAAGCCCGGTACACTCCAGGAAATATGTACCTGTGCTTAAAACATGGGTAAGCTGTTTTGGCTCAAAGGAGGTAAGCCCGACACATCCTTCCATGAAATGATCTTTCACTTTTGTCACACAAGTAAGCCCCTGCATATCAAAAGATACGATCTCCTTACAAAACATGAGAAAATAACGATCAATCTGCTTTATTTTTTCAAATGGATCACGCAAAACAAGCTGATGAAGATTTTCCGGAATCTCAATCAGCGAGAGGGAAAGAACCCCGTTTGGCGCAAAGTCCTCCCCGTCAAGAACGAGCACCACGCGGTGATCGCTTCGTGTGCTGAGGAACTCGTTGAGGGCATGCTTATGCGCTCTCAGGTCTTGGCTGCGCACCACTAGGGTATGGGGGCGGGCCCGAAATCTCCCTTTGTCTTGCTGACCTTGTTGGCTTTCACAGCTTGCGACAAACGCACTTCCAAAGATAATGTTATGCCACAAAGACAAAATCTCATGGTGTGCAGCAACATCATGCGCCTTCAAAAGACGAGTATCTTGGGGATATACAGCGGGGTCCACAAAGGCATGGGCAAGGGGCACATAACCACTTTTGGAGACATGGTGGGAAAGAACCTGCGCGATGTCACAATCAGAAACATCCCTGGCTTTTTGCAAAGGAGACATGTCAAGAAGGTAGGCAGACAGAGCAGGCAATGGGCCATGCAGCCTCACCAAAACCTCACGCCAACGCCTGCACACCTGCTGCGCACGGACTATAGCTAGAACAGTTTAATTTGATAACAGAAAACGAGGCAAGCGACGTGTGTAGGGATACACGAGCGACGAGTGACGCATTATCAAATGATAAGGGTTCGGCTATATATCCTCATCACCAAGATAGGAGAGAATGTGCGCAACAACTTCTGCTGGAGCCCGCACCATGGGCGCCTCGTCCTCTGCTCCCGGCTCGCTTGCGTGCACCAGATCCGCACACAATACAAAGAGAAAAATATAAGCGAAATAGAATATTCTTAATATGCGCTCTGACACGACAACATCCGAAAAACGATAATCGTCTGCATGCGATAAAAATTATTGTCAAAAATGTCAAGATATATTTTTAATATAACGAGCTGGTCAATTGACAGATTCTTCAGCTTCAAGACCTTGGTAAGGCAATTTCCCCTCTATCAGGTGGGTTTCAAAAGACACGTACGTCCATGGTGACTTTGAAGGCACCAACCACGTAAAGTTCATGGACCTGAGACGTCGCGAAAGAAACGGTACCCTGGAGCATGACGTCAAAGGGACGCAAACCTTCTGCGCGTTCAAAGGCAAGAGCGCGCAGCCATCCCGGGGACTGCTCGGGCGCTTTCAGCGTGATTTTACCGGTGTGTGAAGTCAGAAATGTGGACTCAAATGTCAGGATAGGGGCAGTCACTGTCACATCCCCTTGGGCACAGAAAATGTTCTCTTTCAAGGACAAGGACGTGTGATGAGAAAGCGACACATCTTTTTGCGTCGCTGTCATATGAACACCGTTGAGACGCTCGCTCATGCGCGTCACCACAGGGATGCGGATATGTGGAAGCACGCTTTGAACCTGGTTGTACTGCTCATTTGCCTGCGCCAAGAGAGGGGTTGTTGGTGGGGTCACAAACCCACAAGACCACTTCCCTTGGGCAAGATTCAACACAAGATGATCGCTCGCAACCTCAAAAAAAGGGCGCGGCAACCATCTTGTGAACGCACGAGAATCATTGTCATCGCCCAAGACAATGAACGCATCACATGACGCAAAAAGAGACGACATTGGCAGCAAGCACACACAGAAAGCCGCACGTGTTAAGATAATCATGGTGTACCTTTGAGGAGAAACAAAAAACATATCAAGATGTTTCGAGGCGCTGTACAGTTAAAGTCACTTTATGGGCACCCAGCACATGAAGCGCTTCGATTTTTGGCGTGTCAAATGTCACCACCCCCTGGAGCATGATGTCAAAATCACGCGCGCCCGGCCCCCCCTCAAAGGTGATGGCCCGCATCCAGCCAGGGCTCGTGTCAGGCGCTTCAAGGGTGATTGTGCCAGTTCGCGAGGTAAAAAAGGTTGACTCAAAGATCAAGGTAGGCGCACTAACAATGATGTCTTTCTGGGCGCAAAAGATATTCTCGCGCATAAAGAAAGAGGCGTCGTGTGAGACGTGCATACCCTCCTGCGTTGCCTCCAGGTAGTGCCATTGGAAGGGGTATGTCAGACTTTGGATGGCCGGTTGAGACTTTTTGACCAAGCGGCTCTCCACATAATTGTGACAGTCCCTCGCCACCGCCAAAATGGGTGGGTTTAGAGGCGGTAAAAAGCCGCAGGTCGCCTTTTTCCCGTCTAAGTTCAAAACCATATGATCTGCATCAACTTCAAAGGAGAAGTGTGACGTCCTATTGCCCGTTGAGTTGATCGCTTGGTCGTTGAACACAACCAGCAAATCGCCTTGCGTTGCAATAAGCGACGGCGCCGTCAGGAGGCAGATAGAAAGAAAAATCCACGCACGATAAAACATGACATCCTCCACCTTTATGGGTTTCAACTTTAAAAATAAGACCTTAGCAATGTTCACCTTATCACACCCAACACGCCCGTCCTAGGCTTAGCCAAGACGCTGCACCCCAAAGGTGACCTTGTTCGCACCCACCACAATCAAGTTTTCGATTGAAGGAGGGTTAAAGGACACACATCCTTGAAACATCATGTCAAAGGGCCGCTCACCGGGCGCCCGCTCAAAGGTGAGGGACCGTAGCCACCCGGGGCAGCCTTCAGGGGCTTTGAGTGAAATCTTTCCGACTTTCGACGCACAAAACACACCCTGCAAGGAAATGCTTTGCCCGCTTATGCTGACATCCTTTTCGGCATAGAAGAAATTAGCCTGGATGGTGACGGGGCCCTCATGACTTACTGTGACGCCGTCTGTGACGGCCGAAAAAAAGTAACCATTGAACGTAGGACAAAGAAACGTGAGAGTCGGCGCCGAGACTTTTTTGACCTTCCCTTCAAGACTGCGATAGCACTCCTGAGCTTGATCCATGGGCGACGGCGTCCCAGCTGCACTGCAGTGGGTGGCCTTGCGCTCTTTCAGTTCCAGCATGCTGGTGTCTGCCTCGACCGTTGACGCCAGTGAGCCCAAAGCTCCGCTTGGTGAAAAAACGGCCTGATCATTCAGGGTAAAAATATACTCTTCACTTGACGCCAAAAGGAACGGCGCCGTCAGGAGACAAGCCACCATAAGAGTCCATACGCGAGAAAACATGTTAACCTCTATATCCGTCTAATTTACATTCTAAAAGCAATACCTTAACAAGACTCACCTTATCACAGCCAGCGCCCGCGTCCCAGGCTCAGTTAAGACGCTGAACCTTAAAGGTGACCTTATTTGCGCCTAGAGCAAGCAATGTTTCGATGGTGGGCGGATTAAAGCAAACTGTTCCATCAAACATCATGTCAAAGGGTCTCACACCTGGTGCGCGCTCAAAGGTGAGGCTACGCAACCAACCGCTGCAGCCTTCAGGCGCATTGAGCGTAATCTGGCCGGTGTCCGAGGTACAAAATGTGTTTTTCAGGCAAAGGGTTTGTGCGCTTAATGTAATATCCCCCCGGGCACAAAGGATATCGTTGTGCGCGTCAAAATGCTCCGCATCACCTAGTTTTATAGGGCCGCCCGTTGCAACAAGATTTTGCCACATGAGCTTATGGCTGTTACGACTCCAACGGGTATTGTTATGCGCGGGGGAACACGTTGAAATATCTGTGTATAATGCGTGCGCTTCATCCCAGCGTCTTTCTTTGGTTTCCGGAGAATAACCACCAAGTATCCCTGCACAGTCTTTAAGGTCCAAAACAACATGGTTCTCATCCACCCCAACGCCCAGCACGCCATTACGATTGATTTTTGCGCGCACCTCGTGGTCATTGAGCGTGAAAATAAGTTTTTCATCCGATGCCAAAAGGGGCGGCATTGCCACCAGGCAAGCAAGCATAAAAATCCGTATACGCGCAAACATGTAAACCTCACTCTTCCTAACCACTTGTAATAAAGCGGTTTTTTTGAAATCCACCCTCGCGCGGACCCCTCACGCAGCAAAGCTTAATCATGGGGATCCACCTCAAAGGTGACCTTGCTTGCCCCCACCACAACCAGGTTTTCGATGCTTGGTGGCGTAAATGAGACAGTTCCTTGAAACATCATATCAAAGGGCCGCTGGCCGGAGGCAGAAGACTTAAAGGTGATGGCGCGCAGCCAACCGGACGATTCATCGGGCGCGCGAAGCGTAATATCACCCGCATGTGAGGTGCAAAACGTGCTTTTCAGAGAAAGATTTTGCGCGTGAAGGGTTACGTCTGTTTCAGCATGAAAGATATTTGCCTGAAAGGTCACAGATTCAGGGGCGGGCCTGCCGGCCCAAATGTCATCTTGTGTCGCAAAGAGATGCTGGGCTGCGATTTCACTGCTGCTGTCACACCACTGGGAAGCTATCTGGGCCTTGACAGCCTGTGCAATCTCATTGTACCGAGCGTGCGCCTTTGTCCACGCGTCCTTTGACTCAAACACTGGTGCGACGTTCACCGCTCTATCCCTTAGGTTTACAACCAAAACATCCGCCTTTGAATGATAGGTGGGTTGTTTTGACCCCCCCCCTTGAGAGCGGACCTCGAGGCGGTTCATGGTACAAATATAGGTGTTTGACGCCATAACCGAGGGCACCACAGCCAAAAAAGAAAGAACCTTCACGCATGCTCGCACCAACATAAATCGTCTCCTTTGGAATTTTCCAGATTGTCATCCTAGGCGACATCTCACGCCAGGGCAACATCTTACGAGCCTGACACCTTCATCGCCTCCAAAAGCGCGCGGGCATGCTCCACATCCCCGGGGCCTTTGATCAAGACAAGCACCGTATCATCGCCGGCGATGGTGCCTAAAATGGCGGCACTTCCTCCCGCTACCTCAACATACTGCTGATCAATGGCATACGCTAAGGCGTTGGCGCTGCCGGGCATGGTATGGAGCACAAAAAATCCAAACGCCGACTCCTGAATGGATAGGATGTGGGGCACCGACGCGCGCGGCACCTCCAAGGATTGATACACGCCCGCAATCTTCACAATGCCAAGCTTTTTTAAGCGTCGGGACAGGGTCGCTTGGGGAAGCGCGTACCCGCGCGCCTCTAAAAGATGTTGGAGCTGAGACTGCTCTCGCACCTCTTCTTTGCCGATAATCTCGCGCAGGACCTTTGGGAAATCTTCATCTCTTGCCATTTGAACACTCTGAATACATATTCAACAATGCGCAAATATATTCACTTTTACCTTGACAAAGCAAGGTGTCAGACACTATGTAAGAAAGAGAATATGAATACAAATTCAAAATAGGTGAATATATGCATAAAAAGTGGATAAAAGCCCTTCTGGCTTCAAGCCTTGTGTTGGCAGGTTGCCAGGACGAGGACAAAAAAGAAACGCTGACCTTTGGCACATGCGCGGACTACCCTCCCTTTGAGTATGTGGAAAATGGTGTGCTTACGGGCCTGGATATTGAGATTGCCAAAGAACTTGCCAAGGAGCTTGGCAAAGAGGTGCGTTTTGAAAATATGAGCTTTGGGGCGATTCTGGCAAGCCTCTCCGCCGGCAAAGTAGACGCCGCCATTTCCACCATTACGGCAACGCCGGAGCGGGCCGCCGCCTTTGACTTCACGCCCCCTTACTATGACGAGACCATCAGTACCCTCAGTCTCCAAAGCGCGCAGATCGCAAACGCCAAGGACCTGGAGGGCAAGCGGGTTGCGTGTCAGATGGGCGCGACCACCCAAATGTGGCTCGCCAAACATGTGCCGTCGGCAACGCTTTTGGCCTTTGACACCACGAACCAAGCCGTTGAGGCTGTGAAGGCACGCCAGTGTGACGCAGCCCTTGTGGACACAGCCCAGGCAAGCGCCTTTCAAAAGGTCAATCCTGAGCTGACCCACGCCCTTGTGGGCGAGACAGGTTCGGGGTACGCCATTGCAACCAAGAAGGGCTCGAAACTCACAAAAGAGCTGACCCAAGCGATGGCGCGGCTGAAAGAAAAGGGCGTCCTCAAGGAGCTTGTTGCAAAATGGATTGGCTAAACGCACTCATCGCAAAAGGGCCCTGGCTCTTTTATATTGCCAAGGGCATGGGGCTGACCCTCGCGTTACTGGGCGCGGGGCTCACCACGGGACTGGTGCTGGGGAGCCTTTTGTGCTGGGCACGTTACAGCGGCCACGGCGTTTACCCCATCCGTGCCTTTGTGTCCATCATTCGCGGCACGCCTGTGATTTTGCAACTGAGCTTTGTGTATTTTGCACTCCCAAGCCTCATTGGTATTCCCATTGACGCGGCCTTTGCGGGTGCCCTCACCTTGGGACTCAATAGCGCTGCCTACACCAGCGAGATTTTGCGCGCGGGACTCATGAGCGTACCTCAAGGACAGTTTGAGGCAGCCAGAACCCTTGGCATTCCGGCCGCCCACATGTGGCGGCACATCATTGCCCCCCAAGTCTTGCGCGCCTGCTTTCCCGCCATGGTCAGCGAGCTCATTACGCTCCTCAAAGAAACGGCCCTTGTGGCCACCATTGGCGGCATGGATGTGATGCGCCGGGCGCAGTTGGTAGCGGCGGAGCAATTTACGTACTTTGCGCCCCTGTGTGTGGCGGGTCTCTATTACTACGTCTTGATCCTCAGCATCGAGTATGCCAGCGAAAAAATTGAAAGAAGTTTCAAAAAATGATGATCCTAAAAAATGCAACCAAGAATTACGGCGCCGACGATGTGCTCAAATCCATCGATCTGACCATTGAGCCTGGGCACATCATTGGCCTTGCGGGTCCCTCAGGAGGCGGAAAATCAACGCTTTTGCGGTGCCTTCAGGGGCTCGAGCCCCTCTCATCGGGCACTTTGACGGCGCCTTACACCCGAGGCTTTATGTTTCAGGATTTTCAGCTCTTCCCCCATATGAGTGTACTTGAAAACCTTGTGTTTGCGCCCTCCTGCCAAGACAAGGAGAGGGATCACAGCGCCGCCGCCAAAGCCCTTTTAGCAAAGCTTGGCCTTGCCGGGAAAGAAGACGCCCTGCCCTCTCAGCTTTCGGGTGGACAAAAGCAGCGGGTGGCCCTTGCGCGGTGCCTGATGATGAAGCCGGATTTTCTTTTGTGTGACGAGCCCACCTCAGGATTAGATGTCGCCACCATTGGAGACGTTGTGGATCTGTTGCGGCACGTGCACAGCGAAGGCATTTCCCTCATCATTGCCTCCCACGATCTGGATTTTCTCACCCAAATCGCCACGCGCATCGTGGTCCTTGCCCAAGGAAAAATTGCCCTCGACATGGACCCGCGCGCCACACCTGATGCCATCCAGGTTCTAAAGCCTTATTACGGGGAGAGCCTTTAAATTAGGGCATTTGTCTGGCTATACTAAAATTACATAAGGTCTTGCGTCTGTAAGGGAAAATGATGCGTCTTGGGTGTGTTTGTCTGAGTTTGTGCCTCATGTCCCCCTCACAAGCTCAGGCAATGAGTGCCAGGCAAGGGGAAGACCAGGGCAAGGTGCTTCTTCAAATGTTTAAGAAGGCTGTGTGTCCACAGACCTTAACGCCTCACATACTGACAAGCCTGCGCGGGCAGGCAGCCTATCTCCATAGACAAAACCTCGCCCAGGCAACACAAAAGGAGGTGCGCTTCATCACCCAGCAGCTTTCTTTTTGGCACGCAAATAGCACCCTTGTGAAAAGTGAGGTTACAGGCCAAGTCAAAGAGTTGCGCGTCATATACCGTTTGTTTGATCCTGCAGCGCTGAGCCTTGACAGCGCCTCACCTGAACGCTTCGAAGGGCACCTCTTACACGATCTGCACCTTGAGCGCATGAATATGTCTGGTATCAATACCGACCATCCTGGGATCATCTGTTTGTACCGCACGCACACCGCGGACCGGGGTAATAAACCCGTTTACTTTGCCATAAGGTCATACAAAAACTCTCTGCTAAAGCAGTAAACAATAGCCTCTCTTCTCTTCTAAAGAGGCAGCGTTCGCAAGAAATGCAATTCACTCCTTGCGAAAAAGTCACACATTGCATAAAGTAAGAGGACCCTTAAAAATAAGGAGACGCGATAACAACAGATGGAGGAAAAACGTTGCACGGTTCATTTCTAGCGGATGTGCTCACACTCTTGCTGGCGGCTGTGTTCGTTGTGTCGATCTTTCGTTTTTTTCACATCAGCTCTATTTTGGGATATCTTACAGCCGGTCTTCTCATCGGCCCCCATGCCCTTAACCTTCTTTCCAATGTCGACAACGCCGGTATGTTGGGCGAATTCGGCGTTGTGTTTCTTTTGTTTACCCTTGGCCTTAAGATGCCTCTTCAGCGTCTCCAGGTTCTGCGGCGCTATGTGTTTGGCCTTGGTTTTGCCCAGATTGCCCTGACAACGGGGCTCATAGGGCTTGCTGTTTTCAGCATCTTTAAAGACCTTGAGATTGCCCTTTTGATTGGTGCGGCCCTTGCCCTTTCCTCGACGGCCGTCAGCATGCAGGTGCTGACAGAACGCGGCGAGTTTGCCCTGCGTTATGGGCGTGTGTCCTTCGCGGTCCTTTTGTTCCAAGATCTGGCCGTGGTGATTCTCATCTCCCTCGTCTCCGCCCTGGGGCCTGAGGATTCCCACAGTTTGGGGTATGAGCTTGCCCTTGCGGGTGTCAAAGCCTTTGTCTCCCTCTTAATGATCACGCTTTTGGGACGCCTCATCTTTCGCCCTCTCTACCGGGGCATTGCGCAGCTGGCCAGTCCTGAGCTTTTTGTAGCGGTCACCCTTCTTGTGGTCCTCACCACCGCCGCCATTACAGCCGCCTTTGGTCTTTCCATGGAGCTGGGTGCGTTTTTGGCCGGACTTCTTCTGTCGGAAACAGAATACCGACACCAGGTTGAGGCCGACATTCAACCCTTTTACGGGCTGCTCTTAGGGCTATTTTTCATATCCGTGGGCATGACCATAGATTTGAATTTTGTCATCGGCGCCATACCCTTAGTGCTGGGCAGCTTAGCACTGCTTCTTGTGATCAAGGTCGTGGCATTCTACCCCATGTGTCTTCTCTTTAACTTACCCAAAGCTGTGGCGCTACGTGCAACACTTCTTCTGTCAACGGGCGGCGAGTTCGTGTTTGTGCTTCTGCGCCCTGTGCTTAAAGACGGCCTCATTACCCACGAGATGGGGCAGCTGATTTACGCCGTTGTGGGTCTTTCCATGGCACTGACACCTTTTCTGGCAAGCCTTGGCAGCTTTATCACCCACCGCTGGCAAGAGCAGGAGGCGGACGCAAGCCTTCACTCGGCTAAGCAAGAGATTATTGATCTCAAAAATCACGTCATTGTGTGTGGTTTTGGGCGCGTGGGCAAACTCATTGCACGCCTCTTAACGGAAAAAATGGTTCCCTATGTCGCCATTGACAACGACATGGCCAGGGTCAGCGAGGGACGCGCCAAGGGACTTCCCGTGTTTTATGGAGATGCCAGACGCGTTCATATGATGCGCACCCTTGGTGCGGACCGTGCGCGCGCAGCCGTTGTGTGCATGGATAAACCGCGCTGCGCGGTAGAGGCAACCCTCATGCTGTGTCGCCAGTTCCCCCACATGGATGTGTGCGTACGTATGCGTGATAATCAGTATGAGATGGCCCTCCACCAGGCTGGCGCAAAGGTCATCATGCCCGAGAACTTAGAGCCGAGTCTGCAGCTTGCCTCCCACGCCCTTCAGGCTGTGGGCACGCCAAGTGATGAAATTGATCAGGTCATCGACACCTTTCGCAGGGCATACCGCCAAAGCGCGCCAAGCCCTGAATCCGCTGCGCCCGTACGCTCTCAGAAGACAACGTCAAAGGCCTGAGGAGGCTCTAATAAGGTAGCCGAGGATCCTTAAAGGGCACACCTTCCACAAAGTAATGTACAATTTCTGCAATGTTGGCCGCGTGGTCGCCCGCGCGCTCAATGTTCTTCGCCGCAAACAGAAGCTGGGTACAAGGACCAATCTGGCGCGTGTCTTCCATCATATAGGTGAGAAGCTCACGCAGATAACTCGTGTACATCTCGTCCACCTCTTGGTCCTTTTCCCAAACCTTCAGGGCCAGCTCAACATCGGAGTTGATATAAGCCACAATGGCGTCTTGGATCATGGCAATGGTCACCTTCGCCAGGCGCGGCAGTGCTTTCTCTCCCTGGGATTGGGGCATGGTATTGAGCTCGAGCGCGCGCCTTGACACGTTCCTGGCATAGTCCGCAATGCGCTCCAAGTGGCTTGCGATCTTAAGTGCGGCCACCACATGGCGTAAGTCCCGGGCCACGGGCTGGCGAAGGGCAATCATTTGAATGGCAAAGGTGTCAACCTTGTGTTCAAGGGCGTCCACCTCTTGGTCTTTGGCAATGACTTGAGCCGCCAGCATTTCATTGCGCTCCGTCAGCGCCAGAACAGCGTTTTCCAGCTGCTGCACGGCCATCTCCCCCATATGTTCAAGGGTTTGATTCAGTTTTTTTAAATCCTCATCATAGGATTTAACAATGTGTCCACCAGCCATGGGCTCTCTCCTTATCCAAATCGACCTGTAATGTACTCTTGCGTTTTTTCGTGCTGGGGCGCCGTAAACACCTCAGGTGTGGGCCCCGCCTCAATCAAGTGCCCCATATGGAAAAAGGCAGTCTTTTCTGACACACGTGCCGCCTGGTGCAGGCTGTGTGTCACAATGACAATTGTATACCGCGCGCTCAGCTCATCAATGAGTTCCTCCACGCGCGCCGTTGCAATGGGATCAAGGGCCGAGCACGGCTCATCCATCAAAATCACCTTTGGATTCACGGCAATGGCGCGCGCAATACAAAGGCGCTGCTGCTGGCCACCCGAAAGACTTGTGCCCGGCTGATCAAGGCGGTCCTTGACCTCATCCAACAGGCCAGCCCGGGACAAGCTTTTATGCACAATTTCATCAAGGTGAGTTTTGTCTTTGAACAGATTATGGATGCGGGGGCCATAAGCCACATTTTCGTAAATCGATTTAGGAAAGGGTGTGGGCTTTTGAAAAACCATACCCACTTGCGCCCGCAAACTCACCACGTCCACGTCCTTGTCGTAAATGTCTTCACCCCGCAAAAGCACGCGTCCCTTACGGGACATATCGGGAATGGTGTCATTCATGCGGTTGAGGCACCTCAGGAAAGAGCTTTTGCCGCACCCTGAGGGACCAATGAGCGCCGTGACCTGACGGTCGGGTATGGTCAGGTTGATGCCAAAAAGTACCTGCTTTTCTCCATAATAAAGATGGAGATCCTCAACGGTAAAGCTGTCGGGTAAATGCGCGCTGTGTTGACGCGAAGACTCACCACTTATGTTCATATTTTCCTCGCAAGTAAATGGCTATGATATTCATGATGCCCACAAAGGCCAGAAGCACAATAAGCGCGGCTGATGCGTCCGCAAGAAAGCTTGTCTCAGGGTTGCGCGCCCACGCGTAAATCTGCACGGGCAAGGCCGTTGAGGGGTCTGTGAGTGATCCAGCCGGCTCCGCCACAAAGGCCATCATGCCAACCATAAGAAGGGGCGCTGTTTCGCCAATGGCGCGCGCCATGGCAATGAGGGTCCCCGTGACAATGCCAGGCAGGGCCAGTGGAAAGAGATGATGGCAGATAATTTGCATGGACGAGGCGCCAAGCCCCCGCGCGCTCTCTCGAATGTTTTTGGGCACAGCGCGAATGGCAGAGCGCGTCACAATGATCAGCGTTGGCAGGGTCATCAAAGACAGGGTCAAGCCTCCCACAAGGGTCGAAGAGCGCGGCATGTGGGCCGTGTTTAAAAAGAGGGATAGCCCCAAAATACCAAACACAACGGACGGCACCGCCGCAAGGTTCGCAATATTCACCTCAATAAAGCGCGATACAAGATTTGGCTTTGATAGCTCCTCAAGGTAAAAGGCGGCACCAACCCCCAAGGGGAACGAAATGGCCAGGGTCACAAGAAAAAGATAGAATGTGCCCACTAGCCCCGACCACACGCCCGCAAACACAGGATCACGGGAATCCCCATGGGTGAAGAAATCCCAACGGAAGACACTGCGCAGGCGTTTTTGCTTAGCAAGGGATTTCATGGCTTGGGCCAAAGGCTGTGAGAGGGAGGGTTTCTGATGGGCACGGGTGGCAAAGGCTTCCACGGGCAGCCACATCTCCTGTGTCGTGTTTAAAAGATGGGGATCTTGTGCCAGCGTATCAAAAAGCATCTTGTGGGCACTGGGGGCCAAAATATGATGTAGGAGGTGTGAGGCTTTCTTGTCTGGCCCAAAATCATCCTTCACGAGGTCTTCTACATCAAAATTGCGGGTGAGAACACCGTCTACAATGCCTTGTGAGATCGCTTTTTGGTCGAAGGTCACAACACATAAGCACTCTTGCCGCTTAAAGCCGCGCGACGCCCAAGAAAGAAGCCCCCCCACGACGACAAGCACAAACAAAAGCGCAACACCGCTGGCTAGATACCCCAAGAGTTCAAAGCGCTTATCCGCCCTGTGACGCTTTAAAAGGACCCGGTTGTGTTGGTTCATCGGTCGTACCTCTTATAGTGCCAGGCCGCAACGGATAGCGCTACGATATTCAAAACCAATGTCACAAGGAAAAGAAGCAGCGCCAGGGCAAAGGCCGATAAAGTTTTGGCGCTGTCAAATTCCTGGTCACCGGTCAGGATCGTCACAATCTGGACGGTCACCGTTGTGACATAGTTGAGGGGATTTGCGGTCAGG
The DNA here is from genome assembly GCA_013822015.1 of Candidatus Puniceispirillum sp. GTDB lineage: Bacteria > Pseudomonadota > Alphaproteobacteria > Caedimonadales > UBA1908 > JACESU01. The sequence goes on along the minus strand of PNJU01000006.1, from coordinate 29,950 downwards.
TTGGCCTGGAGTCCCACGGCCATGAGCGCCAACATTGTCTCGCCAATGGCGCGTGAGATGGCTAAAAGAAAAGCGGAAATGAGTCCCGGCATGGCCGCAGGCAGAAGCACCTTGCAAATGGTTTCCGAACGTGTGGCGCCCAGGGCGAGGGAGTTCTCAAAAAAGCTCTTAGGCACCGCGCGCAAAGCGTCGTCCCCCAGGGAGGACACAACGGGCAGGATCATGAGCCCCATCACAAGACCTGCCCCCAAGGCGCTTTCGCCAGAAATAGGCACACCTAAAAATTCACCCAGGTTATAAAGGGCGGGACTGACCACGGCGAGGGCAAAAAATCCGTACACAATGGTGGGAATACCCGCCAAAATCTCAACCATAGGCTTAAGCCACAGGCGGGTTTGGTCACTTGCGTATTGGGAGGTAAAAATGGCAACCATCAGACCCAAGGGCCCTCCCACAACAAGGGCGATAAGGGTAATGAGAAGACTTCCCGTAAAAAGGGGAAGGGCGCCATAAGACCCGCGCGCACCTTGTGCCGTTGAGAGGGAGATTTCCGGCGACCACACGGTGCCTGTCATAAAGTCCCCCAGGGGAACAAAGGCAAAAAAGCGCGCCGCCTCCTTCACCAAGAGAAAAACAATCGCGCCGGTGATAAGAACCGCCATGAGCGCAGCCAGTGCGAAAACACACGCACCCACACCCTCAAGAAAGCGCCGGGCGTGCACCTGAAGCCGCATTAAAATGTGTGTGAGGCCGTAGCCGGTTATGGCAAAGCCGAGGGTATCGAGGGGCACATCAGCAATGAGAAGCTGCCTATCAAGGAACGCAAAGGCTGTGCCACCCAAAAGAGCGCTTGCCCCCACAAGAAGGCCCCCCATGAGCGCGTAAAAACGTGGCGCTGTGGGCAAAAACGCGCCATCTGGCAAAGCGGCAGCCCTTTCACGCGCCGCGTAAAAGCAGCGCATATATGCAACAACGGCCCAAATGCAACTCCAAAGGACAATGCGCTCCATGGTCCTTCTACCCCTGACACAAACCGCGGGACTTGTGGGGTCCCGTGATCAGCTGATCAAGACGTGCGCGCAGGTGAACACGTTCTTTCCTTGGCAGGCTTACAAGCCCATAGCGCGTCAGCAAAACCTCCACACAGTCCGACGCAATATAGCGCACAAAAGCTTGGACATTTTTTTGCTCTTTGAGTGCGTCCATTTTCACGTATACGAAAACAGGCCTGACCAGGGGATAGCGCTTTGAGGTGATGGTCTCCAGGGTCGGCTCAACGCCGTTAATCTTAAAAGGACGCAGCGTATCTTGGTTTTTGTACAAAAACGCAAAGCTGATGACCCCCACCGCATCGGGCGTTTGCATAAGTTTGCGCGCGATAACGCTTTCCTGGTCTGCCACACTGCGCAGGGCCCCGTCTTGCCTTTCATGCCCCTCATCACCCAACACGATATGGTGAAAAACCTCGCGGGTTCCCGCCGTTTGGGGGGGCAGAAAAATCTTAATGGCTTCATCGGGAAAGCGCGCACTGATTTCTTGCCACCGCAAGGGCAAGGGCGCCTTATCCTCAATGGCCTGGCGGAGTTGATCTTTTGTCAGATCGAAAAAGAGACCTTCTTTGGCCCGCACCAAGACGAGGGCGTCAAGACCCAAAGGAATCTCCAGAATATCTTCAATGTGATGGCGCGCACATAGGGCTTTTTCAGACGTCGTCATGGGACGCGACGCAGAGACAATGTCGGGAAAACGTAGGCCACTTCCGCTGCAAAAGTATTTGATACCGCCTCCCGTTCCGGTGGACTCCACAACGGGTGTACCGTAGTCAAACTGGTATCCAAAGCGCTCAGCAACGGCAACGATGAAGGGAAAAAGCGCGGATGACCCCACCACGCGCAGGGGCGCTGACACTGCCGCTGGGGCAAGCATCATGGCAACAACTCCCAAACACGCGCCCCATAAGGGGCCAACCCTTGCCATAATGGCCATAACCCTTTTTAAGCAATCGATGTTTAGACCATATGATCAGGGGGGGCGCCCCTGTCAACTGCTTTCACATGGAGCCCAAGCTTTTGCGCAAGATGTGATGCACCGCATCAACACATGCTCCTGCCCTCTTACATACCCGTTGAACACTTCTATCTGCATCTGTAGACTAAAGCGCGTGTATGAAATATCTGCGATGCTTTTTATGACGTTTTCTTTGTTGTATTCCATCATGTTTTTCGCTTTTTTGACCTCCGTGTGGAGTGCGCCTACCCCAAACCCCGGCCATTATATCCTTCAAGGAAATCATGGCACGCTCAGCATCAACACAGACGCGTCAAAACAAATGACCTTTGAGATTGAGACAGTTGGCGCCAACGGACATCAGTGCGCGCTCTCAGGCACCCTTCAAGGCACAGAAGGTATTACGCAAAAGCTGGAAGGCGACAAAGAGGCCTGCCGCGTCTGGTTTGTGCAAACAGGCCCGCACCGCATTGATGTGAAAAGTCAAAATGACACATGTTGGGGATTTTGCGGGGCGCGCGCCACCTTTGATGGCACCTATCAAATCCCGCCAAAAGCCTGTTCCCAGGCCTCCATCAAAAAGCGTCGCAAGGAATTCTTAGATACCTACCAGAGCAAAGATTACCCGGGCGCCGAGGCCATCCTCACCCCCCTGTTAGAAGGATGTGGTGACTTCATAGACTGGATTGAGGAAGACGAGATCCGAAATGAGATCGCTTTGACCCAGCTCCATCAAGGCAAACCCCAGGCGTGCCTTGCCACCCTTTCTAAAACAATGGCATCGGGTGCCGCGGGTGAGGAAGAGCTCACCCTTCCCCCCCTTGACCGCGAGACCTATCTCGCCACAGCCAAAAAGATTTGGTTTAACAAACGCCTGTGCGAAAAGGCCCTGGTTAACCAAAAGAAATAACCGCAACCCCGCCGTCACACCCCTTGCCAGACGCCTGCGCCTTGACTACCTTTGTGGCACCAATGACTTGCCAAGGATGAGACCATGACACCCATGATGCAACAGTACCACCGCATTAAAGACGCGCACCCGGACTGTCTTCTTTTTTACCGCATGGGTGATTTTTACGAGCTCTTTTTTGAAGACGCGAAGGTGGCCGCCCAAACCCTTGGCATTGCGCTGACCAAACGCGGTCAGCATCAGGGGGAGGAAATCCCCATGTGCGGCGTGCCCTTCCATGCCTGCGAAACGTATCTGGCGCGCCTTGTAAAAGCTGGCCACCGCGTGGCCCTTTGCGAGCAAATGGAAGATCCAGCGCTAGCCAAAAAGCGCGGCGCGAAAGAGGTTGTGGCCAGGGACGTTGTGCGCATTGTGACCCCTGGCACCTTGACAGAGGATGCCCTTTTGGAGGCGGGTCGCGCGAACTTTCTCGCGGTCCTTGTCCCCTGCCCGAAGGCTGTGCGCTTTGGCCTTGCGGTTGTGGATATCACGAGCGGTGATTTTCTCACCGACCTTCTTGATGAGGCGGGCCTTTTAAGTGCGCTGGCGCGCTTTGAGCCAAGCGAAATTATCCTGCCAGACGGGGCGCTTGCCTGCCTTACCCCTTGGGCGAAGGCATGCGTCCTTCTGCCGCGCCCCCGCTTTGACCCCCAAAATGCCCAAAAGCGCCTCCAGGATTACTACGGGGTCACAACGCTGGATGGCCTTGGTGCTTTTGACACCCAAGAAATTGCTGCGGCAGGCACGCTCCTTGACTACCTCTACCTGACCCAAAAAGGCGCGCGCGTGCGCATTGCGCGCCCCCGTAAGATTTTTGATGACGCCCATGTGCGCCTGAGTGCGGCCACCACCCACTCCCTTGAGCTAATGACGACCCAGTCGGGCACGCGTGAAGGGTCCCTCTTCCATGCCATTGACCATACGGTGACAGGTGCGGGATCCCGCCTTTTGGCCTTTCACCTGGGGGCGCCCCTCAAGAACCTCGCGCGCCTTGAAACGCGCCTCTCCCGCGTTGACTTTTTTGTTGCGAGCACAGATTTGCGGGTGGAGCTGCGCGCGCGCCTTAAGGGCTGCCCGGACATAGAGCGCGCCCTGTCGCGTATTTGTGTAGGGCGCGCGGGTCCCAGGGATCTCTTAAGCCTTGTTGGGGCCCTTGAGGTCGCCCGCGCATGCGCCGAGCTTTTGGAAGTACGTAAAGACGCGCCCCAAAGCCTGGCGGCCGCAACCTTCACCCAGGCAACAGACCTGAAGGAACACTTTGCCCGCGCCCTTTCGGACACGGCGCCTCACCTGGCGCGAGAGGGAGGCTTTGTGCGCGCGGGCTACGACGCGGAGCTTGACCGCTTGCGGGCGCTGCGCGACCATGGCAAGGAGGCGGTCCTCGCGCTTCAAGCCACCTACCAAAGTGAGCTCGGCATCCCTTCCCTCAAGATTAAGCACAACAATGTCCTTGGGTATTTTGTGGATATCACCAGCACCCACAAGGGCAAAGTGGACGAGCGCTTCATTCACCGCCAGACCATGGTGGGCGGCATGCGCTTTACAACCCAGGAATTGACGGATCTTGAGGCGGAACTCCTAGCGGCAGAGGGCAAAGCGCTGGACATTGAGCTTGCCATCTTTGACGCCCTTCTCCACGAGGCGCGCGCAGCGTGCGAGCCCTTGGCGGATCTTGCGCGTGCCTTGGCCAACCTTGACGTGTCCTTAAGCATGGCCCATCTGGCCAGCGTTTACAGCTTTACCCGTCCTCACCTGGATGATTCGCGCACCCTTGTTATTGAGGGCGGGCGCCACGTGGTTGTGGAAAAAATGCTGTCACAAGAAGGCGGCGCCTCCTTTACGCCCAATGGATGTACCCTTGATCCCAGCGCCTTTGTGTGGCTCATCACGGGCCCCAACATGGCGGGTAAAAGCACCTTCTTGCGCCAGAACGCCCTCATTGTGCTTCTCGCGCAAATGGGCTCCTACGTGCCGGCCGCAAAAGCCCACATCGGCCTTGTGGACGCACTTTTCTCCAGGGTGGGCGCTTCCGATAACCTTGCCCAGGGACGGTCCACCTTTATGGTGGAGATGGTGGAAACAGCCGCCATCCTCAATCAGGCCACAGACAAGTCCTTCGTGATTTTGGATGAAGTGGGGCGTGGCACCTCCACCTATGACGGTTTGTCCCTGGCGTGGGCAACCCTGGAGCATCTCCACACCCACGTCCAGTGCCGCACCCTTTTTGCAACCCACTACCATGAGCTGACAAAGCTTGAGGAAACCCTGTCTCACCTTGTGTGCCACACGGTGGCCGTGCGGGAGTGGGAGGACGACATTGTCTTTTTGCATGAGGTGATCAAGGGCATCGCCGCGCGGTCCTACGGCATCCATGTGGCGCGCTTGGCGGGCATTCCGGAAAGTGTACGCGCACGCGCAGAGGAGCTTCTTGCCTCCCTTGAAGGGCAGGCAAAGGCGCACCAAGAGGCGCCGCGCCAACAAAGTCTGTTCGCACCAGCGCCTCCCGCACCAAAGGCCGCGCCTGCACCAAAGCCCAGTGCCGTTGAGGCGCGCATCCGGGAGCTTGATCTGGAGGACATGACGCCGCGCCAGGCCCTTGAGGCCCTTTACGCCCTCAAAGACGTGCTTAAGGCGTCAAAGGAAGCGGCGTAGGGATTGCCTCACGCCTGTTTCGTTGCGCGCTTGACCCACCAAAAGCCCACGAATCCCAGCATAAGTGTCAAGGGTATGACGCTGAGCCCCTTGATATAGGACACAGAACTATAAACGGGCAAGCATCCGACAGCTTGGCCGTCCCAAAAGTGCACCATGACCTTGGAAATCACCATGTGGAAAAGATATCCAAAGGACATGATGATCATGTTGGTCAGGGCAGTCACAATGCCAGACAAGCGCTCGTCTACGTTCTTACTGTTCATATAAAGGGCCAGCACCTGATAGGCGGACATCATGCCGATGAGAAAGAAACACGCCGCAATGATCATAAATGGCAGTTGGACCATCAAGAGAAGCGCAAAAAGCACCGCCATGCCTAAGGCGCACCCAAGGGTGACCCCATAGTACGCGTGCCACCTTTGGGCCAGATACCCCAGGACCGGCGAACCCACACCCATGCCAATAAAGATGAGGGATGGGAGGAACGAGGCCGCCTCGGCCGTATATCCATAAACGTTCACAAGATAGGAGTTCGCCCACACGTCTGCAAAGCCTTCGAGAGGCCCCACCATGAGCGCGGCCGCCAGAGCCGTGACGAGAACGAACTTGTTGGTAAACACAAGGCGCAGATCGCGCAGCAGCGTGCCCTTTTCCTCCAGGGTCTCCTTTGGCGCGCGCGGCGTCACAAGGGCCATAATAAGGGCCAAAAGGGCGCCGCCCACAAAAAGTCCCAGAAGCACATTTTCCCAGCCAAAGTTTGCCGACAAACGCCCCACGGGATAGCTGCCATAGAGGGCGCCGGCAAGCCCCATGGTCACGGACAAGCCAAGCACCCGGGAGAACTGCGCGTCGGGAAAGTAAAGGCGCACGATTTTAAACACACCCAAGATGGCCCCGCTTGACCCCGCCCCCACCAAGAACCGCCCAAGGATGGCGAGCTCCCACGAAGTTGACAGGACCAGAGGCAACACGCCCAAAACGCTCACCATCACGCAAGACGCCATCACCCATTTGGGACCAAAGCGATCAAGGAGCACCCCAATGGGCAAGTGCGCCGCCGCGTACCCCATATAATAGATACCCGAAAACGTGCCAAAGCCTGAAGCGTCGGTGAGAAACTTCACCATCATGTCTTCCTTCATGACGCTGGGGCACACACGTAAAATATATTGGAAGGCGTAGAAAAGGGCGGCAATAGCCCACAAAGTCCAAGCCAAGGACGAAGACTTTGACGAATTTGACGCAGCCATTGATGGTCACTCGCGTTTTGGTTTCAAATCGCCCTACCCTCTCACATCCCCATGGCCAAAAGCAAGAAAATGCTATACCACGCGACAAAGGTGATCAAAAATTGTTTGTTTACATTCAAAAATGCAATTTTTATCTTTTTCCTTGACTATTTTGACAGACTCTCTACCTAAGAATCATGGAGTTGTTTTTTGTGAATCATGTTTAAGACGGTATTTTTAAAATCTGCAGCCATGATAGGCGTTTCTTTACTGGCAAGTATGTGTATCCATGCGAGCGAGCTTGAGGATTATGACCCCATGGACGTGGACGTGACGCAAACGACAACCATCGCCCATCTTCCCCGTGACCGTATGGCCTATATTTTCTCCTATCTGACGCCCCAGGAAAGGCTCATTGCAGACCAGGTATGCAAAGCCTGGCATGATATTTTAGCCGCCGAGCACGGCCATATGCATGCGGTCGCGGCCGCTCTTTTTGGGTCCACCTTCACGCATAAGGCTCACCTGATCCCCGATGACCTCGTTGCAAAGTGCCTTGCACACCGTCTGCTGGATAAGGGGTTTGCGCCCCTCGAGACTATTTTCATCAACCCAAACCTCTACCCCCAAGGCATGCGCCTCTTGAAGGCGTCAGACCTTAAGGAAAACCTAAGCACAGTGTCTACTTGGTACACAGCTCTATTTGGAAAAACGGCCTCCCAAGACACCCATGCGCTGCCCCTCGTCATGTCGGCCCTACCTCAAATTCTGGTGGAAAACCAGATAGACGAAGACGCGCTCGATTCCATCACATACTACGTTGAAAAAATGGGCCGAAATACCCACTTCCTGCGCTTTACAGGAGATGAAACCCAAGCGGATCTTGACGCTCTGCATAGGGCGCCCCACACCCTTGTTGTGCGGGCCCAGGATATGCAAGCACATAAAGACAGCCTCAGCAGTCTTCTTCATGCCCCCAAAGATCACAACGTGGTGCTTTGCTTCGACGACGAGACCTTTATCAAAAACGACGCACTCACTATGTCGAAGAATGATATACCACATAACCTGCGGCACCTAATCCTGAGTGACCCGTTTGACAAGATAACCAGCATTGAGCCCAACTTCTTGATGCTTCACGAAGGCCTCGAAACCTTTAGCGCCCGAGGTCTCACAGCAACAAAAACCATTATGTATCATTTTCTTTCAAGTTGTAAAAACTTAACAATCTGTGATGTGCGCGGCTTCACAAGCGTTTCCTTTATTGGGGCGTGCTTTGTCTTCAAATGCCCAAAAGTCGAAAAATTTGACTCGCGGGGTTTTGCAATTCTTACGAAACTCAGTGGAGGGTTTCTTAAGGAATGCACCAGCCTTAAGGATTTTAATCCCGGGGGCCTCACAAATGTCGAAAGCATCTTTCACTCTTTTCTTCACGGATGTACCAGCCTCACAACCTTTGATCCCACATCCCTTATGGGCTTGAATCAGCTCGGTCAGGATTTCTTGACCCAAACGGCACTCACCCAGGAAGCACGCACGAAGGTCGACGCATTCCTCGCGCGGGAGCAACCGGAGACGATCCCCATTACTGCAACTTCACGCCATCCGCGGACGCAAGTTAGTCTTGTCAGGAAGCATTGATATTTGAAAAGCTTCACAAATGTGACTTAGAATAATCATGTTTAAAAATAAATTCTTAAAATATGCTACGCTTTTGGGTGTATCATTACTGGCAAGTACGTGCATCCAGGCGAGTGAGCTTGAGGCGGACGACCTCATGGACGTGGACGTGTTTCAAACGACAACCATCGTCCAGATACCCCGTGACCGTCTGGTGGAGATTTTCTCTTATCTGAGCGCCGAGGAAGCCGCCATTGCGCGCGGCGTATGTCGACTGTGGCGTGACGTCTTGAATGATGAGCACGCCGTGGCATTCAGCAACGCCAATGTGCTTTTTGACCCAACGCCCTCAACGCACGCGTCTTCAATTCCTGACGAGGATATGGCACAGACCCTTGCTTTCCACATCACGCGTGGCGGCTTTGCACCCCTCGAAAATGTGTTCATTAGCCCAGATCTCTACCCCCAATGCACGCGCCTTTTGAAGGCGTCAGACCTTGAGGCGCATCCAGATATACTCAACGCTTGGCACGCCACACTTTTTGGTGAGGATGCGCCCCAAAACGTGCGCTCAGCAGGCCTTGTCATGGCCGCCTTGCCCCGCATGCTTGTGCGGGAAGTCATGGACAAAAACACTGTGCAAGCCATGACACCCTATGTCCAAACTCTTGCCAACCACACCCGTTTCAAGGCTTTGAAAGGACAAGAAGGGACCGAGGACCTTGAGGTATTTAAGTCCGCCCCCCATACTTTGGTTGTGCGCGCGAACGATTTACAAACATATGAATTTGGTCTCAGGACTCTTTTGACGACCCGCGACGATCACAGTGTGGTGGTCAGCTTTGAGGACGAGACTTTCATCAAAAACGGCGTACTCTCCCTTTCCAAGAGTGACATCCCCGACACCCTTCATCATCTTATTTTGTCCGATCCTTATGACTGGGCAACCCGTATCGACAACAGATTTCTCGCATGCGCCAACGGGATTGTGACCCTTCAAGCAAAACATTTTGGAAACGTTGGCAGCATTGGAATTAATTTCCTTTTTGGCAGCAAGGCCCTCACAAAGTGCGATGTGCGCGGTTTCGCTCAGGTGACACAGGTAGAATCTGCCTTCCTTATGTGCTGCCCAAGCCTTCCAAACTTTGACACGCGGGGGTTTGCCAGCCTTATCCATGTTGGCGGCGGTTTTCTTATGCGAGACGAAAGACTCTCACATTTTGACGGGCGCGGTCTTTCTAAAGTTGAGAGCATTTATCATGGTTTCCTGATGAAATGCGTAAGCTTGAAAACCTTTGATCTGACGCCCTTGGTGCAGCTAAAGGCCCTTGGAAAGAATTTTTTGCTCGACACAGGCGTGCCCGAGGATGAGCTCATCCAGATTTATGTCAGATTGGCGAATATGCGACTCCAGAGGATGACTTGATCGCACCGCACAAACGCTCATCCAAGCAACAGTAAGAGCGCCAGCGCTTCAGCCCACAAACATATTGCTCCCAGGCGCCTCAACGGCTAGAATCCTGGAGAGTTTTTTAACCAGGATTTTTTAAATGATTGAGAAAATTCGTGCATACTCGTCCACGTGGTGGTTCCGAGGCTTCCTAGGCGCCATCGCCGTCACCTTTGCCATCCTTTGGGGTGGAGGCGACTGGATGCACAATATGGGTGGTGGGCACGCACAAATGGTGGCCAAGGTGGGCTCGTCCCGTATCTCTGCGACGCAGTTGCGTGTGGCCGTTGACCGAAAGCTGCGCCAAATTGCCCTCACCACAGGCCAGCGCATCACCGAAGACGAGGCCATGAAGGCGGGTCTTTTCCAGGATATCTTGCGCTCCCTCATCGATGACGCGCTCCTTGAACAAGAGGCCAAGCGTTTGGGGCTGACACTGACCGACGCCAGTGTACGCGAAAGCATCAAGAAAAACCCGATTTTCCTCAATGAAAGTGGCGCCTTTGATAAAAAGCGCTTTGAACTCCTTATTGACCGCCTTGGCTTTAATGAGGCCTCTTTCGTGGAGGAAACCCGTAAGGAACTTTTGCGCGCCAACTTCATGGAGACGCTGTTTGATGACCTGCGCCTGCCGTCCCTCACAACGGTCACCCTTTACCGTTGGCAGGGTCAAACGCGCCAGCTTGTGTACAGCGTTATCAAGAGCGCGGATGTGCCTGTTAAGGGCGAACCTTCTGAAGCAGACATCAAGGCCATGTTTGTGGCCCATAAGAATGAGCTAAAGGCGCCAGAATACCGCGATTTCTCCGTCATTGTTCTTGACCCCGAGACCGTAGATGTGACGGTCACACCAGACGAGGTCAAGCGCGTTTATGATGAGCGCGCCGCAACCTTTGAAGGCAAGAGCTTTGCCCAGGTGCAAGCCGATCTGGCCAAAGAAGTCCGACGTCAAAAGGCCTTGGAGGTGCTTTACGAGCTGGCGCCAAAGGTTGAGGACGCAGCAAGCTCCGGCATGACCATGAAGGAAGTGGCCGAGAAGTTTAAGTTGCCCCTACGCACCTTCACCCGCATGGACGCCACTGGTTTGCAGGATCCCTTTACGGACGCGGCCAATGGAAAAGTGGATCAAGCGCCCTTAACCCAGGCTTTTGTGCGTGAGGCTTTTGCCCTGGAGGCCCAAATGGCTGGATCCGTTGTGGAAGGGCCTGAACAGGTTTCCTTCATCGTGCACGTGGACAAGGTCCAAGACGCACATTTTCGTGCCTGGAATGAGGTCTCTGCCCAGCGTGCAAAGACCCTGTGGCTTTCCTTTAAAAAGAAAGAGGCAGCCGTTGATGTGGCGCGCAAAATTGCAAACGAATCACAAAGCGTGTCTTCCTTCATGTCCTCCCTACGCAAGGCGAACCTGAAGAGCCAAAAGATGTCTGTCTCCCGCACGGGAAGCGCCATTACGAGCCTCATCAAGCTCCCCCAAAGTGCCGTTTCGCGGGTCTTTGAAACACCGGTGGGCGGCACACTTCTCGCGCCCCTTGGCTCAAGCCTTGAGGATACGGAGATTTTAGTTGGCTGCGTTGAGGCCATTGCGGATCCCGACGCCAAGAACGCAGACCACGAGGATATTGCGCAAAAGACCACAGGTTTTAACAAGCTCTATGAAAATGACTTTATCTCAAGTTATGTCATGGCTCTGCGCAAGCGCTTCCCAGTGGAGATTAACCAAAAGTGGCTCAAGACCCTCCAAACAGGCGCCCCTTCCTAAGCCAAGACCTGACTCTCCTGCCCAGCCTGGGTGCGTTTTTATAGCGCATCCAGGCTTTTTCTTTACCTCTTTCCCCATATGGCCTTCCCCAAACGTAACTAACGCGTTAAGATTTATGGGAAAAACAAGCCTTGGAGGCCCATATGTCAAGAAAGATCTTCGCCCATTTTGTGCTCACAGCTGCCTTCGTCAGCCTCCAACACTGCGCCCCCAGCCTTGCCAGCGACGACCTTGTTGAGGAGTTAGTTGCGCGCATCGCTCAGTTTGAGAGCACTCAACAGGATATCCCCTCAAGTTCACCAAAAAACACCAGCCTTCTTGGGCATCTGGGAGAGTCCATGTCCTGGGGCATAGGCGCCGGCCTGCGCTCAGCTGGTGAGTACTTACGAACCCCCAATGAGGGAACTTCTCCCAAGGACATTGGCCTTTATGGGCCCTTGGGCAATACTCTTCGCGCGGCAGGAGCATGCTTTGTGGGAGAATCTCCCACGCTCGTGCGCACCATTCTCACATTCTGGGAAGAAAAGGGGTCTATTGAGCGCACGGAACTCGTGATCACTGATACCGCTGCAGCTCTCTACTGCCGATTGCATAGCATTGATAACATTATCCTTGAGCACAGGAAGGTCTTGGAGGCCCTTAAACGACGTGGATATCATTCCTACGCCTCGATAGAGGGAAAGGTGCTCAATGGTTATTTCGTCAAAGGACTCGTGGCGGGTTTGGGGCGCAGCCCTGCCATGTGGGAGGCCTATCCCATTCCGACGTTTATTGAGACACTCAAGGCCAGCAATATACAGGTAGGTGATATCGTGGAAGTTTCCATTATCAAAGATACAACACTTGCTTGCACGAGTATTTTCGAAGCTGAAAAGCGTAAAACTGGCTTGGAGACAGTCCGGCGCGCCTCTGGTATGCCAATCTCATCCCCCGTTCAGATTCGCAAAGGGCCGGACATGGCGGGGAGCTGGGGACTGCACGCGGATCCCGCGCCGCCGCCTCACCTGAGTAAGTCGCCAACGCCCTATTCACCCACGCCTTCTGTGCAGGCGGCGCACCCAGGTTACGCGCCTAGCCCGTACTACCCTGCGCCCCAACCCTATTGGACGCCTCCCAGCAGCACACCAGCACCCCAGGGATACGGGATCCCCACGGGGTACAGCGCACCTTATTATGCACAACCGCCCCAGTGGCCAACCACGCCTGCGCCGCACAGCCTAGGCCAAAGCTGGCCCATGGCGTACGGCACACCCTATGTTCCTCAACCTTACTCGGCTCCGCCAAGCATTACGCCCGAGCAGGTGCCCCAGGATCCAGCTTCGCCAACTGAATGTGATACATCTTGTTCAAGGCCTTCACAGCCGCAAACCAAAGAACAATCGCCACCAGAATTACCACCGCAAGATACGGGGCAATAACCATCAGGTCAGCCGCCGCTAGCACCACAAGAAGCAGGCCGGAGACGTATCCTCCGGCGGCTTTTCCAAACTGGTGAACGGTCACATCAACTGCAGCCTTGCCTTTGATTTTAAGCTCTTGATCCAGGGGAATGTAGGCCATTTCCTTTGTGGGATCAAAAAGAGAGTACTTGGCACTTTTGCTCAGGAGCTGCTGCAGCGTACTGACAAGCACCGCCATCATCAGTGGCGTTGTGCCCATGAGGGACATGAAGGGAGTCAGCTGCGCTTTAAAGAACAGGAACGAGAAGAAGGCCACGGCGGTGATAAACAGAATAATGGGTGTGGCCAGGGCCCCCGCGCGCCAACCAAAACGGCTCACAATTCCCTTGAAGAAGAAGATCACCGTCACGGTGGTGATGCCCGTATAGATGGAAAAGCTGCCCATGAAGGATGCGTATGCACTTGTGGTGGGATACTGAATAGACAGCTGCTTCTTCCACATGATGCCAAGCAGGTTCATGGTAAAGGCGTAGCTGAAGACAAGGGTCGCGATAAGGCCGAGGTACGGAGATGACAGGATGTAGCGAATGCTTTGCATCAAGCTCAGCTTTAACTTACGCGACTCACCCTTCACAAGCTGCCCCGCACCTTCGTAGTACTTTGGATCCGTCAAAACAGCCCGGTGCAGCCAGTAATAAAGGCTCAGCATCATCACGCCCGCGATGAGCACCACGGTCACGGTTGCTCGCACATACCCCTCACAGGACATGGTGCCCTCATCGAATTTACAGTTTTCGCCCACGGTATATCCCGCCGCAATCAGGGCCAAGTGGCCGATAAAACCGAACATGGAGTAAAAGCGCTTGGCCTCAACGGTGCGTGTCACCTCATTGGCGAACTGCCAAAAGGACAGGTTTAAGACAACCGCGCCCCAGAGCTCAGCAAAGACATAAAAGGCCGTGTAAATCCACACCCCAAAAAGTGGAAAGATGTGTTGGAGGTGGGGGTAAGCGGTCTTGAAGTGGGCAATGGTCTCGCCTGACATTTGAACCGCATCACGGTAGGGGTGTAAAATCGCTCCAAAGAGGGCAAAGAAGCTCAAGAAAAAGAGGACAACCACATAGTAGAGGCGTTCTCGGGAGAGGTTATTTGCAAGTTTTGTATAGGCTGCCACCAAAAGAAGTGAGCACGGAAGCACCACACCGCCCTTGAGGAACGGAAGAACTTCAGCCCCCGCCTCCGTCATAATAAAGGCGTCTTTGGAGTTACGAAGAACGGTGTAATTGAAGATGGTAAAAAACATGATGAGACTAATGGGCAAGAACTTCTTTGCCTCACTAGAGCGGATTGGCCAAAGGAACGCGCGAACCTTTCCAAATTCCGGAATTGACTGTGACACAGATTTTATGACTTAAGTGACCCCACCGCTTTTCTACACGATCGGTGGTCAAAAAGACAGTTTTTTCTGCGCGTGCGGGGTCACTTCTTTTTCTTTTTTGGCGCGGGTGCTGGTGCCTTCTTCTTTTTGGCCTGCTTTTTCTCGCGAATCTCGTCGGCGCGGCTTTTAGACAGGGTGTCAGCTTTGGCAGCTCTCGCCTCCGACCTGCCTGATGGCCCCATCACTTCACGTTTATAATCCTCTAGGGTGCCCTCAAAAGGAATGATGGTCTGGTCCTTTGCCACCCAAATTTGATCTGCCGTCATCTCTAAAAGATGCCAGTCGTGGGTAATGAGAATCACCGCGCCCTCGTAGGCGTTGAGGGCAAAGATCAAAGACTCACGGGTTTCGATGTCCAGGTGGTTGGTCGGCTCGTCCAGGATCAGGATTTGGGGCGCTGCAAAGGAGATGAGCGCAAAATTAAGACGCGCCTTCTCGCCCCCGGAAAGCTTTTCCACCTTCACGTCTGCCTTGTCCCCTGGAAAACCAAAGCGACCCAAGCGCGCACGAATTTTAGACTCCGGCGTCCCGCGCATGAGATCTGCCATGTGATCAAAGGCTGTGTGATCCAACCTCAGGCTCTCCACCTGGTGCTGGTGATAGTACCCGACGGTGATCTTGTGCGCGCGTGTGATCTGTCCTTGGGAGGGATCCAAAACACCCGCCAAGAGCTTTGCAAAGGTCGTCTTACCATTGCCGTTGGCACCCAGAAGCGCAATACGGTCCTGTGGATCCAGGCGCTGATTCAGGCGCTTGAGGATCATGGGTCCCCCGTACCCAACACTGACATTATCAAGGGTCATCAGGGGGGGAGCTAGCTGGGTGGGCTCCGGGAAACTGAGCGCCATCAAAGGATCCTCATCCATGGTGGAAAGCGGCTCAAACTTGGAGAGCTGCTTGATACGGGATTGAACCTGGCGCGCCTTTGAGCTTTTAGAGCGAAAACGATCGATAAATTTTTGCATGTGGGCGCGCGCAGCGTCTTGCTTTGTGCGCTCTGCCTCAATAAGGGCCAGGCGTTCCCGGCGTGTCTTTTCAAAAAAGTCAAAGTCACCGTTGTAAAAGGTAATACGCTTGCCTTCCAGGTGATAGATGCGGTCGCAAACAGCGTTGAGAAATGTGCGGTCATGGCTGATGAGGAATATGGTGCGCGGGTAGCTGCGCAGATATCCTTCCAGCCAAAGACTTGCCTCCAAGTCCAAGTGGTTGGTGGGCTCGTCGAGAAGCAGCAAATCAGGCTCAAGAAAAAGTGCGCACGCCAGGGCCACACGCATACGCCACCCTCCTGAGAAGTCTCGCATGGACTTATGCTGAGCCCCATGGGGGAAGCCAAGCCCCAGGAGAATCTTTGCGGCTCTGGCTTCTGCGTCATAGGCGGAAATAGCCAGAAGACGCTCGTGGATATGACCCAGCGCGTCGGGATCACTTTCGGTGGCGGCTTCTTCCAAAAGACGCGCACGCTCGGTGTCTGCCGCCAAAACAAACGCCAGGACAGTCAGATCAAGGCCAGAGACAATCTCCTGAGCCACAAGCCCCAGGGAGGCATGCTTAGGGCGCTGAACGTCGCCACTGTCAGGATGGTATTCCTGCGTGATCAACTTAAATAGAGATGTCTTCCCTGCCCCGTTACGTCCCACAAGACCGCCGCGGTGGCCCTTGGGCAGGTGAAAGCTTACCCCCTCAAGAAGAGGTTTTCCGCCCAAACGCAGGGTCACGTCCTTAAAGTGCAACATGTCAGAGTCCCCTTCCCATGGGATACAACGTAGTGATTTATTTTAAAAAAAAAGGGCTGAAGGGTTTCCCCATCAGCCCCTTTTGAAACAGTGCTGTCTTAGGACGTAGCCACCTCGGCTTCGACCTCGACGGCTGCCTGAGGGTTTGCCTTTGCGGATGGATCGCGGTCCAAAAGCTCAATCACGGCCATAGGGGCCAGATCACCATAGCGAAAGCCAGCTTTGATGATGCGTGTATAACCACCGTTACGCTCTTTATAACGAGGCGCAATGCTATCAATCAGCTTGCTTGCCAAGGTCTCGCTGTGAAGGATACCCACCAAGCGGCGGCGTGCAGACAGGCTGCCATCCTTACCCAGTGTGATTAGCTTCTCTACATAGGGACGCAGGTCCTTTGCCTTTGGCAGAGTTGTCTTGATTTGCTCTTTATCCAAAAGGGAAAAAGCAAGACCAGACAAAAGAGCGCGTCTTTGACTTGTTGTTCTGGAAAACTTACGTCCAGCAATACGGTGTCTCATGGGAATACTCCACTTACTTTCTTATAACTTATTAATAGGGTTCATCTACTTTGCGAGCAAGGTCCTCGATATTCTCTGGAGGCCAACCCTCAACTGGAATACCAAGCTCTAAGCCCATACGCCCCAGAACTTCACGAATTTCATTCAGGGACTTACGTCCGAAGTTTGGTGTGCGCAAAAGATCATTCTCAGACTTTTGAACCAAATCACCAATATAGACAATGTTTTCGTTCTTCAAGCAGTTTGCAGAACGGACACTAAGCTCTAGCTCATCGACCTTACGCAGCAGATTCCTGTTGAAAGGTAGATCCCCACGCACCTCAGAAGCAGCCTCTTCTTGTGGCTCCTCAAAGGTAATGAACTGAGCCAGTTGATCTTGAAGGATACGAGCTGCCAGGGCAACTGCTTCCTTAGGGGACACTGCACCATTGGTCTCTACGTCCAGAATCAGCTTATCATAGTCTGTCACTTGTCCCACGCGGGCGTTCTCGATGCGGTAAGCTACCTTGCTCACGGGACTGAAAAGCGCGTCAATGGGAATGTAACCAATGGGATCGTCCTCTGTTCGCAGCTTCGATGCTGGGATGTAACCCTTACCACGACCGACGGACACTTCCATCTTGAGCTCGGAACCTGCATCCAGGTGGCAAATGACGACTTCCTTGTCAAGGACACGCACATCTGCGGTCTCTTGGATCATGGCGGACGTCACAACACAAGGCCCCTTGGCGGTGAGTGAAACCTTCTTCACATAATCAGATGTGGACGCAACAGGAACCATCTTCAAGTTCAAGACGATATCAGTGACGTCTTCACGCACGCCTGCCACAGGGGACAACTCATGCTGAACACCATCAATCTTGATGCCAACGATGGCCGAGCCTTGAAGCGAGGACAAGAGGACGCGGCGCAGCGCATTACCAAGGGTGTTTCCAAAACCTCTCTCGAGGGGTTCTGCAACAACCGTAGCACTACGATTTGCATCAGCGCGAGAACTCACACCAAGCTTATAGGGCTTTATCAAGGCCTGCCAATTCTTTTGTAACACGGGCGATCCTCTCAGTTTTCCTAGCTTTTCTTAGACGCGACGACGCTTAGATGGGCGGCATCCATTATGTGGAATGGGGGACACATCACGAATGGACGTGATGGTGAAGCCACAGGACTGAAGCGCACGCAGTGCGGATTCACGTCCGGACCCTGGGCCCAAAACCTCAACCTCAAGCACACGCATGCCATGCTCTTGCGCCTTCTTGCCTGCATCTTCTGCAGCAAGCTGCGCCGCATAGGGCGTAGACTTACGGGAGTTCTTGAAACCACACGCGCCAGCTGCACTCCAGGAAATCGTGTTTCCGTTTGTGTCAGTGATGGTCACAAGGGTGTTGTTAAATGTGGAGCGAATGTGCGCAATGCCTGTTGTGACATTCTTACGCTCACGACGACGCAACTTTTGAACTGGAGCTTTTGCCATTGTTCTTGCTTCCTACCTTTTCTTACTTCTTCTTACCAGCAATGGCCACAGCACGACCACGACGCGTACGCGCATTGGTGTGTGTACGCTGACCACGCACGGGCAGACGCTTACGGTGGCGCAAACCACGATAGCATCCAAGATCTGTCAAGCGCTTGATGTTCATGGACACTTCACGACGCAAATCACCCTCAGTTGTGTAATTCTGGTCAATATGTTCACGAATCTTGAGGATCTCATCGTCAGAAAGATCATTCACACGCCTATCTTGGGAGATCTCAAGAGCAGACAAGATCTGCTCAGATGCGTGACGCCCAATACCAAAAATATATGTTAGCCCAACAACCACTCGCTTACGCGCTGGCAAGTTGACTCCACCTATACGAGCCACATTCTACTCCTTAACGTCCAATTAATAACAAAACCGCTGCGGAACCTTACCTAAAAAGGGACCCAGCCGTCAATACCTTCTTTAGTGGGAAGAGTGTGTTTTCACCTGGGGTTCTTCCCCCTTTCCCAAAAAGCGCACAAACTGCGCTTCAACTTCTTGCAAACTCATGGCGCCATTCACGCGGTGAAGGTGCCCTTTATCTGCATAGTACGCAACAACGGGTGCTGTCTTTTCATGGTAGACACGCAGGCGATGCTTGACTGCCTCTTCCTCGTCATCTTTACGTTTCTCAAAAGTCGTCGCTCCACAACGGTCGCACACACCTTCCTTCACGGGCAAACGCCAAGGGCTGTAGGTGGCGCCACACTGTGAGCACATCCAGCGATTGGTGAGGCGCTCAACTAAAAGGGCCTCATCAACTTCAAGCATAATCACATGGGGCACCTCGAAGACGCCCCGTGCAATCAACTTATCAAGGGCCTGGGCTTGTGCCACTGTACGGGGAAATCCGTCCAGAATCAGCTTTTGACCAGAGGCCTCAATTTCTTTTTCGATGAGTGCGATGGCGATACTGTCTGCTGGCAGATCACCACGCTCCACAATCTCCTTGATCTCCTGCCCGAGAGGTGATCCCGATGCAATCTCAGCCCTGAACAAGTCGCCAGTGCTGATGTGCTTGAGACCATAGGTTGCAGACAAGAGTTGTGCCTGCGTTCCCTTACCTGAACCTGGAGGACCTAGAAGAATTATGTTCACCGCTCTTTTCCTTTACGATCTTTTTGTTTACGGATCAGACCTTCGTACTGATGCGCCAAAAGATGGGTCTGGATTTGTGTAATGGTATCCACACCAACGCTGACAACGATAAGCAAGCTTGTACCACCCAGGTAGAAAGGGATGGAATACTTGGCAATCATGTACTCAGGAAGCACACAGATCAGAGCCAAATAGGCAGCACCTACAACTGTGAGACGGGTAATGATGTAGTCCAAATGGTCTGCCGTGTTCTTTCCTGGACGATGTCCGGGCACGATGGCACCATTCTTCTTCAGGTTCTCAGCTGTCTCCGTTGGATTGAAGACCACAGCCGTATAGAAGAACGCGAAGAACACGATCAGGAAGATGTAAAGCGCCATGTGAAGAGGCTTACCCGCACCCATATAAAGAAGAAGGGTACCAAGGAAGCTGTCTGGATCGCCGCCTGCATTACCTAGGGTGGCAATGGTTACAGGAACACCCAAGAGAGATCCCGCAAAGATGGGAGGGATCACGCCGGAGATATTCAGCTTCATGGGCAGATGAGAAGACTCACCACCATAAACCTTCATACCAACCTGACGCTTTGGATATTGAATCATGACGCGGCGCTGGGCACGCTCCATGTATACAATGAACAAGATGGCTGCCACAAGCATGGTCAGAATAAGTGCGATCATCACCGGAGAGAGAGACCCCGTACGCCCCAGTTCCATAGTCCGGTCAATGGCCATGGGAAGGTTTGCGACGATACCCGCAAAGATGATGAGGGAAACACCGTTACCCACACCTCTGGCTGTAATCTGCTCACCGAGCCACATGAGGAAAAGTGTGCCCCCCGTTAGGGATACAACACCTGCAATCATAAAGAGGGTACCAGGGTTAATAACCGGGGAATGGGGCATGTTCACAAGCCCCGTCAAGATACCCCAGCTCTGAACAATGGCCAATGCGACAGTCAGAAAACGGGTATACTGATTAAGCTTCTTGCGCCCTGACTCGCCCTCTTTCTTGATAGCCTCAAGTTGAGGACTGACGGCTGTCATGAGTTGAACGATAATGCTTGCGGAAATGTAGGGCATCACACCCAACGCAAAGATGGTCATTCGCCCAAGGGCACCACCCGTAAACTTGTCAAAGATACCCAGAACGCCTGAGGCATTTTGACTCGCCAGTTGATGCATCACTTCGGCGTCAATGCCCGGTAAGGGCAAAAACGTGCCGAAGCGATACACGAGGAGTGCAAAAAGCGTAAACCACAAACGCTTCTTAAGATTTTCCGCCTTTGAAAAGGCTTTAAAACTAAAATTTGCAGCAAGCTGCTCTGCGGCCGATGCCATTGATTACTCCCAGATGAAGGGGGGTTGTCACGCGATGGTGACAGACCCCTTAAGCTTTTCAACCATGTCACACGCTGTCTTTGAAGCTTTTGCCACTTCAATGTTGACAGCTTGCTTAAGTTCACCCTTTGCAAGAAGCTTCAGGGCAGGCGCTGTTCCCTTGATAAGACCGGCACCTACGAGCACGTCGTGGTTAATGGTTTTGGATGCATCAATCTTTTTGGCTTCAATGGCAGCTTGGAGCTGACCCAAATTGATCACCGTAAAGTTTGTTGCAAACATCACGTTGGAGAAGCCACGCTTTGGCAAACGCCTGTAAAGAGGGTTTTGACCACCTTCAAAGCCCTTGAGCGCAACGCCTGTACGGGACTTTTGACCCTTTTGACCGCTGCCGCAAGTCTTACCTTTACCAGAACCTTCGCCACGACCCACACGCATGCGGTCTTGTCTGGCGCCCAGATTATCTCTGATTTCATTCAACTTCATAGCTTACTCCTCACCCTCAACACGCAGCAAGTGACGCACACGTGTGATCATACCACGCACAGCTGGTGTATCTTCCAGTGTGCGCGTACGGTGCAACTTGTTCAAGCCCAAACCAATAAGGGTCTGGGTTTGGTACTCTTTACGACGAATGGCGCTGGCAATCTGCGTCACAGTCACTGTTTTTTTTGTTTCTGCTTTAGGCATTTGCTACCTCTCCAGCCTCTTCACGGCGACCCAGAATCTCGGACACCTTCTTGCTGCGCTTAGCAGCAATCTGGCGTGGTGAGCTCATGCGAGAAAGCGCATCAAGGGTTGCACGCACCATGTTCAGTGGGTTGTTGGTACCTTGGGACTTGCTGACAACGTCATGGATCCCGAGAACCTCAAAAACCGCACGCATTGGACCACCTGCGATAATTCCTGTACCCGCTGGCGCCGCGCGCAAAATCACGCGACCCGCGCCGGCACGGCCATTCACGTCGTGGTGAAGTGTACGGCCTTCCTTCAAAGGAATACGCATCAAGTTGCGCTTTGCAGCTTGCGTTGCCTTAGTCACAGCGTCAGGCACTTCCCGGGCCTTACCTGTGGCATAACCCACACGGCCCTTACCATCACCAACAACAACAACGGCGGAGAAGGAAAAGCGGCGACCGCCCTTCACAACTTTTGCCACACGGCGAATTGTCACGAGCT
Source organism: Candidatus Puniceispirillum sp. (assembly GCA_013822015.1). GTDB lineage: Bacteria > Pseudomonadota > Alphaproteobacteria > Caedimonadales > UBA1908 > JACESU01. Next base: position 8,055 of record PNJU01000006.1, on the reverse strand, counting down.
TCTCAATGAACTCAGACTCTTTCTCACGCTCTTTTGGGTTAGGTCTTGCCATTGTTAAAACTCCAATCCATTCTCACGTGCTGCCTCGGCCAATGCCTTCACACGGCCATGGTACAAGTACGAACCACGATCGAAGACAACACTCTTGAAGCCAGCCTTTACGGCGCGCTGCGCGATGAGTGCACCCACCTTTGCAGCAGCTTCTATGTTTCCACCAGACTTGAGGGCGGTGCGCAGATCCTTCTCGAGGCTCGACGCAGCAACCTTCGTTGAACGCGTTGCATCATCGATCAACTGAGCATAAATATGCCCGTTGGAGCGATGCACGCTCAGACGCAGACGATCCCCACGGCTAGCCGCCAAGCGCGCTCTTGTGCGCTTTTGACGACGTAAATATCTATCATTTCCTGTGAGCATGGTTACTTCTTCTTACCTTCCTTACGCAAAATCCACTCACCCTCATAACGTACACCCTTGCCCTTATAAGGCTCTGGTGGACGGAAAGAGCGAATCTCAGCAGCCACTTGTCCAACTTGTTGGCAAACTGCACCCTTCACCTCAATGGAGGTGGGCTTTTCACACGCAATGGAAATGCCTGAAGGGATTGGGTAAACCACATCGTGGCTGTAGCCGAGCTGCAGCACAAGATCTTTGCCCTGGACGGACGCACGATAACCCACACCGATGATTTCCAGGCGCTTGACGAAACCGTCATTCACGCCGCGTACGATGTTGCTGACAAGACGCTGTGTTGTGCCCCACATGGAACGCGCCTTCTTAGACGCGCCATTGGGCTCAACCATGACCTTGTTATTTTCAATGGTCACAAGCACATCACCTGAAATGGGCGCTGTGAGCTGACCGTTTTTACCCTTTGCAGAGAAAACACCAGCGTTAATGGCGCATTCTACGCCTGCTGGAATCTCAACGGGTTTTTTTCCTACTCGAGACATTGTTTTTCTTCCTGCTTAGAATACCTGACAAATGACTTCGCCGCCCACGTGTTGGGACCTGGCTTCAGCGTCAGACATCACACCCTTAGAGGTTGTGAGGATGCTGATACCAAGACCACCCTTTACACGGGGGAGCTTGTCAATGCTTGCGTACACGCGGCGACCAGGCTTGGAGATACGCTTGATTTCCTGAATCACGGGCTGACCCGCGTCATACTTCAGGGAAACTGTTACCTCTGGGAAGGACTTGCCTTCCGCTTGCTTCGTCTGATAGCCACGAATGTAACCTTCGCGCTTAAGCACATCTAGGATGGCAAGGCGCACCTTGGAAACCGGAGAGGATACTTCCTCAAACCGATTGCGCTGACCGTTGCGAATACGCGTCAAGAGATCAGCAATGGGATCTGTCATACTCATTGTTCTATCCTACCAGCTTGCCTTAGTCACACCTGGAATCAGTCCCATGGAGGACAAATCCCTAAAGGCGATACGTGACATTCTAAACTTGCGATAATAACCGCGTGGACGCCCTGTCAGCTCGCAACGGTTACGCACACGAATGCGTGCGCCGTTGCGTGGCATGGCAGCGAGCTTCAAAACAGCTTGGAAGCGGTCTTCAGCTGGAGCCTCGCGGTTATACACCTGCGCCTTCAAGGCAGCACGGCGCGCGCTGTGGCGATTTGATAGATCGCGGCGGCGTTCGTTTTTCTCAATGGAACTTTTCTTGGCCATGTCTATTACCTCGTAAAGGGCATGTTGAAGCCCTTAAGGAGGGCACACGCTTCATCATTGGTCTTTGCTGATGTGACAATCACAACGTTAAGACCACGGACTTTAGCAACCTTGTCGTAGTTGATTTCGGGGAAAATGATATGCTCCTTGATACCCATGGAGAAATTTCCCTGTCCATCGAACCACTTGGAAGACACACCGCGGAAGTCACGAATACGTGGCATCGCGATGGTAATCAGACGGTCCAAAAACTCGTACATCTGCTTCTTTCGCAGGGTTACCTTTGCGCCGATGGGCATGCCTTCACGCAATTTAAAACCTGCAATAGACTTTGTGGCCTTTGTGGAAACAGGCTTTTGACCCGCAATGAGTCCAAGCTCTTCCAAGGCTGCTTCCAGGAGCTTCTTGTCCTGAACCGCATCACCACAACCCATGTTTAGCACTACCTTCTCAATGCGAGGCACTTCCATGTTATTTTTATAACCGAACTGCTTCACGAGATCAGGCGCTACAACTTTTTCATAATGCTCTTTAAGCCGTGCCATGATTTTTACTTTCAGTTATCAATCTGTTCGCCGGACTTCTTTGCAACACGAACCTTGCGGCCGTCTTCCAAAATCTGAAATCCTACCCGAGTTGGCGCCTTGGTCTTCGGATCAACGTGCATCACATTGGAGACGTGAATCGAACGCTCAGACGACACAACACCTCCAGCGGAGGTTGCAGAGGGCTTGAGGTGACGCTTCACAATGTTGACGTCCTTAACAAGCACTCGCATCTCTTTTTTGTCCACAGACAAAATCTCACCGACCTTACCTTTGTCCTTACCGGAGACTACAACGACTGTGTCCCCTTTTTTCACATGCAACTTGACCATGATCTTAAAGGACCTCCGGCGCTAGGGAAATGATCTTCATAAAATTCTTTGCACGCAGCTCACGTACCACAGGGCCGAAAATACGGGTTCCCATGGGCTCGTTGTTGTTGTTAATCAACACAGCTGCGTTTGTATCGAAACGGATTTCTGTTCCGTCCGTACGACGTACACCCTTCTTGGTGCGTACGATAACTGCCTTGTGGACTTGGCCCTTCTTGACCTTACGATCGGGAAGAGCGTCTTTGATGGCAACAACGATGATATCACCCACCGCCGCTGTACGTTTTTTAGACCCACCAAGGACACGAATGCACTGAACACGACGCGCGCCGGAGTTATCGGCGACCATCAAGTTTGTTTGCTCTCTAATCATGACTTGTTCCTATCCGTTGTTACGCGTCTAACACCACTTCCCAGCGCTTACGCTTGGAAATGGGACGGCACTCAATGATGCGAACTGTATCACCCTTTTTGAAGGTGTTGTTCTCATCATGCGCCGCATAACGCTTTGAGCGCGTAATGAACTTCTTATATACAGGGTGCATCAAACGACGCTGTACGAGTACAGTCACCGTTTTATCACATACATCGCTTGCGACAACCCCTTGTAAAACCCTGCGTGGCATTTACACTCACTCCTTAACTTATTGAGCCTTAGCGGCTTCGTTCATAATGGTCTTAATGCGGGCGATCTCACGACGCGCACTGCGAAAACGTGCACTTGACGCAAGCTCACCAGCAACCTTCTGAAAACGAAGATTCATGATCTCACGCTTAAGCTCAAGGAGGCGTTGGGTCAGCTGCTGAGCAGTTTGTCCTCTTAATTCTTCTAACTTCATCATCCTATTCCTCGGATCCAAAACGTGCGACAAATTTTGTCTTAATGGGGAGCTTTGCCGCTGCCAAATCGAAGGCCTCACGGGCGAGTTCAGCGGGAACACCACCGAGCTCAAACATGATACGACCTGGCTTTACACGGCAGGCCCAGTAGTCCGTTGAGCCCTTACCGCTTCCCATACGTACTTCCGCAGGCTTGCTGCTGACCGGTACATCGGGAAAAATACGGATCCACACGCGGCCAGCACGGCGCATGTGACGTGTGATTGCACGCCTGGCTGCCTCAATTTGGCGGGCCGTAATACGGCAAGGCTCAAGAGCCTTCAGGCCAAAGTCACCAAAGTTAAGACTTACGCCAGCCGTCGCATTTCCATGGATGCGTCCCTTGTGGGCCTTTCTGAACTTTGTTCTCTTAGGAGTTAACATTTTCTTTTCCTACTTTCCTGACTTATCTGGAAGCTTGCCTTGCAACGGCACGCTTTTCCGTTGCCATGGGATCATGGGCCAGGATCTCACCACGGAAAATCCAAACCTTTACACCTGTCACACCATAAGTTGTGAAGGCCCCAGCAAAGCCATAGTCAATGTCCGCACGCAATGTGTGGAGCGGAACACGTCCCTCGCGGTACTCTTCAACGCGCGCAATTTCAGCGCCCGCCAAACGGCCAGATACGGCCACACGCACACCTTGAGCACCCATCTTGAGAGTCGCTTGCATCGCACGCTTCATGGCGCGGCGATAGCTTCCACGGCGCTTGATTTGGTCTGCAATGTTCTCAGCAACGAGTTGCGCATCAAGCTCAGGCTTACGCACTTCAACGATGTTGAGGCTGAGCTCTCCGCTCACGCGCTTTGCCAAATCTTGCTTCAGCTTCTCGATGTCCGCACCCTTCTTACCGATAATGATACCGGGGCGCGCACTGTAGATCGTTACAATGGCCTTCTTGGCTGGACGCTCGATCACAACCTTGGAGATCCCAGCGGGTGCCAAGCGCTTTGAAATGTACTCACGCAGCCTTAGATCTTCAATGAGCAGCGCTCCGTAATCCTTAGAGCGAGACGCAAACCAACGTGAGTCCCATGTACGGTTAATGCCAAGGCGCAAACCGATTGGTTTAACTTTTTGACCCATTACGCGGCTCCCCCTTCTTCACGAACAATGATCTCCATGCAGCTAAAGGGCTTGAAGATACGCGCACCACGACCCCTTGCGCGGGGCATAAAACGCTTCATCACAAAACTTTTTCCAACATAAGCCTCGGCCACAACCAAACGGTCCAAATCCAAACCATGGTTGTTCTCAGCATTGGCAACAGCAGACATAAGAAGCTTATGTACATCCTTTGCAATACGCTTAGGGCTGAACTCCAATGAGCTCAGAGCCTTTGCCACATCTTGGCCACGAATCATTTGTGCGATCAAATTCAGCTTTTGGGGGCTGATGCGCACAGTGCCTAACTTGGCACTGGCTTCATTTGTCGCTAGCCTTCTTGGAGCAGATTTCTTGCTCATCACTAACCTCTCTTTGCCTTCTTATCCACGCCATGCCCGTAATAGGTGCGCGTGGGTGCAAACTCGCCGAACTTTTGGCCAATCATTTCTTCAGTTACATACACTGGTATAAACTTATGCCCGTTATGCACACCAAAAGTCAAGCCAACAAACTGCGGAAGGATGGTCGATCTGCGAGACCACGTCTTAATGACATCCTTTCGTCCACCTTCGTGGGCAGCTTCTGCCTTCTTGAGGAGATAACCATCCACAAAAGGCCCTTTCCATACTGATCTAGTCAATGGTCTTACCCCTTACTTCTTCGCACGCCTACGAATGATAAACTTATCACTCGGATTCTTTCGACTGCGGGTCTTTTTACCCTTCGTTGGCACACCCCATGGTGACACTGGGTGACGACCACCGGACGTTTTACCTTCACCACCACCGTGTGGGTGATCGACAGGGTTCATGGCCACACCACGCACCGTTGGACGGATACCGAGCCAACGTGAACGACCTGCCTTACCAAGGCTTACGTTCTTTTGGTCTGGGTTTGACACCGCACCAATGGTTGCACGGCACTCTCCGGACACAATGCGCAGCTCACCGGAGGACAAACGCAGCTGAACGTATCCAGCGTCGCGGCCTACGATTTGCGCGTAGTTACCAGCGGAGCGGGCCAACTGACCACCCTTGCGAGGCTTCATCTCAACGTTGTGTACAATGGTACCCACAAGAATGTTCTTGAGAGGCATGGCATTGCCAACCTTCACGTCACAGCTCACACCAGAGATGATCTTATCACCAACGGCCAAGCGCTGGGGAGCCAGGATATAGGACAGCTCACCATCGTCGTACTTAATGAGCGCGATGAACGCCGTACGGTTGGGATCGTACTCAATACGCTCCACTGTTGCCCATACATCGTCCTTCACGCGCTTAAAGTCCACGAAACGGTAGCGGCGTTTGTGAGCACCACCACGGTGACGCACAGTAATGCGACCGTTGTTGTTACGACCACCTGCCGCGGACAGACCCTCGGTCAGCTCCTTAACAGGCTTACCCTTCCAGAGGTCAGAGCGGTCCACGAGAACCAGCTGTCGTTGACCCGGGGTTGTGGGTTTAAAATATTTAAGTGCCATTTTTACAGCCCTGCTCCCATATCAATGGTCTGACCCTTCTCGAGGCGCACGAAAGCCCTCTTCTGATCAGGCCTTTTACCAATACGACCTCTAAAACGCTTGACCTTGCCAGGACGATTCTGGATGTTCACACCCACAACCTTCACGCGGAAAATCATCTCCACAGCCTTGGCAATCTCGTACTTCGTCGCACTGGGCACGACATTGAAGACAAACTGGCTGTCTTGGGATACGAGGGTTGACTTTTCAGTCACCACGGGAGCCTGAATAACACTGTAGGCTCTCTCGGCCGAAATGGTGTTATGCTTTAGATAGCGACGACCACTCATGCTAACCTCTCTTCCAAACTTTTCACTGCGTCCTGTGTCAACACGAGAGTGCGACGACGCAGAATGTCATACACATTGATACCTTGCAAAGGCAGCACATCCACCAAAGGAATGTTGCGTGCGGCGCGAACAAAGTCCTCAGGTAGCGCGGCGCCACCGATGACGAGGGCAGATGTAATCCCCATCTTGGAGAGCTTGTCGCGCAGCGCTGCTGTCTTGTTCGTACCAGCCTCAAGATTCTCAAGAACAATGAGAGAACCTTCCTGAGCCTTGACCGACAGAGCAGTCTTAAGGGCCAGTGCACGCACCTTCTTGGGAAGGTCATGGGCATGTGAGCGAACAACGGGACCGAACACGATACCACCGCCACGCATTTGAGGTGCGCGTAGGGAGCCTGCACGAGCACGACCCGTGCCCTTTTGCTTCCATGGCTTCTTAGTTGTACCGCTGACATCGGAGATCCCCTTCGTCTTATGGGTACCCTGACGGCGTTTTGCAAGTTGATAATTGACCATACGTGCCAGAATGTCTGCACGCTTGGGCAAGCCAAACACGCCTGCTTCCAAGGTCACGTCACCAACCTTCTTATTTTCTAAATTTACAATGGGACACTTCATGATTCAACCTATTCCTCAACTTCTGGAGTTGGTGCAGCAGCAACTGCATCACTCGCGGTGGCCTTTGCGACAAGAGCCGCAGGGAAAGGTGCATCCTTTGGAGCCGCACGCTTGACCGCGTCACGCAACAGGACAAAAGAGCCCTTTGCGCCTGGAACTGCGCCGCGCACCAAAATAAGTCCCTTCTCGGGCTGCACGCCAAAAACCTCAAGGTTCAGGGTCGTCACGCGCTCGTCACCAAGGTGACCAGCCATTTTCTTACCCTTGAAAACCTTACCTGGATCCTGACACTGACCGGTCGAACCTTGGGAACGGTGGGCAATGGAAGCACCGTGGCTGGCACGAAGACCACCAAAGTTGTGACGCTTCATCACACCCGCAAAACCCTTACCCTTAGAGGTTCCAGTCACATCAACAAATTGCCCCGCCAAAAAGTGGGAAACGCAAAGCTCATCACCGGGCGTCAGAAGTGCATCTTCGGACACGCGGAATTCCGCAACCTTACGCTTTGGCAAAACTTTCGCGGCACCGAAGTGTCCGCGCATGGCCTTTGAAACGTTCTTTGCCTTACGCTCGCCAACACCCAACTGCACAGCTGTGTAGCCATGCTTATCTTGGGTCTTGACGGAGACGACTTGGCAATTTTCCACCCATAGAAGGGTGAGAGGAACGTGCTCCCCTTCGGGAGTCAGCACGCGACTCATGCCGAGCTTTTGTGCGATCAAACCTGTACGCATTAGTATCTCCTAGAGTTTAATCTCAACATCAACGCCTGCGGCCAGATCGAGCTTCATCAGGGCATCCACTGTTTGTGGAGACCAATCAGAAATATCCAAAAGACGCTTGTGCGTCCGGATCTCAAACTGCTCGCGAGACTTTTTATCAATATGTGGACCGCGAAGGGTTGTGAACACTTCTTTTGTATTAGGCAGAGGGATGGGTCCACGCACTTTTGCGCCAGTCCTTCTTGCCGTCTCTAAAATTTCCTTGGCTGATTGATCAAGAATCCAATGATCAAACGCCTTTAAACGTATACGTATCTTACGATTTTCCATTTTCTTTCCCATGCAAAAA